>JAQGHR010000086.1 GCA_028291545.1 Planctomycetota bacterium | reverse complement strand
CGAGCGCGGGATCACCATCAAGGCCCGCGCGGTCGCCATCGAGTATTCGATGGACGGGCAACTTTATGAGCTAAACCTGATCGATACGCCCGGTCACGTCGATTTCCACTACGAGGTTTCTCGCAGCCTCGCCGCCTGCGAAGGGGCCATCCTGCTCGTCGATGCCACCCAGGGCGTCCAGGCGCAGACCGTCGCGAATGCCTACGCGGCGATCAACGCCAATCTCACCATCGTGCCGGCCCTCAACAAGATCGACATGCAGGCGAGCCGTCCGGACGAGATCAAGAACGAAATTGAGCAGACCCTGGGTATCGACTCGGATGAGATTCTCGCCGTCAGCGGCAAGACGGGGCAGGGGGTCCCGGAACTCTTCCGCGCCCTCATCGAGCGCATCCCGCCCCCTGCCGGCAAGGTGCATGCCCCTCTGAGGGCCTTGATCTTCGACTCGAAGTTTGACGACTACCAGGGCGTCATCGTCTATGTTCGCGTCGTCGACGGCGCCATCAAGGTCGGTCAGAAGATCCTCCTGATGGCCGGTGAGACCGAGCACGAAGTGACCGGTCTGGGACGGTTCCGACCTCATCCGGTCGCGTGCAACGAGCTTCTGGTCGGGCAGGTCGGTTACGTCACGGCCAACATCAAAATGCTCTCCGATGTTCGCATCGGCGACACCATCACCGATGCCCGCACCTCTGCCCTCCAGCCGCTTCCCGGCTATCAGGAACCCAAGCGGGTCGTCTATTGCGGGCTGTTTCCCGCCACTCACAACGAGTTTGAAGACCTCCGCAACGCGCTCCAGAAGCTCTCGCTGAATGACGCGAGCTTCACCTACGAGCCCGAGACCTCCGATGCCCTGGGATTCGGCTTCCGGTGCGGCTTCCTGGGGATGCTCCACATGGAGATCATCCAGCAGAGGCTCGAGCGCGAGAGCAACCTCTCGCTCGTGCAAACCGCGCCGAACGTGACCTACGAAATCTTGACGAAGCGCGGCGAGACGATGCGAGTCGCCAACCCGACCCGAATTCCCGATGCCGGGGAGATCGAGGAGTTCCGCGAGCCGCTCGCCCGGGTCAATTTCATCCTCCCGTCGGAGAATATCGGCGCGATCATGCAGCTCTGCTCCGACCGTCGCGGCATCTACATCAAGACCGAATACATCACCCCCTCCCGCGCAATCCTCGTCTACGAGCTACCCCTGGCCGAGATGATTTACGACCTCTACGACAAGCTGAAGAGTGCGACCCGCGGCTATGGGACGATGGATTACGAGGTCATTGGTTATCAGGCGAGCGATCTCGTGAGATTGGACGTGCTGGTCAACGGCGACAAGGTTGACGCTCTTTCCATTGTGGCCCACCGCGACCACGCGTACCGACGCGGCCAGAAGCTCGTCCGCAAGCTGAAGGCCGAGATCGAACGCCACCAGTTCGAGGTCGCGATCCAGGCCGCGATCGGGTCCAAGATCATCGCGAGGGAGTCGATCTCGGCCCTCCGCAAGAACGTGACCGCCAAATGCTACGGGGGTGACATCACGCGAAAACGGAAGCTCCTGGAGAAACAAAAGGAAGGCAAGAAGCGTATGAAGCAGGTCGGCAACGTGGAAATCTCGCAGGAAGCCTTCCTCTCCGTCCTGGACGATAGCGACGAGTGATGCCCGCGAGGAATCTCGCCTTTTGCCACCACTCCGCCTCGAATGCTCACGAGTCTCGAACGCTGGCGGGGACCCGAGACGATGCAACAGGATCGGCCAGGCGAACCCGAAGCGGGCGGACCGGAGGCGGCGAGCGTCGGGACTCCCGATCCCGTCGTGCTGCGGCCGATGTTTCCCGAGGCCGTGGCCGATGATCCCTCCCCAACTCGCCCGAGTCCGTTTCGCTCCACGACCGAATTCCTGCTCGTGTTGATTGTTGGAATCCTGGTCGTAAGAGCTTTTGCTGCCGAGGCTTATATTGTCCCTACCGGGTCAATGGCGCCAACCTTGCTCGGCATGCACCGGGACATCCTGTGTCCGAATTGTGATAAGCGGTTTTCCCTCGGGATGGACATCCAGGGACGCATTGGTCGCGCCGTGTGCCCGAACTGCGGGCAGACGGAGCTGGAGAACGCGCCGACATCCGATAGCCTGGGCGACCGGCTGCTTGTCCAGAAGTTCTTATACGACCTGCGACCTCCACGGCGGTGGGAGGTGGCCGTCTTCCAGAACCCCGCCGAGCTCTCCGAAGCCTACGTCAAGCGCGTGGTCGGCCTGCCCGGCGAGTCGGTCCTGCTCTGGGGGGGCGATGTCTACATCAACGGCCGTCTGGCGAGGAAAACGCTGGCCGAAGCCCGCGCGATGAGCATCCCGGTTTATGACCACAAGTACACGCCGAAGGATATCGCCCGATATCCCCGCTGGGTGCTCCGACATGGCGATGCTCGCAAGCCGATGCAGACGGGCTGGCGGGCCGAGGGCTCCCGATTTCTCCTCCGACCGGTCGACGAGGGGGCGAGCACGCCCGACTGGGTCGAATACCGCCACTGGCAGGCCGATCGTGGCAATTTTGGGCCGATCCGCGACTATACCTCGTACAACGGGGCCGACGTGCCCGGCGAGAATCGCGTCCACGACCTGATGCTCACTGCGAGGGTCGCCGCTGGTCCCGGGTGCGAGGCCATGCTGGTTCGCGTTGATTCCGGCGGAGATCGGTTCATCGTGAACCTGCCGGTGGGGCCGGCGAAGCCGATCTCCGTTCGCCGAAATGGTCGGGCCCTTCCGCTGACCCTGAACGCATCGGTACCCGCCCTTCAAGCGGATCTCGCGAAGCCTCACGTCCTCGAGGTCGCGATCGTTGACCGTCGGCTGTCCGTCACGATTGACGGCAATCTCGCCTTCACGCCGGTCGACTACGACGATGTCGCCCAGAGGCCGAACTGGACGAGCAGCCCGGTCGCAATCGGAACTCTCGGCACCGGTTCCGCGGAGATTCAGGACGTCCGCATCGACCGAGACGTGTACTACACCGACGCACTTTCCCAGACCCCGAGGCGGCCGTTCGGGGTCGAGGTCCCCTATAATCTCGGAGTGAACGAGTATTTCGTCCTGGGGGACAACAGCCCGGTCTCGAACGACTCGCGATTCTGGATCGGCAGCCCGGTGGTGGCGGGTGAGCGGTTCCTGGGAAAACCGTTCCTGGTGCATCTCCCGAGTCAGGCCGTCCCGCTCCAAGTTTTCGGCCGAGATCTCTATTGGATTCCCGATCCCCGGGAAATCCGGTACATTCGATGAACCTTCCCGCCTCGTTTTTCCCGCGCCCGGATTTCTTGGGGACTTTTCACCGATGAGCCGGACACTGGAAAAGCCGAAAACCAGGACCGCCGCGTCTCCGGAGGCCCCCGGGCGGAAGAAGGAGACCGGCCGGGACCTGGTCGAACAGATCGTCGTCGCCTTCATCCTCGCCTTCCTGATCCGTGGCTTCGAGGCCGAGGCGTTCGTCATCCCGACCGGATCGATGGCTCCGACCCTTTACGGCCAGCACAAGGAAGTCACCTGCCGTCAGTGCGGTGAACTGTTTGCCGTGAATGCCGCCGAGGAGGCTGAGACCAACCGGGCCGGTCGCCCCGGCCAGATGGTCAATTCCGCAACTTGCCCAAATTGCCGTTTCCGGGTCACGAACCTCTCCGAATTGCCCAGTTTCAAGGGCGATCGCATCCTGGTCATGAAGTTCCTCTATAACCTCCCGCCCTGGCTCGGCGGCCGGGCGCCCGCCCGATGGGACGTGGTCGTCTTCCACTATCCCGAGGAACCCGAGACCAATTACATCAAACGCCTGATCGGCCTCCCCGGGGAGCTACTGAGGATTTACTACGGAAATATCCTCACCAAGTCGCCGTCGTCGAACGAACCGTTCCGAATCCAGCGCAAGCCGTTACCCCAGCAGCAGGCCATGCAACAGCTCGTCTGGGACGACTCGCACCGACCCAAGGCGTTCGCCGACCGGCCCGAGTGGAATCGGTGGGGGGCAAAGAGTGACGCCTGGAAAGAAACTGGTGCAAGTACTTTCAAGACGAGTACCAACGGCGATCGCGGCAAGGATTCCTGGTCGGAGCTTCAGTATCGTAATTACGTGCCCGATCCCGCCCAGTGGGAGGCGGCCTTGACGGGAAAGCCCATCCCCGGCGGTCCCCGAGCGACGCTTATCACCGATTTCTACGGCTACAATTCGGGCGCGACGAGCGACGCCCGTTCGGACGCCAGCGGATGGTTCCAGCCTCATTGGGTCGGCGACCTGACCGTCTCGGCGAGATTTCTTGCCAAGGCCGGGACGGGCGGGAAGGTCCGATTGGAATTGGTGGAAGGCGGCGTCGCCCATCGATGCGTGGTGGACCTGGAAACGGGCGAAGCCATCCTCTCTCGCGATGGCAAGGCCTTATCCAACCCGGTCCCGACGCTGCTCCGCGCCGATGGCAAATCGCACGACGTCGCCTTTGCCAACGTCGATGATCGCCTGACGCTCTGGGTCGACGGCAAGACGCCATTTGGAGACGGGATCACGTTCGAGACTGATCCCGAAAAGCATCTTTCCCCGACTGCGGCCGACCTGGTTCCCGTGACCATCGCGTTCCAACACGCCGACCTTGAGGTGTCCGGGCTTGTCCTGAAACGGGATATCTACTATACCCAGGACCCTGGATATTCCGACTATTCGGGGCTCAGCGTTCCCTGGCCCGCCGGTAGCGGGGACCCCGAGAAAAAGATCGCTGAGACGTTTGACCTGCTGGCGGACCCGACCAAATTCGCCGTGCTGGGCGAGCTGAAATGGAAGGACTACCCGATCGAGCCCGGCCGCTACATGATGATGGGCGACAACAGCCCCCGTAGCAAGGATAGCCGCGGCTGGTCGCAGGGTGACGCCCACGGTTACTACGACACCCTCCGCGACATCCGGGTCGAGCCGTGGTCGAAGCCCGAAGACCGATCGACCTGGGAAGTTCCCGAATCTCTGCTGATCGGCAAGGCCTTTTTCGTCTACTGGCCCCACGGCGTTCCGATGTGGCCCAATATCAAGCTCGGGCGAGACTTCCGCATCCCGTTCCGGCCGTATGTCGAGCGGATGAAGTGGATCAGGTAGTTCGGCCGGGTCGGATCTTCTCTGCAAACTGCGAACTGCCCGTCACGGAGGACGAGCCCCATGCCCCTTCTCGTTGCCCACGATCTTCAGAAGTGGTACGGCAAGCGCCAGGTCGTCTGCGGCGTGGATTTTGAGGTCGAAGCCGGCGAAGTCGTGGGCCTGCTTGGACCGAACGGAGCGGGCAAGACGACGAGTTTCCGGATGACCATCGGCCTGATCGCGGCCGACGGCGGCAACGTCGTTTTCGACGGCAAGGACATCACGAACCTGCCGATGTTCAAGAGAGCCCAGGGGGGGATGGGGTTCCTCGCGCAGGACTCCAGCGTCTTCAAGCAGCTCTCGGTCGAAGACAACTTGATGGCGATCCTCGAAACCCGACCCGGCATGAACCGCAAGGCGAGGAAGTATCGCCAGGATGAGCTCCTCTCCCAGTTCGGCCTGACGCACATTCGCAAGACCAAGGCCAACCGCGTCTCCGGCGGTGAGCGTCGCCGCCTGGAAATCGCCCGCTGCCTGATCACCGAGCCCAAGCTGATCATGCTCGACGAACCCTTCGCCGGCATCGATCCCAAGACGGTCGGCGAGATCCAGGACGCCGTTCGTGCCCTCGCCGAGCAACACGGACTCGGCATCCTGATGACCGACCACCAGTTCCGCGAGACCCTGGAAGTCACCGACCGCTGCTACGTGATCAGTGCCGGCCGCGTCTTCGCCCGCGGCAACCGCATGGAGATCCTCAATAATCCCGAGGTCCGCCAGATCTACATCGGTGAACGCTTCGACGTCGGGCATTTATTGGACGGCCCGAGACGACCCGGTCTTCCGAAGAATCCCGCCGGAGACGTGATCATCGATGAGGAGGACGGGGGCTCGACAATTTCCGCCTAACCCCTCGGGTTGTGTCCCGATGTCGCGTCCGACGCCGGGTTGTCGAGGCGTGCGGGGATATGCCGCACCAGATGCTCCTTGATCTCCCTATGTCGGGGGACCGGCTGGGACATCCCGATGGCCGGGTTCCGATACCAGTCGTGCCGCCGCCATGCCGGATCAAGACACAACCCAACCCCTCGACAGCACGGATCAGATCGATCCGCATCACGAGATCACCAACTCATCGACCTGGCGGATACCAGGTATCTCCCCGCCAGTCAAATCTCGTTACAAGTCGGCGAGGTGCTCCTTCAGGTCTGCCAAAGACTCGCCCTGGGTCCAGTAATCGGGGAAGTCGAGCAGATATCCGAGGAAGGCGTCCCCGTCCTGCCAGTGAACGAACTCGACGCAGTTCATGCGTTGTCTCGTCGCCGATGGGATGTCTGGGCACGAGTCGCATTGGGAGGAGCAGACTACACCCCCGAGTGCGATCGCCAAGACGAACCAGCCGACATCCCGTCATCCCCGGCTATGCAGTAGGAGTAACAAGAACGTCGTCGCCGCCATGAGGCCGAGGATGGTCATGGAGAGGCGGGCGGCGTGCCACCAGATCCGCTTCCAGCTCTCGTGGCGAGACGCGGCGTAGACCAGGCTGATCGCGCCAGCGAGAGGCAATAAGAGCCAGAAGATATTGATGGATGCGGGGTTCATGTGCTGGGCTCCAGCACGAGGGAGGCGGGTTTTGCCGGCTCGGGGCTCGTCGACGGGTCTGGCTCGTCGGCGAGGGCGGGGCCTTCAAAGGCGTCGTAAATGGCGAGCACGTTGAGCAGCCCGGCGATGGCGGTGTAGACGGTGCCGATGTCGATGAACCGCCCGTACTGGCGATGCATCCCGTTCAAAACGTGCAGGGCGGGCTCGGCGAGGTAGCCGCCCAGGATCGGGCTCATGCCGTATCGGGCGAGCGTGGATTGGATCACGGCGGGGAAGGCGGCGAGGCCGACCCAGAATTGGGCGAGATACCAGAGCCGGAAGTCCTCGAAGTTCTGGAAGGGGCTGACCCACCGCCAGAAGACGATTTTTCCGCCGCCCATGGTCAGGCCGGCGACAAAAAGGCCGAGGATGCAGACGAAATAGAGAACACCCTTGCCGCGGCGGCCCTGGTAAAAGTGCCCCAGCCCGGGCACGAGCCAGGCCAGGAATGCGGCCAGGTAGGGATTCTTGAGCGGGATCGATTGGCGAGACATCGCGGAAGCATTCCCTCGTCGCCGATTCGGCGGAGGCCGAAATCGCCATTGCGACCAGCCCCGATCCTATCAGGCCCCACGGGTTAGCCGCCAGACCGCTTCCGGACTCTCCCCTCATTGCCCCGCTGTGAAGGTCCGATCAAACCCATCCGGATCGGGAATTTCGAATCCCGGACGCTCCGGGTTCGCCGTGCGGTGAGATCTGGAGCCAAGACGGATTTCCCGATCAAACACGCCCGTCGACTCGATGATTTCCTTGACGAGGGCGGGCTGCCCTCTCGGCGGTTTGCCGGAGACGAGCAAAAAGGGATTTCGATTCCTACCGGGGGATTTTTATTCGGCCCACGAAGCGACCCGGTTTCCCGACCATGCTCCCTCCAGACGCGGCCGCTTGCTCACGCGGCAACCGGACCGTTGCACTCGGCCGCCACATCCTCAACGACGACGGGCGTGAGAATCTCCAGACCCCGGACGGCACCGCCGAACATCGCGAGTGTGGCGAGGCGATCGCGCCCCCCGGGTGCTACGAGTGAATTGACCCTCAGCCCTATCGATCGGTTATCATGGCCCAGCACCTTTTGCCGATGGGGACCAGCCTACTGGAGAGGTCCGGTGGCCGACCGTTTTTTCTGTGCCGAGATCCCGCCCGGAGGTGGCATCACCCTTCGAGGCGATGAGGCAAAACATCTGGCCCGCGTCGCGCGTCGCGCCATCGGCGATCACGTGGAAGTCTTCGACGGACGTGGGAATTGCGTCGAGGCGGAAATCCTGGAGATCGAACGAGATCACGTCCGACTTCAGGCCCGTAGTCCGGTCCCGGATCGTGAGACTTCCGTCAGCCTGTCCCTTCTGGTGGCCGTGCCGAAAGGCGAGCGATTCGACTGGATCGTGGAGAAGGCAACCGAGGTTGGCGTCGCCCGTCTGATCCCGCTCAAGGCGGCCCGATCGGTCGTCGATCCACGATCGGCGAAGATGGAGAGGCTGCGTCGAGTGATCCTGGAAGCCTCGAAGCAGTGCGGGCGAAACCGGCTCATGGTGCTGGAGGAGCCGATTCCCAGTCTTGAAGCGTTCGAACGCGATCATTCGGACGTGCGACTCCTCGCCGAGGCGGGTGGGGCCGGGCCAGTCAGTTGGCCGCGATGGCGATCGGGCGGGTCCGTGTCGCTGGCGGTGGGCCCGGAAGGGGGCTGGACGGAGGCCGAACTGAACGCGGCGAGGACTGCGGGATGGACGCTCGTGGGACTCGGGCCCACGCGTCTTCGGGTCGAAACCGCCGCGATCGTCGGGGCGGGTCTTGTCTTGTCGCGCGGGGAAGGAGACGCACCTTGAGCGGATCGACGGCGGTTGTTGCGATTCTGTGCCTGGGCTTCGGCGCGGGCATTCTTAGCGGAATGTTCGGCATCGGCGGCGGCCTGGTGATCGTTCCCGCGCTCGTGATCCTGTTCGGGCTCAGTCAGAAGGCGGCCACGGGCACGTCCTTGTTTGCCTTGCTGCTGCCGGTCGGGTTGCTCGCGGTGATAGGCTATTACAGGGAAGGAAACGCCAGGCTCGATTACGGCCTCTTGATCGCCGTAGGGCTCTTCCTTGGCGCGTATCTGGGGCAGAAAATCACCACCGGCGTGTCCGACATGACGCTCAAGCGCCTCTACGCCGGGTTCCTCGTGATTGTCGCCTCGTACTATCTGCTCATCTCGACTCAGCGGGGCCGAGACTGGTTATACGGAACCGCTTCGACAGATCGGGTGACGACGCCGAAGAATTGATCTTACAAGGGCTTACCGGCGTAGGAGTCGGTCATATCCACTTGCCGTCGGACTTGTCCTGGTAGACCGACCAGACGTATCCGTCGGGATCTTTGAGTGCGAATTCACGCCAGCCCCAGGATTGATCGACGGGGTCGCCCGAGACACTGAGGTAGGCGCCTTCATCGATACAATGCTGATGAAAGGCGTCCACGTCTTCCACTCTTAACTGAAGGTGGAGGCCGATGCCGACGCGCTGGTCCTTGAACTCGTCCTCATGCCCCTCTTGCGGGTGGAGCATGAGGCTGAATCCGCCGAATCGCAGGATGGCCAGGCTGATCGGGCCACCCTCTTCCTCGGCGTGAACCTGGGCGATCTCCGCGCCGACGACCTCGTTATAAAACTCGATCGATTTGACGATATCGTTCACATACAGGAACGCGCTGGTGACCTGCGCCGTCATGAGACCTCCGGTATCTCCGCCCCCGACCGTTCGGCGGAACATACCCCGGATGGGCCGGCCATGCAATCCGGACCCACCGTACGCGCCGAGATCTATGCCCGCTCCGGATTACGTGTCGGAGCCTCTGGCAGTTCGCCTATCGTGCGACACCCTCGGCAAAAAACTCCACGGCCTCACGCATTGCGGGCAACAAGAATCCGGCCGCGGAATAGTGTCCGCATTCCATCCACCGTATCGGGGGCTTGCCCGCCTTTTCCCAGAGGGCCGTTGCGGCGGCGGGAGGAATGACCTCGTCCACCGTCCCGGCCATCATCAGGATACGCTTTCCGCGCAGGCCCTCGGCGTAGGTGAGGGGATCGAACGGGGCCGTCATCGCGATGAGGTCCGCCTTGGTCCGTCCCGAAGCCACCCACAAGGCCCGGTACTTCGCGGCCTCCGGCATCTCCCAGAGGACTTCCCCCAGCCCTCCTCCGGCCAGAAGTAACGCCGCGCGATTGAGGGTGGGGTCGACGGACGCCGCGATCGACGAGACGATTCCCCCCAGGCTGATCCCGGTGACCCCGAGCCTCCTGGGGTCAATTTCCTCGCGACTCGCCAGCCAGGCCGCCGCGCGGCGGACGTCACAGACGCCCTGGCCCATGGCCGTCACGGATCGGTCGAGGTCGGAGGACAGGAACCGCTTCGAGGGATCGTTGCCGCGACGCTCGCCGTAATAAGGCAGCTTGACAAAGAGCGCCGCCACACCGCGATCGGCGAGACGAGCGGCGAAGTAGCGCGAGAGGGCGAAATCCGCTCCCAGGATGTGCAGCACCACGACTGCGGCACGCTTGCCCTCGCCAGTCGGGCGGAAGTATTCCGCGTGGACCGTATTGTTCTCGGGGTCGGGCGTCACGACGGGAGACGGGAACCGAATCGCCGAGACGGAGTAACGCGGGGTGGTCCGGCGTTCTTCGATCTCGAACCCGAATTTGGCCTCCGACAACCGGAACCGCTCGGGCACTTTGGCTTCGGCCTCGGTGGGTCGGAATGTCACTTCGCCGCGCTCGATGCCCGCGACGGCGGCGATCAGGAGAATTCCTACACCTGCGATCATCGGAGCCATCCCTTACGAAGGACGATCGACGAGGGCAGCCGTCGGTCGCCAAGCCACCATTGTCCAAATCGGTCAACATGATTACGATACAGCCCCGTACCGGAAACGGGAAAGGGAGTTCCCGCGCCATGGCCGCTAATCGGATCGATCTCGCCGAGCTTCGGCCGGATCGCGTCTGCCTGATCAAGCCGAGTTCGCTTGGAGACATTGTCCACGCCCTCCCCGTCCTGTCCGCACTTCGAGCCGCCTGGCCCCAGGCCCATCTGGCCTGGGTGGTGAATCGGGGCTTGCGCGGTCTGCTCGACGGTCATCCCGACCTCGATGAGATCATCCCGTTCGACCGCAGCCGAGTCGGTCTGGGGCCGCAAGGGCTCGCAGCCTTCGCCCGGTTCGCGAGCGATCTGAGGCGTCGGAAATTTGATCTGAGCATCGACCTGCAGGGCTTGCTCCGAACCGGCATCATCGCCGCGTGTACCGGTGCGGCCGTTCGCGTTGGCCTGGCCGACGCACGCGAGGGGGCGACGCGCTTTTACACGCATCGGGTTGGCGACAACGACAGCAAGAGCAAGACCCATGCGGTCGACAAGTTGATGCAGGTCGTTCATGCGTTCGGGATCTCCGGCTCACCATCGTTCGTACCCGTCATCTCGGACCATGATCGGGAGTGGGCGAAAGCCACGCTCTACAGTCGGAACTCGCCGAGGCTCATTCTCAACGTCGGCGCGCGATGGCTCACCAAACGATGGCCGCCATCCCGATTTGCCGAGGTCGCAGTTCGGGCCGTCAAGGAGTGCGGGGTTTCGCTGATCGCCGTCGGGGCCCCCGAGGATCGACCGCTCGTCGAGGAGTTGATCGCTGGGCTAGATGGCCTCCCGATCCTCGATCTCTCGGGGCGAACGACGCTTCCCCAGCTCGCGGCCGTCATGGCCGCGTCGGATTGCGTTCTCTCCAATGACACCGGCCCGCTTCACCTCGCCGCGGCCACGGGGACGCGTGTCGTTGGTGTTTACACCTGTACGTCACCGCTCAAGACGGGTCCTTACGGCGTACACTCGGTCGCGGTGGCGAGTCAGGTCTGGTGCGCGGCAAGTTGCGTGAAGACCTGCCCCCGCATGGAATGCATGACCGAGCTGACCGCCGACCGCGTCTGGGAGGCCGTACGCGGGCAGATTCAAGCGTCTCTTGGCCGCCGTGACGCCGGATGAGACTTGATTCCCCACATCAAGAGGCCGATTGAGGCGGACTGAAAGGCGACGAGCGGAACGAACTGAAGCCATCGCCACCCGGGCGGCACGCTCGAGACCGCGCGGGGCCACCGGAGAGAGACCAGCGTCGGCTCGAATCGATCCGATTCGGCCCCTCGCCACCGCGGGACCGGGTCGCCTTTCCATAACGGCCAGACGATCTCTTTCCACGGCCTGTGGAACGGTGTTTCCGCGGCGTAGCCCCGAGGTGCCGGCGGCAGGCGTCCACCTACCCCCTGAAACATGAGCATCTCGACCCCGCCGAGGATCGCGAGCAAGACCGCAATCCCGGTCCATGCTCGCAAGGATCGGGATCTCCAGGGAGTTGGCTTCGCGCGCGGGGTCTCGTTGCCTTGGCGGCCCCAGGGGGCGACAATCGCCGCGACTAGTAGCATCGCAAAGGGCAGGAGCGGTGACAGCAGTCGCGGACCGGTCGACATGCCGCCGGTCCACTCCGGATAGCTCAAGTTCACGAGGAAGACCGCGAGACACGCGCCGAGCGACACGACCGCAACGGACCATCGTCGCCACAGGAGCACAAAAAATCCGGGGATGGCCAGTAGCAGAATCGGCGCGTAGAAGAACAATCCGCGATGCGGCAGGAACAACAACTCAATTGCGCGGCCCGCGTCGATGCGTGAAAGTCCCAACGGATTTCTGGCCGAGTGGACGGCCCGGAACTGGGCGAGATCCTCGTGAAAGTAACCCATGTCGAACGGCGAGCTGAACGTGACCGTGTTGTAGATCAAGAGTATGGCCGTCGGGCCGGCCGCCCCGAGTCCGAACCCAAGTACCGAGGAAAAGGGCAGGCGCTTCGCCAGGACCAGGCCCAGAAGATAGATCCCCATCAGGGCCGACACCGGACCGACCTGAAGCTCAACGACCGAGGCGATCGCCGCGCAGATTCCGGCAAGTGTCGCCCAGGCTAACGGTCGCCCCGTGATCCGCGCCCGCTCGATCGTCGCCAGGCTGATCAGCAGCAGGCATGCGGTCGCCTGATGGCCGTAGGCCAGGGTCGCGTAGACGTATGCGGGCGTGGCCAGACCGTAAGCCAGGCCAACCAGCGCGGCCCGCCCGGGATCGCACCCGAGCCAGACCGCCAGGATCGTGAGGAGCGCGCCGCAGGATGCAGTAAGCACCCCCGATGTCGCCAGTGTGATCCAGTAATCCGCCGGCCAGTAGGCGAAACCCTCTCCGCGTCGGCCGATCGGATGGGGAGGAAGTCCCAACAACCGACAGGCGAGATAAGGTGGAACGGCGAGTAGCGAGTAGCCGGGTTGCTTGTCGCTGTAATAGTGACTACCCACTCGTGCGCGATCGCCCGTATGGTCTTCCAGCCCGTCGATGGAGACCTGGCCCCGATCGACGAGCGCGTACGTCAGCATCAGGCGGCTCGAGACGTTCCAGTCCCGAGAATGCCAGAAAAATGCATAACTCCCGAGCAGGATCACGAAGACCCCCAGGGCCACTCGGAGCGTCCGCCCGCTCATCCGTATCCCGCCCTCTTTCGTATCCGATCGAACGTGGAAACCGAGGCACCGGCGACCAGGAGTGCCGAGCTCGACTGGATCGGCAAGAAGTAGCGATCCCAGGCGAGCGGCAGGAACATTCCGACCGTCAATAGCGAGACGAGGAATTGAAGGGCAAGTGCCCAGGATGTGGGAGCCTCGCCCGCGCGAGTCTGTCGAATTCCTCGAACCAGTGCCCAGAGCAGGCCAGCCAGGACGCACGGAAACCAGATCAGGGCACCGCGGTCCTGCGTCCAGTCGTACCGCCGCGTCGAGTCGGCATGTGAGGGTCCGAATGGACCGAACCGGCCGAATCCCTGAACGAGGAGGGCCTTGCCCTTCTCACGGGTCGTCCGCAGGGCATCGCGAGGAAAGCTCGTCTGGCCGTGTCGAGAGACATCCACTCGGTGCCTCACGACGTGCGAGAGCCGCTCGGTCATGGATTGGTTCGGCGGCGCCGGCGCCATCAAGGGAGAACCCGCTGACATCGTCGGCCCGGCCGTGATGAACGGATTCAGGACGATGAATGAGGACAAGGCGCACAGGCCGGCGACAAAGGTTCCGCCCGAGAGTTGGAATTCTGTCAGCGGCGACCCGACGGCCGAGGGACGGAACAGCGACCAGAGGACGCCCAGTCCGGCCCAGGCCGCGACGGTCATCAACGCCAGTCCGCCATTGAGCTTCGCCAGGACGGCAAGTCCGCTGAGGACGCCCACCGCGATCGACAAGATGATCGCCCGAGCCGTGGTCGTCCGTCCATTCAAACATCCCTTCCAGATGACGAGCGCCAGAGCCAGGGTGCAGAGAATCAATGCCTCCGCCGGCACATCGGCCATCGCCCGACGCGAGAGAAGTCGATAGAGCGGATTGACCAGGAGCAGGCCGGCGGCAACGAGCCCGACGCGGCGGTCGACTGCCAACGTGCCGAGGGCGAAGATCGCGACACAGCCGAGAGCGCCGAGCAGCAGCGACGGCATTCGCGCGGCCTGGAGGCTCTCGGCGGTCACGAATCTGGCCTCGCCGGGGTCCCGATACCAGGCGATAGCCCACGAACGGCCCGTTCGCGCGATACCGTGCAACTGCAACGAGGCACCAATCAAGTATTTCGGCAGCGGTGGCAAATCGTAGGCGGGGTATTCGAGCCAGAGCGGGCTGTTTGTCCGGCCGGAAATGGCGAGATCCCAGAAGTACGATTGGGAGAGGAATGCCGCTTCGTCCATGAATCGCGGTTCTGAGGACAGCTCCCATCGGAACGAAGCCAGGGCCACAACGAAGATCGAACACGCGATCGCGGCCGTGGTCCATCTCCGCGACGGCACCGGTCGGGTCGCGGAGGAGGGGCTCATGGTTCGGTTTATGCCTTCTCGGCAAGGGGTGCCGGATGCGCGGGATCGCGAATCGTCCCGCACGGAAAAATCATTGTAGAAAGCCGCCGGGATTTTTGGCAACGGCCGGATCATCGGCTAAGTTTCATCGACGGTTGTCCCGACACGGATCATCCGAGCCGGACGCGTCAATCCGACCCCGGAATCCGCGCGACAATGGCCTGGTCGCGCGGTCCTGGATCGGTGCGAACGCCCCGGGGAGGATTCCGTGGAGGCCGTGCGAGCGCGGAGCTTGGCGGCGGATTGGGGATGTGATGGCACCCATTGATACGACACCCGCGAGCCTCCCATCGACATTCCTCGTGGATTGCCGGCCACGACCACGACGGTCGGACCTGGCAGCGAAGCGGGCCGGATGTCGGCGGACTCGATCGTTCCCCCGAGCCGGTGAACCCGGCGTCCGGTCATGCTCGCGATACGGTACGGAGGTCTCGACCGAATGTCGTTCGAGACCGGCTGGACGGATTGCGAAGGATCGAGCGTCGGGGACTTCGGACGAGGCGCCGCGCGGTGTTCGAAACGCGGAGGAACGACTCATGACGACCTCTCGAAAGTACCGGGCCGCTCCCGGGCGAGCCTGGGCCCGGATAGGCCTGGTCGCCCTGTCCCTGTCGGCCGTGATGTTCGAGGGCTGCGCTGCTCTCGGCGGCGGGAACGGATGTGGCACCGGCAGGTGCGGGAAATGCGCGGGGCCGTGCGCCCTGATCAAGCGCATTTTCCACCGCGGGGCCATTGCACCCGTCGCCAGCGCCTGCGAGCCCGCCCTCGGCGCGGTCACGATCGACCCCGCCGAGGGCATGATGCCGGGGCCCGTCCTCACGGCACCTCCGGCCGATGTGAACCCGGAAATTCTGCCAAACGGCCCAGCGGGCTCCGGCTCGTTGAGCCCACCGGCGGGCGGTTCCGGAGGGGCGCAAGGCTCGAAGGCGGGCGCGGTCAAATCGTTGTACCAGACCCAGACCGATCGGTCGCGCGGCGAGGCCACCGAGGCCCGCCGCGAGGTCGGCCCCGGGCGCTCGGGAGGCCCCGGCCTCTCGGGCCACCCGGCCGAGGCCTCCGAGCGCGATCCGCTGGCCGACTTGCCGACGTTGAGCGTGCCGGCCGAGACAACCCCGGCCGCCGAGGCGTCGCCTCCGGCCCCCCCGTCGGCGGGCGACCGACCTGCGGTCGTCGATCCCGCAAAGACCGTCGCCCCGCCCACAGCCCCGGCCAAACCGGCCGAGGCTGCGGCCGGGATCGGCCCCGGAATCCGACGCTTCAAAGTGATCGAGCCCCAGTTCGCCGCCGGCAGCCTGCCGACCGACTCGGGCTGGAAGTGGCTCGTCGAACTGGGCTACAGGACCGTGATCGACCTTCGCGAGTCGCACGAAATCAAGCCGGAAGAGATCGCCGCGATCGACCATCACGGTTTGCGTTATATCGTGCTCCCGACGTCGCCGAAATCGATCGACCCGTCACGACTGAAGAGATTCGAGGAAGAACTCGCCCGCGAGGATTCTCGCCCCGTGTTCGTGTTCGACGCGGACGGGTCCCGACCCGCCTCGCTGGCGTTCCTGCATCTCATCCTCACCAAGAAGTCCGACAAGAAGACCGCCGAGCGTGTTGTCGAGGAACTCGGCGGCACCGACACTCCGCTCTGGCAAGCGGCCCTGAGCTTCCTCGCGACCCACCCTGCCACGCCCGCACCGTCGGCGTCCTCGCCGCCGCCCGTGCCGCAGTCGCCGACCGAGCCAAAGGCGGATGCCGGCTACAGGATGGTTGCGACGCTCCAGGAAAAAAGCTCGTCGCAAACATCAACAATCGCCTGGACATCGTATTCACCGGCCATGATCGCTGGCCTGGGCCTTCCGCTCGCCTACTTCGGCCGTTCGGCGATCAATTACGGCAAAACCGCCTTGGCCAGTCTGCCGGCACCGGCGAGCTCACCGAAATCCGTTCATCCCGAGTCGGGTGGTTGAACGCCAGATGTTCCGCATGAAGCGCGATCCGGAACCCTCCGTCGAGCGCCCTCAGCGGGGACTTCGCCCCATATTTTCGATCTCCCACGATCGGCAGCCCGCGCGATGAGAGCTGCACTCGAAGCTGATGGCCTCGACCGGTCGTGGGCCGCAACCTGAGCAGGCTCAAGCCCTGCCCCCGATCCAGGACCTCATACGCCAATCCCGCCGCCTTCCCGTGCTCACCACGTTCGACGACCGAGACACGATTCTCGCGGGCGTCTTTCGCCAACCAGTCGAACCACTCGCCCTCGGCGTCCAGCGGCGTCCCCTCGACGACGGCCAGGTACACCTTCTCGACCTGATGCTCGCGGAACTGGGTCGAGAGCCGCGCCGCTGCCTTGCTCGTCTTCGCCAATACGACGACACCCGAAACCGGTCGATCGAGCCGATGCACGAGCCCAACGAAGACGTTGCCGGGCTTGTCATATCTCCGCCGGATGTCGTCGCGCGCAAGATCCAGAATTGAGCGATCGCCGGTCGCGTCCCCCTGCGAAAGGAGGCCCGCCGGCTTATCCAGCGCAAGGCAGTGGTTGTCCTCGAAGAGTATTGGGATCATGCGAGGGGTTCGGTCAGTCTCTTCACCACGAGCGTGGCGTACGCGCCCTTCACGAGGTCGAAGGAGAGCGTCATCTTCTGACGGCCGGGATACAGTTCGTCGGGCGCCACCTGGTGGGTCATCGCATCGGGAAAGAAGAGCGCGGGCCGTTCGCCTTTCGAGAAGAACACGTCCTTGAGATGCTTGACGCGTAGGTCTTCCCAGCCTAGCTCGAGTTCGTTCAGCACGCCCATGACGAGATCTCGCTTTGGACCCTCGGCCTCGAGCGGAGTACGCGAGGCGGGCAAGGGGAGGCTCCATGAGCGAAGCGTCCTGGCCTGGTCGACGTCCAGACCGTGATGGAGCGGCAACGTAGCGACCTTGAAGTCGATTTCCGCCCTCTGTTCCGGCCGGGTCGTCTGCTCGATCAAACGACCGAGCAACAGGTTCCAGAGATAGCTTTGATACGCCGAGAAGTAGAGCGATCGCAGGTCGCGACGAACGCGCGCGAATGCTCCCCGAAAGTCGGTCGGGTGGTCCACGAGATAGGTCACGAGGCTGCGCGCATGCGACCTCGGCAATCTCGCCTTGGCGTCGGCCCATTGGCCCCACGTCTCGTTGAGGATCGCCTTCTCGGCACGGACTTCGGGCCGGTCCGATGCGTTGGGCTCGGCGATCGCCAGCCTGAGTGCGCGTTCGTGGTCGCCCTTCAGCCATGCCTCGGCGATGAATCCGCCTCCGAATCCGACGGAGCCGAATCTCTGGTCGTCGAAGTAATTCGGCAGGCCGTCCCTCGGCACGGCTTCCGCCGATCTCTGCGCGCGGGCCGCTGCGTCGGGGGTGAGATCGCGCAGGACCAGGCCGAACCGATTCCCCCGAAAGTCTCGGGGTCCGTACGGATGTTGAAGCCGGCCGAGAGGTTCCAGGCTGAGATTGGTCTCGCGCAGTGGCCGATTCGGACCTTCCAGGATCGTGAGGTACTGAATCGTCTCCGCGTGACGATCCTTCAAGCCGCCATAATGGACCTGTTCCGCCGCGAGGTTCCAGCGACGGCGAATCGCCTCGATGGCCTCGAGCGTCCCGAGCCCGCGCTTCCAAAGGCGGTAAAACACGAACCTGCCGCGATCGCCGCCCTCGATGATGGGCAGCTCTTCGACCCGGAAATCCTCGTTCAATCGCTTGAGCTTCATGCCCACAGGATAACGCGCAGCCGGGTCATGTCGCGAGGCGGATCCCCGGGCCAGTCAGTCGTGTCCCGCGTGCATCAGCAGGAGTTTCCGGTTCGCGATCGTGACCGTCGCGATCGATCCGCTATTGAATTCGAGAAAATCCTCTTCGACTCCGTCGCTGAAGATCACGCCGTTCTGGGGCATCCGGGAGACGAGGACCAGGGGAGTCGTGGACGTGATCTCGCCGTGCACCAGGCTGTCGCCCGAGGTACGGCTCGCGAACGGCTCGCGAACACTGAAAACCAGGCATTCATCCTCCGCGTCGAACTGGTAGTGCTCGCGTAGCTCCAGGATGTGCGGCCTATCCGTCACGACAGACAGGACGCCGGCGGCGCCGGAAAGGATCGATCGATACCAGCCGGTCGAGCCCGCCCCGGTCGAGACGATAATGCCGGAGGAGGACTGGGCTTCCTCCCGGCCATCGTGCTTGAGCAGGTATCGCGCGGAGACATGCGTCTTCTGGCCAATGAAGAGGTCATTGACGGCCAGAATCGACCGTCCGTCGTTTAGCGTCGCCTTCGCCATGGTGATTGTGCGCTTGGGGTACGCGTCCTCAATCGCGGAGGCGAGGACCGGCGATGCCGAACTGACGGGGAACGGGATCAGCACACCATCGATCCGGCTCGGGTCAGGATTGAAGGCGAGCAGGGGCTGTCCATCGAGATACTTTGCCGTGTTCACTACCAGACCGTCGGGTCCGACGGTGACGACCAGATCGTTCGAGCCGAACAGAAAGGTCGGCAGGAATCCTCGATCGATCCAGTGCGTCCGAACCCCGCGTGGCATCGCTTTTTTCAGGAGGGCGACCGCGGCCTGGTAGGCCTCGTGGGCGGCCTCGTACTCCGAGAAATCGCCGCCCATATGTTCGATGTAGAAACGGGCCTGATCGCGCGTATTGAATCGCTCGACCAGTTCCTCAAGGAAAGTCTTCTTCGTCACAACGACGATCTTGTCGTAGACCGGCATGGCGGCTCAGTCCCTCGTCGCGGTGGAGGTGTCCCCGTCGGACGTGCCGTTCAGCAACGACGAGAGCATCTCCGACGTGATCGTGAGGTTGCCGACCCGCCCCGCGTTTTGCCCCAGCTCGTTCATCGCGAGCGCCAGAATCGAACGAGGCCCGAGGCTGCCGTAGAGCGCGAGCTCCATCTTCTTGGCTTCGACCTTGTACCGAGCCTCCTGCTCCAGCGCTTTGCCCCGATTCTCGGCCTCGCGAAGCTCGTTCTCGCCCTGGAGATCGATCAGACGGCGGCGCTGTTCTTCGAGCGTGATGTCGGTATTCAGCTCATTTTCCTTGATCTTCCGCTCCTCTTCCACGGCCGCGGCCCGCCGGGCGTAGATGGCTTCATCGGCCTTACGGAGGAGCGTCTCCCGGTATTCGGCCTCGAGCGCCTGGCCCACCTCGGGCGTGGGTTTGGCCGAGACGAAATACACGCTCAGGAGATCCACGCCGAGGGATTCCAGGAGTTGCCCTTCCTTGATCCGGCGCTGGACGTTCGCGGCGATCGTCTCGTACTGGCCGAGGGCTTGCTCCAGCGAGCGCTTCTGCAATTCGCCCCGGGTCTCCATCTGGATGATGTTCGTGATTCGCTGGGCCAGCCGATTGGGATCGTTCGAGAGATAACCGCGCGTCTTCGGATCGAGCCCGAAATTGAGGAGCGCGGCCGCCTGTTTCGGGCTGTGGATTCGATAGGTGAACTGGCCCTGAATGGTGACGGCCTGGAAGTTATTCGTGACCTCATTGAAGACGAAATTAGCATCCATGCTGCTCGTGGGCACGGCGACAACCTGAGTATTGTGCTTCAGGTAATAGAACGCGAGACCCGCCCCTTCACGCGCGAGTCGACCGCTCGAATACTTGAGGACGTACTCCGTCGGTTGACCCTTGAAGAAGCCGATGAACATCATGGATGAAAGCCCCCGAGGTCTCGACCAGCCCCATCTCACCAAGCGATTCGTGGGGCGGTCACGAGGATTTCAGAATTCTGCACGACTCGCAACGGAATTTGATCTCCAGTCCGTACAATTTGCTCAGCGTCGCCTGGTTCGGAATCTCTGGAGAGGGCCGCGATGACCAAGTTCCCCGAACTCCCGATCATCACCCCCGACCCGCCGCGCAAGACGCAACTGGAAAAGTACGGCGGCTTGCTCTACCTCGGCTCGGCCGGGCTTGCGGTCCTGGTTGCCCTCATCGCCTGGTTCGCGTTTGGCGTGTGGTCGATGCGATCGATCTGGGCTGATGTCTACGTGCTCAACGACGCGAAAGCCTCAGAAGCGAAGCGGATCGATGCGGCGATCCGGCTCGCGCGCGACCCTCGCGTGACCGACCGTCAGAAATGGGATCTCGCGATCAGCAAGACGCCTCCGGATCTGGCCCGGTATGTTCTTGCGGAGTCCCTGTCGAGCGAATCCACCCAGGTGGATTCACGGGCCTACGGGCTGGCCGTCGCGAAGAGCGAAGGCTGGCCTGACTGGCTGCGCATGCTGCTGGCGCGGCCGCTGGCTTACTCAGCGGGAGAGGGGGGCGCGCCCGATCTCGTGCCGATTCGCGATCTCGCTCGTCACCACGATCCTTTCGTGGCCCTATGGGCCCAATTCGCCCTGGCCGTCGCGGGATCGGCGGACGATATCCCCGCGGCCAGCCTGGCCCTGAGACAGGCGGCGGGAGGGGACGGCCCGACGCGTGCCTTCGCCAAACACCTCGAGGACGCCGCTTCGTCTCCCCAGCCGAGGAGGACCGAATCGCTCGACCTGGCGACAACGTCGCTCCGCCGCGACCATCCGGCGGCCGCGCTCTTATGGACGGCCCACGATCATGCGTCTCAGGTCTCGGCCCCGAAATTGCCGGTAATTCCTCGGTGATGCGGTTCGTACATTTCCTCCCGAGGAGTCTCGTCCATGATTTCCCCCTCGCGATGGCGCACGGTCGCCATGATGTTGGTCGTTACCGTCTCATCTTCGACGATCCTTCTGGCCCAGGAAGGAAAAACCAAGAAGACGGAGGCCGACCGTGTCCAGAAGGGGGAAGGCGTGATCGTCCGCGTCGAGCCCGTGGACGAGTCTTCGAACAAGGACAAGAAATCGGATCGCAAGGCGAACCGTAAGGTCAAGCTGACGATCAACACGGCCGCAGTCTGGCGAGACTATGCCCGGGACCAGGCGACCGTCAGCGGCAAGACCGATGCAAAGAAAGGCGAGAATTCGGTCGCGACGCAGGGGCAGCCGCTGGCTCCGGAATCCACCATCATCGCCGAAGTCGGTCCCGACTCTCGCGTGATCCTTCGCTACCGGGCCTCGACGGACGAGACCAACGAAGGCTCGCGCACCGTTCAGGGCGCCGAGAAGAAGGACGGGTCGCCCGAATCCTCCGAGGTGAAGAGGCGGCCGCGCGACGAGAAGGCCCCGAAGATCGGCGTCACCGACCTGAAGCCGGGCCTCTTTGTTTTCGTGAACGCCCGCAAGGGCAAAGCCAGCGAGATCATCGTCCTCAAGCCCGTCGGCGGGCCGCAGACTCCGGCAAGCGAAGCCGATCCAAAGAAATAACGCGACCCGGGGCAGCTTCCGCCCCTTCGGATTCGCGATCATCTGGAGAGGTGCAACCTCGCGAAATTCATGGCGTGCTTGGCCGCGCGCGAACGGATGATCTCGCGAGGTTGCTCCGGTCCGAGTTCCAGCTTCCTGGATTGCACGCCGCCCCTGGTGGCGAGACCGATATAGACGAGGCCGACGGGCTTTTCCGGCGAGCCGCCACCGGGACCGGCGATCCCGGTGATGGAGATGCCGAGGTCCGCCCTCAACCGTTCCTGGACGCCTCGTGCCATGGCTTCGGCCACCTGGGGACTGACCGCGCCGAAGCGTTCGAGGAGGTCGGCCGGTACTCCGAGGCTTGCGATCTTGACGGTGTTGGCATAGCTGACGACCCCGCCCTGAAAGACGTCGCTGACTCCCGGAATTCGCGTGAGCCGTTCCGCGACGAGTCCGCCCGTGCAGGATTCGGCCACCGCGAGCGTGAGGCCGAGGGATCGGAGTCGAGAAACCAGCCCATGCGCGACGTCCTCGCTCCCCTCGCCGACGATCAGGTCGCCGAATCGATCGTAGATGAGATCTGCGGTTGCCTCACAGCCAAGACGAGCCTCCTCCTCGTTCGCGCCTTGGGACGAGATGCGAAAGCTGATGGTCGCATCGCTCGCCGTGATGCCGACTTCCGGAAGTCGCCCCCGGGCCGTCAGTTCGAGAGCCTCGGCTTCGATGTCCGATTCTCCCTTTCCGAAGAGGTTGATCACGCGGTGGACGATCACGCGTCCGACGAGGTTCGCGGCCTTGAGGCGTGGGACGACCTCCCCATCGAACATCACCTTCATCTCGGACGGCACGCCCGGGAGGCATGCGAAGATGGTGCCTCCCGTCTTCATCCAGATTCCGGGTGCCGTCCCGACCGGATTCGCGATCGGCTCGGCCCCTTCCGGTTGAAGAGCCTGGACGCGATTGCGAGGTGTCATGGTCCGGTTGCGTCGAGCGAAGAATGCTTCGATGGCGGCGAGCGCCTGCGCGTCTTCAACCAACGCTTGATCCGCGGAACGAGCGAGAGCCTCGCGGGTCAAGTCGTCCTGGGTCGGCCCGAGGCCGCCGGTGACGATGACCAGGCCCGCCCGGGATTTCGCGACCCGAAACGCCTCGATGTTCTCGTCAAGATCGTCGCCCAGCGTCGTATGGAAATGCGTGGGGATGCCCAGGTCTCCGAGCTTCAGGCTCAGCCATTGCGAGTTGGTATCGAGCTTCTGACCACTGACCAGTTCGGACCCGACGGCGATGATCTCGGCGTGCATGGCGATTCTCGGGCGATTTCGTTCTGGATCGGAGGGATGCAGTATAACGAATCAACCGTCGAGAACCTCTCGCCCGGGGAATGAGACCGATTCAGGAGGCACGATTTTCAGTTCAATTTGCCCTGGCCTATCCCGTTCTGGTTTAATGGAACAACCTGGGATTCGACGATTGGACGGCACTCCAGCAGGGGAGGCTCCGACGCGATGTCCGTTTCCGTCTTGAACCGGCCAACTCTGGTCCTGAACCGTAACTGGCAGCCGGTCAACGTGGCGACCGTCGCTCGCGCGTTGACCATGCTCTGGAACGACTCGGCCCATGTCGTCGATCCCGACGATTACCGGCTCTATACCTGGGCCGATTGGTCGGCGCTTCGGCCTCGCGAGGGTGAACCGTTCCTCCAGGCCGTGACCTTTCGCATGCGCGTGCCGGAGATCCTGACGTTACGACATTTCGACCGCCCCCGCGAAGAGGCTGTCACGTTCAGTCGACGCAACCTGTTCAAGAGGGATCATTCGACTTGCCAGTATTGCGGGGTTCGACCAGGTTCTTCGGAATTGACGATCGATCATGTCCTCCCTCGCGCTCAGGGCGGGCTCTCCACCTGGGAGAATTGCGTCCTTGCGTGCGTTGCCTGCAATGCGAGGAAGGCCAATCGCACGCCGGAACAAGCGAGAATGAAGCTGCGAAAGATCCCGCATCGGCCGGCATGGAAGCCGCATTATGGCTCGTCCGGGATTCGCATCGAGAGCTGGTCTCGCGTCCTGAGCGAGGCGTACTGGAATGTGACGTTGGAGGATTGATGCCATGGAACGACCCGAAATCACCCCGCCGACCGAGGACGCCCGGTTCCCTTCAGGGCCCTGGACCGGATTCTTTCTTCAGCCGGACTTGCCGGGCCGGCACGCGATGGAATTGATTCTTACTTTCAAGGACGGGCAGGTCACCGGCGACGGTCGCGACCGGGTCGGCGCGTTCCTGATTCGCGGCCGATTCCAGACCGAGGACGGCCGCTGCTGGTGGACCAAGTCGTACGTTGGCTTGCATGATGTCTCCTATCAGGGCTACAACGAAGGGCGTGGAATCTGGGGGCTGTGGGAAATCGAAGCGCCCTGGCGAGGCGGTTTCCATATCTGGCCCGAGGGGATGAGCGACCCGACCCGGCCGAAGATGAGCGAATCCGAAGATCTTCCCGTCCTCGATGCTCTCTACGAGGATGCAGACGCCGAACAGGTGATGGTCACCGTCGGGGCGGGAGATTGATCCATCGAACGGCGGACGCGATGACCACCCTGGTAACCGGCGGCGCGGGCTTTATCGGCAGCCATCTGGTCGAGCGATTGCTCCTCGACGGGCATCGCGTCCTCGTGCTGGATGACCTGAGCACCGGCCGTTTTCAGAATGTCGCCCACCTGGAAGGTAAGCCGGGCTTCGAACTTCGCGTGGCGAGCGTGACGGACCCGGAAATCGTGGAACGATGCGTGCTGGAGTGCTCCTCGGTCTACCACCTCGCAAGCGCCGTGGGTGTGAAACTCGTCGTGGACGAGCCGGTCAAGACGATCGAGACGATCGTGAATGGGACCGACAACGTCCTGAAGGCCTGCGCCCGCTATCGCCGTCCGGTCCTGCTCACGTCGACCAGCGAGGTTTACGGCAAGGGGACGAAGATCCCGTTTTCCGAGGGCGACGACTGTGTGATGGGGCCCACCACGACGCGACGATGGGCCTACGCGTGCGCCAAGGCACTCGACGAATTCCTGGCGCTCGCACACTGGCACGAGGCTCGGCTTCCCGTGGTCGTCGCGAGATTGTTCAATACCGTCGGCCCGAGGCAAACCGGGCGATACGGGATGGTCGTTCCCCGGTTTGTTTCCCAAGGATTAAAGGGGGAGCCGATCACGGTTTATGGGGACGGAGAGCAGCGGCGTTGCTTCGCGCATGTGGCCGACGTGACCTCGGCCCTGGCCGGGCTGATGAGGGAGCCAAAAGCCTATGGCCAGGTCTTCAACATCGGCAACGACGAGGAGGTAACGATCCTCGGCTTGGCCGAGCGCATTCGCAAGGTGACGGGGTCGAAGAGTACGATCCGCCTCGTCCCGTACAGTGAGGCCTACACGGCCGGTTTTGAAGACATGATGCGTCGCGTCCCCGACCTCTCGAAGATTCGCTCCTTGACGGGGTATCGACCGTCACGAAACCTTGATCACATCCTGGAAGACGTGTGCCGGGACCAGTCTTCCGAACGCTAAGCAATCACCACCGCGATCGCGTCCCTTCGAGGCTCCACACGACCGACGACCGACGCCGCGCTGGCATTGCGGCTGCGAAGCGCCGAGGTCAAGGCGTCCGCATGCTCGGGTGACACGGAGATCAACAGTCCACCAGAGGTCTGTGCATCGAACGCGAGCTCGAGGCCGTCGGGTTCGGCTCCTTCCTCAATCACGAGCCTCCCTTGCAAGAAATCCCGATTCGATCGACTCGCCCGGGTATGGTAACGAGCGTTGAGCAGCGGTTCGATTCCCACGAATCGGGGAAGATCGGCGGCGATCAGCCGGATCGTCACTCCCGCCGCGTCCGCCATCTCCGAGGCGTGGCCGGCCAGACCGAAGCCGGTTACATCGGTCACGGCATGGACGTCGCTCGTCGCTCGGGCGGCGTCTCGACCCACCGCGTTCAGCTCGATCATCGACGCGATTGCGGCCGCGAGTAGCTGTTCCGGACATTCCTCCTTCTTATTCGCCGTCGTGATGAACGCCGTGCCGAGGGGTTTGGTCAGGACCAGAACATCACCGACGCGTGCGGATGCGTTCGTGGTCATCTGCTTGGGATCGACGATCCCCGTCACGCTGAGGCCGAACTTGATCTCCCCATCACGAACCGAATGGCCGCCGACGGTGACCGCTCCGGCCAGAGTCACGCGGTCCGCGGCGCCTCGGAGGATCTCGGCGAGGATGGAGAGAGGAAGCTCGTTGTCCGGGAAGCCGACGATATTCATGGCGGTGAGCGGTCGCCCGTTCATCGCATAGACATCCGAAAGCGCATTGGCCGCGGCGATCTGACCGAAGACGAAGGGGTCATCGACCAGCGGAGGGAAGAAATCGAGCGTCTGAACGAGGGCCGAGCCATCCGGGAGGAGGTAGACGCCGGCATCGTCGGACGTCTCGGTTCCCACGAGCAGGTTCGGGTCGGCGGATCTCGGCGGCAAGTCGCGCAGAACCTGCGCGATCCCCAGGGGGGACAGCTTGCCCGCTCACCCGGCACAGTTGGCGTAGTCGAGCAAGCGCTTCTTACGGCCCGACATCGGATCTCCGTTCAGTCGGCTTCCAGGCGGGCTCTGTGACCGGGCGATCCGAGGGAAGCGCTAAGCTTTGAGTGCCTTGGAAACGGCCTCGATCATGGCCTCTTCATCGGGGAAACGGCCCGTCGCGAGCTTGGAATAGAGGAGTGTTTTGCCAACGCGGAGCTCGAAGCAACCGCCCTTGGAAGGGATCATCGTGTAGTGGCGAATCGACTGTTTGAACCGGGGCAAGAGCTTGGCCGTCAAACTGACGGCCTGAGGTTCATAGCCTCACATCGCGCAATATTCAAGCGTAACGTCCATGATCATCGAGCCTCTCGGTGGAATTGGACCTCGTCTCAGCCCATCCTAGGGGATCGGCTCGGGTGGTCAAGTCACGCACTGAAACTGCTCTCACCGGCCACTTCCTGACCCCGCTCGAATTCTTCGGAAATCGCATTTGCCATTGGCTTTGCCGGCAGCGAGCCGTTCGTCGTCCCGGCTGCCATGTCTGGCTCAAGTACCGAGAAGCTCGTCGGGGGAACCCAGGTCTGGCTCATCAGATCGGCCCAACGGTGGAGTGAGGGCACCTGTTGAAAGACCAGCTTCATGCAGACGGCGAACGGCATGGCGAGGACGAGGCCCACCAATCCCCAAAGGAAGCCCCAGAACAGGCAGGCGATCAGCACGGTCGTACCGTTTAGGTCGAGCGATCGGCCAAGGACATACGGCGTGACGATGTAGCCTTCGACACCGAGGAGGCCGATGTAGACGGCGGCCACGATCAGGGCGTCTCCGAATTGTTTTCCCTGCAAGATCGTCCCCAGGACCGGGACCGCACCTCCCAGAACCTGCCCGACATACGGAACAAAGTTCGTGAACGCGACCAGCGCCCCTTGTGCAAGGTAATAGCGGAGCCCAAGAATCCAGAGCGCGAGGGCGAACACCAGCCCCAGCCCGATATTGATCAGGGTTCTCGCGATCAAGTAGGAACGGATCTGGTGGACGAGATCCTGCAAGGCTCTTTCCGCCGGGTGCGCGTCGCCCTGCGACGGGGCGAAAAAGCGGACGAGCTTCTGCGCCAGCATCTCGCTCTCGATGAGGAAGAAGAGCGCGAGCACCATCACAATCAGGCCCTGCACGACGACCCCCGAGAGATCGCCGAGCCGATCGCTCAACGTCGCGATCAAGAAGGCTCGATTACGGTCGCCAAGGAGGTCGATCGTACCCGCCTCGGGCAGGACACCACGCAGGTAGGGCATGTCGCTCGCGAGATCCTTGACGCGGTCGCTCAGCATGTGCGAGAGGTTGTCGGCGTCCGCCGGCAGCGTGGTCGTTGCTTTCATCAGGCTCTCGGCCGCGAGCGTCGAGAGGTAGAGCCCGACCATGGTGAGCAGCAGAAACAATACAACCGCCGCGCCCGTGGCTCCGAGGGGAAGGATCCGCCGGATCAACCGCGTGAACGGAGAAAGGACGCACGCCACCAGCAACGCGAGGACGACCGGGACGAGGATCACTTTCAAGAAATAGAGCGCTGCGATCGTCCCTAGCACGGCGAGGATGACCGACGCGGTTGTGGCGGCGCTATTCCTTTCCAACGGCTCCTCCCTCCACGTCTGTCGGGCCTGATTCGGTTCCGGTATGAGTCTACGTCCATCATCCGTCAAGCTCATTGGCGGGACAAGCCCCGGCGGCTTCGTCTCGCGAGGCCTGCTCAATTCGAGTCGAGTCGGCGAATCGTCTGAGCAGCGTGGCCAGAGTCCGCTCGGCCGTCTCGGGGATTTCTCGGGGTTCGTCGGCATCCAGCCACACCGGACCCTGCCAGCCCAGGCGGACGCCCCAGCCCGCCGATTCCGCCGTCCGATTGAAGCGTTCGCGGACCCTGAGTGCCCACACCACTCCCCAGTGGTCCCGGAACCAGAGCCACAGTCGCGTCAGGGGCTCGTCGGGCGTCAACGGTCTGGCTGCCCCATGGAGCGCAAGGATGAGCCCAAGGGCGAGGAGCAATGGGCTCAGCGACCAGACCACCGCCCGCCTGGCGGGTGGCCAGTCCGACTGGACGAGGCCGAGCAACTCGACAATCAGCGATGCGCCCACGAATCCGGCCGACAGGCCAAAGCGAGTCGGTAGGTAATTTGTCACACCAGCGAGAATCAGGAGCGCGAAAAAGATCGACCACGGCGGATCGAGCCGCAATCGATCCATTCCCCCCGCCCCTCTTGCCAGGCCGGAACCTTCCAGCCAGGGAAGCAGGAAGACCACGACCAGCAGACCCATCAGGATGGCCCAAGCTCCCCCGCCGGGCGTTCTTGCCCCGAGAACCGAGATCAAGGCCGCGAGCACCGCGAGGCTGGAGAGATAGGCCCAGTGTCCAGCCACGGGCCGACCGCTCTGGAGCGGCTCACTCCAGCCCAGAACCTGGGCCGTGATTCCGAGGCCCACCGCAAGGAATCCCCAAACGATCGCCGGCCGGAGGGTCAAGCCCTTCGAACCCTTCCAGGCCCGCACCAGGGACCACGAGGCGATCAGCAAGGTGACGAGCGCAATCCCTGGCGCCCAGGCGGCCAGGACCAGTGAGAGGGCGAGGACCGCGATTACGGTTCCAGGGCGAAACAGGGAAAAAAATCCACCAGTGACCATGCTGTCGTCCGAGATCTCGCATAACTTGAGAAAATGCGTCGTAAAATTTGCTCTAGGGAATCTAGGGGTTATGCTGGTGAGTCGGGACCGAGCTCCCTCCCTCGATAAGTTGCGGCCTCATGGCGAGCTAAGATGAGCACAACGCTTTGCATCGCGCTTCTCGTCTCTCAGGTTGCGGTCGGATCTGGCGGTCACCGCGAGAGCCAAGTCGGTTGCTGCGACAGTTGCGGCGTTGAGAACCTCACCCTGACGCGTGACATCACGACGCTTCAGGTCGCTCCTCGCTGGAGGGATCGGGATAATGCAGCTCACCGTCTGGCGAAATTCGACTGGAAGTGTCATCCCGAGATTGTACACGCCCTGGTCGCGGCCATGCTTCGCGATTGTAACGACGAAGTTCGCGAGGAAGCGGCGGAGTCGCTCAAGAAGCTCGCTCCATGCCTGCCAGAAGTTCACGAGGCGTTGAGTCATACCGCGAGAAATGACAAGGATCTATGCACCCGGATTCAAGCCCGGAAAGCCCTGAGGGCACTCGGCAAGAATTGCGAGGGCTCGTGCTCGGCATGTGACCCGTCGATCGCTCAATTCGGATCGACTCCTGGCGAGCCGATCCTGTTTCAGCGGCGTGGAGCGACTCTTAGCGTGCCCGACAGCCTGGGACCGGGGGAGGCAGTTCCGGGGATACCTTATATCCCTCCCAGTGATCTCCCGGCACCTCTGCCCGGATCGTCACCGTTCGAGCCGGGACTGGATTCTTCGAAGACGGACAAAGACACGGCACTCGCCGGGGCGAATAAGGCCCCGAAGCGAACAGAACGCACACTCCTGATCGGGAGGCGGTCGAGAAGCGGGGCGGGTCGTTGATCGAGAGGTGTGACAAGGCGATTGGAATTGGCGTACGCCTTTCACGTGCATGCAGTTGACTGCGTGTCACTCGGACTATTGCCGTTGAAGCATACCGCGACTCAGGGTGCCCGGATCGTTGGCGATCCGTTCGGCGAAACGATTGATATGGCCCATCGCCGTTTTAGCGCTGCCCATCACGTCGCGGGCCGAGAGGGCTATGCGGTTGAAATTATCGTACAACTCGGCGGTGCTCACCAGCTTCTGCAGTGTCCCATTCATGTTCAATCGCCCGCGACCGTCGCCGATCTGAGTGGTCAAGAGACTTAAGTCGTAGGTCATGCGGTTGAACCTCATGAGGGCTTGGCCCATCGTCGTGGCGGGCTTTCGGCCTGGTTCCTGGCCGAGATCAAGCGCCAGGGGCTGGACGTCGCTGAGGATCTTGTCGAGCTTCGATGTGCTCGAGGCGAGTTGGCCGACGGATGCCTGAAAATCGGCGCGTGTTTTGTCGTCGAGTGTGGTATTGAGCTTGTCGGTCAGGACACGCATGTTTGTCAACGCCCCCGGGAGGTCGCCGCCCGCGGCCCTGGTCATCTTCAAGAGGTCATCGGCCAGAACCCCGACCTTCAATCCCATGTCGCGGAAGGAAGTCAGGAATTCATCGAGTTTTTCCGCCTTCTTGGAGATCCCGGCGATGCCCTTGGCCGCCTGGTCGATCGATTCAAGTGTCCCCTTGACGTTCTGGAACGCCTCGGTTGCCGACGCAAGGGCGTTCGCGGGATCCGGAGCGACCGCACCTTCAATCAGCGGGGCACTGGCCCGACGATCGCTCGTGGGCAGTGGGCCATCACCGGCGCCGGGCATGAAATCAATGGTGACGTCGCCGATGAGGGCGCGGGAAATCCTGGGGATGGAGCCGGCGCGAATCTTGAATTTCTTGTCGAGCGCAAGGGTGACGAGCACACCGTCCGGCTGACCTGGCCGATCGTCGAACCGGATCGCCGTAACTTCCCCGACGCGGATGCCGCTCTTGCGAACCGGGATGCCTTCACTCACGCCGGGGGCTTCCGAGTAGTGCACCGTCACGTACGACTGAGAGCGGAATAGCGACGGGCTCTCGCCGAACCAGACGACGAGCATCGTCAGGACGAGTCCCGCCACGATCACGAACATCCCGATTCGAAACTGCATCACGCGTTCGTTCATGGCTTACCTCCGGCAATTCGCAGTTCGCGGCCCGCGCAGATGTTTCGGGGGAGATCGCTCGTCAACTCCTACCGACGCTGCCCCAATTCTCTCAATCGTTCGCCGGCTTCACCACGGACGAACTGGCGGACGCGCGGGTCCGGATGGTCCTCGAGTCCCTGGGCGGGGCCGTCGTAAATGATCTGGGACTCATCGGGATCGAGGCGTGCCAGGGGGTAGAGCATGACGACGCGATCGGCGACCTTCGTGACCGTCTTCATCTCGTGAGTCACGACGATGCCGGTGGCCTTCTTGGTGTGCTGGGTTTGGAGGATCAACTCGTTGATGACGTCGGTCATGATCGGGTCGAGCCCCGTGGTCGGCTCGTCGTACAGCATGACCTCGGGATCGAGAGCCAGGGCGCGGGCGAGACCGACCCGTTTTCGTTGACCGCCGGAGAGCTCGGCAGGCTTCTTGTGTTCCAGACCGTCCGGCAATCCGACCTCGTGGATGCGGTCGGAGACGATTTTCGTGAGTGTTTCCTCGTCGTAGAGCGAGTGCTCGCGCAGGCCGAAGGCGACGTTATCGAAGATGGTGAGACTGTCGAACAGGGCGGCTCCCTGAAAGAGGAATCCGAACCGGAGGCGGGTCCGATTCAATTCCGCCTCGTTGAGGCCAGCCAGGTCGTGGCCGTCGAACGAGACCGTCCCCCTGGTGGGCTTGAGGAGGCGGATGATCAACTTGAGCATCACCGTTTTTCCGCAGCCGCTTTCCCCGATGACGCAGAGGGTCTGGCCGCGAGGGATGGTCAGGTTGATATCGCGAAGGACGGACTGATGGCGGAACCGCATCGACACGCCCTGAAGCGCGACGATGGGCCGATCTGCTCCCCTCGCCGTTCCGCCCTCGTTCATAAAAGCCCGGTGTTCTGCGGCCAGATCGAATAGTAGACGGCGTTCCAGACCAGACCGATGCAAAAATCGAGGAACAGGATGGCGATGAATGAGAAGACAAACGCCTCGGTCGCCGCCTTGCCCACGCCTTCCGCGCCGGCTTTGGAATGAAATCCTCGATGGCAACTGATCAAGGCGATCGCCGCGCCGAAGAAGAGACTCTTGAAGACCCCGGCGAACAAATCGAGGCTCCCGACATAGCGCCGGGAGTGAAGCCAGTAGTGGAACGCGTCCACGCCCATCACCTGGGTGCTGATCACGGCTCCGCCGATCACGCCCATGAAGTCGGCCATGAGCGTGAGGAGCGGGATCAGCATGACGCAGGCCAAGAACCGCGGGACGACGAGATATCGGACAGGATTGGTGCCGAGCGCGGACAGGGCGTCGATCTGCTCGGTCACGCGCATGGTGCCGAGTTCCGCCGCCATCGAGGAACCCACACGCCCGGCCAGCATGGTTGCTGCCAGGACTGGCCCAAGCTCCTTCACCAGAGAGATATTGATCACCGACCCCAGGCGGGTTTCCATCCCCATCGCCGCGAACTGGCTATGGGCCTGGACCGCGAGGACCATGCCGATAAACGTACCGGTTATTGCAACGACCGGGACGCTGGAAACGCCGATGGTGTAGAAGTTTGGGACCAAGGTGGACCACCTTGGCAACTTCCGAAACATCCAACCCAGCGTTGATGCGGAGAAGAGGGCGATGTCGCCAACTTCCGCGACCGCGTCGAACACATGCTCGCCCAGCTTATCGATGGGGGAATGTTCGTTCGAATCGATCGGTACACTCGACATCTGCGCACGATCTCCCTTCGAGCGCGGGACGACAGTCAGGGACCGGCGGTCGCCCTGGAGCCATTCTCGACGATTCCGCAAAAAAGGCAAGGCCGACCGGGCACGCAAGCCCGGTCGGCCTGGAGCGATTGACCTGGCGTACGCGACCCGCTCAGCTCTTACCCATGTCAAGATCCCCCTCCGACTTGTCGGGGACCTCCGGGGATTTCCAGTCGAACCACGATTCCTTGAAGTCGATTCGCCGCTTCTCTCTCATGGCCAGGTTGCTCGTCAGCGCGATCACGGCGTCCGCCAGCGCGACCTCACCCCGGCATCGCGGCCGGAACTTGTCGTCGGTCGTCTCGTGGTAGTTGTCCTTATTGCCGTTGCGGATGCAGTACGCGAAGTGCTCCAGCTCCTCGCGGTAGCCCCGAGAAGGGGCATCGAGTGCGAGTGTTCCGAGCGACGCCGCGGCGGTGGGGCCGGCTGCGCTGGGGCTGGCTTCGATGGTCGGCTTGCCGCCGAGGGGCTTCTCGACCGTGATCGACGTCTGGAGGGCCGCCCCGCTCGACTTCGACGGATTCGGGTCCGGCTCTTTGTAGAAGAGGATCTCTCGTTCCTCCTCGACGATCATCGTGCCCCGAGTCCCCATCACCGTCTCGCCGTACTTGTCGAACTTGTTGGTGTTGATCGACGAGTAGGTGACGACCACATGATCCTTGCCGGTCGGGCCGCTCTTGCCGGGGAACTCGAAGTTCACGAACACATGGTCGTCAACCTCGCGCCCGTCGGTGTAGAAGAACTGGCCGCCGATGCCGGTCACGGCGAGCGGATGGACCTTGCCCAGGAAGATCGAGCAGGCGTCGAGCTGGTGGCTGCCCAGCTCGGCCATCAGCCCGGCGCCGGTGCGATTGTAGAGCCGCCAACGGACCAGCTCGTCGACCGACTTATAGCCATATTTCTTGAAATCGACATTCACATCCTCGGGCGGGATCGCCGGCTTCCACGAGTCGAAATAGACGATATTGCCGGCATCGTCGCGGACGTAGACCGGGTTCCCCGCCTGGTCGTACTGGTAGTTCCCGGCCTTGTCCTTCGCCAGTCTCGGTACGGCCTGGTTGCGGTGCCAGGACGCCCGGATGTGGCGGATCTCGCCGAGGTGGCCATTCTGGACGAAGTAGTTGGCATTGTCGTAGAGGGCCGAATAGTGCCGCTGGTGGCCGATCGCAAGCAGGCGGTTCTTGTCGTGAGCCGTCGTCACCATCGCCTTGCACTGGCCGACGTTATGCGCCATCAGCTTCTCACAGAAAACATGCTTGCCCTTCTGCATCGCCTTGATGGCGACGGGAGCATGAAGCCACAGCGGCAGCGCGATGACGACCAGCTCGACGTCCGGATCGTCGAGCATCTTGTCGACATCGTCGTACTTCTTCAGCTTCTCGACATCGGCCTTGGGATAATCCGGGTGCTTGGTGAACTCATCGATCGCCCGTTTCTGATGGCTGGGCCGGGCGTCGCAGAAGCCGATGTAATCGATGAAGGCGCGATTGTGTTCGTGGATCATCGCGTTGCAACCCTCGGCGCCGGTGCCGATGATCGCGGCCCTCACGGGCTTGTCCACGCCGGTGTAACCGAAGTAGAACGCCCCCATCGCCGGCGCGACGGCGGCAGCCTTCAGGAAGTCGCGGCGGGTCACGCCCAGGGCCGTATTGGCATTTTCGCGGCCGAGCGTGCGTTGTTCGGGAGTCAGAAGGGCCATGAGGTTCGCTCCGGATGCGGTTGATGAAGATAATTCGTTCGGACCTTGCGTAGTGTTCGGATCCGCTACCGCTTGGGATGACGGGTCGGCTGGCCGCTCCGACCCGATTGGGCGACCGGGACGGCGGATCCGAGCGGAACTTCGGTCGCGGGCGAAGTGGGAGCCTGGGCCTCCGATCGCCTCCTGCGCCAACGGCCGAACAGCAAGGCATCCAACCCGAGCCAGTGCCCGCTGGCGGTCATGGCGATGGCGAGGCAGGCGATCAGCTCGATCAGGTTCTTGTTGACATAAAGATAATGCCCCTCCGCCGCCTTGCCGACGGGCAGACCCGGCCACGGGGGCATGCTGAGGTAGAACATCAGCAGATAGGCCGCGCCGCCGAGGGCCGCCAGGCGGGTGAACAGGCCGAGCATCAGGCAGAGGCCGACAAGAGCGAGCCCCCACATCGTCGAGACGTTGATCCAATCGATCTGCGTCCACGGCGTGGTCAGCGATCCCGCCGCCTTCCGCTGATCTCCCGTCGGAAGCTTCAACCAGGCGTCCCGCAGCGCGCCGAAGTCCGCGTCGATTGCGTTGACAAGCTCCTTGCGGGCCTTCTCGACATCGGCCCGATCCTTGTACGCCTGGGTGCGCTGATACGGCAGCGAGTCGGGCGAGGATTCGACATCCCGGACATGACGGACGTCGCGATCGTACTTCTTGATCTTCTGGGCGTTCTCCGGGTCCAGGAACCAGGCATCGATCTTCGCCGACGAGCGGGCCAGTTCCTTCTCGGCGAGGGCTCTCTGTTCGTCGGTGAACTGGAAGTGGCTCGCAATGCGGTCCATTTCTCGCTTCCACCCCTCTTTCAAGCGGGTGGGCAGACCCCCGGAGTCTCGTTCGAGCTTCGCGAAGCTGTTGACGTCCGGAACCATCGCGCGGAATCGCGGGGCCAGGGGGCCTGTCGCGTTTCTCAGGTAACCTTCGGCGGAGAACGGAGGCTCGACGTCCTTGTCCTTGTCGTGCGGCGCGGGCAGGATCTTCGTCAGCACCGATCCGGCCCAGGAGTCCCGCTGGGCCTCCGTCGTATTGATCTTATAGACACCCTCGTACAGGAAGTGCCAGCCGATCGCCGTGCGTAGCAGCACGAGGAAGAGGGCGCCGAAGAAGCCGGGATAGTTGCGTCTCGAAGCGGCCAGGGGACGTCTCCTTCTCGCGAGCCCCGCCGGATCGGCCCGGCGGGATAGGTTGAACCGGAGCGGTCAGCGCGACGACATCGCGAGGCGAACCGACGGATCCGGACGATAATCCTCGTCACTTACATTGATGCGAATCATCCTCGGTGGCCTGGTTTCCTCGGCATCGAGCACAAGAATCGCGCCGATCTCCGGCCGATTCGCCAGGAACGCCGCGGCTTTCACCGGCCCCATGAGATAAAAGGCCGTCGAAAGTGCATCGGCTTCAGCCGCCGAGGGCGCCAGCACCGAGACGCTGGCCGGGCCATGTTCCGGTGGTTCACCTGTTCGAGGATCGAGGATATGGCCATACATCCGGCCACCATCCTCGAATTGTTGAAACGCGGCCCCGGACGTGCCCAGGGCGCGATTGCAAAGTTGTATGATACCCAATGGTCGTGATGGATCGAATGGATTTCGCAGGGAGACGGACCACCGACCCGCGAGAAGACCTGGCGGCGAGCCGAGAGCGTACACGCTGGACTGCCCCCCGTGGATCAGCGCCGGAGTCGGCCACCAGTGGTCGCGGATGACCCGCGCCGCCTCGTCGATTGCGTACCCCTTTCCGATGCTCCCGAGATTGATCACGACGCCTTCCCGGTCAAACCCAACGGTGCAATCGGCGGTATCAAGATGCAAATGCTGCCGCCCCGTCCGCTCACGGGCTCGGGTCAACGTCTCGGAATCGGGGACGCGCTTCGGACCTCTCGTGAATCCCCACGCCGCCGAGAGCGCCCCGGCCGTCACGTCGTAAGCGCCCTGCGTCTCGCGACCGATCTCATCGGCCGTGCGGAGCAGATCGAACAGACCTTGATCTACCTTGATGGGTCCGAGATGGGCCTTTGCGTTGAGGCGGCTGACCTCGGAATCGTCACGGTAAACTGTGAGCTGCGCTTCCAACTCGTCGATCCGGTCCAGAGCGCGGCACGCCAGCTCCGTGCCAGCAGGCGTATTCGCGGGAATTCGCACCTCAAAAAACGAGCCCATCGCCGGCCGGCTCGCCTTCAACAGATCATGCGAACCGCTGGACGTACCCACAGACGCCGTCTCGCCGGGCGATTGGTCCCGGAGACGTCGGATCAGATCACGGCGACTGACGGCAGGGCGGCGAGAAACCACGCGACGCCTCGGCACACGGCGAAACACGCACGCTCAGCACGGTAAGCGTGTGTGGCATGAACTGCCTCATTTCGCCAGTATACTCAACCGATGAGGTCAAAAGAAGAGGTCTCCATCGACCTGGAATCGATGTGCAATCGATGGCCCCCGACCCGGTTTGCCACAATAAAAATCCCCTGCGAGGAATCGAAATTCATTCCCGCGATGGTCCAGCGATTTGCGAAATGCAGCCCTTTCCATCCCATCACGCAGTTCACCGGCAAGCATCCGGAGGTCGCTGATAGATACGATCGCGAGTTGAGCCGCAATAAATCTCCAAATCCGGTCGTCGACGATCCTGGGAGGCGACTTGAGGGCGGTGGTTTTCCCGGCTGTCCGGCCGCCGACGGCGTTGTGCATGGAACGACGTTGGCCTAGAGTCAGTGCCAGGACCGAGGGGAACGTTTCCCATGACCTCGGACCCTTGATCGCATCGCGGGCCAGGATCTCGGCTCTGGAAACCTTCCGGGAGCGAGTCACTTGAGGCTTCTTACCGCGGTCCTCGTGCTTACGGTCCTGGTCGAGTCGGCGACCGCAGTGGGCCTTCCCGAGGCGAAGCCGGCGGACCTCGGGTTCGATCCGGTCTCGCTCGACCGGGTTGATGCGGCCGTGAATCGGGCGATCAGCGCGAAGAAGCTCCCGGGTGCGGTTGTTCTGGTCGGCCGTCGAGGAAAGATCGCGCTGGCGAGGGCTTATGGGCAGCGTAAGGGGGGCGATTCGGTCGCCGACCAACCGATGACTCGGGATACGATCTTTGACCTCGCCTCACTGACCAAGCCTCTGGCCACCGCATCATCGATCCTGGTCCTCGTGGATCAAGGAAAACTGAGGCTCGACGACCGATTGGGAACGCTCTTGCCCGAGTTCGACAATCGCGGCAAGGGCGAGATCACCGTCGATCAGCTCTTGCGCCATCGTTCGGGGCTGATCGCCGACAACCCGCTGGCCGACTATGCCGACGGGCCTCAGACAGCCTGGGAACGGCTGTCCCGGATTGGCCTGGCCTCCATGCCGGGAGAGCGATTTGTCTATAGCGACGTGGGTTACATCATTCTCGGCCGGATCGTCGAACGGGTCAGCGGCAAGCCTCTGAATGAGTTCGCCTCGGACAATCTCTTCTGGGCACTGAAGCTCTTTGATACGAAGTTCCGACGCTTCACGTGGCAGGAGGTCGTCGCTCCGGGAGCGACCTATCTCTGGCTGGGTGGATTCCCCCTGCCGATCCTCGTTCAGCGGCGATATCGCCGTCCGATCGACGAGGTTGCCGACCCTCGAATTGCCATGACCGACGGTCGACCGGATTGTCCTTCGCTGCGGGGCGTCGTCCACGACCCCAGAGCCAGGGCGCTTGGGGGGATCGCCGGGCACACCGGGCTCTTCGGCACGGCCGACGACCTCGCGGTTCTCGCGCAGATGTTCCTCGAAGGAGGTCGTGCGCTCGACGGCCGCCGGATCCTCAGGCCCGAGACCGTGAACTCCATGATTTCGCCGGGCGACACGCCTCCGAAACAGAGGCGAGGGCTCGGGTGGGATATCGACACGCCTTACAGTGCCCCGAGGGGCCGAATCTTCGGGCCGACAAGCTACGGGCACACGGGGTTCACCGGGACAAGCGTCTGGATTGACCCCCAAACGAAAACCTTCGTCATCGTGTTGACCTGTCGCGTCTACCCGGGCTCGAACGCACCCTCGCCGACGGCCCTGCGGTCGGAAATTTCCACGATCGTCGGAGAATCGATTCGCGATTAGGCCGACGATCGTGGTCGTTCTGTCGGGTGGGTTCGCCCGCCGAGACTGAAAATCGCCGGGATTCCGGAGAGGGCGTTTTGCGTGATTCAGCCGCCCGTCAACGCGGTCAGGATCATCATCTCCAGTTGCTCATACTGGCGCTTCGAACGCAGTTCCTGGACCTTGGCCTCGTCAACACCGCGAACGATATCGAGCAAGCGGAGGAACATGGCCTTGGAATTCGCCAGGTGAAGCGTGGAATCCTCGACGACGGTGGTGCGCATGGCCTTGATGTCCAGGCCGACGCATTCGCCTTTGGTCCCGAAACCGGACTTCTCGAGAACCCAGACCTGATCGAAAGCGCGGCGCAGATCGACGGAGCCGAAGGTCTTATCCTGGTCGTACTTGAGGCCGTTCTGGTCGTTGAGATGGACGCTCCAGAGCTTGTCGTGCCATAGGGCGTACGCCATGTCGTCGGAGGGGTCGAGACCGGCGAGAATCGAGTGGGCGCTCTCGATCACGACGCCGACGCGGCTGGGGTCGATCGTCTTGTAGGCCAGGCCGATCATGTGACCGACGGTGGGCAGATACGCCTGGTCCATCGGCTCGTTCGGCTTCGCTTCGCCCAGGATGCGGGCCTCCGGGTCGTGCTCCAGGATCGCGTTGAAGGCGTCGAGGAGGCGGCCGATCGCGGCCTTCGCGTCCTTGGCCTCGCGGATGTATGAGCCCTCGCGAGCGAGCCAGAGGACGATGTTCTTGGTGCCGATCTCGCGGGCGATATCCACCGAGCGGCGGGCGCGATCGAGGGCGTACTTGCGGTCGCTCTCGGAATTCGAGGTGAATCCGCCGTCGATCGTGCGAGCATCTTCCCACAGGCGCGGGGCGACGAACTCGGCGAAGAGACCTTCGCCCTCGATCATATTCTTGACGGACGCGATCCCCTTGAGTTTCTCCGGCCAGCTCCAATCGTCGGGCACGATGTCGTCATCGTGAAACTGGACGGCGTCGAACCCGAGTTTCTTGTAGGATCGAATCTTCTCGGCGTATTCGACCTCCTTCCGGACTGGAGGTCCGAACGGATCGGAACCCGTGGAGATGTTCCAGGGGCCGAACGAGAAGCGATAGACGGTGGGGGTGGCGCCTTGGGCCATGATCGGAGAGGCTCCTGCGAGGATCTTGCGATCGCATTGCGATTCGTGGGACGTAGCCGTGAGGGCGACCGATAAATTACTCTGCGTCAAGGCATCTGGCTACGGGGGACCGACCCGGGAACACGTATGAGGCTCTGGCACCTGATCTTCGCCGTGTTCCTCACGGCTCTGTGTCTGGCGTTTTGCCGCGACGAGGTCGGTCGGGTGGCGCTCACCATCTTCGTCACCGGCCTCTGCCTGATCTTCCTCGCCACATCCTCCTTGATGTTGCTCTTCCGCACCTTCGGCGCGCTCGGGATGGCCCGTTCCTGGTTGGGTCAGATCGAGGCACTCGCGGCGACGATCGGCGTACTTTGCTTCGGTAGTGCGTCGATGTGGGCCGTGCTCTGGTGCGGATTAGCGGTGGTACAGAAGGTGGTGAAGTGAAGGGGGCGGCTGGCGGATCTGGCATATCTCAGGCGCAAGTGCGGGTGTGGCAGTCCTCTGCTTGCTCTCGCGCTGGCCTCGAAATTGGTTTCGGGTCGGGCTGATTTGTGGGGTCACTGTTTGTACTCCTCGGTCCCGTGGAACGATTCCTGGAATCCTGTCGAGTCCGACTCAGACGAGGTGGCTATCGTGTCCAAGGCCTATTCGGACGGATATTACCGATAGGGATTGAATTTGCGATCGTTTTCGTCCCTCTACTCGTGATCGTCCTGGGAGTATTGCTGTCCCTGCTCATCCTGATCTTCGTCTCGGGGTGGATTCTGGGGTTCAATTCTTGATCGCAGACTCAATCCAACATGCTCGTTCAACAGAGCACTCGAACGAAGCCGTCTCTGGGGGCGGTCGTGACCTCCATTGGACCGAAGCCAATCCTGCGAATCTGGCACCTCGGCGCGGCTGTTCTTGTGGTTTCGATCGCCTGTGCCTGTGCCCCCAGCGACAATTTCTTCGCCTTCCTGGGCTTTTCCGGGTGGGTGTTGGTGACGATTCCTTTGTCCCTCCATGCAACCTTCCGAGTTACACTTCCGATACTCCGTGCGATGATCCGTTTCTGGGCTCGATCGTTTTGCCAAACCGCCTGGTTCGTGAAGCTGGCCCGATTGGTTTTTCTCGCCATCATTGTCTACGCAGGTGTGTGGGTCGCCGGCATTGTGATTTGCTTGGCTGGGTTCGTCGCCCTGCCCGTCCTGTTGCTCCCCTTCTTGTTGCGATGGCTGACGAGTTAGGTCCGCTGGCAGTCTGTCGGCTTGGCGGCTATCTTGAAGTCACCCCCGCCGCAACTCGGAATTGAGGCTTGATCGCGATGAGCACGACCACTGAGTACGTCCCGCAAACCTTTCCTCGCACCTGGCTGCCCAAGGACGTGGACCTTTCGACCTGGGAAAAGATCGAACCGTGGTATCAGAAGCTCGAAGCTCGCCAGATTCACTCGGCCGCCGACCTGGAGCAGTGGCTCTTTGATTGCGGTGAGCTGAATGCGGCCGTGGGGCAGGTTGGGGTCGAGCGGCATATCGCGTATACGTGTCAGACCGATGACCCCGCGCGAGAGGCGGCACACCTGGAATATCTCCGCGAAATCGAGCCGAAGCTCAAGCCGGTCCTGAACTCGCTCAGGACGCTCTATCTGGAAAGCCCGTTCCGGGCGGAATTGTCGAAGGATCGCTATTTCGTTTATGACCGAGCCCAGGAAAACCGGCTGGCCCTGTTCCGTGAGGCGAATATCCCTCGCGAGACCGAGCTTTCGGAACTGGAGCAACAGTATCAGAAGATCATCGGCGCGATGACCGTCGAGTTTCGCGGCAAGGAATACACGCCGGCGCAGATGGCCCCATTCCTGGAAGAGACCGACCGCGTTTTGCGCCAGGAGGCCTGGGAACTCGTGGCCGCGAGGAGATTGCAGGATCGCGACAGGCTGGACGACCTGTTCGACCGGATGATCGCGCTGCGAGCCGAGGTCGCCAGGGAGGCCGGGTTCGACGGATTCGTCGGATATGCCTACCGGATGCGCGAGCGATTCGATTACGGGGTCGAGCAGGCCGTCGCGTTTCAAGACGCCATCGCCCGGGTCGTCGTCCCCCTGGCGCGTGCCCTTCAGGAACAGAGAAAGACCCGGCTCGGCGTCGATTCGTTGCGACCGTGGGACCTCTCGGTCGATCCCTTGGGACGACCGCCGCTGCGACCGTTCTCGGATGCCGACAAGCTCGCGGAAGGCTCGGAGGCGATCTTCAAGGATGTCGACGCGGAACTCGGCAACCAGTTCGCTTTCATGAGGGACAAGGGCCTCCTCGATCTCGCGAATCGCAAGGGGAAGGCTCCCGGCGGCTACCAGACGACCCTGGAGGACGACCGGCTGCCGTTCATCTTCATGAACGCGGTCGGGATCGACGGCGACGTCCGGACCCTGCTCCATGAGGGCGGGCACGCGTTTCATGCCCTTGCGTCGCGCGGTGAGGCTCTCGCGGCCTATAGGGAAGCGCCCATCGAATTCTGTGAAGTCGCCTCGATGAGCATGGAGCTGCTCGGGGCGAAAGACCTCGACATGTTTTACGAGAAGGCGGACGCCGATCGGTCGTATCGCCAGTTGCTCGAAGGCATCGTGCTGATCCTGCCCTGGATCGCCACGGTGGACGCCTTCCAGCACTGGGTGTACGACCATCCCGGCCACACTCGCGAGGAGCGTCGCGCGGCCTGGGCCGCGATCCTGGATCGGTTCGGAGGGATCGTGGACTGGACGGGCTTTGAAGACGCCCGGGAGAGTAGCTGGCATCGTCAGTTGCACATTTTTCTGTACCCGTTCTACTACATTGAATACGGGATCGCCCAACTCGGCGCCCTCCAGGTGTGGCGCAATTCCCTGACCGACCGCGCCTCGGCCATCTCGGCCTATCGTCGGGGTTTGGCCATGGGTGGTTCCCGGCCATTGCCCGAATTGTTCGCGGGGGCCGGCATCGAGTTCGACTTCCGGGAGGAGACGCTGGCGCCACTGATAGAGGTGATCCGGGCGGAACTCGAAACGGTGGGCGAATAAACCTCCGCAGTGAAAATCCTCACCGAATCTTCCCGCTGGACGATTGCGGCGGGACGACAAGGATGGTTTGATCGGACTCCGTCCGGGCGAACCCTGCCGAGGAACCGTGATCCATGCACTTTGAATCGACGCCTGTTAACCCGCTCGACCCTGATGGCGGGCCGTGGTATCGAGGCCTGACGCGCTACCACTGGTTCGTCCTGATGGTCGCGGCGTTGGGTTGGATGTTCGATACGATGGACCAGCAACTCTTCAACCTCGCGCGCAAGCCCGCGATGGAGGAGCTGCTGAAGGCCAAGTCGCTCGATCCCTCGGTGGCCAGGGCGATGGTCAGCACGTACGGGGGGTACGCGACTTCGATCTTCATGATCGGCTGGGCCCTCGGCGGACTTTTTTTTGGCATAATGGGAGACAAGGTCGGGCGAGCGAAGACGATGCTGCTCACCATCCTCGTGTACTCGATCTTCACCGGCCTGAGTGCCCTCTCGGTCGGATTTGCGGACTTCGCCTTGTACCGGTTCCTCACGGGACTGGGCGTCGGTGGCGAGTTCGCCGTCGGCGTCGCGCTGGTGGCAGAGATCATGCCCGACCGGGCGCGGCCTTACGCGCTGGGATGGCTCCAGGCCTCGTCCGCCATCGGCAACATGACCGCGGCACTGATCGCGATCCTGCTGGGACGTATGCAAGAGAGTGGCATGATCGGCGGCGACTGGAGCGCCTGGCGGATCATGTTTCTGGTCGGCACGTTCCCGGCGCTGCTCGCCATTCTGATCCGGAGAAAATTGAAGGAGCCGGAGCGATGGAAGGCCGTGGCCAGGTCCGGCGAAATTTCGCCCGAGCCGGACAAGAAGCTCGGGTCGATCTCGGAATTATTCGGCGACCCCCGCTGGCGGAAGAACGCGATCGTAGGAATGATCCTGGGCTTCTCGGGGGTCGTGGGTTTGTGGGGGATCGGATTTTTCAGCTTCGATCTGATCCGCGCGGTCTTCAAGAAGGACCTGGAAGCACAAGGGCTGAGCAGCAAGCTCATCGACGGTCGATTGACGACCCTGGCGGGGCTGACGTCTTTGTTCCAGAATCTTGGCGGATTCTTCGGCGTTTACGCGTTCACGCGGTTTACCGGTAAGTTGGGACGCCGACCGGCGTTCGCCGTCTCATTCCTTCTCGCCATGTCGGCGACGGCCTGGACCTTCTGGAGCATCAACCGGTACGACCAACTTTTCTGGATGATCCCCATCATGGGATTCTGCCAGTTGACTCTGTTCGGCGGGTACGCCATCTATTTCCCCGAGCTTTTTCCGACCCGTCTGCGAAGCACCGGCACCTCGTTCTGCTATAACGTCGGCCGATTGGTCGCGGCCTCCGGCCCTCTGGTGCTGGGCTGGCTCACGAGCGGATTCATCGCGGAACACGGGGAGATCGATGCCCGGCGTTACGCAGGGGTGATGATGTGCTCCGTCTTCGTGATCGGGCTACTCGCTCTCCCCTTCGCGCCGGAGACCAAGGGCAAGCCGCTGCCTGAGTAGAGCCCGGGAGGTGGTCGGTCGCATCACGACTCGGCAGGCATTGAACCTCGGAGAAGCTCGATTCGGTCCCTCAGGGCTGGCTCGCTGGTGGAAACCAACGCCAGGGCGGCACGCGCCTCGTCGAGCCGACCGAGCAGCAGAAGGCATTCCGCGCGGTTTGTGACTGCGTGAGGATCTTGGCCACGAACATGGAGCGTCTTCTCGTAGTAGTCAACTGCGCTCTCAAGATCACCGGAGAACTGGCGGCAGGCTCCCAGCCCTCGGGTCGCACCGGCCGAGTCCGGCCAGAGCAGGAGAGCGAGGTTGAACAGCCGCTCGGCATCCGGAATTCGCCCTTCGTCGAAGAAGCGGTGAGCGTGAAAAAGGATCTCGTGACGGTCCTCATCATGAAGGCCGAGGAATTGAGCGTTGGAGAGGGTTCCTTTCAGCCAACGATCGACCGACTTGCTTCTGAAACGGCGGCTCACGGGGTCGCCTCCAGGAATCGGCTCAGTGCCTGCCCCATTGCCGCAGCGGATTTCCACCGATCGCGGGGCTGCTTCTCCAGGCTCTTGCGGAGCAGGCGGTCGAGCCCCTCGGGTGCATCCGGCCGATGCACGCGCAGGGGAACGGAGGGATGCTCGAGGATCATGGCGTAGGCCGCGGCCTTGTTCGGGTCGAAATCGAGAAATGGGTAGCGGTTCGTGAGCAAGTAATAGAGGGTGGCCCCCACGCTGTAGAGGTCACCCGGCTCGCGAACCTCGCGAAAGTCGCGGATGTGGTCGGGCGAGATGAAGCCAGAAGACCCTCCGATGTCGCCCTGGTGCGTGAGGCCGGAGAATCCGGCATCGTCGCGGAAGCTCTTGGCGAGTCCGAAGTCCGAGAGCTTGATGTTAGGCCGATCGTTTGGTCCGGTCACGAGCAGATTCGAGGGCTTGATATCCCGGTGGACAAACCCCTTTTCGTGCGCGTGTTCGAGCGCAGCCAGGAGCTGAACGCCGATCCTGGCGGCGATCGGAATCGGGAGCCGTTTTTCGGGGAACAGTTCCGCGAACTGCCGGGCGTTCAGCCCATCGACATACTCCATGATGAGCTGGAACTGGCCGGATTCGTCCACCATCTCGAAAAACTCGACGATATTCGGGTGCCGGAGCTGGCGAAGCACGTCCATCTCGCGACGGAAATAATGCCGGGCGCGGTCACCCGCCGCCGCCTCGGGGATCATCATCTTGATCGCGACGATCTCTTTCGTTTTCAGCTTCCGCGCCTTGTAGACCTCGCCCATGCCTCCGCCGCCGAGCTTCCGTTCGATCCAGTAATCCTCCGGGGGCGTGGGATACCGGCGACGGTGCGCGCGGCAGGCGTCGCAGAACCAGTTCACGATCCTGTCGCCCGGTTCGACCGCGACCGTGATTTCCAGGGCGGGCTCACATCCGCAGGCCTGGCATCGGATGCGCGGGATCTCGTTCCAGGTGTCCTGGACGATGATCTGGAAGGCGCTCTTGCCGGCCTCGATCAGGTCGCCGTCCTTGAGTCGCGCCCCATCCACTTTCTGGCCGTTGAGCTTGGTCCCGTTCGTGCTCCCCATATCCTTGAGGTAGCAGGCCGGGGGATTGAACTCGATCAGGAAGTGATCGCGGGAAAGAAACTTGTCGTCTGGCACCGGGAACTGGACCAACGCGGACCTGCCAACGACGAACGTGGCGTGCCTCTCAAACACGTACGACTTGCCCTCGTGCGGCCCCGCGGTGACACGCAAGACGACATTCACTTCAATGCTCCGACCGAAGTGTTCCCACCCCAGGATATCAGACGCGCCCCCAGCAAGGAAGATGCGGCGCGGATACCCGCGTTCTCTCGGGAACGACCGGTGAAGTCTTTCCGATGCTTACATCCCGGTCAAGAGCATAATATAAACCGAGAAGAATGCTAGCGCGATGAAAAGGACGATGCCGCCCAGGAAGACGAAGATCACCGGTTGGATCAGGCTCCCCAGATTCTTCACCATGAATTCAACCCGCTCCTCGTAGTCGTCGGCCAACCGCTTGAGGCTTTCGGGCAGCTTCCCCGTCTCCTCTCCGGAGTTGACGATCGCGATCACATCGGACGAGAACCGGTGTGAGGCCAGGAGGGCCTCGGACAATTCCGAGCCCTCCATCACCGCCTCGCGAGAGCCGGTGACCGCGCGTCGAAACGGAACAAGGTGGAGCGTTGAGGCGGTCAAGGCGAGGGAGTCGCCAATATTGACACCCGCCTCTAGTAGGACGGAAAGCGTTCTTGCAAAGCGAGTTGTATCGATCATCTTCGTGAGTTTGCCCAGTACGGGCAGGCGCATGAGGATCTCGTCGAGGAACGCTTTGCCCCGCGGACGCCGGTAGAGCCAGAACAGGCCGAAGATCGAACCGGCAACTCCGAGGGGGAGCACCAACCAGCCCATCTTGAGCATGAACGTGTTGATGCCGATCAAGATCCTCGTCGGCAACGGCAGGTCGATCGGCTTGTCTCGAATCGCGTCTTCCAGGATCGAGACGAGGCCCGGCAGGATGAAGATGGTGAGGAGCATCCCGACGCCAAAGGCGATTGAGAGCACCGCGATCGGGTAGATCATCGCCGACCGGGCCTGGCGGATCAGCCGTTGCTTGGCCTCGTAGCTGGCGGCCATCATCTTGAGCGTCTCGGGCACGCCGCCCCGAGCTTCGGCCACGGTCATCATCGCGAGGAACTGGGCGTCGAAGGCCTGAGGCTCACGCTCCATCGCGTCGGTGAGGCTCTCGCCCTGACGGACGCCTTGCGCGATCCGGCCGATCACCGGCCCCATGGCCGATCGCTCGAACTGGGTTCGCAAGCTGTCGAGCGACTTCAGGAGGTCGACTCCGGCATCGAGATACGCGCCGAATTGACGGCAGAACATGGCGCGATGCGTCGTGCTGACGCGGCCGAAGAGGACGCGCTCGAACCAACCGGGTCCGCCAGAAACGGGGACGGGCTCGCGAGTTGTCGCGGACTTGGACTTCCCACCGGCTCGCTGCGGATTGGCTTGAAAGGTCGAGGATGCCCCGATCGCTGGTCCGCCAGGCTCGGTGGTGCGACCCGGACGCGGGCTGAACGTGGAGGCGCCCTGGTCGGGGTCGGTCGGTCGACCCGACGACGGATCGGGCTTGCGCTTCGATTTCGGGCGCGGTCGGCCGTTGGGGTCCGGCTGTGCCGGAGGCCGGGCTCGTCGGGGCGGCAGGGGTTCGTCCGCGTCTTGACTCATCGCGGTTCCCCCGATGGAAGTTGTGGGTCACACAGGAAAAACGGGGCGATCTTGATGCGCTTTTCACAGATTATCGCCTTGCGCGGTGTACCATGCAAGTACGGCGGCACGATCTAGTATCGAGGGGGCCGTCCTGCTGAAATGGTCGCTTGACGCGTTCGAGCCCCCAGCCTCAAGAACCAGGACGCTGATGTCTCCCTTTGCTCTGATAGCCGGATCGGTGCTCTTGCTCCTTCTGCCCCGGCTGGTACTGCCCGGGCGCCAGCCCAGGTTGGAGGGCCGAAACTACCAGCGGCTCAGGAGCCACCTGCGGATGATTTTTCGGATCTGGTCCGCGCCGAAGCCGGAAATGCCGCTTCACTTGCGACCCCTCTGGTGGATCAATCAACTCTATTGCGGCGTCTGGCATCAACTTCAGGTCGAGAACGAACCGCCGTTGCCGGACACGGGACCGGCCATCCTGGTCGCGAATCATACCTGCGGAATCGATCACCTGATCCTTCAGTGCGGAACCAGGCGGGTGCTCGGCTTCATGGTCGCGCAAGAGTTTTACGACTACTGGGTTTACCATCCCTTCTGTGTCGCCATCGGCTGCATACCCGTGAAGCGTGACGGACGCGATCAGACGGCAATCCGCACAGCCCTCCGCGTCTTGAAGGAGGGCCGCGTCCTGCCGATCTTCCCGGAAGGCCGGATCAATCCCACCTCCGGGAGAGAGTTCCTCGACGCCAAGCCCGGAGCGGCGTTCATCGCCCTTCGTTCCGGGGTTCCGGTCATCCCGGCGTATATTCGAGGAACACCGCCGACGAACGAGATCGGCGCATCGCTGACCACTCCGTCACGCGCCAGGCTCGTCTTCGGTCCGCCGATCGATCTCTCCGACCTCACGGGCCCCGATGTCGGTCACGATCGGGAACGCATCAATCTGGCCGAGGCGACCGAGCGCATCATGTCCGCGCTTCGAGCATTACGCGATCAGTCAGGAATTCCTTGTCCGGAAGCGCAACTCGCCTCGCCATGATTGCTTCACTCGCTACCGTTCTGAGCAGATATCCGGCCGCAATCAGGCCCCTAACACCGCCCGAATCGCTCGGAAATGCGGGTGGATTGAGCGGTGCGAGGCTTTGGCGCTTCCGCTCTCAACTTGGGCCGACGGTCGCTCGCGCCTGGCCGCCGGGCGTTACCCGAACGCATCTGGCGCAGATCCATGGCTGGCTCAAGCGGGCCGATCGGCTCGACTTTGTCGCCGCCCCTTTCGCTGCGATTGATGGTGCCACCTTCCAGGCGGAGAACGGAATCTTCTGGGAGGTGTGCCGCTGGATGCCCGGCGAGGCCGACCTGAAGTTGCCGCCACCGATCGCGAAGGTTCGTGCCGCGATGTCGGGCCTGGCCGCCTTTCACCAGGTCATGGGACCGTCCGAGGTGAAATTGTTCTGCCCGGGTCTGGCGGACCGTTCGCGAGAGATAAGAAAACTCCTCGGGGGCGATAGTACTTCCTGGAGACAAGTCGTGCTGGCTCACCCGCCCGATCCACGTCGTGAACTCGCCCTGCGATGGCTCGACCTCGCGTCCGTGGTCGCGCCAGGCATCGACGCCGAAATCTCACGCTTCGCGGGATCGAAGACACGTGTCCAAACGGTGATCCGAGACGCACGCCCCCAGCACTTTCTCTTTACCGGAGACGTGCTCACGGGACTCGTCGACTTCGGGGCGATGGGGATCGATACGGTTGCCGCCGACCTGGCGCGCCTGATCGCGGACTGGATCGAGCCGGATCGCGTCCTGCGCGGTGAGGCACTGGCGGCTTACGCGCGGGTGCGGCCGTTGGATTCGGCCGAAATGATGCTGATCGAGGCCTTCGAACGGTCCAGCTCACTGCTCGGAGGCGGTCGGTGGCTGAAGTGGCATTTCGTCGATCGCATCGTCTTCGAGGACCCGAACGCATCGCTACGGGGGTTGCAGCGCGGGGTCGAGCGAATCGAAGGGTTGATTTGAGGCGGAGGGACAAGCTCACCTGATCTCGCCTCCTTCGGTCATGAGTCGCCTCGCCTCCTCGCCATCGATGGAAACCCGACGGATACTCAGGGCTCGCCCGGTCACTGGATCGACTTCGACCAGGGCGCCACAGAGTCGAGGATCTCCGGTGGCCACGTCGAAATGACAGGGCACATGCGAAAGCGTTGACGCCAGCACCCGGTCGTATCGGCGGCCGAGGATGGAGTCGTACGGACCCGTCATGCCGACGTCGGTCTGATAGGCCGTGCCTCGCGGCAAGACTTGCTCGTCGGCGGTCGCGACGTGGGTGTGGGTTCCGAGCACAGCGGAGACCCGGCCATCCAGGTAACGGCCGAGGAGTTGTTTATCGCTGGTCGCCTCGGCATGGATATCGACGAGGATGACTTTCGCCGACGCGCCCAGGCGTTCCAGGACCCGATCGGCCGCACGAAAGGGGTCATCGACCGGGCGCATGAACGTTCGACCGAGGAGCGTGAATACACCGACTGAAGTCCCGTCCTTCGCCTCAACGACCGCCGATTCGGCGCCGGGGGAATCCTCGGGGAAATTGGCGGGACGGCAGAGGCGATCGTCGCGATCGAACAGGGTAAACACTTCGTCCTTGCGATAGACGTGATCGCCCAGCGTGAAGACATCCACGCCGGCATCGACCAGTTCTTCGTGGCAGTTGATCGTCAGTCCGGAGCCTCCCGCGGCGTTCTCGGCGTTGCAAACGACCAGGCCGATGTTCCAGCGAGGGATAATGCGAGGCAGCACCTGGGCGACGATCTTTCGACCGGGAGAGCCCACCACGTCGCCGATGAAGAGCAAGTTCAGAGGCATGGCTTATCCCTCGGGTATCGAAGGAGAGGGACGCCCAACCACGGTCGGTGTGCCGTGGCGATGGGTCTCGCTTCGCTCGCGCTGGGAGAGATATTGGCCGATCACCGCCCCGAGGGTCGCGAAGCAGAAGCAAACGAGGCAGCTGCCGATGAAAACCGCGTGGCCGAACTGAATATTGTAGGCGCGAATCGCCTGTTCGAACGCGGGGTCTCTGCGGGGTCTGATACCGTTATACACGGCGCCCAGCCCGCTCATTCCATTCGGGCCCAGCGAGACCATGCCATCGGGGATGGGATTTTCGATCGAGTCCTGACCTCCCCAGGCCGGCCCCCAACGGTAGAGACCGACCCCCGTAGGCGGCTTCGGTGTTGGCAGGATTCCGGCCACCATCCGTTCAACGGCCCAGGCGGTGGGCAACGGCTGATCCGCCTTCGCGAGGACGAAGATCGGGAGAAAGACGGCCCATCCGACGATCGCGTAGCCGAGTGACGCTCCGTCGCGGAAGCGCGAGATCAGCGCGGCAAGGCTGGCGAGCACGAGCAGCCCGTAGGTGAGGACCAGGGCCACGGAGGCCTTGGTATCGCTCGCGTCCCGGATGGCGGCGAAACCCACAGCCAGCAGAGCGATTGCGGCGAGGAACCTGGCGAGCGTCCAGCCCCTCATGGCGACCTCCACCGTGGATGTATCCTAGCGCGCGAACTCCACGTTTCGTGTCTCGCGCAAGACCGTCACCTTGACTTCGCCGGGGTAGGTTAGCTGTTGCTGAATGGCATGCGCGATGTCGCGACAGAGCTTCGCCGCCGAGGCGTCGTCGAGCGAGTGGCTATCGGCGATGACGCGGACCTCGCGGCCGGCCTGAATCGCGTAGGCCTGCTCGACTCCGGGAAAGCCGTGGACCAGACCTTCGAGCTCTTCGAGCCGGCGAACGTACTTCTCAAGCGTCTCGCGACGCGCACCGGGGCGGCTGGCGCTGATGGCGTCGGCGGCCGCGGTCAGGACGGTGTAGGGCGTGTCGGTACGAAGATCGTCGTGATGGCCCAGGGCGGCGTGTACCACTTCTTTGCGTTCGCCGTACCGTTTGCAGAGCTCGGCCCCGATCGCCGGGTGGCCACCCTCCATCTCGTGGTCGGCGGCCTTTCCGATATCGTGAAGCAAGCCACAGCGGCGGCCCAGCGGGCCGTCGAAACCGATCTCCTCGGAGAGCATTCCGGTCAGATAGGCCACCTCGATGGAGTGTTGCAACACGTTCTGGGAATAGCTCGTGCGGAACTTGAGTCGGCCCAGGTAGTCCAGCAACTTGTCGTGCAGACCGGGGACGTTTGCCTCTTGTGCGGCCTTGCGGCCGAGGTCGCGGATGTGGACTTCCATCTCCTCCTGGGTCTCCGCGACGACCTCCTCGATTCTCGTCGGGTGGATGCGGCCGTCCAGGATCAACTTTTCCAGCGAGATCTTGGCGATCTCGCGACGGATGTTGTCGAATCCGGAAACGATGACGACGCCCGGAGTATCATCGACGATCACGTCCACGCCGGTCGCTTTTTCGAACGCGCGAATGTTGCGACCCTCGCGACCGATGATACGCCCCTTCATGTCGTCGGAGGGGATATCGACCGTGCTGACGGTGGTCTCGGCAGTATGGCTGGCGGCATAGCGCTGGATGGTCGTCGCAAGGATTTCCCGCGACTTCTGAGCGGCGGTTTCCTTGAGAAACTGGTCGTGCTTGAGGATGAGACCGCCGACCTCGTGCTTCAACTCGTCCTCGAGACGAGAGAAGAGCGCCGTCTTGGCTTCGTCGTTGCTCAGGCCGGAAAGCCGGTGGAGGACGTCTCTCTGGTTGGCAAGAAGTTCCTTCAGCTCGGAACTGCGACGATTGACCTCGTCCTGCTGCTCGGCGAGATAGCGTTGGACGGACTCGAATTCGCGCTCCTTCTTATTGATCAGGTCGAGCTTCTGGTCGAGCACGTCGGCGCGTTTTTCCAGTCGCTTCTCCTGTTCCCGGAAGCCTTTTCGAGCATCCTCGATCTCGAGATCGATGGACTCCCGACGGCGGATCGCCTCCTCCTTGGTCTGAAGGTCGGACTCTTTCCTGAGTGTCTCGACCTGGAGCGTGGCAAGTGCCAGGATTTCTTGCGCTTCACTGCGAGCGAATCGGACCCCTTTCCGGGCAAGTACTCGCAAGGCAATGGTTGTGCCGACCGCCCCGAGGAGCAGTCCAGCGACGAGTACGAGAAGAAGCTTTACCGTTTGCGGGTCCACAACACGGCCCCACCTTTCCCTTATGAAGATAACCGGTCACGGCGCGCGAGAGAGACGCCCCGGCGCCGCCGGATTTGTAGGGATAAGCGGGGAGGAGAGAATCGAGGCTTGGGACCTCGATGCCCCGCGGCAAGTACAAACACGGTTCGGAATGGTGAACAGATCGATGGGTCGACAGCGACACGTCAATCGATGCCGGAGCTCCAGAGCCCCGGCACGACCTCGCGGCTGGCGGGCACATCACTCCGATCCTACCAGATGTCAACCCCCGGTCAATCGGCCGGCGGCCACGGGGCGGGAGCCTCGCCCGAGATGTCCGGGTCCAGATTGAGCAGGACGGCAACCGCCCGCGCGATCCTCTCGGCCGCCAGACCATCCCCGTAGGGGGACGATCCCGGGGGAGAGAAAGGGCCGGGAGCGATTCGCAGGCAGGATTCCACGGCTGCTACGATGTCGGCCCTCTCGGTGCCCACGAGGCGGGCTCCCCCCGACGCGAGCACTTCCGGACGCTCCGTTTCCGGCCGTAAGACCAGGACCGATTTCCCCAAGGCCGGGCCTTCTTCCTGAACGCCGCCGGAATCGGTAAGAATCGCGGCCGACGCCGCCATTGTCGCCACGAATTCGGGATATCGCATCGGTTCGATCAGGCGTACCCGGGGATGACCCTCCAGGGCCTGGAAGAGAGGCTGGCGAACCTCGGGGTTCGGGTGGACGGGGATGACCAGGCCCAAAGTCGGGTCGCGCTCGACCAGATCGCGAAGGGCGGCGGCAATGTTTCGCATCGGCTGGCCCCAATTCTCGCGACGATGGGCCGTTACGAGAAGGAATCGACTCCCGGGAAGGTCGATCGGCGGCACGCCGACACGCCGAAGCGTCATGTGAAGAGCGTCGATCACCGTGTTGCCCGTCACGTGGATCGACCGGGGATCGATCCCCTCGCGCAAGAGATTCGCCCTTGCCGCGGCAGTCGGAGCGAAATGGATCGTCGCGAGCCGAGCCGCCAACTCGCGATTCTTCTCTTCGGGGAACGGCCGGTACGGCTCTCCGGTTCGGAGCCCCGCCTCGACGTGACCGAAGGGAATTCTCAGATAATGGGAAGCCAACGCCGCCGCCAGAACGGTCGTCGTATCCCCAACGGCCAGAACTAGATCGGGAGCAAGCTCAGTGAGGGATGCGGTCAGCCCCACGAGAGCCCGAGCCGTCAGCTCCGCGAGCGACTGACCAGGACTCATCAGGTCCAGATTTCGATCCGGCCGCAGGTCAAAATCGGCAAGGGCTTGGTCCAGCAAGCCACGATGTTGCCCGGTGGCCAGCACGTAACATGCGATACGCGAGCCTTCCCGACGCAATCGAGCGATGATCGGCGCGAGCTTGACAGCCTCGGGGCGAGTGCCCACCACGCAGGCCACGGTGCGGGTCATTGCAAGATCGTCCTTTAGTCCCAGGTAGGGCGGACACTACGGCTTGGCGGGGGCGCAAGCAAGCCCTGTTTGTCAAGAAGGCCGACCCATCGCAGCGAATCCCAGAGATTCCCGGATTCGCTCTTGACGAAAAACAGGCGATTCATACACTAGATTGAAACAGTTGTTTGAATTCCGGCGAGACGGATTCCGAGGATATCGATGAGTCAGGCGCAAGATACGACCAAGGCGAGACTTCTGGAAGCCGCGGGGGAGGAATTCGCGGAGAAGGGCTTCGAAGGCGCAACCATTCGGGCGATTATCGAGCGCGCGAAGGCGAACATCGCCGCCGTGAATTATCACTTCGGTGATAAGGAGAAGCTCTATGTCCAGGCGGTCATCGAGTCCCATCGTTGTGGCGTCGACATGGAGCCGGTCTGCATGAACCCCGCCGATTCGGCGGCGGAGCAACTACGGCTCTACGTTCGCCACTTCCTTGAGCGGGTCCTGGCGATCGACAATCGGGATTCCTGGCATCATAAGCTCATGATTCGAGAGATGCTTCAGCCTTCCCACGCCTCGGAGACGCTCGTCCGCGAGGTGATCCGGCCGAAATTTGAACGATTGATGGCGATCCTTCAACGAGCCTGTCCGGAGGCGGATGAGAAACGACTGATCGCCTCGTCGTTCAGCATCATCGGCCAATGTCTTCATTACAAGATGGCGAGACCAATCGCCGAGCGACTGGTGGGACCAGACGCATTCGCCGGGCTGGATCTGGATTATCTGACCGATCATATCACCGGCTTCTCCCTCGCCGCGCTGGGGATCGGTCCGCCGATCGGTTGTGGGGACCGGGATTCTCGAACGCCCGTTTCGACTTCTGCTGGGAATGGGCAAGGAGACCCGCGATGACCGACCGCGTGATCAACACGATCCGACCCTCGGCCTGGATCCTTGCCGGGGTCTCTACGCCGCTCCTACTCGTCCTGATGATTTTGAAGTCACGCGGCGTTCCCATGCTTGGGATCTTGCCGTGGAACCCATTACTCTACGCAGGAGCCGCGCTCGTCGCGATTTTTAGCGCCTTGCTGTTCACCCAGCAGATGAGCTGGATCGCGCTCAAGATGCTCACGGGCGATAAGGCCAAGTTCTTCGGAATCGTCCTGGGGCTGACCTTCGCGGCGCTGCTCATCACGCAACAGGGTTCGATTTTTTGCGGACTCATGAGACGCACCGCCGGCCAGGTGGAGGACATCCGGGGGGCGGACCTGTGGGTGATGGACGCCAACGTCCGCTACGTTGACGACGTGAAGCCGATGATCGAGTCGAATCTTTACCGCGTGCGAGGCGTCGAGGGCGTGGAGTGGGCGGTGCCTTTGTACAAAGGCAACGCGCGACTGAAGCTCAAGACAATCGGCCGCGACAAGAAGCCACTGGATGTGATCGAGCAGGTGATCCTTCTGGGCGTGGACGATGCCTCACTTGTCGGCTCGCCACCGCCCGAGCGGATCCTCGTCGGCAGCCTGACGGATCTTCGCAAGACCGACGCGCTCCTGATCGACTTCAACCGCCTACCGAAACTGTTCCCCGGCGAGCAGTGGGACCAGGCGCCGGCGATGCCCGGTTTGAGGCAAAAGGCCGGTGATTCCATCTCGCGATGGATAACCAATCTTGCTAGCCGCGCGAAGTCCTCCGAATCACTTCCAACTCCCGACGAGCAATATCGGGCCGCGCAACGCGAGTTTTACAAGCGGTTCGTCGGCCGCGAGGTCGAGATGAACGATCATCGAGGGATCATCGTGGGTGTTTGCGAGGCTACCCGGACGTTCCAATCGAACCCGGTCGTCTACACCATGTACTCGCGGGCCAAGCAGTATGTGCCTCGTGAGCGAAAGCTTCTCTCGTATGTCCTGGCCAAGACCGCCGACGGTGTGAAGCCGGGCGAGGTGGCCGAGCGGATCGCCTCACAGACCGGTTTGAAGGCGCGCACGAGCTGGGAGTTCATGAAGGAGACCATGTGGTACTACTTCCAGTACACCGGCATCCCCATCAATTTCGGCATCACGACCCTGCTGGGCTTCCTGGTCGGGACCGCAATCGCGGGGCAGACGTTCTACAACTTCACGATTGAAAACCTCAAGCAGTTCGGATCTCTCAAGGCCATGGGCGCGACGAATCTGCGCATCGTGGGAATGATCCTGTTGCAGGCGACGGTCGTCGGTCTGCTCGGTTACGGCCTGGGCGTGGGGCTGGCGACGCTTTTCGGGATCGTCAGCCAGGGCGGCGAGCTTGCGTTCTTCACCTGGTGGCCCGTCTTGCCGATCGCGGGGGTGGCCATTGTCTTGATCTGCGTGCTGGCGAGCATCCTGTGCATTCGACGGGTCATGGTTCTGGAGCCGGCTGTCGTATTCCGAGGTTGATTCTATACGGGTTTCACCCACCGGGCGGGGGATTTGACGGATGGAGACGTTGACTGATCACACGGTTGCCTCGCACCAATCGCCCGCGATCGCGCCTCCGGAACTGGCGGGAAATGTCGCGGTGAAGATCCGTGGCGTAACCAAGCATTTCGGTCGGGGTGAGCAAAGGGTCACAGCCCTGAATGGGATTGACTGGGACGTGTACAAGGGCCAGATGTCGATGATCATCGGCCCGTCCGGGTGCGGGAAGACGACGCTTCTCTCGGTGATCGCGGGCATCCTCAACTGCGACTCGGGTAGCGTGAATCTGTTCGGTGAGGAGGTGTCGAGGTTCTCCGACGGCCGCCGTACCAAGTTCCGATCGGTGAATATCGGGTTCATCTTCCAGCAGTACAACTTGCTACCCGCCCTCACGGCCGCTGAGAACGCCGCAATCCCCCTCGTCATCGGCGGGTGGTCGAAATCCAGGGCTGTGGCCAGAGCCTGTGAGGTGCTGGAGGGCCTCGGCATGGGGAAAAAGAAGGAGTCCTTCCCGTCTCAACTCTCGGGCGGTCAACAGCAACGGGTGGCGATCGCTCGATCCCTGGTTCATTCGCCTCGGTTGCTCGTCTGCGATGAGCCAACCGCGGCGCTCGATCACGAGACGGGGCTGACCGTGATGGAGATGCTCCGCAAGGCCGCTGTACGACCCGACCGCGCGGTGATCGTCGTCACCCACGATAACCGCGTCTTCCACTTCGGCGACCGCATCGCCCGCATGGACGATGGCCGGATGGTGGAGGTTACCGAGAGGACGGCCGAAGAGGCCGTTCTGGTCTCCGGCGAACAAGATGACGTGGCCGCCTGAACCGGGACGATGTACGATCCGGTTCGAGACACCCTCAACCCCCCCACGAATCATGTTCACAAAATACGTCCTGCCGCTGCTCGCGGTTCTCGGCCTGAGCTTCGCGGTCTACACCGTGGTCCAGGGTCAAAAAGTTGCCCCGACGTCCAAGCCGGTGATCCCTCCGCCGAGTCGGCCGGAAGGCCCCCCGACGATCGCGGGCGCGGGAATTATCGAGGCGAACCTGGAGAACATCCCGATCGGGGCCAATATCCCGGGCGTCGTCACCGAGCTCTTCGTCAAGGTCCACGACGCGGTCAAGATCGGGACGCCGTTGTTCCGCACGGACGACCGCAATCTCCAGGCCGAATTGATCGTACGGCAAGCGAACATGGACGCCGCGAAGGCCCAGTTCGAGCGGATCAAGGCCGCGCCACAGGCTCAGCAAGACATCCCGACGGCTCAAGCCGCCGTTGAGGAGGCCCGCGCGAGGTTCCGGGAAGCCGAGGTCGTCTCCACCCGCACATCGAACCTCTTCGGTCGCGGCGTGGCCACCGCCAGCGATTATGATCGAGACCGTCATGCCCTTGATGCCGCGAAGGCCTCCCTCGCCAGAGCTGAGGCCGACTTGAAGCGAATTCAAATCACCTGGGAGAAGGACATCGAGGTCAGCCGGGCCCAGGTTGAGCAGATGCAGAGCATGGTCAAGAGTACGCGGATCGAAATCGAGCGATGCACCGTCAAGGCGCTAGCCGCGGGCGAGGTCCTTCAGGTCAACGTTCGGCCCGGTCAGTACGCCGCGTCGGTCTGGAAGGAGCCGCTCATTGTCCTTGGCGATGTGAACACCCTGAATGTCCGGGTGGACATCGACGAGCAGGACGTCCCCTATTTCGACGAGCGCGGGGACGCCTTCGCCACGCTCAAAGGCCGCCCGGGGTTCGTGTTCGCCCTGACGAAGGTCGTCAAGGTCGAGCCTTACGTGATCCCCAAGAAGAGCCTCACCGGCGACAACTCGGAGCGAGTGGACACTCGCGTCCTCCAGGTTGTCTACGCCCTGCCGCAGGAGCGCGACATCCCGCTCTACGTCGGCCAGCAGATGGACGTCTACCTCCGCGCCGCCAAGCTCTCGGATGATCAGAAGAAAAAGCTCTCGGCAGGACCGGGCGTGACGCGGCCGTTCGAGGAGAATCCTGCCTCGATTTCCCCGACGACGAGCGGGCCGAAGAGTGTTGAGAGCAGTGCTGGAAAATGATTCACGACGGACCGGCTCAGCCTCGGGTCATCGAGCTTTGCCGTCAGTCTTTCCCGGGTCGTCAGGACTCGCCGCCTTCACACGAAACCTGAGCAACTGAGAGGCGGTCGTCCCCTTCGACAATTCGTCGTGGAGGACGATCTCCAGCTCGTACTCACCCGGGGCGAGGTCTTTGAGAGCGATCGTGTTCGTCAGGAAGATATTCAGCGGCGGTTGCTTGCTCTTGCCCTTGTAGTCAACCAGCTTATCCTTGGCCTGGAGCACCTTCTTCTCGCCTTTCCGGCGGATGCGGCCATCCTGGACGAGATGAACGCGATACTCCTTCCCCACGATCTCGTGGGCGTGCCCGCTCGTCTCATAATAGACGAGCATTTTTTCATCCCGGCTCAGGACGGGCTCGTCCAACCGGACATAATCGCCATAGCCGTTGATCTTTGCGCAGATCACGGCTGGCGTCATGGTGAGCTTCGGAGGATCGGGGCTATCGGCCCACAGAAGCGTCGTACAGCCCAAGACGAGGATCGAGGTGAAGGTCGCACGCGGCCGGCCCATGGCAGCTCCTCTTCATGATGATGCGTTGGGGCTCCTCGCGCAGGGTATCAGGCCGATTCTCAATCCGCAAGCAAACGCCCCAATGGCACATGAAGCGACGAAAAGCCGGTCGCGACGACTTGCGCGGATTGTAGAGAGAGACAAGAGATCGACGCTCGCCGGGTGCGAAACCTTCGATCCGGCGAACGTGGTCGTCCAGGTAAGATGTAACGGTCCTGGGGAACTGAACGGTCGGGGGCCGATCGGCGGACCAATTGGTGCGGATTTGCCGGGCGATGGGGACCGAAAAAAAGAGGCGGAGGCCCGAGGGATCGGGCGACCGCCTTGCGCCGGAGGGCGTTGAACGATGGCTTTGCGACGGATCGCGCTCGACTCAGGCCAGCGATGGCCCGCCCTTGCGGCGGATGGCCCCGCCACATGCAGCCGCTGCGGCCACGAGCGACCAGCCCAGAATCGTGGTCGGCTCGGGGATCTGCTCGAGCGCGATGTGCGTCATCTGCACGGAGTCCTCGCCGACATCGATGTCGTCGGAGGAGCCGGAGAACGCCGAGATTCCGATCCCGTTGGTGATGCTGAAGCCCGGAATCGTGCTGAGATGGTCGATCGAGAACTCGAAATCCGGGTGAGCTTTCGACGGCTCGAAAGCCAGGTTGCCATTGTGCGTGGCGTTCAGCGATGCGCCGAACTGGCCGCTGAGACCGGCCGTCGAGTCCTTCGCCCAATTCACGGTGAATCCGTCGGTTCCAGGCCCGATGATGGACTTGTCGGACGCGATGCCGGCGATGATGGTCGGTGTGCCGGAGTTCTTGAGGTCGATCCCGACGGCGATCGAGGTATCGCTGTGCGAGAACAGCCCGAGGTGGGCTTGTTCCGTGCCGCTGAACTTCGGGTCGGCGGTGCCAACGACGCCGTTGCCGTCGACGTCGCCCGCGATCCCGAAGAAGTTCACACCGACGTACAGCTTGTCGGCGGACTGGTCGTAGAACGCACGCACGTCCTTGATGACGCGGCCGTTGACCCAGCCGTTCTGGGTGATCCAGGGGGCCTGGTAGATGGCGGTTTGCGCTTGCGAGTCCGGATGGTTCACGATCGTGACCACGTCGGGCGACGAGGAAGGCATGTCCTTCTCGACGTCGCCCGTCATGAACGAGATCGAGCCGGCCGCCGCGGGCCTTGCCCCGACGAGGGCCAAGAGGGTGGCGGCCCCGAACAACAGTCTGCGGCGAACCATGACGCGTTTCCTCCCGCGATAAATTACCTATCTCCAGCCACTCAGAAGAGTTCGGCCCGAGGCCCCGGCCCTGGAGCCGAGATTTTCCCGCGATTGAAGCCGAGTTTCCCCGGAGCCCTGAGACCCATGCACCGCCGGTCGGCTTGAGGCCCGGGAGGATCCTCCTCCCGAAGTCTCAGACGGCCTTTCCCCACGGGGATCGACCCCGCTCCGGGGCGGTCCAACCGCCAGAAAGGACGATGGCGCGATGTTTTCGATCAAGTCACTATTCAAGGCCGTCCAGACGTGGCGAAACCGTCGCGGAGGCTCGAAGACCCCGAAGCGGACCACCATCGCGCTGGAACGTCTTGATCATCGACAGCTCATGAGCGTTAACTTCACTGGGAACGCTAAAATCGACATCCCCGCTACAACCACTCCACCCGGCACCGTCATCCTCGTGGACAACGGCTCCACGCGACATCCGGGCATCCCGCCCGACATCGCACCCCTCATCAAGGTCTCCGGACTCGACATCAACGGCATCCGGCTCGCGTACACGCCCACGGACGATGTATTGAGCATCGCCATCGACCAGCCGGACAACCAGAAGACCGGCCAGCCGGTCCTCGCCGGAGATACCGACAACAACGGCGACGGGGCCACCGTCGCCCCCGACGTCAAGGCGCTCCGGCCGGGTTTCATCGATTTCGGGTTTCTCGGCGGCTCCGAGAGCATGGGGGTCTTCCTTGACCTGAATAACGACACTATTCCTGACGTCGTGGCCGGCATCTCGAACGACGCCGGCGCGGGCAAGTTGTATCAGGTGGCCGACGCAGTGGTCAACCCCGATCCGATCCTCGCCGCGAAGACGATTCCTCGCTTCGGAGTCCAGGAATTAAACAGTACCGGAGCTTCGTTCCTCTCGAACGATCCGGCCCATCCCAGCTTCGAATTCCAGGTCACCAATTTCTCCAAGCTCTACCAGGCGAAGACCGGCCAGCCCTTGAAGACGACCTCGATCATCAACTTCGGAGCGTTCGGTACCTCGAACGATGACGACGGCATCTCCGAGGCCTTCTTCCCCGCGCAGCCCGCGAATTTCGGCGTGGTGCCGCCCGTGCCCCCGGTTTGCCCGCCACCCCCGACACCGCCGCCGGCCGAACCGCCGATCCTGGTCAATCCGCACCAGCACCGCCACGTCAACACCGCACATCCCACAGACGTTCGGGTGAACATTCTCGGGTCCGCCCGGTTCAACGTCGACAAGATCGTCCCCGAGTCGGTCACCCTCGGCGGCGCGCACCAGATCTTCAATTTTGACCGGAATATCAATCGCGACGGGATCCCCGACCGAACGTTCGTCTTCCGCGGTAGTGACATCCAGCTTCCCGGCGGCATCACGGACGCCGTGGTTTCCGGCACGCTGACCGACGGTAGCACGTTCTCCAGCAGCTACCAGATCTTCAACCGCAACGATGCGTTCTACTCGCCCGAGCAGATCAACGCACGCGATCTTCGGCAGTCGAGGGAAGGCTTCAGCGCGACGAATCCGCCGCTCACCCCGTCGCAACGGCATTTCCTGGCCAATCATCACGACCTGGCCGTGGCGGGCGTGGCGACCTCCGACAACCAGGCGTTCCAGGCGAGCTCCACCGTGAAGATCGCAACCCGCAATGACGCCACGGCGAAGCCCGTCACGGTCGATAACAGTTCACAGACCATGCAGACGATGCCCACCGGCTCTCCGGCCGCGTCCCACGCCGGGCAGTGGAGTGCCCATGCCGAATCGCCTCTCTCGGTGAGCATCCCCCGCCGGCCGGTGGCGCAGGGCGAGAAGCCGGTGACCGTGGCGATCCCCAGGCGCTCGTCGATCACCATGCCCGAGGTCAAGCCCGTCCCGACCGCCCGGACACGGCCGCTTACCTCGATGCCATCGCGGGCCGGTTTCGCCCGGGCCGCGCGTCCGGCGATGGCCAGGTAGGCAACGATTTGAAGTTTTATCGGTCAGACGCAGAGGGCGTCTCCTTGACGCCCTCCCCAAGCCGCTTGGGGGGCCCAAGACGCCTCTGCGTCCGCCTTCAGCCACGAATGGGAATCGCGATCGCTTGAGAGTCCTGCGATTTCTCGGATACGATAGGTGGCGTCGGCCCCGTTTCGTTTCCGGAGTTCACTCTCGTGGCAACAGTTCGCATCTTGAGCGTCGGTCAGTGCGGCTTCGATCATAGCCAGATTTCGAGCCAGCTTGGACGTGCGCTCACGGCCGAGGTTGTGGCGGCCGGCACGCACGAAGAAGCGATTGCGGCCATCCGATCAAGTACATTTGACCTCGTACTCGTTAACAGAATTGGGGATCGTGATGGGGCGTCGGGCCTGGACCTGATCCGCGCACTCAGGACCGACCCGTCGACCTCGACTCTCGACGTGATGCTAGTGAGTAATTATCCGCAAGCCCAGGCCGAAGCTGTCGCCCTTGGTGCCTTGCCCGGCTTCGGCAAGTCCGAGCTGGCAATTGGCACTCTACCCCCCGCGTTGGCGGCGTTCAAGAATCGGAAGTGACTGATCGCGGGCGGCGGTCCCGGATCAGTACGAAGCGGAGTTGATCATCTCACCGTCGTCCCGATTCGCGAGCGCCTTGAGCGTCGAGCTTCCACTGATGCTGTTCTTGAGGAATCGGACGGAGCCGTCTGCGAACGCAAAGTCCGCACCTCCCGGATGGAAACTGGAGAATCCGCCAACCGGGAAGGGATTCGCCTTGGTGGCAGCGGGCGCCGCGGCGTTGATGCCGGACCCGACGTTTCGCAGACTCGAACGCGTGCCCGAGCCCCAGCCGAACGTGGTAGAATCTACTCTGGCTTCGCCGAATAGCAGCGTGTTCGACGCGCCATCCTTGATGTCCTCGGTGCGAATTCGGCTGTTGAGGAACAGCACGCCGTTGTTCGTCGTGTCAATCGGCGCCTCGCTATCGTGGTGGACGCCATAGTAGCTGGTCATGAAAAATTGGCCCGAGCTCAGGTCGTTCGCGTTGGGGTCGCCAGGACAGAGGAACGTCATGATCCGGATCTGCCGCGCCGAGGAATTGGCCTGGTCATAAATGCCGACCATGAAATTCATGTGATTGTAGACGTTCTTCTGCTCCACGAACGGCAGGAGCTGGACCAGCCACGAGTGATGGTAACCGGACTCGGTGTTGGAGATCGGCCCCCTGGCGTTGACGACGCCGGGCGGCAGAGTCTCGAACGAGGATTCGTAGTTCTGCATGGCGAGGGCGATCTGCATCTCATTGTTGACGCACTGGATCCTCCTCGCGGCGGACCGGCACGCCTGGACGGCGGGAAGCAGAAGCGCGATGAGGACGCCGATGATCGCGATCACGACGAGCAGTTCGATCAGGGTGAACGCCGCGGGGCGGCCCGCTCTCTGACGGTTCATTGGGACTCTCCAGGGGCGGTAGCGGTCAGATTCATCACAGTAGTGCGTGTCTGTCTCACCCGAGAACTGCCCTCGCGAGGGTAGTCGGCCCGAGCCGTGACCTTCCGACGATCGGGTGAGCCGGGGATTCGTTCGACGGCGATCACGACGAGGGCGCCATCGCGACCATGCAGTGTTTCGGGCGACAGATCCCAGGTTTCCCCGCCGTAATCTCTGGATCGGGATAAGCCGGCCCACGCCCGCTCCAATCCCGATTCCGCCAGCCAGGTCGCGCGAAGCCTTCGTTCGCTCGCCAGCGATTGCCGACGTTCGGCAACCCCGATCCTGAGCAACACGCCCAACACGATCGCGAGCACGGCCAGGCATGCCACGACCATGAGTAGTGCCACGCCTCGCCTGGTCTTCTTGGGGCTGGCTCTCATTTGCCGGCTCCTTCCGGCACGTCAAATCGGAAGGCAGCCCCGACCATGGCCTCGATGCGAAAGGCATGATCCACGGCCGGACCGCTCGCTTGCTTCCCGCGACGATGGACCACGTATGCGGCGACGCTCCGGCCGCCATCCGACCGATGCTCGAAATGAGCGGAAGCCTGGGCGGGCAACGGAAACCGTTCTCGTTTCACGATCTCACCCGCCGACCACTCGTTTCGGACCAGATCGTTCTTGATCCATTGATACTCAACCACGCGATCGTGATCCGGCCTCACCAGCTCGATGGTGGTCGAGCTGGTCCCGGGCTCGCATCGCTTGATCTCCCCGGCTTCGTGAACGTCGTCCCGGAAGATCCGGGCCGAGCGAGACAATCGCGCCTCGGTCTCGACGTGATCCTTGCCGGACGTATTGAGTTTCAGGAGCAACTCCATGAGTGCGACGCAGAGTCCGAGGATGAGCGTCAAGGTCGCCATCACGGCCAGCATCTCGACGAGCGTGTAGCCTCGCCTCGGTGTTCGCCCAGGGGACCTCATCGGATCACCTTCTTCCGGGCAACCCAGGCCGTGAGTCGAACGGGTGATTCCGATCGACCGGATGGACCCTTCCAGCGGATCGCGATATCAACCTTTTTCATCGCGAGGTCGTCCGACACCTCAATCGCGAGACTGGCATCGGGCAAGACTTTTCCCGCCGAGTCGGAAAGGCGAACCGCATTCCGCGCAGTCGCCGAGGAGAGGGCATCGAAGGGCAGGGCAGTAAGATGCTCCATCGCGTTGGCGGCCTCCTGAACGGCCCAGCCGCGACGTTCGGACGATCGACGCTCGACGGCCATCCAACCCAGCATCTTGACGGTCATCACCATGGCCGCCCCGAGGAGCAGGCCGGCAACCGCCGTCTCGGCCAGAAGATAGGCTCGCCGCTTCTTGCGCAGGGATCGAATCACAGCGACACCTCCGCCACGGCATCGATCAAGCGGACGAGCGGACGAAAATAGGTGACTGCGAAGAGCAAGACCAACCCTCCCATCGCGACCACGAGCAGCGGCTGAAGCACCTGTCCGACGGCTTGCAGCCGATAGCTCAATCGCCTCTCGCCACTGGCAGCGGTCTCCCTCAGAGCCCACGCGAGATTTCCCACGCGTTCGGCCGAGTGGATCACGGCGGAATCCCCGTTACTCATCAGGCCTTCGCGACGTAACGATTCGCACCAGTCTTCACCTCGCGTGACGCGAACGGCCGCATTAGCCAGGCGTCGCCTGGCCCAGGGACGAGGATAGCGCTCGGCAAGCTGAGTGAGAATCGCCGGCAAGGCTTGTCCTGCCTCGATGGCGGCGGCGAGCGTCCGCAAGATAATGGCCGTATGGCGGCGCCTGGTGAGCCAAGCACCGATCGGGAGCACGGCAAGCAAGCGACGGGTCAGAAACAGGAGCAAGACACTGATGGCGAGCACGAATGCGCTGACGGCCATGGAGAAGAAGACTCCCGTAGCCATATCGATTCCCGCGGTACGATAATTATCGCCGAATAGGGCGAAAATTCGTCGAGACGGCTCGGGCAACGGAACGCCAAAGTCCTTGAAGATTTCTGTGAACGCCGGGCCTACGTAGAGGAGCAGGAAGCTGCCGATGCCGATGATGACCGCCAGGACACCGAGCGGATAGCCGACGGTGGCCGAGGCCACGACACGAGAGGCCCGCTCGGCTTCGGCCGCCACGACAGCGTCGTCGAGAGATCGCTTCAAAGTCCCGGTCTCCCAGCCGACGCGAGCGACGATCTCGCCGGTTTTCGAGAGCGTCCGGGGCACGAGATCGAGCGCCTGCGGCAGAGTCGCTCCCTGCTCCATCGCGAGGGAGAGCATGCGTACCTTGCGCTGATAGCTGCCTCGGCAGGTCTCGGCAAATGCCGAGATTGCCGGGCCGAGCGGTCGGTCAGCGCGGGCCGCCATCGCCATCACCCTCAGCAGCGCTTCGTGTTGGGCCACCTTGCGATCGGTCAAGACAACATACGCGGACATGATCAGAATCGGCGGCAGAATGAGCGCGATCACGGCAAGGAGCGACCATCCGAAATCGCGAGCAAGCACCATCAGCAACGCCATCGGTGCCATCGCGAACATCACATGACGCAGGCCGAATCGCCAGACCGGGAGCCGGAAACGGAAGAATTCCCTGGGCCGCTTCTTTCCCAGGAAATGGTTCTCGCTCGTCAAGGTCCTCGTACGCTTCACGATCCAGGAGAAACCGATCAACAAGGCGGCGAGCAATGCGATGACATAGCCCAGAATCTCCGTCTCCGGCCAGATCTCGTTGAGCCACCAATCCGGCAGGTGGCCCTGTCCCAGCCAGTTCATGGCGCGGACCGAAGGGAGCGCGACGACCAGGACACACAAGAGCATCCAGCCCAACCATCCGTAATACCAGAAGGGCTTTCGTTGACGATCCTCCGGGTGGATCAGTCCGGGGAGGCCCCCGACGGCCATGGATGCGCCTCGGAAAAGCCACGGCCAGGTGATGACGAAGATCGACCCCACGCCCAGGGCCGCGACAACCCCGACACCGACCAGCGACATCTCATCCATCCAGCCCAGCTTTGGACTGCCCGAGCCCGCCAGAGCGTTCATGAGCTGAACCATGGGCAGGAAGAGCGCGATCACCGTCAGGGCGACCCACCACAAGACGACCACCATGGAGATCGTGTTGCAGAACCGGCTCAGAAACGCAGCCTGGCTCCTGGCGCGTGCCTCGAAGGTCTCGGCCGAGAGCTTCAGCGCCTCGGCCAGTCCGCGGTGGGACTGCGCCCAGTCCAGGAAAGCCCCGAACCCCCTTGGAAACGGATGCCGATCCGTGACCGACTCACCCAGCGTCTTGCCCTGCGCGATATCCTCGGCCATCTCCCCGGTCGTCGCGGCCATGCCGAGATCGCGGGAGGACTGGCCCGCCAGCGATAAGGCTTCTCCGAGAGGTACATCACTCTCCAACAAGAGGGCGAGGACCGGGCAAAATTGGGCGAGCGTCGTATCGCGCGAGAGTGGTCCGATCAGGGGCAGTCTCTGGATCAACCGCTGTCGCTCGGCCGCCCCCAAGGTCAATCGCATGGCAACCCACGTCAACGTGATCCCGATCAGAGGCCCGAACACGAGCCACCAGCCCGACTTGATCACGGCCTGCGACGCAATCACGAGCGTTTGCGTGATCCACGGCACGCTCATCCCGAAATCGTCGAAAATGCTGGCAAATCCCTGCGCCGTGATGACCGAGACCAGGACGAAAATCGTGAAGGAGGACGTCAAGAGGACGATCGGATAGATCATGCTGAACTTGAGCTGTCTGCGGAGCGAATCGCCCAGATCGTTCACGTCGAGGAATCGCCCCAGCGCCTCGGCCAGCCGGCCCGATCGCACGCCGGCCGCGATCAACCCCCGCAGCGTCGCGGGAAACCTGGCGCCTTCCGAAGTGATGGCGTCCTCGATCGATTCGCCCGCATCGATCCGGTCGGCGACCGAGGCCAGCATGCCTCGGAGCGAGCCCTGGGGTAATTCCTCGCCCAGGGCGCGCAAACCGGAGGGCAAGGGGAGCCCGGCGCTGGCGAGCGCGGCGATCTGTCGCGTGAACTCAATCGCCTCCTCGCCGGAAGGCCGGCCGTTCGCACGGTCAAGGAGGGGTTCGCCGGAAGGACGGGTCATCCGAGAAGGTCTCCGCGAGTCATCGCGATCACTTGAATCGGGTCAGGCCGTTCAGCAACGTCGTCCACGGCAAGAATAGCGTCAAGGAGTAAACCAGCGTTGTGGTTGCCCCGATCAAGATCAGCAAGATCGAAGGAAGGGTCACCCGGAGCATGGCCGCCTTCCTGAAGGACCGCCGCCGATACGTGTCGGCCGCGTGCCTGAGTGCCTGCACGAGCGTGTCCTGCCTCCGGCCCACGCCCATGAGCCACAAGAGCAGGGGAGGGAATCCGCCGGCCCGTCGCACGGTCGACGACGTCGGCTGGCCTCGACGCGATTCCTCCGCCATCCTCCGGGCGGCCGCGGAGAGTCGACCGTCACCGGTCGCGTCCGCCGCGAGGGTCACGGCATCCGCCCAGGGTACGTCGTGCTCGACCAGAAGTGCCAACCAGTCCGCGAACTGCGCGGCAGTCGCTCCGTCCAGGATCGAACCCATCCACGGCACCCACCGCAGCCCTCGACCGATCTTTCCCGGCTGAAATGCCGATGCCCGTCCCGTCGCGACCCAAAGCAACCATCCGATAAACACCATCAATGGCAGAACTGGTCCCCAGATCGCCACCGAGCCGCCCATCCGTTCCAGGGCAACGACCGGCCCCTGAAACGGGACTCGAAGCGCATCGAACGCCCCATGAAGTCGGGGGATCAGTTCCAGCACGAATAGCACGAACAGCCCATATCCGAGCAGCAGGACGAGCACGGGATACAGCAAGGCCAGCCCGATCGCCCTTCTCAGTTCCACGTAGCTCCGCGCGAACCCCGCCAATCCCTGAAGCGCCTCGGCCAATCTCCCGGACCTCATGCCCGCCTCGACGACCGCCCGGTAAGTCGCCGGCACGCCCGCACCCTCCGATGCGAGGGCCTCCGGCAAGGATTGCCCCCGCTCCATGCGCTTGCCCAGCTCCGTCGCGATCTTTCCTAGCCTTCCGGGCAAATCTCCCCCCACCCCCATCAGCCCGCGCTCCAGCGGCATCCCCGCCCTCGCCAGCGCGGCGATCTCGTCATTCAGTGCGATGAGATCGTCAATTCTCAACCCTTGGCCGGAAAAAGACATGTGCTTGATCATTCGGAAGGAGATGGGATTGACGCCGTCCTGCTACAAATGTCAAATGCCAGGAGACCACATCTCCGGCGCTCCGTCAAGAGCACGTTTTTCAAACTCTACGACAAATGCCGGATGTGGATGAGGGACCAGGCCATGCAAGGCTTCCGCGTGAAGTTGTCCATTCGAGCTGCGATGGTGATCGTGGCCGGGGCGGCGATTATCATGCGTTCTTATCGAGAATGAGAGGACCGGGGCGAGACGATCCCAATGCCTGAACAATCTCAAGCAGATCGGGTTAGTCGTCATGCCGTAAACGGCACCCTGAGACCATGAAAATGGGCAGGATGTCGGCGACCCGGCAACCCGGTTGAGCCCATTTACATAGCAGGCTTACATTATTACGAGAGCGTAAACGGGTCATTACCTGTCGGCACGTACCCGATCGACACGCTAATCCCTGAGAAGCGGCTGGGCTGGCGCTTAGCGACTCTGCCCTTTATCGATCGCGCTCCCCTCTTGGACGAATCGGCCGCGTGGGATTCGGTCGCGAACCTTGCGAGTATCGGACCTTTTCGTTCCCTGAATTTGTATAGTTGCCCATCCTGTCAGGCCAAGTCGCACCCACAATATCCGTCTCCTTCCCCGTACGTAGGCATCGCCGGACTTGGCCTCAATGCCGCAAGCCTGCCTCGCGTTCATCGTCGGGCCGGTATCTTCTGCTACGACCGGCCAACCCGCTTCGTCGACATCGTGGACGGGGTGTCGGAAACCATGATGGTCGTCGAGACAACCCGCGACGTCGGCCCCTGGACGGCCGGAGGGTTGGCGAGCGTGCGCGGGCTCAATCCCTCGCAACCTCCGTATCTCGGTCCGAAAGGCCAGTTCGGTGGCAACCATCAAGGCGGGTCGATGGTTCTCTTCGCCGACGGATCGGTGAAATTCATCAAGGAAACGGTCGACCGGAGGATTTTCGAGGCCTGTTCGACCATCGCCGGTGGGGAAGTCCTTCCGAACACTTCGATCGGCCTGTCCGAAACCTCAAGGCACACTCAGAATGCGGGGCTTTGGCCCCGGTAGAGATGCTTACTCTCACCGTTGACGACATTCAATTCTTCTCAAAGTCCCACGCCGGGTCATGAGCCCCCGGGCATTTCATTCATCAAAAGACAGGAACTTGCTTTGCAAATTAGGACAAAGCCGCCCGCGTTACTGAGGCGGGTGGGTGTCCGCCCCCTCCGAGAAACCCAGCACCCTACGTACTTCCGCCGGGCTCGTGGCGCCCGCTTCAACCGCCTGTCGCGCCCGATCCCACCGCGTCACCATGCCCGCCGAGACGGCCGCCTCCTCGACACGGGCGACATCGGTGCGGTCGAGGATGACCCGGCCGACTTCCGTGTTTCCCGGGATCAGGATCTCGGCCAGGAGCATCCGCCCGCGGTATCCCGTCCCACCACATTGCGAGCAGCCCACGGCCGTCCGGGCATGTCGCACCCGGAGACCAAGAAACTCGTCCGGGTGCGTGATCTCCCGTGAGCACTCGACACATAATTTGCGTACCAACCGCTGCCCGACAACTGCGAGCAAGCCACTTCGCAGGACGTACGGCTCGATCCCCATGTCGGAGAGCCTCCCGACGGCGCCGGCCGCGCTTCCGGCGTGAAACGTGCTCAAGACGAGGTGTCCGGTCAGAGACGCACCGAACGCACCTTCCGCCGTGGCGCGATCGCGAATCTCTCCGACGGCGATCACTTCCGGATCTTGACGCATCAACGACCGCAGTCCGATCGCAAGGTCGAAACCGGCCGAGGGATTCACCTGCGACTGCGCCACGCCCGTCACGGCGACTTCGATCGGGTCTTCCAGGCTCGTAAGGCTCCTGCGCCCGGACGATTCCGCAACTAGCTCGCGCAAGCACGCGTAGATCGTCGTCGTTTTCCCCCCACCGGCCGGACCCGTGAGAAGGATCATCCCGGCCGTCTCGGACAAAAGTTTCGTCAACGCCGACGCGATCTCGGCAGGCAATCCGAGGTCGGTCACGCGGCGATATCTCCCCGTCTCCGCAAACAGGCGAATGACCGCCTTTTCGCCGTGTAGAGTGGGGAAGGTGCTGACGCGCATTTCCACCTCACCCGGCGCGGATCGGATGCGGCCCTCCTGCGGCGCGTCGTTCCGATAGGTCAGCAAATCGGCCAGAACCTTCAGTCTCGCGATGATGTTCGGCGCGAGCGAGATGGGCAGCGTCGCCGCAGGGTGGAGCACGCCATCGATCCGCCAGCGAATGTCGAGTCCATGGGGTTCGGGTTGGAGATGGATGTCGCTCGCCCCGTTCGTCCGAGCTGCGCCGAGGATCTGATCCACCGCCTCCGTGGCAAACTTCGCGGCTTTCGGGTCAAAGCCCGCCAAGGCGCGTCGGAGCGGTTCCGAGAGGTCGATATTCATTGTGAAAACATCGTCCGGAGAGACAAGGCGATCTGGCGACGAAAGCCCATTATGTTCCAGATGTCGCAAGCAATCTACCGGCCCTTGTCATCCTCGAAACAGATCGTCGGCCGACCGGACATGACCAGCCTCGGCCGCTTTCAGGAACTGCGCCAGGTCGCGAACGACCGTCGTACATTGATCTCCCGAAACCCGTTCGCGATTCTCAATCGGCCGGGTGCTCGTGCGAACGATCACGGCCGTGTCGAGTCGCGGAAATGCGGCGAGATTTCGAATGTATTCGTTGAACTTGCCCGATCGAAACAAGAAGAACTCGACGTCCGAAATGTAGACGACCGACAACGCCAGTCCCATCTCGCGTAATCCGGCACGGAGCCTTCCCATGGCCCCGGCCCCCGCGAAGTCCCCGACGAGTGGCACGATCCGATCGGTAAGTTGAAGCTCCCGAACGACTTGATAGGACGCCTCGCTCCCGAGAAAGTGTGCCGGCTCGTTGCCACCTCTCGTCGTCACGATCATCCGGCCCATGGTCGGATAGCCCGGCAGCCCGAGGAATCTCGCCTCCATGCCAGCTCCGGCGAGCCTGGCCTGGATGGTCGAGATCGTCTCCCACTCCCCCTCGGCCACAAGTCCAAGCGGCAGGAGATAGCGACGCACCTCCCGGATCTCTCGACCAAGTCTTTGACGATCGAATGGAGCCTCTCGAAATGCCGCAACCAGCGATTTCGGCGAGGCCTCATCCGTTGGCTTCCGTTCCGGGCCTCTCGCTATCAGGCGGGATAGGTAACCCCATCGATCCGATGATAGCGTGAACAACGCCTTGTGAACGAGATGCAGGAGTGCATTCCTGCGCCTGTAATCCATGAGAATGGCAAGTCCAGGTGAGCTGGCAGCGATCAGGCTGAAGTTTTGCTCCGGTCCCACACCGAGGAAAACCCCGCCCCGGCTGGCTCGCCGCGACAGGTCGGAGACAACTCTCGTATAAGAATCCTCGTTACTGACCAGATTTTCGGCCGGTGCCCCGGATTCCGGTTCCGAATACTTCGCCGCAAATCCTGCAAGCGAGACCGATCGCATCGGGAACGACAGCCCGTCCAGGCGGATTGTCTTGCTCACGGGCCGACTCCACGGAAAAGCCATTGCGGGCGCGATGAGCAATGGCTGTAAATCCTATCGGACAAGGCCGAAAATCGCCGCGTTGATCGCATTTGTCAGTCTCAGGGCAGATCGGGCGAGTCTGACGGGGTGAATCCTATTCGAGCTCAAAACGGTTCCAATTGGCGACCGACGCGACGGAGTCTATGGCGCCCGAGCGGTGGCCCGTCAGTCGTCCATTGACCGCTGCCCAGCTTCCCTTGAATGTGAATTTACCCGATTTTCCCCATGTCCGGAATCAATTAGACCGAGTGATCGACCAAATCGCTTTACTCTCCAAACGGAGCGGGTGTAGCCTCGTTATCCGTATCGCCCGCCTAGGGACAGGGTTTGCGGCAATCTCACGAGAACACCGCACCCGGTCCCCTTGTCCCCTACCCACTTCGATAGTATCCTAATGACGAATCTTGCCGAAGTGGCGGAATGGCAGACGCGCCGGACTCAAAATCCGGTGGGGTAACACCCGTGTGGGTTCGAGTCCCACCTTCGGTACTAACAACTTACGGCGAATCGGTGGGGGATGGTCGAACGCCAGCTCCCCACTTTTTCCGACGCAGGTCGTAGTCCCCGGATCGCCGCCGTCGATCCCGAGGTTCTCCCGCTGCCGAGATGACTTGAGCCGGGCGTCGGCCCCTCGTTGGACGGCCTGATCGAAACTCGCCATTTCTCTCCGAGGACCGGCCTTCGTCGCCCGGTCACTCCGGCCGTGCCTCGTTGGCGTCCGGGTTGACTCCGATCCCCCGACCGTCTGCCTGGATCTTGTCGAAGACCGCATCGGCGATCGCCGTCTCGTCGAGTTGCAGGTAGTGCTTCCGCATGGTCTCCGGGTGGCATCCGAAGGCGATGAACGCCTGATCGTAGGCGGCACTGTGACGTGCTCCCCGATTCCTGGACCATCGCATTTGAGAGTTCGGATGCGATGGGGCTTGAGTCCAAGGAGCTCAGGCCCATGAAGAAGTCGAAGTTCACGGCCGAGCAGATCGTGTTCGCGCTGCGGCAGGCCGAGGCCGGCCTGGGCGTCGACGAGACGTGTCGAAAGCTCGGCATCAGCCAGGCCACCTTCGTCCGCCGGAAGGCGAAGTACGCCGAGATGGGGCGCCCCGAGATGAGGAGCCTCCGCCAGCTCGATGAGGAGAACCTCAAGCTCAAGCAACCGGTGGCCGACCTCAGCCTCGACAAGAAGATGCTCAAGGACGTCCTGGCAAGAAAACCCTGAGCCCGCCGTGCCGGCGGGCATTCGTGGGCGAGGTCGTGGCTCGCTATGGGGTCAGCGTGCGGCGGGCCTGCGAGGCCATGCACTTCCCGCGGTCGATCCAGCAGAATCGCGGGGTCCGCGACGCCCAGGAGCTCCGCCTCCGCGAGTTGGCCACGAGCCGGGTCCGCTATGGCTATCAGCGGCTCCACGTCCTCGTGCGTCGCGCGGGCTGTGAGATCAACCACCAGCGGGTCTATTCGCCTCTATGGCCTGGTGCGGCTGACCTTGCGCCGCAAGGCCCCGAGACGCCGGGTGAGCCCTCCGATGGTCAAACGCCCAGGTCGTCCCTTATCACTGCGATGGACTCGTCGTGCCACGGTCATGGCTGCCTTACCTGCGATCTTGCGAGGTCATCTCCTCGCCCGAATGGGACGGGTTGAGCGATCACAATCTCGTCGTGGCACGGTTCGAGGAGGGATTCGATGCCCGAACTGCCCCCATCCTTCCGAATTGACTCACTTCTCGATGTTAAGATGGGATGAGCGGGGGATGTCGACGGCGACGGGACCAAGGCAGGACGAAACGAGTGGCATGATCCATGCTCAACTAGGCCCCTCGGCGCGTCCCGAATTCCCAGCCCGGAAGCGGGACGTGGAACGATCCGTGGAGGGGGGCATCGGCCTTGCTGATGATCGTGAGACCCGTCGAGAAGTGGGGCCGGGGAGGTGGGAAATGTCGGATGATGAAGATCAGGGCCGGGAGCCCAGCCGGGGCGAGATCGAGGGGATGGAGGGGCCGGTGCTGCTGGAGTTCGGCGCAAGCTGGTGCGGCTATTGCCTGGAACTCGCACCCAAGCTGGCCAGGCTCCTCGACGGCCATCCCACCGTCCGGCACATCAAGATCGAGGACGGTCCGGGGCGGCGATTGGGACGTTCCTTCGGGGTCAAGCTCTGGCCGACGCTGGTCTTCATGAGGGATGGCCGGGTCATCAAGCGGGTTTCCCGACCGCAGCTCGGGGAAGTTCGTGATGGGCTGTCGGCAATCGCCGAAGAAGCCTGACGCCGCCCTCCGGGCCATAACCTCCTAAACGATCTCAGCGCGCCGATTGCATCCTCAGCCTCACCAGGAGGTCGTTCAACGCTGGGCGCGCGGACGGCCCTTCGGGAAGCGTGCTGGCCTGATGGGCGGCTTCGAGTACGGCACGGAAACGTTCATACTCCCCTCGGTGGAACGACACGTCCTCGTCGTCAATGGCCGACCTCTCCGGTCCGGCCAGCTTGCGGGCGATCAGGTCGTCGACGTGGCCGAGACGGGCCTCGTCGTTCTGCCGAACGAGGTTCGCCGCGACCTCTCCCGTCCGCATCAGGTGGATGCCCGTCAGGAGCACCCGGTAGACGTAGAGCAGGGGCTTGACCCTCCGGGGGCTCTCCTTCTCGAACAGCCGCCACTGCGTCTCGGCGAAACCGAAATAGTGGTGGCTGTGATGCCTCGTGATGCAGCCCCGGCCAATCGCCTTCAACTCCTCGTATTCGGGCGTCGTGTGGACGATCAGCGGCGAGTAGAGTTGCTCCAGCACGTAGCCATTCTTCTTGAGCAAGAGCCCGAAGAACTTCCTGGCGTCGTGCGTGACGAGGTCTAACTCGAACCCGCCGTCGATCATCGACGACTCGACCGTCTCCCGGCCCTCGTCGAGCCCGACGACTTCCGACACCGGCAGGACGTGGCAGCCCCGCAGATCATAGTCGGAGTCGGGCGAAGGGAAGCCGTAGAGGTGCGCCCCGCTGATCGTCGCGAAGATCAGCGGGTACGGGTGCCGGGCCACCTCGTCTCTCAGCCGTCCCTCGACATCCATCGTCATGTTCCCCGTCACAGGAGGTCCTTCACACGGTCGAGTTCGGCATGGATGTTCCGCAGGGCGATGGTCGCCCGTTCGGGGTCCACGACGCAGCCTTCCAGGCTCCCGTAATGCTCCTCCAGGCACTCCGTCAGGAGGGCCTTGATCCGGCCCTCGTCGGGGGTCGCCCGGATCGTGCTCTCGGCGTAGAGCCGCTCCAGGTGCGACTCCTTCTCGGCGAACCACTGACGCAGACGTTCTTCGGTCCATTCCCCACGGCGGATCGCCTTGAGTTGCTCGTTGTTGCGCTGGAGGTCGACGTCGCCTTCCATCAGGATCTGCTCGACCTCGGAGATGAGCCGGACGATGTGGTAGCCGAACTTGGTGTCGAACCCGTGCCGCTCTACCAATTCCGCCCGCTTGCCCTGGGGTTGCTTGATCGCCAGCTTATGAAGCTGCGAGTACGCATAGCCCTTGAACTTCGGCCACGCCCCCTTGTGCAGGAACAGGCGACGGTTCTCCCGCACGAGGTTGCCGACCCTCGTAACAGTGCAGCACGCACGTGGCCGGGGTGAACAGCGAGTCGATGATGTTGGGGTTGTTCTCCATCGCCAGGGCGAAGAACTTGACGATCCCGAAGATCGTCAGGTCGTAAGTGCGTCCGTGCCCGGCCAGGGCGTCCCGGTCCTCGACGTGATGCTCCTGGTACTGCTCGAACCGCTTCGCCTGATGACCGAAGCCGGGGATCTCGCCCCGCAGGTGGGGGAAGATGTCCTCCTTCATCGGGATCGCCCAGCCGTAAACGTCTACGTCGCTGGTGTCCGAGGAGACCCCGTAAGCCACAGAGCCCATGATCGTCTCGTACTGGACGTTCCCCGGCAGCCACCTCGGCGGCTTGATCGTGCCCCGGTCGGCCAGGCGTTGCAGAGTACTCACGTTCGGCTCCTCAGCGATCGGCCTTCTCGGCTCGGTCCCTGCCCGCCCAGTCCACCAGCAGATCCAGGTAGGCAGCCCGTACCTCGGGCAAGGCGGTGACGTTCGGGATGTGGTTGAATTCCAGCAGATGCCTGGAGCCGCACGGGGTAACGATGTAATCGACCCCGACAATCTCAAGGCCAAAATATCCCGCCAGTCGCCGGGTGTCGTCGAGTAACTCGGGGTCGATCGCCATGAAGGCGGCGTCTTTGTGGTGGATCGACTTGAGCCAGCCGTCGCCCGCCATGCGGACCTGCCAGGCCCGCTCGCCCACGAGGACGATGCGCACGGCCTCGCCTTCAAGATAATCCTCGAACAAGGTCGGCTCCTCAGCGGTCCAGGGCCCGGTGAATCGGGCCTTGTCGTCGCCGCAGTGCCAGTTGCCCCACTTGGCGACCCGCACCGACTCCGAGACGACGGTCGTGCCCCGGTCGGCGTAGCCCCGAGGGGGCTGGCCGAACCGCGTAACGGCCAGGGCCCGCACCAGTCCCGGCAGCCGGCTCCGCAGGTCCATCATGCCACGGGCACCGGGCAGACACGGACCGCCCCACAGGGCCAACGCCGTGAGGAAGTCGAAGTCGTCCTCGTAGATGGCGTGGAAGGCCACACGCTCGACGGGGACGAACTGGTTCATCCGGTGGGGATGCTCGACCAGGAGAAGGCCCCCATCGACCCGGATTCTGGGAAGGTTCTCGAAGGCGAGGATCGGCCCGTCCATGCGGCCTCGGAGTTCGGAGGTCTCGGGCTCGTCCAAACCGACGAGGAGGATCGGTTCCACGGCGTCGTCCTCGGTGCCTACGGGGGATGATCGGTGAGTACCGGGCGGGTATCCGTTACAGTGTCCCCGCCCACCTCACACGGATGCATCCGGCCACGGGGAGGTTCGCTGCCAGGTCGGTCGGGCAATTCAGATGGCTCTGGAATTCGGATTCCCCAAAAGTTAATTGCGGGTGTCGAGATGGGAGACTGGAGGCCGAGGATGCTGAAGGCCGTGCGTCACCTCGCCGAGCAACTGACGGGCATCCGGTCGGGCACGCTCAGCGTCGGCTTCGTCCAGACCTTCCGGACCTCGCTCCGCGGGAACTCCGTCGCGATCGGCAGTATGGCGAGCGTGACCAGCCAGGGCGACCGGATCGTGATCACGCCGTTCGACCCGGCGAACGTCCCGGCCGTCGTGAAGGCCCTCGCCGATGCCAGGATGAACGCCTACGCCCTGGACCCCCGGACGGTGTGCCTGGGCGTCCCGCCGATCAGCGGCGAGCAGCGGGCCGAACTCGCCAAGCACGTCAAGAAGCTGGGCGAGGAGGCGAAGGTCGCGATCCGGTCGATCCGGCAGGATGCCCGGAAGGAGGTCGCCGCCCGAGGACGGGGATCGGAGCGGGTGGTGCAGGAAGCAACGGATGCGGCCGTCGAGCAGGTCGAACGGCTCGTAAAGGCGAGGTTGAATGAGATCGGAGCATGACGAGCCAGGCTAGTCCGAATCTAAACATGCAATCTAGAGAATGGCAAAATCTGCCCACTTTCTCCCCAGCTAATGGGGCGTAATCAGGGGAAACAGGGGGAGACGAGGGTAATGACGGGCAGTCGGGGCCTTGACGCAACTTAGTATGTCAGAAGTAAATTATGTCGTCATCAGGGGATTACGTTCCGTCGCTCCCTGGCAGCCTGCTATGTAAATGGGCTCAACCGGGTTGCCGGGTCGCCGACATCCTGCCCATTTTCATGGTCTCAGGGTGCCGTTTACGGCATGACGACTAACCTAAATCAAAAATCGGTGGGGTAACACCTGTGCGGGTTCGAGTCCCACCTTCGGTATTAGAGCCGACATGGAGGTCGCTTGTTGGCTCTCGGAATGCCGGACTAGGTGGGAGAGGTTGACAAGGCGTTCGCCGGGGCGGAAGGTCGCGTCGATCTTTGCGCGGGCCACACACGTACGTACGGTCGTGGTCCGAACGGCTGCGACACGGGGCGTTGTTCCTCGGCGGCACGTCTCTGTGCGCGGGGGTCGGGATAGGTCGCTTCGTGCTCCCTACCTTTCCGTTCCGAGTGCTCCGGCCCCGGAAACCGGAGGACTGGAACAGGAGACGGCGGACCGCTCACTCGGACAGATCGGGTTCGGACCGGGTTCGAACCGCGAGGCGAGAACGCCTTGCGCCAGCCCGCGGACGATCCGCGCTGATTTGCTGAGCCGACGCTTGCGGCCCTGGCGGGCGGTGCAGGTGGAGGCGCTGAGCGTTCGGCGGCTGGGGCGCGCCGGGGGGCCAATGCGGTGGGCGGCAATTCTTTGGATTTCCTGAGGGCACGGGCAGGCGAGCCCTTCAAGGTGGGGGTATGGACCCGACCGCCGATGCAGGCGCCAATTTCCATCCGGCCGGTGCGAGGTAGGCCCATCGCCGCGCTGATGGTCTCCCGTACCCAATTCCATTCCTCCCCGAGCACTTCCTCCAAGGCGAATTGCGCTCGATTGCCGCTCACCCACTGATCGATATGAGCTGAATTTTTTGCCCGGGATTGGCGGACAGAGGTGGATAAATCCACTCTTTCTTGCGAGTCCATAAGATCGTGACCGCTCCTGGGTCTATCGAGTCACCCCTTCAGAGGGATACCGCCTTGAGAAACCTCCTGAATCGCTTGACCGGTCCATTTGCCTTCACGTTGGCGTGCCTCGGCCTCTTCGTGTGGCTACAAACTGCCGCAGATTCCTCTCCGACCGATCTCGGTCGTCCGAAGTACGATGCCCTGACGAAATGCCTCGTCGCGCACGGTTGGCAGGAGCCTCCCACGCTGTTGGAGGCGACCCCGATATCCAGCACCAGGACCAATCGCGAGCGAATGACAACCGCCCCGGCCGTCGCTTCGCGGGAGCGAGAGAGTCTGGATGATGCTGGAGGTATCGCCCGGCGGGTCGCCACGACTCGGGCCGTCGCCCCCTGACAATCAGGTAATCCAGGGCGATGATGTTTCGTATAACTCTGCGTGAGCAGAGGGACGGCACAAGACCTGTATCACTTACTGCATGCCCGCTTCGAAGGTGGACCATCACCGTAGTCCAAGGGAACTGCAATCATGAGACGAAAACAGAATAGTCGTTGCATCCCGGGCCTGACCATCCTTGAAGGGCGCCGCCTCCTGAGTGTGACAACCAGCCTGGACGGAGGCGTCCTCACCATCCGAGGCGACCGAGCCAACGATGTCGTCACCCTGACCGAAGATCAGGGCCGGGTCGAGATCCACGGGCGGGCTCGCCGCGGTGCGATCGTGACCTTCTCCGCGACCGACGTCCAACGCGTCGTCTTCATCGGAAATGCGGGGAACGACCGCTTCACGGACGACACCGACATTCCGCTCCAGGCGTTCGGTGGACCGGGCAACGACCGTCTGATCGGGGGACGCGGGAACGATGACCTCAGGGGGGACGTCGGGAGGGACTTCCTCTCTGGCGGGCTTGGCGACGATTCTCTCCAGGGAGGCGCTGGCGACGATCGGCTCTCCGGTGATGACGGGAACGATCTCCTCGATGACCACCGGGGTCGCAACCAGCTCGATGGAGGCCACGGCGCCGATGACGTCGCCGGCGGTGCAGACCTCAGTGGGGGCGATGCGGGCGATGTTAACGACGATCGCGGTGGTGGCGGAGGGCACGGTGCGGATGACCGCGCGGTCGCCCTGGCACCGCCGGTCCAGAACTCCGGCACCGACGACTCCAGTCATCCGGACGGCCACGGACAGCGGAAACGCTGATCGATATGTCGGCCCGGTCCGAATTACGTCCTCGGCCGCTCGTGACCGGACCCTCGCACTGGCGTCTCGACACCCCACTTGCGACCTGGCGAATGGTGCCTCGCAATTCTGCGATTTGGAATGTGGGCGGTCGCGGTCGAGGGTTGGGTGCGCTGCTCCGATGAGCGAGCGCCCGCGAACTGCCGTGTGGGGATCAAACGTTGCTTGCATGTTGGTTGCCGTCGAGCGGCTGACAATCGACCAATGGCAACTGTCAGACGGCTATCGAGTGCTACGGTGAGTTGGGGTTCCAGATCGTGGCCCCGATAAACCGGGGCGCGGTGGATTGCTCGGTGAAATAGTAGATAGCAACGATCTTGCCATCGCGGCGAACGACGGATCGGACATAGCCAATGTCATTGCTACCGCCTCCTCCACGCAGAACAATCGGGTTCGACCAGGTCTTGCCTCCGTCGGAGCTGAGCCTCGCAAGAAAGCCGAACGGCCTGGCGCGTACGCCGTAAATCAGGGCGAGCCGGCCGTCGGCGAGCGCCACGAGGCTCGGTGGGTTTCCCTCACCCGTATCGGGCTCGGGGGTGGACAACAAGGTCCAGGTCAGGCCGTTATCACGTGATGCAAACGCATCAATCCAGCTCTTCGGCGGATCCTTCCTGCGCACCGTGGTGACGAGATCCGTTTCGGAGCGCCGAACCGTCGAGGGCATGATCGAATAACCGACGGGCTCGGGTCCGATGAAGGAAACGAACTGCCAGGTCAGCCCGCCATCTCTTGTCCGTGCGCAGAATGGGCGGCCCTCCTTGGCATCGGACTTCGAGGCGGTCAGGAACAGTTGGCAGTCGAGCGGGCCGTTCACGAGGTAGTCCGTCCGGCCCATGACACCTTTCTGGTCGAAAAGCGGTAGGCGGTAGGCTCCTCGCCAGGAATGCCCGCGATCGTAGGAATAATAGAAGCGTGACACCCCGTTGTTCGAGTTCTCCATGCGCACGGTCATGGCGAAGTCGGGGTGAGTGAAGTTGATCGGCTCCGCCAGGTCGGTGAGCCGCTCCTCTGGAAGGGCCGGCGGCCTCATTCCATGTCGCATGCCCGAAGTACCCGAAAGAGCCCCGTGTGGCTTCGGCGTCTCAACCGCCCAGGTTTGCCCGCCATCCAGGCTCCTGGTCAGCAAAAACTCCTCCGGCCGGTCGTGGTCAATATGATGGAATGGGCCTCGATCCTTGTACCAACCCCGGCTGAAGCCGACCAGGATTTCATCGCCCCAGGACCAGATCCCGTGGTTCGCGGGCCATCCCGCGAACCGGCCAGGCTCTCGGTACACGTCGACATGCCGCACCGCGATCGATGGGGCGCCGGCTGTCGCGATTCCCGCGATGCCGATCGAGCCGATCGCGAACCACAGCAGGTGCCAGCAGTGAATTATCCGACGGAACGGCGTCGCCACGGCTATCACCTCGATCAACCGGATCGCAGAGTTATGAGGAGTTATCACGCCAGCTGAAATCTCGACGATCAAGGGGCGGGCATGAGATCCCACACGACCACGTCCCCCGGGTCGGACCCACGACCCGGCGGGGAGGCCAGACCGAGAAACCCCGGGGCAACCAGCCAGCCAGCCATCGGCCCTCGGAGCATCAGGACCTCCCGCCTGGTCTCGGGCTCCCAGACTTTGAGCTCGAAGCTCCTTGTAAAGCCTCCGAATACCTCGCTACGACTCATGACCCGGCGACCGTCTCCGCTCCACACGACATCGACGACCGGGCCGGTGTGCCCGCCCAGCCCGAATTCTTCCTTGGACGTGGCGACGTTCCAGACGGCCGGCTTCGGCCCGCCCCACACCAACCGCTCGCCGTTCGGACTCCACGCGATGGGTGTGTGCAAGTCGCTCGATTCGTACGGCCTCGTCCAGGAAAATCGCTCCTTGCCCGTGCTCAGATCCCAGCCCGTAAGCACCGCGTCACGGGCGGAAGAATGGAGACAATCGAGGACGGCAAGGCCGCGACTGTCGGCGCTCCAGGCCAGAAATGTCTGATCGGGCTCGGAGGTGCCCTTCGTGGCCTGCCTCAGGGTCACAGGCGGCAACGGGATCGCGACTTTCCAGACTTGCACCACCTCACCGGCAAAGGCCAGGCTCTGCCCATCCGGGCTCCAGGCCAGAGCCGCCGCGCCACGAGAATTGATCCTGCCGCCGACCAGCGATCGAGTTTTTCGTCCGGTCGCGGCATCCCAGATGTCGATCCGGCTATTCTCGTTCGAGCCCTCCGCGAGCGTGGCGATCGCCCGGTTGTCGGGAGCCCAGGCGACGATGCGGGCAACTCGGGATCGGTCCGCAATCGCGTCGTAGATCTGTCCGAGCTTCATGAACGGCTTTCCCGTCCGTACATCCCAAACGACCAGCATGCCCATTCCCGGGTAGGGCATCGCGTCCCCGGCGGCCTGAATACCCTGCTCGTTCCAGACCACGGATTGAATCCGCATGTTGAAGCGACTGGAGGCCCCGGCGGGCAGTTGCATCGCGGACGGGTCCGGGCTGGCGAAACCCTTCTCGCCGGGGAGCGCGGTCCCCGTGGCCGGGTCAGCGAAACTGATGACTCCCGTACTTGTCGGGCCGACGCCAAACAGCGCGATCTGAGAACTGTCCGGCTTCCAGCACAGGCGCTCGCCCGCCCCCTCGACGAGCCTGCTTTGCCCGGTCGTGAGATCGTGGATCGTCCAACGACGGTCGCTAAAATACGCCAGACGCAAACCGTCCGGGCTCCAGCTCATCTCCCGCAGGAAGGGGACTCGGTCCGTCAGCTCGGAAACCCGATTCCCCGCGCTGATTTCCCGGATCTGAATTCGAGGCGGATCCCCCAGACAGGTTGCGAGTCTCTTGCCCGTCGGGTCCCAGGCCATCGCGTTCGATGAGGCCGTGTCGGGTCCTCCGTCCCACTCACGGGTCTGCCTGCCCGTGGTGACATCGAGAATCCGTATCTTCTTCCGCGGCCATCCACTACGGGCGGCGAGAAAATGACCATCGCGGCTCCAGGCGAGCGGCGGAGAATCGTTGGGAGAGACCGAGATCTCCTTGCCGCCAAACTGGAATGATGTGAGAACCTTGCCGCTCTTCAGGTCCCAGATTCGAACGTCGCCGTCGTTGCCGCGAAGACTGGCGAGACGCCTGCCATCGGGACTCCAGACCAGCGAGTGCGCCGCGCGGCCCGATGCGCCGAGCCGGTCCGAAATAGGAGCAGGGTGCCCCGGAAGCTGCTGGGCGATCTTGCCCGTGGCCGTATCCCAGATCGGCAGCGAGCCGTCTCGGTCCGCCCCCGCAAGGAACTTGCCGTCGGGACTCAGGCTTACTACCGATGGCAACAGGAGCGGCGGACCCAGGCGCATCGGCGTTGCGGTCCTTGCGGGTAGCGTGCCCAGGCGGACTTCGCCCTGTGTGGAGTAGGCGAAGCCTCGCCCGTTGGGGCTCCAACCGAATAGCGTGGCAGTCCCCGTGTTGAAGACGCGAGCCTCGCCACGGTCCCTGGGGACATCGTAAATGGATACCTTGCCCTGGGAGAATCCGGCGGCGAGCCGTTTCCCGTCCCCGCTCCATGACAGTGCGCATTGGTAGCGATTCATCGGGATCGACACGTCGACCCGCATCAACTCATTCATCGTCGCCATGTCAATCACCCGGCAGGTCGCCCGGGTGCCGACCGTCTCCAGGGACGCCCAACGCCTGACCTCGGGGTCGCAGCCATCGAGTTGAGAGAACCGGGGTCCTGTCGTTGCCTGAAAAATCGGCCGGCTGGTATCCGTCTCCCACACCGCGATGCCATCCATCGTCTCGGCGGCGATTCGCTTGCCATCGCCGCTGATTCGCAAGGCGACCTGGCGTTGATTGGGTCGGTGCGAGCCCCCGTGGCTTTCGGCCGTGAAGACTCTCTCGCGCCGAGCCACATCCCAGATCCCGACCTGGCGCGTTCCGTGCCGAGGCCAGATTACCGCCGCAATCCCGCGTCCGTCCGGAGTCCACCGCAGGCCGAAGACATCGCCACCTGCATCCAGGCTGGTTGTTTCCTTGCCGTTGGACGGATCCCAGATCTTGATCGTTCCATCGCTGCTGCCCGTCGCGATCTTCGTGCCCTCCGGATGCCACGCCACGACCGAAATCAGGCCCTGATGGCCCGTCAGATTACGGACTTCCAACCCCGTCTCGGCGTCGTGAATGGCCGCCGAGGTCTTGTCCACGGCGAGCGCAACCATACGGCCGTCCGGGGAAAACGCCGGCTGTCGAAAATCGTACAGGCCTGCCACGGGGCCGAAGAAACGTCGGGAGGGTCCCGGATCGGCCGGCCAGAGAGACACGGTGCCCTTCTCGGCTGAAACCGTGAGCCGCTGACCGTCTCGATCCCAGGCGACGTACCTGGCTCCGCCGCCCAGTCGGCGAACTTCCTTGCCGGTCTTCACGTCCCAGAGGAGGACCGCGCCATCCATCCCGACGGCAGCGAGGCGCTCTCCATTGTCGCTCCAGGCGAGTTGATGTATCCCCGCACTCGGTCCTTGAAGCACGGCGACTTGACGGTCCACCAACTGCGTTTTCTTGACGAGGCTGTCGAGAAAATGCCATTCCCACGCCCTCAGGTCGGTATCGCCCTCCGCGGGCTTGTACTCGTCGAGGACGGCACGCAGCCCAGACCAATCCTCGGCCTCGGCGAGCAGAGCCGCCTTGCGCATGTCGGCCTGATACGTGAGTGACTTTCGAGCCTCCCGTTCGATCTGGAGCTGCCGGCGTAATTCCGCCTCCTGTGGGCCCGGCGGATTCTGCGCGAGTACCGACCCCGTCGTCCCCAGGACCAGGAAGATCCAGGCCGCGATCAACCACTGACGCGTTGGCGCGTTCGCTCTTGAGCAATAGCCGGACGACATGGAGCGTGCTCCGTGGTCAATGTTCGAGTTGCTCGCCTCGCATCGGCCAGGATTCTCCCCCGTACCTCATCAACGTGCAAGGAGGCCCGGCCTCAGCCGGCAGGCGAATCGAGGCCCTGTCTCACGATCCAGAAAATTGCCTGTGACGTTACTTCGGGCTTCGGGAGCCCTGAAATCGCGAGTACGCATATCCGATCCATTCGGATTCTCAGGAATTCGACTCTACCGTATGGCGTCTGGTCCCCGTTCCATGTAGGAAAGATCCTCTTCACTGCAAATCCTCCGGAAACGACGCGTGGACGCGACCCGTTTCCGATGAAGCTGGATGACGTTTGGTGGAGGACTCATCGATGGCTCGCTGGGCTGGCTCGTCACGCCCGATGGAGGCTCCATGATCGTTGGCGTCCCTCGTGAGAGCTATCCGGGCGAGCGGCGCGTGGCCCTGGTTCCCGGGGTCATTCCCTCGCTCAAAAAGGCAGGTCTCGACGTCGTCGTCGAAGCCGGCGCGGGGGCGGAAGCGGGCTATCCGGACGCGGAATACGTCGCGCGGGGCGCGCAAATTATCCACGATCGCGCGGAGGTTTTCCGCACGTCCGATATCGTGGTCCAGGTGCTCTGTCACGGCTCGAACGACCAGACCGGAAAGGACGACCTTCCGCTCGTTCGCCCTGGGCAGGTCCTCATCGGGTTCCTCCGACCACTGGGAACGCTCGAAACGATCCAGGATCTCGCGAGGGCGGGAGTCACGTCGTTTTCCGTTGAACTCATGCCGCGAACGACCCGCGCGCAGAGCATGGACGTGCTCTCATCCATGGCGACGATCTGCGGTTACAAGGCCGTGATCATCGCCGCCGATGTCCTACCTCGGATCTTCCCGATGCTGACGACGGCGGCGGGCACCATCACGCCCGCTCGCGTCCTGGTGATCGGGGCTGGCGTGGCCGGACTCCAGGCGATCGCCACAGCACGGCGGCTCGGGGCTGTCACGTCCGCGTACGACCTTCGGCCCGCAGCGAAAGAACAGGTCCAGAGCCTCGGGGGTCGATTTGTCGAGCTTCCGCTGGACGTCCGAGATGCGGAGGACACGCGCGGTTACGCTCGTGCTCAAGACGAGACTTTCTACGATCGCCAGCGCGACTTGCTCGGCAACGTCGTGGCCGAGAGCGACATCGTGATCACGGCCGCGGTCATTCCCGGCAAGAAGTCGCCGGTCCTGGTCACTCATGAGATGGTGGGCCGCATGGCGCCCGGCTCGGTGATCGTCGATCTCGCCGCGGAGCGAGGCGGAAATTGCCTGCTGACCCGGCCGGGAGAAACGGTGGTCGAGCACGGCGTGACCGTGATCGGCCGGTTCAATCTCGCCAGTACCGTTCCTTACCACGCCAGCCAGATGTACGCGAAGAACCTCACGGCGTTCCTGACTCATCTGGTCAAGGACGGGACGATTCCGGTTGAACTGAGCGACGAGATTACCCGAGAAACGCTTCTCACGCACAATGGCGAAATTGTCAACGATCGCGTGCGAGATTTCTTCGCGATGCCCGCGATCGGAGTCGAGACACCGGAGGCCGGACGATGAGGGGCGACCTGCTCACGAATCTTTACGTCTTCATGCTAGCGGCGTTCATCGGGTTCGAGGTGATCCGTCGCGTCTCGCCGCTGTTGCACACCCCGCTGATGTCGCTGACCAACGCGCTCGACGCGATCGCCGTGATCGGGGCCATCATCCTGGCCGGCGAGCACAAGAGCACGATGGCGACCGTGTTCGGTACTGTCGCCATCGTTGCGGCCACGAGCAATGTCGTGGGAGGGTTCATGATCACGGACCGGATGCTCAAGATGTTCAAGGCGAGCGCCCCGAAGAAACCATGAGCGAGACGTAAGACGCCATGAGTCGCAGCGAACAGGTCATCGCGATCACCTATCTCATCGCTTCGGCGCTCTTCATCCTCTCCCTGAAGTGGATGAGCTCTCCGCGCACCGCGCGGCGGGGAGTCTGGGCTGGCGAGTTGGGGATGCTTCTGGCGATCCTCGCAACCCTGCTCCACCACGGGATCGTGGAATATCGATGGATCGCCGTCGCGCTCGTGCTGGGCTCGATCCTCGGCGTCTATCTCGGCAGGGTTCAGATGACGGCGGTGCCGCAACGAACCGCGCTCAGCCATGCACTCGGGTCGCTCTGCGTCACGCTTGTCGGTACCTCGGAATTCTATTTGCAGGCGCCGGATGTCCCGCGATTCACGATGGCCGTGCTTGCACTAGAAGTCATCCTCGGCTCACTCACATTCACGGGCAGCTTGATGGCTGCGGGCAAACTCCAGGAGATCTTGCCTCAGCGTCCGATCACGTATAAAGGGCAAAACCTCGTCAACCTCTCGCTGCTGGCGCTATCACTCGGCATCGCGGCGTACCTGGTATTTCATCCGGACCAGATCTACATCTTCCCGCTCATCATTGCGATCCCGCTGATTTTTGGCGTGCTGATGATCGTACCGATCGGCGGGGCCGACATGCCGACGGTGATCTCCTTGTTGAACTCCTACGCGGGCCTCTCCGCCGCCGCGATGGGTTTCGTGCTGAACAACAAGTTGCTGATCATCGCCGGCGCGCTCGACGGCGCATCGGGCTTGATCCTCTCCATCAACATGTCGAAGGCGATGAATCGGTCGTTTTCGAATGTTCTCTTCGGGGCATTCGGCCAGGAGCAAGTCTCCGGACCCGGCGCGCAGGAAGCTCGACCGGTCAAGAGTGCGACCGCCGAGGAAGCGGCTGCGATCCTTTCGGCCGCCAACACGGTCGTGATCGTGCCCGGATACGGCCTGGCGGTCGCGCAGGCCCAGCACAAGGTGAGAGAACTTCACGACGCGCTCGTCAAGCGGGGAGTCGACGTCCGATTCGGCATCCACCCCGTCGCGGGCCGGATGCCGGGTCATATGAACGTCTTGCTGGCCGAGTCGGATATCCCCTACGATAAGCTCCTGGATATGGACGAGATTAACGGCGACCTCCCTCAAACGGACGTCGCTCTGATCATCGGTGCCAACGACGTCACGAATCCGGCGGCCCGCAACGATCCGTCGAGCCCGATCTACGGCATGCCGATCCTGGATGTGGACAAGGCTCGGACCGTGATGGTCATCAAGCGCGGAATGAGCCCCGGTTTCGCCGGCATCGATAATCCGCTCTATTACCTCGACCACACCCTCATGCTCTTCGGCGACGCCCGCGCGTTCGTTGGCGCCATCGTTCGCGACCTGAGCGGCGGCGAGGGCTGACGGCGTTTTGCTTGTCGATCCTCCTCGGCCGCGCCGCGCCAATTGCGGCCGTGCAAAAGGCACGCGCCGTGGATCGGACGAGGCCCAGCCTCGGCACCGCCTCGTTGAAACCCGATTCTCCGTGAGGAATCGCGTTTTTTCCTCCGACGGCTCCGGCCGATCTGCGCGGCCGGATCTTCGCCTCACACAGATTATCGCGAGCCGGCTGGGTTTCAATCGCCGATTCCTTCGCGCTATCCCTCCCAAACCCACGGAATAGCCTCCCGGTCCCAGGTTTCTCAGGGTCGCTGTCCCGATTCGATGCCTACCAGCGTATTACTGCACCGATTTACATTAAAACCGTTCGGGTGTTATACTATACAAAAGAACATAGGACCTGGCTGGAGTCATGGGATGCTTGAACCGAACCGACCTCTGGCCAAGGGGCGTGGCTCGCAACTCGATCCGCCCAATCGCTTCGGTGGAACTCACCACGAGATCGACTTCGAGGCGCTGGAAAACGACCAGGACTATCTGGACAGCCTGCGGAGTCGCCCCACGGAATATCTGCCCGACCGTACACAGACCATCGTTACCGAGAACAATAGCCCGGATGTGGGCTTTCGCTACAGTATCAACCCGTATCGCGGATGTGCTCACGGCTGTACTTATTGTTATGCCAGGCCGACGCATGAGTATCTGGGATTCAACGCGGGGCTGGACTTCGAGACCAAGATCATGGTCAAGCAAAAGGCCCCCGAATTGTTCGTGGAATTCCTGGCTCGGAAGGGTTGGGACGGTCACCCGATCGCGCTCTCGGGTGTGACCGATTGTTATCAGCCGGCTGAGCGAGATTACAGGCTGACGAGGAGTTGCCTCGAAGTCGCGTGCGAAGCACGACAGCCGATGACGATCATCACGAAGAACGCCCTGGTTCTCCGGGATCTCGACCTTTTCGCCAGGATGGCGCGAGAACGACTCGTCGACGTCCACATCAGTCTCACGACCCTGGACGCTGAACTGGCTCGGTCGATGGAGCCGAGAACCAGTACGCCGAGGGCAAGGCTGAGGGCCGTCGAGACGCTGGCCAAGTCCGGTATCCCTGTGGGAGTCCTGGTCGCGCCCGTGATCCCCGGCCTGACCGATGTTGAGATTCCTGGCATCCTTGCCGCTGCCAAGGAGGCAGGCGCCAGCTCGGCCGGTTATACGTTGCTGCGGTTGCCTCTGGCCGTAGCGCCCGTGTTCACCGAGTGGCTCGAACGGACGATGCCGGATCGATCGGAGCGTGTCCTCGGCCGAGTTCGGGACTCCAGGGGTGGGAAGCTCAACGTCAGCGAATTCGGGACCCGAATGATCGGCACGGGTGAGATGGCGAAGCAGATCGGCGCACTCTTCCGCCTCTTCGCGAAAAAGCTCGGCCTCGATCGTGGCCTGCCCGACCTGGACTCAACTCAGTTCCGTCCGCCCATGCCGAAGTCGGGACAGTTACGGTTCTGGTGACACGACGCCCGCGCTCCGAACTTGCCCGGTCGATCAGATATCGACGAGGTCTGCCGGCCAGGGTGACCTCGACAGACACCCCGACCGCCGAGGCCGTCGACTGGGTCAACCCTTCCTCGCGAGGCGATAGGCGGCCAGTGTCGCGCCACCGGGAACCGCCAGCTTGGGCGTGCGGGTCACGTGGTGCTTGGGAGAGGCGTGAGAATGGATCGGTACCGTCCTGGACCCGTGCCACGCGCTGCCGTGAGCGCTCGCGGCGTGCCGATGGGTCGGACCGCCATGAGGCCGGAAGCTGTTGACGCCCAACGGCGGGAGGAATGAAACGGTCGTTGTCACGGCGCTCGAGTTGTTGGAGGCGTTCGGGTCCGCGCCGAACGAGGCTACAACGGCGGTGTTGATAAATTCCGACCTATCGGCCGCGTTCGTGGCGATCACCGCCCTCCCGGATCGAAGTCGATAATGTCGCCTCCAGGCGTGCTATTGGCCAGAGCGATCTCGGCACGCAGAGAGTCAGGTCCGCTGTCGTCGCCGTTCAGGACGGTAAACGTCGTCAGCAGGCAACGATCCTCCAGTGACTCCCGCATCCGCGAGAGGACTTGGACATGACAATTCGACTTCCGGCCCCGACTCGGGGGAGTGGGAATCGAATGATCGAGCGAGCCAATGGCCTCGGTTCTTCGTCAACATCATCGTCTCTCCCGGTGCTTCGCCGAGCACGCGTCAGTGCGCACTTGTCAGGCCGTCCGCACTTCGTCGCGGCAGACATAGGCCAGGTTGGAACACCCATCAATTCTCCGAGACAAGAAAGAGATCAAGAAAATGCGCAGTTGGGGCAAATTGGCGCGATTGGTATCTTTCGCCTTGACACCTGGAAACGCTCACGTATTGAAACCGTGGCGAGGATTTACGCACTGGCTTGTCGACAAGAACATGGGTAAGACAGTGTTCAACTGATAGGAATTCTCCTGCGGCGATTGCCACAACCTTTGGCGATGTCGGAGGAGGCGGGCCGGGTCACAAGGCGGTGATTGCGTCAGAATCGGCCACGGCCGATCGCGGAGGCGGATTGACGACATCTCAAAGAGGGTATAGGGTTAGGTGCCCGATCTCGACCCCGTTCGAACGCTGGAGTCGCCATGCACGGCATCATCCTCTGGGCCGCTCTCGGTGTTATGGCCCCTCCGGAGAGCCTCACGACGGTTTCCGTCGAGATCCACGAATCGCTCCCCAAGAACTGGGACTGGACCACGGCCGGGACGGTGAACGGCGGCAGCTTTCCCGCGTCGGCCTTCGGTTTCGTCGGCGTTCCCGCCAAGGTCAACGGGCGGGGCATCGAAATCGATCGACCGGGTGCGTTCGCCCTGCATGCAACGGCGACCATCAAGGTTCCGGCCGGACCGTACCGATTCCTCCTTCGCGCGCGCAACTCGGCCCGAATCCTGGTCGATGGAACGCTCCTCGCCGAGACGAAGACCCTCGTCCGCAATTCCGCGGGCCATGAACCCGTCCCGCCGATCCAGGTTCCCGAGGATCTTCACTGGCACGCGTTGGCGGCCGGCGATCAGGAACGGATTGTGCCGTGGATCTCGGACGGCAATGCGCATCGTGTCGAGATGTGGGCGATCGTAGGTGGGAACGGGTTGAGGCCGGAGACCGGAGAACTCTGCGCCGCGATTGTGCGCCCGGGAGATGTGCCGAGGCTGATTGGCTCGGACATCCCACTGAGCGATGAGTCCTGGTCACGCTACGCGGACGAGGAGGCCGCCCGGATTGTGGGTCTCGAGTCTGCGGATCGCCGTCGGGCCGCTGGCGCGGACGATCCCTTCTGGACAAAGCGCCACGAGATCGCGCGAAAGGAGTCCGAACGGGCCCAGGCCGTCGTGGGTGAAGGGAATCTGATCGATCGCCACTTCGCCGCCGCAAAGCTGGTTTCGGTGGATGATGCCGCGTTCTTCCGTCGGCTTTCGCTCGACACGATCGGGGTGATCCCGGACCCGAAGGAAGTCGCGGCGTATCTCATCGATACGCGTCCTGACAAGAAGGCTCGCGCCGTCGAGGCTCGCCTGAACGACCCGCGCTGGGCCGATAACTGGATGGGATACTGGCAAGACGTTCTGGCCGAGAACCCCGGACTGCTCAAGCCGACCTTGAACAACACGGGGCCGTTTCGACGCTTCCTGTACACCGCGTTTTGCGACAATCTGCCGATGGATCGTCTTGTGTCCGAGCTGATCCGGATGGACGGGAGCGCGCTGGGCGGCGGACCGGCTGGATTCGGGATGGCCACGCAGAACGACGCCCCGATGGCGGCCAAGGCCCACATTCTGGCGAAAGCGTTCCTCGCCGCCGACCTCAAATGCGCCCGATGCCACGACGCACCATCTCACCCCTTCGGCCAGGAAGACCTCTTCGCCATCGCGGGGTTGCTAGATGGCAAACCACAGGTGATTCCGGCCACGAGCACGGTCGTTCGACAGCCGGGAGGCCGCATGCCGACCGTGTCGGTAGCGCTCGCGGCGGGTGATCAGGTTCCTGCCGGGTGGGCGCTCACGGATATCGTCGCCGAGTCATTGCCGCCGGGTGTCCTGCCTCCGAACGCGAGTTCGCGTGATCACCTCGCCGCACTGATCACCTCACCGACCAACACTCGGTTCGCGCCCGTCATCGTCAATCGACTCTGGCATCGCCTCCTGGGCGTTGGTCTGGTCGAACCCCTGGACGACTGGGACGGCGAGTTGAAGGAGCGCCATCCGGAACTGCTCGCGGCTCTGGCCCGGGAACTCATGGCGCATGGCTACGATCTGAAGCATGTGGCACGGCTTATCGTGAATTCGGAGCTGTATGCCTCTCAGGTTGGACCTTTGGCTCCCGCTCCCAGCGGTTCCGCCGCGGCGAGCGTCTCCATTTCCCGACGACGGATGTCGGCCGAGCAGGTCCTCGACTCGATGTTCGCCGCCGTCGGCAAGCCGTTCCGGGCGGAGGTGCTGTGCCTGGACATTGACGGCCGGCGGCCGCCTTCGGAATTCCTGAATCTGGGTCGGCCCAGACGCGCGTGGCAGCTCGCCACGGCATCGAACGAGCGGGACCGGCCTTCCTTGACCTTGCCGGTGGTTCAGAGTCTGACGGACCTGCTGCAAGTCTTCGGCTGGCGCGCTGCTCGACCCGATCCGATCACGCTTCGCGAGGATGCCATGACGCCGCTGCAACCGGCGAGCCTGGCCAATAGTGTCGTCGTCGACGGCCGGATCGCACGGCTCTCGGACGATAGCGAGATCACGGAACTCTGTCTCAAGAAACAGGATCCGGAGGCCCTGATTCGGGCGGTTTACCTCCGCGTTTTCTCGCGCCTTCCAACCGATGCCGAGACGAATCGCCTCGTCGCCTACCTCGGCGAGACCTACGATGGCCGTATTGTTCCCGGTGTGGCGAAGCGCCCGCCCATGAGGCCGTCGTCGCGAAGCGTTTCGTGGTCCAACCACCTCCACCCCGACGCGACCACGATCCAGCAGGACGAGGAGCGGGTCGTGCGCGACGGCGATCCGCCGACGGCCCGGCTTACGCCGCAATTTCGGGAGCGGATGGAGGACGTGGTGTGGGCCTTGATCAATAGTCCCGAGTTCATCTTTCTCCCCTGAGCCGAAAGGCTATGCATGAACTCGCAAGCACTCACACGGCGCGACTGGCTACGACTGAGCGCCGCGGGCATGGCCTCGGCCGAACTCGCCGCGCCGGCATGGGCCGATCAGCGGCCCCCCCGTGGCACGGCCGATGCCTGCATCTTGCTCTGGCTGGGCGGTGGGTCCGCGCAGATCGACACATTCGATCCCAAGGCACGCGGCGATGGCAAGACGAAGGCGGGATCTTACTATGACGCGATCCCCACGGCGATCTCTGGCGCCAACCTCTGCGAGCACCTGCCCCGCGTGGCCGGGCATCTAGATAAATGCGTGCTGGTACGATCGCTTCATCATAAAATCATCGACGAGCATGGCGCGGCCACGAACTTGCTTCACACGGGGCGGCCGACCAGCGAGACGATTGCATATCCGTCGCTGGGTTCGACCGTCGCGCACGAACGCGGCCCGGGTGGCGATGGTATCCCGGCGTACGTGGTCGTCGGCTATCCCAACATCAGCCGCGGGCCCGGTTTCCTGGGATCGAAATTCGGGTACATCTACCTGACCGATACCGAGTCGGGGCCGACGGGCCTGACTCCGCCTTCGAGCGTGGCACCCGAGCGCCGGGAGCGACGTGAAGCATTGCTCGAATCACTCCGCTCGGATTTCCACTCGGGTCATCCCGGCGAGGCGGCGGTCGCCGATTATGTGGCCGCCTCGCGCGAGGCCGCCCGACTGTCAGGCCCCGCGTTCCGCCGCGTCTTTCGCCTTGCCGACGAATCGCCTGCGAGGCGGGCCGGATACGGTGGCGAGTTCGGTCAACGGTGCTTGCTGGCCAGACGCCTCGTGGAGTCGGGGGTGCGTTTCGTGGAGGTCGCCCACAACCTCAACTTCTTGAACGGGACGGGCTGGGATACTCACAATCAGGGCCAGCTCAAGCAGCATGAATTGATTCGCGAGCTGGACCATGCGCTGGCCGCTCTCCTGGAGGATCTGCAACGGGTCGGTCGCCTCGATTCGACGCTGGTCGTGGTCGCGACGGAATTCGGGCGGCCCGCGGAGTTCGACTCCGGCGGAGGCCGCGGCCATCAGTCCACCGCTTTCAGCGCCGTGCTAGCCGGAGGGGGGCTGAAGACGGGGAAGATCATCGGGGCAACCGATGCGCTGGCAAAAACCATCGTGGATCGACCGGTCTCCGTCCCCGATTTTCATGCGACCATTTACGCGGCGCTGGGCATCAACCCCGCCAAGGAGCTTCGAAGCGCCGATGGCCGCCCCGTACCGATCACCGACCACGGTCGGCCGATCGCCGAACTTTTCGGTTGAAGCCGCCGGGAACGCCGGCCGGTGCACGATGCGGCCGCAGGCGTCTCAGGCGACCAGCTCGGTCGGGACGGGGACGGGCCACTCGCCGATGGAGCAGGCGGGATCGGAGAGATGCTGGCGGAACGCTTCGACAAGAGGCGTGGGCTCGCGGTCCATCCGACCCTCATGCACGGGAACGTCGAAGAGGCCGAGGTGGAGCAGGTGGTGTTCGAGCCCTTTGCGGGACCAGCGGTATTTCCACTCGATCATCGTGAACATCGGAAACCACGTGTAGCCGACGACCGGCAGTCCATCGGCCCGCACCTGGCGGACGGCGGCGAGGGTCTCTCGCATCCATCGGGCACGTTCCAGGTGGGTGCCGGGGGAACTCGTCTCGGTGACCATCAGGGGGAGGTTGTAGCGGGCGTGAACCATCCTCAGAACGTCGGCCAGTGCCGAGGGAGGCGAGTCGCGCACGGTGCGAGGGCGGCCCTCCTGGCGGCTCACAATGCGACGGTTCGTCCAGGGGTAGAAATTCACCCCCAGGACGTCCCAGGACGGAGACGTTCTGGCGATGGATTGGAGCTGGCCGTCCGATGCGCCGTGCTCGATCAGCCAGGAGTAGCGAGGGTGATCGGGTCCGACCTTCCCACAGGCGAGATCGAGCGGCAGGAGGCGGTTGATCTGGGATTCGACCGCAACCGCGGTTAATGCGGGAGTGGACGCGAACTCCAGGCCGACATCTTCGACATGAACGAGGATCGTATCCGGTCTTATCGCCCGGAGCGCCTCGGCCGTGAGATTGATCCCTTCCGCGAGCGCGAGCAGGATCTTCACGTAGCCGTCGTCACCGGAGAGATACGGCGGCCACCGTCCGTCCCGGCCACAAAAGGACGCGGTGACCGCCGGCTCGTTCAGGGGCGTATAACACTGGACGATCGAGCCGTATCGTTCCGCGAAACGCGCCGCGTATTCCGCCACGCGACGAGGATACGACGCGTTGAGAAAATGATTGTCCAGCCAGAGCGGAGTCCCGTAATGCATCAGGTCGATGATCGGGTTCAGGTCCCTGGTGACCACGAGATGTTCGAGAACGTCGTCGGTCCACGACCAGTCGAACACGCCGGGGCGAGGGTTGACCTTGTACCAGGGGATGCCGTAACGGATCGTCGAGATGCCCAGGTCGGCGGCCTTGTCCAGGTCGTGCCGCCAGAGCCGGTAGTGATCCATCAACTCGTATTCGTCGAGCCGTCGATGGCCCGCTCGCGTGTGAGGGACGAAGGTATTCTCGATCCCCACGGCCCAGCGGAACTCCGCGGCCGAGGTACCCCAGCCTGATCCTGGCATGGCCCGGCAACCTGGCCGAGATGCGCGGTCGGCGTCGAACGATACGGTGACCATGGTCTTGTCTAAATTTCCGTCCAGGCGCCGACGGTCGCGGAGCGAGCGCCCCGCGCGGTGTGGTCGAGCATCCGTCGCCCTCGCTCAATCCATTGGTGCATTGGTGATCGGTCCCTGATCTGCGAATCATAGTCCAACATGGCCCGCGCGCGAAGGCCAAGATCGTCTTTGTTGCGATTTGTAAACAGATGAGGGCGCGAACATGATCAAGCGTGAGCTCCCGTTACGCTCAAAGCATCGAACGCGGCCACCCCCCGCGCGTAGAGCGCCAGCCGCAGATCCCCCCGCGGGACGGTCGCAATCGCGATCACGAGGACGCCATCGAGTCGCACCTCAACCCGGTCACTGCGCCTGCGAACGAGCATCGCATGGTATCGAGCGTGGTCGAAGGCCTCGTCCCCCAACGTCGGCAGGTCGGCGCCGTGCGTCTGGCCGTCGACCTGGCGAAAATGCACGCCCACTCGATCGAGTTCGAGCGATACGCGTCCCTGGTCACTTTCCAGGATCAGGCCGGCGACTGCCGTCGGGGTTTCGGGGAGCCGGACGTAGACCTCGGCGACCCAGTCGCCCGCGAGTTCCCGCCCGTCCCGCCAGAGTGAGGCGACGGCCTGGGGATCGCGCTGACGCAGGCCATCACCGTCGAGCCGCCAGTCACCCGACTCGGGTGTCCAACCGATCGGCTGAAGCCCCTGGGGGCCGTCAAAACGGTCGCGAATCTGCGAGAGCGGGGGAGCCGCCTGGGGCCGATCGGTCAGGGGACCGACGTTGAGCCCTTCGACGGACCACGTCGCCGGGCAGAGCCAGACGCTGCGGACCGATTCGCCCGGTCGTCGTCCGTGGAGGACGATCCAATCGTGGACGAGATCGGGCTGAACGACGGAGAAGTGCCCCGGTCCCTCGACGAGTCCCGGGATGGTGCCGAAGATCGGCCCGGCCTGGCCTCGGGTATCACGATAGGGGCCGAGAGGAGCGTCGGCGACCGCCTCGCCCGTGCCGTAAGCTCCCGAAAAGTTGCCACCGCTATAGCCGCAAAAATACTTGCCCAGGCGGCGAACGGGGGCGGGACCTTCGATCGTGGTCCACTCCTGGAACGTGCGCCCTCCGTAGAGCGGCATGGAACGGTTCGCCTCGAAGAGCTGCCACGGGACGTGCGCCCGGAGCACGGTCGCGGGGGCGCCGATCGGCGTGAACGGATCGCGCATTTCCTGCACCACGATGCCCGTTCCGTGGGGGAGATCTGCCTCGGCGATGAAGTCCAGGCAACGAAAGAGATAGAGCCGGCCGTCGTCGTCGAGCAGCCACGAGCCATCGATCGAGAATTGTTCGTCCGGCGCGCTGATGCGTTTTCGAAGCTGGAACGGCCCCTCGGGCTGGTCCGCCACGGCGACCCAGAGGGCATGGCCCTTCCGGTCGACGTCCCCGAAACTCACGACCATGAAAAACTGGCCATTCCAGGCAAGAACCTCCGGCGCCCAGTGATCCGCGGAACGGTCCATCGGCTCCAGCGCGCCGCCCAGCGGCTCCCAATGGATCATGTCGTCCGAACGGAACACGGGGATCTCCCGACCGTCGGCCAGGGGGGGGCCGTCGTTCGTTCCATACAGATAGAAACGACCTCGATGTCTCAGCACGAAGGGGTCGCCGAGCGCGATTCCCTCCAGCGGATTCTTGAACCGATCCACTGTCGAACGTCGTCCTGTCGCATCCATCAAGGCTCTCCGTCCACCAAGCCAATCCCGGCGCCTCGGTCGATTGAAACCGGTAATGTCTCTCATGAGAACGCGAAGCAGGCAACTTTCGACCATATCCAGATCCGATCATCGCGCCAAGTTCTGTCGGAGGCCCGACCCGCTGAGCCCTCCTCACGCCAGTCGGGCAGTCCCGGCTCCGAGACCACGACGAGCCGGATTTCAATCGCCGACGATATCTTGAGCCGCAATCGCGACGCACGAAACAAACGCATCATATTAACCCGCATAAGATGCATGTATTCTTGCGCAATTAGCCGGGGCGAACCGCGCAGTTGGTTTCTCAGAAACCGTTGCAACCGTTAAAGACGAGCGTTGATGCGGCCCGGGCAAAACCTGGTGGGAATGCGCCGTTTGCGGGGATCGGACTGCGCGATAAGGGATTGGGAAATTGCCCGGAAGGCCATTTGATTCGACGAATCTCGATCGGCATCAATCTTGCAAGATGCCGAGGCGACGGGGCTCTCATCACCGTCAATTGCGTACGCATATGTTCTATGTTGATCTCGCCTTATTTCAGTCTCACGGTCCCCGGTCCTCGGCCATCGCGTCTGCCATCCCGCCGACGTTGAGAATGGGCCACTTCGGCCCATGGAGGTTCCGCGACCATACCGGCCTCGCCTGGAAGGTCGGGTATCGGCCCTCACAACAAAACGAATTGAAGGAGTTGCACCCATGCGCCGTGAAGCTCGAATGAACTCGGCATCTCCGCTTCTTGTCTGCCACTGTCATTTGCGGTGGGACTGGGTGTATCAGCGACCTCAGCACCTCCTCAGCCGATTGGCGCGACATTGGCCGGTGATCATCGAGGAAGAGCCAACCTTCGATGATCGACCCGCCGGCATTGACGTCGTCTCGGTTGCGCCCAATATTACCGTGTTGCGCCCCCATCGCAGGCTTGATGTCGATCACGACCTCGGCGGGCTCGTCGAGGATTATCTCCGAATGGCCCGCGGCGCCAGGCCGATGGTACGCTGGTTCTATTCCGCGATGTTCGCCCCGTACAGGGATCGACTGGGTGCGAATCAGGTCGTGGTCTATGACTGCATGGACGAGTTGGCCAGCTTCGCGAACGCTCCGGCCGGCCTGAGAGAGGCCGAGGCGCGCCTACTTGCGCGGGCCGACGTCGTCTTTACCGGGGGCCGGAGCCTGTTCGAGAGCAAACGCGATCGAAACCCGAATGTTCATTGCTTCCCGTCGGCTGTCGAGCCGGAGCACTTCGCACGCGCGCTCGATCCGGGACTTGAGCTACCGACGGATGTCGCAAGCCTGCCTCGTCCGATCTTTGGTTATTATGGCGCGGTGGACGAAAGGCTTGACTATGACCTAATCTCCGCCCTGGCCGACGCGAATCCGGGCGGGTCAATTGTCCTTGTGGGACCGATGATCAAGGTCGAGCCGGCGAGCCTCCCGAGACGTCCGAATCTGCATTACCTCGGTCAGAAAACGTACGCCGAACTCCCCGCGTACTTGAAATCGTTCGACGTCTGCCTGATGCCCTGGGCCCTGAACGAGGCGACCAAGACGATCAGTCCAACCAAAACGCTCGAATACATGGCCGGTGGGAAGCCAATCGTCTCGACGGCGGTTCGAGACGTCGTCCGCGACCACGGGGATCTGGTCTTCGTGGCAGCCGATCCGGGCGAGTTCGTTGAGTCGGCGATTCATGCGATTGATCGGTTCGACGCCGACCGACGCAAGTCGGGTCAAGAGCGAGCTGAGGCGAGCGGTTGGGAGTTTGTCGCCTCGGCAATGCGCGTCCTGATCGAGGCTGAGCTTGATCGAGCCGGGAATCGGACCGTGCGCCGGAAGAGGCCGATCCGCGCGAAGGCGGCTGATGTCAAGAATCTGATCGTCGGGGGAGGCCCGGCCGGGCTGAGCGCGGGGCTGCATCTCGACAACACCGACTTCCTTCTGGTTGATAAGCACGACCGTGCCGGCGGCCTCTGCCGCTCAATCATCCAGGACGGCTTCACGTTCGACTATGCGGGACACATCCTGTTCACGCCGGATAAATACGTGGATTCCCTGTTCCGCGACATCCTGGCCGACAACTTCCACGAGCAGCAGCGCGAGAGCTGGGTCTATCTCTACGATGCCTACCAGCGCTATCCGTTCCAGGGAAACCTCTACGGCCTTCCCCCGGCCGTGGTGAAGGAGTGCCTGCTGGGCGTCATCGAGGCGTCGAAGCGCTCGACACCGGGCCTCGCGGTCGGCAACGGCCACGCCTCGCCGCCGAATTTCCTGGAGTGGAGCCGTCAGACGTTCGGCCCCGGCATCACGAAGCACTTCATGCAGCCGTACAACTTCAAAGTCTGGGGCATCGATCCCGCCAAGATGAGCAGCGACTGGATCGCCGGACGTGTGCTCACGCCATCGCTCGACGAGGTGATCGAAGGCGCGCTCCAGCGCGGGCGGGGCGACCTCGGACCGAACGCCCGGTTCGGCTATCCCCTCCACGGCGGCTGCGAAATGTTCGTCTCCGGCCTGGCGAAGCGTGTCAAGGGGCGCGGCGGCGCCTTCTCGTTCGGGCGAACGCTCGTCAGGCTAGACCCGAAGCGGAAGCGAGCTACGTTCCGGGTCGAAGACGGCACCGGCGAGCCCAGGTTCGAGACAGTCGGCTACGACGTCCTCTATCCCAGCGTCCCCTTGCCCGACCTGATCCGGGCGATCCCCTTCGCGCCGGACGCCGTCCGCCGCGCCTCGGAGAGCCTCCCGAGCACGGCCGTCGTCTGTGTCAATCTGGGGATCAATCGCGAGAAGGTGACCGAGAAGCACTGGATCTACTACCCTGAATCTCAGGAGAAATATATTTTCCAGCGCATATTCGTGCAGTCGAACGCCTCGCCCCATACCGCCCCTCCGGGGCACTCTGCGTTGACCTTCGAAATCAGCCACTCGAAGTCCAAGCCGCTCCCGGTCCGGGGTAAGCGTGCCCTGATCGACGCGTGCGTCTCGGGGCTGAAGCGCACGGATCTCTGGCGGGACGGCGACGAAGTCGTCTTCGAGCAGGTGATCGGGATGCCTCACGCGTACATCCCATTCACGCCCGATCGGCAGGGAAACCTCGACGTGATCAATGCCTACCTGCACGGGCAGGGCATCTATCCCATCGGCCGATTCGGCGAGTGGAAATATGTCAATCAGGATGGAGCGATTCTCTCGGCCAAGCGGGTCGTCGAGTCGGTCCAATCGGGGAAGGCCCCCCGGAGCATGAGCCTGACAAGCCCGCCGGCCGCCGACGCGAAGGCCAACGGAACGCCGGCGGTCAGCCGAGCGTGATCGGGTCCAGTCGCCCCTGCGCCCATCCTTGGGCGGGCGCAGGGGTCGACCAGCCCGATCATGCACCCGTGTTGAGCCGGCCGAACTCGATGTCGGTCGGCGCTCGTCCCCTCCCAGGAGGTATCAACGGATGAGGGATTATCGAATCGCCTCGACCGCCGATCTTGAAATGCGGCCCAGGTCGACGGTCCATGCCGAGAGAGTCACGTATGGGATCGATCTCCCCTGGGTTCAGGTCGCTCCCGGGCGCCGTTATTTCGAGACCGAGGACGGGCAACCGTTCCTCATCATCGGCCAGAATGACGCCTTGACCTGGCCGGAACTCGAAGGCTTGCTCGGGCGGAGGGACGTCGCCTCGGTCGATCGTCACCTGGCGTTCCTGAAGGCACACGGCGTGACCACGCTACGCGTGATGCTGGAATACGTCGGCGACGGGCTCTATCTTGAACGTCGGCCGGGTGAGTTCGATCCCGTCACCGTGCAGGCGATCGACGATCTCGTCGCGCTCTGCGAGCGCCACGGGCTGCGATTGCTCCTCACCCCGTTCGACACGTTCTTCACCTGGGTCATGTGGGAAGACCATCCTTATAACGCCGAGCTGGGTGGCCCATGCCGCAATCGGCTCGACCTCCTGATCGACCCCGTGGGAATGGCGGCGGTCAAGGCTCGCGTCGCGTTCGCCGTGGCACGTTGGGGCGGCTCCGGTGCTGTCTTCGCCTGGGACCTCTGGAACGAGCTGGGCCACCATCACGGGGTCGAGGCCGAGGCCCTCGATGCCGAGACTGCGAAGACCCTGATCCCGGTCGTTGCCGAGCTGTCCGCGCATGTCCGGGGGATCGAGCAACGCCTCTTTGGGAGGACGCACCTCCAGACCGTCAGCCACTTCGGATCGGAACCGCGAGGCGCGCTGGCGGACCTGGTTTTTCGACATCCCGACCTCGATTTTGCCACGACGCACATCTATGAGCCCGGCGCGATCGACGCCCCCTGGAACACCGTCGCGGCGGCGGACGCGATGGCCGGTTGGGTTTGTCACGCGCTCGGGGAGATCCGCGACGGCCGTCCGTTCACCGACAGCGAGACGGGGCCAATCCATACCTACAAAGATCTCGGCATCACACTGCCGGATGTGTTCGACCTCTGCTATTTCCGCCATATGTCGTGGGCTCATCTCGCCAGCGGCGGGGCAGGCGGGGGGATGCGCTGGCCGAACCGTCACCCGCACACCCTGACTCCGGGAATGCGGCAGGCGCAGGGCGTGATGGGCGACTTCGCGCGGCTGATCGACTGGCAGTCCTTCGCGTCGGAAAACATCTCCGCGAGGATTGTGGCCTGCCCCGATGAGCTACTCGCCTACGCCTGTGCCGATGATCGCCAGGCCGTCGCGTGGGTCCTCCGCGCCCGGGACCTTCTCGACGTCGAGGGCGAGCTGCCCTATCGGCCGATCCTCCGCGATGCCACGCTCGAGCTGCCCGCGATGACCCCGGGTCTCTACGACGTCAGTTGCATGGAGACCCACCACGGTCACACGCTTTGCGAGACCACGGTTGAATCAGGCGGAGGCCCATTCCTTCTGGAGCTGCCCCCATTCCGGCACGATCTGGCGATCGCGTTGCGCCATCGTGGCGGCCACATCAAGTCATTGTGATCGATGCACAGTACCGGGACTTCGACTCACCGAATCCCGGCACGTCCCCGCGCGAGTCGCACTATGCCCCAATTCCTGTTCGCCACCGGCATTGAGGGGAGTGCCCCGGTCATTTCCGACGGCCACGGGGGTCAAATACGATACGACCAGATGGAGGCCAGCGACCACTATCACCGATGGCGGGAGGACTTCGCTCTCGTGGAGGGGCTCGGGCTCCGCCACCTTCGCTGGGGGCCCCCCATCCATCGGACCTGGCTCGGGCCGGAACACTACGACTGGTCATTCAGCGACGACGCTCTCGCGGAGCTGGCGAGGCTTCGTATCGAGCCCATCGTGGACCTCTGCCACTTCGGGATGCCTGACTGGCTGGGCAACAGCTTCCAGAACCACGAGTTCGCCCCGGCATTCGCCCGATATGCAGCGGACTTTGCCCGTCGGTATCCCTGGGTCAGGCTCTTCACGCCTGTTAACGAAATTTACATATGCGCTCGTTTCAGCGCCGAACTCGGCTGGTGGAATGAGCGCCTTCTGAGTCGCGGGATCGTGATCCCCGTGAACCCGGAGGAACGGCCCGCGGGGGGTGTCTGGAACGCAGGGCCGGGGGCTGAGGTCCCATTCGTCACCGCGCTCAAGAACATGTGTCGGGCCGGAATACTCGCGATGGAGGAGATCCTCCGCGTGAGTCCCGAGTCGCTCTTCGTTCAGAGCGAGAGCACGGAGTATTACCACCCGGTTTCGCCGGAGGTCGAGGCCCGCGCCGAATTCCTCAACCTTCGGCGGTTTCTGTCGCTCGATCTCACGTACGGGCGGCACGTCTCTGCACCGATCTATGAATATCTGACCGACAACGGCCTCGATCGCGGGGAGTACGACTGGTTCATGGAGCATGGCGTCAAGCTGAGAAACCGCTGCATCCTCGGGACCGACTATTACAAGACGAACGAGCAGCTTGTTCACCCCGATGGCCGGATCTTTCCCATCGGCGAAGTGCTTGGATATTACGTCGTGATGACGGATTATGAACGCCGATATCACCTTCCCGTCATGTACACCGAGACGAATCTTGCCGATCCCGATCAAGCCAAGGGTTGGCTCTGGCAGCAGATGTCAAGCGTCCGGCGGTTGAGGCTCGACCTCGTGCCCGTGGTCGGCTTCACCTGGTACGGCCTGACTGACATGGTGGACTGGGACATCGGTCTCCGTGAGAAACGCGGCGTGATCACACCCGTGGGATTATTCGACCTCGATCGTCGCGAGCGGCCCGTCGCGACGGCCTATCGCCAGCTCGTGAAAGACTTCGGCCATTATCAGGCCTGGGATTCGGCACTGGCCCACCTCGAACTCCTGGCGGACCCGGACCGACTGGCCGGAGTCAAGAGCGTCCAAGCGAGCGGATAGGAGGTCTTCGGAAGCCATACCGCCATTCCGGCCGTCGATGGCACCAGCCCACTCGATGAGCGGACCGCCCTGGGCACGGCGCAAGATATGCGTGGACATCGAGCCGTTTGGAATCGCGATTTCGCCCAACGAGACCGAGCCAGCGGGATCAACTCCGCGACAGCCTGATATCTCGTCATTCGCTTCATGAGGCGTTTGATGCCGCAGATTTTCCATCCAGCCATGAACACGGTCGCCCGTCTGACGGTCTTCGGGGCCGCGTTCGGCGTGGTGGGAACTATCGTGCTGTTCTACGAGTACAGCCGATCGCCGTTCCAAACCGAGGTGAACGTCGTCCGTGAACAGCCGGTACAGTTCAGCCACGAACACCATAGCGGTCAACTTGGCATCGATTGCCGTTACTGCCATACGACCGTGGAAAATGGCCCATTCGCCAATATCCCGCCAACTCACACATGCATGAGCTGCCACAGCCAGATCTGGGCCGACAGCCCCATGCTGAAGCCGGTCCGCGACAGTCTGGCCAGTGGTGAGCCGTTGCGGTGGGAACGCGTCCACGATCTGCCGGATTTCGCCTATTTCGAACACGGCATCCACATCCAGAAGGGGGTTGGTTGCGCGAGCTGCCATGGGCGAGTCGACGAGATGCCCCTCACCTGGAAGGCCGAGCCGCTGACGATGGAGTGGTGCCTGGATTGTCACCGCCATCCCGAGACGCATCTGCGCCCCAGGTCGGAGATCTTCAACATGGAGTATTCGCTTCCCGAGCGAGAGCAGAACATGGTCGGCAAGCGGCTCGTCCGAGAATACGGCGTCCAATCGGGCTACTACCTCACCAATTGCACGGTGTGCCACCGATGACATCTGAACGTGTCGGCGAGGACTCCGGTCCTCGCGGCCGAGAGCTCTGGAGGAGCATCGACGAACTGGCCGACACGGCCGAGTTTCGCGATTTTCTCGTCCGCGAGTTTCCGGGGTACGCCCCGGAGACGCTCGACCTGAACACGCGCCGGCAATTCCTGCGCGTGATGGCGGCCTCGCTTGGCCTCGCGGGCCTGACCGGGTGCGCCGTCCAGCCGCCGGAGCAGATCGTGCCCTACGTGGAACAGCCCGAGCGGCTCGTCCCCGGCAAGCCGCTGTACTTTGCCTCGGCGCTCGCGCTCGGCGGCTATGCCACGGGGGTGCTGGTCGAGAGCCACATGGGCAGGCCGACCAAAATCGAGGGGAATCCAGATCATCCCGCAAGTCTCGGAGCCACCGATACCTTCACCCAGGCGGCCATCCTCGACCTGTACGATCCCGATCGTTCCCAGTCCGTCATTCACAATGGCCGCGTGAGCACCTGGGATAACTTCCTCGCGGTCCTGGTGGCCGCGATGGACGAACACAAGCTGACCCGAGGCCAGGGGATTCGTCTCCTGTCCGGGGTCGTGACCTCGCCGACGCTGATCGCTCAGATCCAGGGTCTGCTATCTGCGTATCCCGAGGCCAGGTGGCATATCCACGAACCTGCCGGAGTCGGGGCCGATCGCGACGGGGCTGTACTCGCATTCGGAGAAAAGCTCGAATCCGTCCATCATCTTGAAAAGGCCGACGTCATCGTGTCGCTCGACGCGGATTTCCTGGCCTGGGGCCCCTCGCGCCTGAACGATGCCCGAGGATTCGCCCGGCGGCGCGAGACAGTCTCCGACCCACGCGGGATGAACCGCCTGCACGTCGTCGAATGCACCCCTTCGATCACGGGCTCCATGGCCGATCATCGCCTGGCCGTTCCCGGTCGCGAGGTCGCGAGTGTCGCCCGGGGGCTGGCCGAGCGGCTCCTCGACAAGAACGCCGTGCTCGCCCCGGAATATTCGGATTGGATCGTGCGAGTCGCTGCCGACCTCCAGGCGCATCGTGGAACGAGTCTTGTGCTGGCAGGCGAGCCGCAACCGGCCGAAGTCCACGCGCTGGCGCATGCGATGAATCATCTGCTCGGGAATAACGGCTCCACGATCGACTACATCGAACCGGTCGCGGCGGTTCCGGCAGGCTCGGATCATTCACTTGCGGCGCTCACCCGCGAGATGGATAGCGGTCGTGTGAAGATGCTCATCATCCTCGGAGCAAATCCCGTCTACGATGCTCCGGCCGATCTCGGGATGGCGGAACGGCTTCTGAAGGTTCCGCTCAGCATCCACCAGGGGATCTACGCCGACGAGACGGCGACCCGCTGCCACTGGCACATCCCGGAGGCTCATCCTCTGGAATCGTGGGGAGACGTCCGCGCTTTCGACGGCTCGGCGACGATCCAACAGCCGCTTCTCTCTCCGTTGTACGGCGGGAAGTCCTCGATCGAGCTCTTGGCTGCCTTGCGAGGGAGCATGGGCTCCGGCAGCCGAGATCTGGTGCGAGAGCATTGGCGCGAGGCGATGCCCGGCGATTTCGAGGCGGTATGGCGGGCGGCCGTTCACGATGGGATCGTCCCGGGTTCGGCCTCAAAACCCAGGCCGGCGACGTCCAGGCCCCTCGCGGACATCCTCGGCACAGTTGCAAAGCCGGCCAAGGCGACCGGTCTGGAGCTGGCCTTTCGCCCCGACCCGACGGTCTGGGATGGCCGGTTCGCGAATAACGGATGGCTTCAGGAATTGCCCAAGCCCCCGACGACATTGACCTGGGACAATGCGGCATTGATCGCGCCCGCGACCGCCGAACGGTTGCATTTGACGAACGAACAGATCGTCGTGATGAACTATCGCGGCCGGACGCTTCGCGCGGCGGTCTGGATCCAGCCGATGCACGCCGAGGACTCGGTGACTCTCCACCTCGGTTACGGCCGCAGTCACGCCGGACGCGTCGGGACGGGCCAGGGCTTCAACGCGTACAGATTGAGGACGTCGGAGGCACCCTGGCAGGGCGACGGGCTGGAACTGAGGGCGACCGGCGATCTCTATCGCCTGGCGACAACGCAGATTCATCACAATATGGCCGGTCGCGATCTAGTCCGGTCGGCCAACGTCGCGATGTTCGTCGCCGATCCGTCGTTCGCAAAGGATCACGAGAACCCGGCGACGCATGGACTTTCGCTCTTTCCGTCCCATTCGTACGACGGCCACAAGTGGGGCATGGTGATCAATCTCAACACCTGCATCGGCTGCAACGCCTGTATGACCGGGTGCCAGTCGGAGAACAACATCCCGGTCGTGGGCAAGGATCAGGTCCTTGCCGGGCGCGAGATGCACTGGATCCGCGTCGATCGCTATTACGAAGGACCCAAAGACAACCCGTCGGCCGTTTACCACCAGCCCGTACCCTGCATGCATTGTGAAACCGCGCCTTGCGAGGTCGTCTGCCCGGTGAACGCCACCGTCCACGACGCGGAAGGACTCAACGCGATGGTTTACAACCGTTGCGTGGGGACGCGCTATTGCTCGAACAATTGTCCCTACAAGGTGCGGCGGTTCAATTTCTTCCAGTACTCCGACCAGACGACCGAGAGCCTCAAGCTCTTGAATAATCCCGACGTGACGGTGCGAACACGTGGCGTTATGGAGAAATGTACGTATTGCGTTCAGAGGATCGTCAAGGGTCGCATCGAGGCCGAGCAAGAGGGACGTCCGCTGCGCGACGGTGAGGTCGTCACGGCATGCCAGTCGGCCTGTCCCACACGCGCCATCGTGTTCGGCGATCTGAACGATTCGACGAGCGCGGTCGCCAAGGCGAAGGCCGATCCGCGGAATTACGCCCTCCTTGCGGAGTTGAACACACGGCCGAGGACCACGTATCTGGCCAAGCTGACGAACCCGGTCGCCGACGAGTCCAATGGGGGCTGACAAGATGGCCGCGGACGCCAACATCGGCAGGGAGCAGTCTGGGCCGCCCGTGCTCAGCCCGGGCCATTCGTTTGCGACAATCACCGACAAGATCAGCGCAATCGTCCTCACTCGGCCCTATCAGCGAGGGTGGATTCTTGGCTTCGCCATCGCATTTCTGCTCACGAACGTCCTCTTCGTCTCGGTCGCCTATCTGTTCATGCGGGGCGTGGGGATCTGGGGCGTCAATGTCCCCGTGATGTGGGGATTTGCGATCGTGAACTTCGTCTGGTGGATCGGCATCGGCCATGCCGGCACGTTGATCTCGGCGATCCTCCTGCTGCTCAAGCAGGAATGGAGGACCTCGATCAACCGGTTTGCGGAGGCCATGACGCTCTTCGCCGTCGCGTGCGCCGGGATGTTCCCGCTAATTCACCTGGGGCGATGGTGGTTGTTCTACTGGCTCTTTCCCTACCCGAACACGATGGATCTGTGGCCCCAGTGGCGCAGCCCGCTGGTCTGGGACGCCTTCGCGGTTTCTACGTATGCGACCGTATCGTTGCTGTTCTGGTACATGGGCCTCATCCCCGACGTGGCAACCCTCCGCGATCGCGCCCGGGGCAGACTGGGCCGGTATTTCTACGGGTTTCTCGCCATGGGCTGGCGCGGTTCGGCCCGGCACTGGCACCGCTACCAGACTGCCTACCTGCTGATGGCGGCGTTGGCGACACCCCTGGTCGTCTCGGTGCATACGATCGTGAGCTGGGACTTCGCCGTTGCCATCGTGCCGGGATGGCACTCGACGATCTTCCCGCCCTACTTCGTCGCGGGTGCCATCTACTCGGGATTCGCCATGGTGCTGACGCTGATCATTCCCCTCCGTTATTTCTACGGGCTGGGTGATTTCATCACGATGCGCCATCTCGAAAACATGGCCAAGATCCTGCTCGCGACCGGGCTGCTGGTCTGCTACGGCTATCTCATGGAAGCGTTCATGGCGTGGTACGGCGACAATCGTTTCGACCGTTTCCAGATCCTCAGGGAACGCCCGCGCGGCGATTACGCGCCACTCTACTGGCTCTTGATCGTGAGCAACTGCCTGGTCGTGCAGGCGCTCTGGTTCCCAGCGATGCGACGCAGGGTTGTGGTCCTCTGGCTGATCTCGCTCACCGTGAATCTCGGGATGTGGCTGGAGCGGTTCGTGATCGTCGTCGTGAGCCTTCATAAAGACTACATGCCTTCGCGGTGGAGGATGTACTTCCCGACCGCCTGGGACTACGCGACCCTGTTCGGCTCCGTCGGCCTGTTTCTGGCCTTGCTCTTCCTCTTCGTGAGGTTCCTGCCCGCGATCTCCATGGCCGAAATGCGCGAGCTTGTCCACGAGGCCGAACCGGTCGGTCATGGAGGCGACTCACGATGATCTCGGCTTCCACAACGTACGGCCTGCTCGCTGAATTCACGACCGCCGAGGCCCTGCTGGCGGCGGCCTCGCAGTCGCGTGAGGCAGGTTACCGCAGGATGGATTCCTACTCGCCGTTCCCCGTCGAGGGCCTGGCGGAGGCCATGGGATTGACCAGGAATCGAATCCCCGTGGTCGTGTTCCTCGGCGCCCTCCTGGGGGGGGGCTGCGGATACTTCATGCAATGGTACTCGAACGTGATTGACTACCCGATCGACGTCGGAGGACGACCGTTCCATAGCTGGCCGATGTTCATCCCGATTACCTTTGAATTGACTATTCTTGGCGCGGCGTTCGCGGCGGTCTTCGGGATGCTCGGCCTCAACGGATTGCCCCGGCCGTATCACCCGGTGTTCGCCGTCCCGGGGTTCGAGCACGCCACTCGCGACCGCTTCTTCCTCTGCATCCAGGCCAACGACCCGCAGTTTGACTCGGAGAGGACCCGCGAGTTCCTCCAAACGCTGGGGCCCGTGAAGATTACCTCGGTATCGCTTTGAAGGAGGCACGATGAGGGCCTGGTTCGGCTTGATCCCTCTCGCCTTCCTGGCGGGCTGCCGGAACGATATGTACGACCAGCCTCGTTACGAGCCGCTGGAGCCCGGCTCGCATCTCATCGGACCCTCCTCCGCCCGGCCACTACTTCCCGGCACCGTGGCCCGGAGCGAAAACCGCGTCCTCGGCGCGTTCGATACGGGCCTGTCGAACGGGAAACTGACCGAAGAACTCCCCCTGAAGATCGATCGGGCCGTCCTGGAACGGGGTGCCGAAAGGTACGGGATCTTCTGTACGCCCTGCCATGGCGCAACCGGCGACGGCCGCGGGATGATCGTCCAGCGCGGGTTCTCGCCTCCGCCTTCGTTGCACACGAAAGAACTGCGCGAGGCCCCGGCCGGACATTTCTTCGACGTGATCACCAACGGCCACGGCGCAATGTACTCGTACGCGGCCCGAGTGCCCACTCGTGACCGCTGGGCAATCACCGCCTACATTCGCGCGCTCCAGTTGAGCCAGAACGCGCATGTGAAAGACCTCGATCCCGAGGACCAGGCCAGGCTCGCGGAGATCAAGCCATGAGCATCGGCTCGGCACCGCGAATCCATACCGGCCGCCTCCGCAACCTGGCCGCCGTGATTGGACTCGTGAGTTTGGTGGGGTGCTTCGGGCTTGCCTTGCGCTGGCCGACGACCTTCTATCCGGCGTATCTCGTGGCGTACCTCTTCTGGGCGGGAATCGCCATCGGATGCATCATGCTGTTGATGCTCCATTACCTCGTTGGCGGGGAATGGGGGTTGGTGCTCCGGCGGCCGATGGAGGCCGGGGCGATGACCATCCTACCGATGGCCATTCTTTTCATTCCGATCGGCCTCGGATTGACGCATCTGTACCCGTGGGCCGACCTGTCCGTTGTCCACGCCAACGAAGCCCTTCGACGCAAGAGCGGATACCTGAACCCGACTTCGTTCCAGATTCGATCGGCAGGCTACCTTGCGTTCTGGATCATCGCCGCATTGCTGCTTAACCGATGGTCGAGCGATCCGGATCGGACCGACGATTCGAGGCCCACGATCTGGCTCGAACGCTTGAGCGGGCCCGGCCTGGTTTTCTGCTTCCTCGCGGCCACCTTCGCCATGATCGACTGGGTGATGTCTCTTGAGCCGGAATGGGCTTCGACGATCTATGGCGTGATGTTGATCGTCGGCCATGGGCTCGCCGCGTTCGCGATGATGACCGCCGTGGCGGCGTTCCTCGTTCAATCCGGCCCCTTACGCGGTGTCGTCTCTCGCGAGACCCTGGCCGATTGCGGCAACCTGCTCCTGGCGTTTGTCATGCTCTGGGCGTACATGGCCTTCGCGCAATTCATGATCATATGGAGCGGCAACCTCGCCGAAGAGATCCCCTGGTATGTCCGCCGGTCGCGCGGGGGTTGGCAGTGGATCGCCACGACGCTGATCGTCTTTCACTTCTTCGCGCCATTCGTGATCCTGCTATTCCACGAGGCGAAACGGCGCCCCGGCGTGTTGATCGCGGTGGCTGGAACGGTGGTTGCTCTCCATTTCGTCGACGTGTGCTGGCTGACCCTGCCGGCCCGCTTCGAGCCTAGATCGTCTCACATTCCCTGGGATCAGGTCGGGATGGCCCTGGTGGCGGCGGCGGCAGTCGGAGGCGTCTTCATTGCCACCTTTGCCGATCGGCTTGGGCGACGGCCTCTTTACCCCGCGCGAGTTGCCGCCATCAACACGGTCGCCCGGCATCCTGGAACCCATGGAGGCACCAGGCGATGAGCGACATGCGACCGCAGGCCGATCCTAACCCCGAAGGCCGTGCCGGGCACGAGCCGAGCGACTTGAACATCCGAGCCCTCGTCTTGTTTCTCGCGGCGCTGATCGTCATGTCGATCATGGTGTACTTCGCCCTGCGTCAGTTGATGGCGAGATACACGCGAGAGTCCAGGCGAATCGAGCAGCAGCGACCGGCACTTTTCGCCGATCAGAAAGGCCAATTCCCCGAACCTCGGAATCAGGTGAACCCGCGAGCCGACCTGGCGCGGCTCCGAGATCGTGAGCGATCCATCCTGAACAGCTACGGCTGGGTCGATCGCGAGGCGGGTGTTGCCCGCATCCCGATCGATCGCGCCATGACCCTTCTCGCGCAGCGTGGCGTGCCCACCGGCCGCACCTCGCCGCCGCGCGGTTCCAGGACGCGAGAACAACCATGAAACCGCTCCCTGCCGGGATACTTGCGATCGCGGTCATCCTCGGCTCAGACACCAATGCGGCCCCGCAAGACGCACCGACCGGCGTCGTTCAGGGGGTTCGCTTCGATCAAAATCTCGGGGTCAAACTCCCCTCCGACTTGCCGTTCCGCGACGAATCGGGCCGATCCGTGCGATTGTACGACCTCTTCGGACGCCGCCCGATGATTCTGACCCTGGTTTATTACAAGTGCCCCATGCTTTGCTCGCAGGAATTGAACAGCCTGACGCGCAGCCTGCGCGCCCTTAAAATCGAAGTCGGCAAAGACTTCGATATCCTGTCCGTGAGCATCAGTCCAAACGAGAGCCCCGAGCTGGCCTCGGAGAAGAAGAAGAACTATCTTGCCAGGTACGATCGCGCCGCGGCCGATCGCGGCTGGCACTTCTTGACGGGAGACGAATCCTCGATCCGACGCCTGGCTGACGCGGCGGGTTTTCGATACGTCTACAACCCCCGAACCAATCTCTACGCACATGCCGCCGGCCTGGTGATCCTCTCGCCCGACGGGACGATTACCCGTTACTTCTCAGGCATCGACTATCCCGCCAAGGATCTCCAACTCGCCCTGTCCGAGGCGGCCCGAGGGCGCGTCGGATCGCCGATCGCTCGCATGATCCTGCTCTGCTACGACTACGACCCATCTACGGGCAAATACACGCTGGCAATCATGCGGCTGGTCCAGGTTCTGGGCACGGCCACGGTGGTGTTCATGGCGGCCTCTGTCTATCTGATGTCTCGACGCGATCGGCGGCGGTTGCTCGCGTCCGGACTCCCGGCACGGCCAACGATGGAGCATTGAGCTATCCCATGTGGAATTTCCCGCTCTTTCCGGAACGAGCATCTACGGGCGCGCACGATGTCGATTTCGTGTTCTTCTGCGTCATGCTCGTGATTCTTTTCTTCCTGGGTCTGATCCTGTCCTTATTCGTGACCTTTCTCATCCGCTACCGCCGCGGGACGAAGGTGAATCGTTCTGAGCCTCCCGACACAAATCTGAAGATCGAGGTCGCCTGGGTCGTCATCCCTCTCATCATTTCGATCCTCCTGTACGTACTCGCTACCAGCGTTTTCTTCCGCCTCTACCGGGCACCTGGAGATGCCTACGTCGTCAATGTTGTGGGAAAACGATGGATGTTCACGCTTCAGCACCCGGAGGGGAAGCGCGAGATCAACGAGTTGCACGTCCCGATCGGCCGCCCCGTCCAGCTTCAGATGATCTCGCAGGACGTGATTCACAGCTTCTTTGTGCCCGCATTCCGGACCAAACAGGATCTGCTGCCCGGACGATATACGACCCTGTGGTTCGAGCCGACGAAGGTGGGCAAGTACCACCTCTTTTGCGCCGAGTATTGCGGGACCAACCATTCGCGGATGGCCGGTTCGGTCTACGTGATGGAGCCTGCCGATTACGAGCGATGGCTCGAAGTCGGCGGTAGCAATATCACGCTCGCGAAGCAGGGCGAGGCACTTTTCCAGGCGCGTCATTGCGGCGGCTGCCACGGCCCGAGCCAGGCGGTCAGAGCGCCGTTGCTAGACGGCGTCTATGGCTCGCAGGTACCGGTCCTTAGGGAAGGCGACAAAGTGCCGCATTTCGTGGCTGCGGATCAGCGTTACATCCGCGACTCGATCCTCGAGCCCAAGAAGGAGATCGTCGCAGGGTATGAGCCGCTCATGCCGTCATACCGAGATCAACTTGGTGAAGACGACCTGCTGAAGCTCATCGCCTACATCAAGTCCATCGGCCTGGGGAAGGAGGCAGCGCGATGACCCTGGTCCGCGAGCCGGTCACCGCTCACGAGGACTACCTCGATGCCGGCTATAGTCTGAAATCGTGGCTACTGACGACCGACCACAAGCGGATCGGCTTGTTATACATGGCCTCGATCACATTCTTCTTCTTCGTCGGCGGGGCCGCCGCGACCATCATGCGTCTCGAACTGATGACCCCGCGGGGGGACGTGCTGTATACGCCGGATTCTTACAATCGGCTCTTCACGCTGCATGGCGTGATCATGGTCTGGTTCTTCCTGATCCCGTCCATCCCGGCCGTCCTGGGGAACTTTCTCCTGCCGATCATGATCGGGGCACGTGACCTGGCCTTCCCTCGGCTGAATCTCCTGAGCTGGTACATCTACATCGTTGGGGGCCTGCTCGTGCTGGGTGTCCTGATCTTCGGGGGGGTCGATACCGGGTGGACGTTTTACGTGCCGTTCAGCTCGATGTTTTCGAATACGAATGTGATCGGCGCGGCGGTCGGCGTCTTCATCGTCGGCTTCTCGTCGATCCTGACCGGCTTGAACTTCATCGTCACGACCCACACGATGCGATGCGAAGGGATGACGTGGGAGCGGCTTCCCTTGTTCGTCTGGTCGATGTACGCGACGAGCCTGATCCTGGTCCTGGCGACGCCCGTGCTGGCGATCACCCTGGCGCTGCTGGCGGCCGAGCGGATCTGGGGCGTGGGCATCTTCGACCCCAAGCTGGGGGGAGACCCGGTGCTCTTCCAGCACCTGTTCTGGTTCTACTCGCACCCGGCCGTTTACGTGATGATCTTGCCCGGTTTCGGCGTGATCAGCGAGATCGTGCCGTGCTTCTCCCGCCGAACGATCTTCGGCTACAAGTTCATGGCCGGAGCCTTGCTCACGATCGCCCTCGTGGGGTTCGTGGTGTGGGGGCACCACATGTTCGTGAGCGGCCAGTCGATGTACGCGGGAATGGTCTTCTCACTTCTCAGCTTCATCGTCGCCATCCCGTCGGGCATCAAGGTCTTCAACTGGACGGCGACGTTGTACAAGGGGTCGATCCGGTTCGATACGCCGATGCTCTACGCTCTCGGGTTCATCGGCCTGTTCACGATCGGCGGCCTGACGGGGCTGGTACTCGCGAGCCTGGGCGTGAATCCGCACGTGCATGACACGTATTTCGTGGTCGCCCATTTCCATTACATCATGGTCGGCGGGATGGTAATGGCGTATCTCGGCGGCATCCACTTCTGGTGGCCCAAGCTGAGCGGGCGGATGTATCCGGAGCTATGGGGCAAGCTGGCGGCACTGACGGTCTTCATCGGCTTCAACCTCACGTTTTTCCCCCAGTTCGTCCTCGGCTACCTGGGCATGCCCCGGCGTGTCTACGAATACGCGCCCGAATTCCAGGTGCTGAACGTCATGTCGACGGCTGGCGCTTCGATCCTGGCCGTGGGCTATGTATTGCCGCTGGCCTACCTGCTCTTATCGCTCCGCTACGGCTCTCGGGCGACGGCCAATCCGTGGCGGGCGACGGGGCTGGAGTGGCAGACCGAGTCGCCGCCACCGACCGAGAATTTCGTGGAACCCCCAGTCGTGATCGAGGGCCCCTACGCCTATTCCCCGGAAGCCGCCGAGGAGGCCGATCATGGCCACCACTGAGGCCGCACTGATCCTCGCGCCGCAGTTCGACGATGCGGAGCAGCAGCACGATTCCGATAGCCTCGGGATGTGGGTCTTTCTCGTGACCGAAGTCATGTTCTTCGGCGGACTCTTCGCCGCTTACGCGGTGTATCGCTACCTGGACTTCCCGGCGTTCGTCGCCGCGAGCCGGCGCTTGAGCGTGACGTTGGGCGCGATCAACACGGCCGTACTCCTCACGAGTAGCCTCACCATGGCCCTTGCCGTCCGTGCCGTCCAGCTCGGACGTCGCCGCGAGCTTGTCTACTTGCTCCTTGCGACGATATCGCTGGGGGCCGTGTTTCTTGGAATCAAGGCTTATGAATATTACGACGACTATCTGCATCACCTCATCCCCGGGTCCCGATTTGCATTTGACGGACCTTTTCCGGCCAGGGTGGAGATGTTTTTCGTGCTGTACTTTTTCATGACCGGGCTGCACGCGTTTCACCTGATCGTCGGCATCATCATGGTCGGCATCATCACATTCCTGGCCTGGCGGAGACGGTCCGTCGTCCAGGGCACGACGCAGGTCGAGCTCGTCGGACTCTACTGGCACTTCATCGACCTGGTCTGGATCTTTCTCTATCCGATGCTCTACCTCGTGGATATTCACCGATGAGCGACGCCATCGTACCCTTGCGCACCAACTTCGCCGTCTTCGGCGGGTTGATGGTCCTCCTCCTGGCGACAGTTGGCCTCGCTCGATTTGATCTCGGCCGCGGGAACCTGATCGTGGCCATGACAATCGCCGCGATCAAAGCCCTCCTGGTTCTGCTGTATTTCATGCACCTCAAGTACAGTCACCGTCTTACCTGGGTCGTGGCCGTCGCCGGAATCATCTGGCTGTCGCTTCTCCTCCTGTTGACGCTAAGCGACTTTACGTCCCGCGGTTGGATCGACGTACCCGGAAAGTGACCGACGCGGTGGAGCGTCGCTCTGGTCCTCGTTTGCGGAGATCGCAAGTCCTCCCACGGTTTCGCAGATCGATCCGATCGCATCCCACGATTGTTCTCTTTGACAGAGGGTCGGCTGGTCGGCCTCCGGGAGGTTCTCGACTCGGCGCACCGGCCGAGTGGGGATAGGAACTCGGTTCCCCACAGAGAATTGGGTTTCGTGGAAATCGGAAGGCCGTTGCGAGATTCGCCGGAATCGGTTCCCATGTTGCCGGGTCGAAATCGCAAACGGAATGGTCGAGGCGGTAAGGTCATCAAAAATGATGGACAGTGAGGCACATCCCGCCCGTACGTGCAGCTATTCCGGCAGCAACCAACCGTTATGGCTCGCGCGGGTTGCGGGCGTGCTCGGGTTAGCGATGGGAGTCGGGACCGCGATGGCGGGCGACCCGCAGGCCGTCGGGAAGGCCAAGGTCGATTTTGCCCGGGAAATTCGCCCGATCCTGGCGGAGCACTGCTGGAGTTGCCATGGCCCCGACGAGGCAGCACGAAAGGGAAAACTTCGGCTCGATCAACGAGACGCCGCCATCGCTCGCAAGGTGATCGTTCCCGGCGATTCCGACGCCAGCACCCTGATCGATCGGATTGAATCCGATGACGACACACTCAGGATGCCTCCTCGAAAGGCGAAAAAAGACCTCGACGACCGTCAAAAGAAGCTGCTTCGAGACTGGATCGCCCAGGGCGCCGAGTATAGCCAGCATTGGGCTTACCTCTCGCCGCGGCGGCCAGAGTTACCTCCCGTCCGGAATGCGAAGGCCGTGAAGAATGACATCGATCGCTTCATCCTTGATCGGATCGAGCATGAGGGGTTGGAGCCGGCTCCGGAGGCAGACCGACTCGTCTTACTTCGTCGGGTGACACTCGACCTGACGGGCCTGCCTCCGACATTGGAGGAACAGGATGCGTTCCTCGCGGACTCCGCGCCCGACGCGTACGAACGCGTGGTCGATCGCCTTCTCGCGTCGCCCCGGTACGCCGAGCGCATGGCCATGGCGTGGCTCGATGCGGCCCGATACGCGGACACGAACGGGTACAACAACGACGAAGACCGCAGCATGTGGCCCTGGCGGGACTGGGTGATCCACGCATTTGAGCGTAATCAACCCTACGATCAGTTCATCACCGAGCAACTCGCCGGTGATCTGCTGCCGAATCCCTCGCTGGCACAGAGAGTCGCTTCCGGCTTCCATCGCAATCAGGGCCACAACACGGAGGGGGGCATCATTCCCGAGGAATACCGGGTGGAGTACGTGGCCGATCGCGTCCATGCCACAGCCACGGTCTTCCTCGGCCTGTCCATGCAATGCGCCCGCTGCCACGATCACAAGTTCGACCCCATCTCCCAGCGCGAGTACTACCGATTCTACGGGTTCTTCAACAGCCTGGATGAAAAGCAGGGTAGCTACCTCGGCTCCGTTGCCGTCGAGCCATACGTCAAGGTCCCCTCGACCGAGCAAGCGTTTCGGCTGGCCGACCTCGATACGAAGCAAAGCGACTTGAAGCTTCGCATCGCTCAGCGCGAGCTTGTTGCGGACACCGCGCTGGCCGATTGGGAGAAGAACGCCTCACCAGACCTGTTAGCCCGCTACAAGTCCCTCGGCCCCTTGCTGCATCTCCCTTTCGACGAAACGAGCGGTGAGTCGGTCAAGGACGAGTCGAACCCGACGCGACCCGGCATCATCCGCGGCCACCCGAGCTGGACGGCGGGGAAGATCGGCGGAGCCATTGCCCTCGCGGATCAAACCTATGTTGATCTCGGCGACAGGGGAGCGACCGATGGCACCTCCTCGTTCTCCGTGAGCGTCTGGGTCCGCCCCGACTCGTCCGACGGGATGGCCGTCCTTTCGAAGATGGATGAGGAGGCTGGATACCGGGGGTACGACCTCTTGTGGGAGGGCGGCAAGCTCGTCTGCCACCTGGTTCACCATTGGCCCGACAACGCGTTGAAGGTGATCACGAAGGAGACCTTCACCCCCAAGGTCTGGCGGCACGTCCTGGTCACGTACGACGGTTCCCGGAAACCGGCGGGACTCAAGATCTATGTCGATGGCACGCTCAGGCCCGTCGACGTAGCCAGCGACAACCTGACCATGACGATCGCGACGGTCAAGCCCTTTCACCTGGGATTACGCCAAAAATCACTCCCGTTCCGTGGATCAATTGACGACCTTCAATGGTTCGGCGACGTGCTGACGGCGGAGGACGCGACCCATCTCGCGAGCGGGAAGAGTCGGTCGCCATCGGCCGATCTCTGGGCGATCCCGACAAGCAAACGCACGCCCGAGCAGCGTGCCCAACTGCGTCGATTCTTCCTCGACCGGATCGATACCGAGTCGTCGAGGCTCAAGACTGAACTCACAGAGAACCTCCACCGCAAGGAGGAGATCGAAAAGACGCTCCCGATCGCGATGGTCATGCAGGACCTTCCGAAACCTCGCGAGACGTTTGTCCTGAAGCGCGGCCAGTACGACCAGCCGGGCGAAAGGGTGGACCCGGATGTGCCCGGGTCGCTCCCTCCTCTTCCCGAAGGGGCCCCTCGCAATCGCCTCGGCCTGGCCCGGTGGATCGTCGATCCCGCCCACCCGTTGACGGCTCGGGTGGCGATGAATCGCTTATGGCAGATGGATTTCGGAACCGGGCTCGTCAAGACGGCCGAGGATTTCGGAGCCATGGGAGAGCCTCCTAGTCACCCGGAACTTCTCGACTACCTCGCCACGGAATTCGTCCGGACCGGTTGGAATGTGAAGGCCATGCAGCGCCTGATCCTGACCTCGGCGACGTATCGTCAATCGTCCCGAGTGGCACGCGAATTGCTCGATCGCGACCCGGAAAATCGTCTTCTCGCTCGCGGAGCGCGATCTCGCTTGCCGGCCGAGACCGTGCGCGACAACGCCCTTGCCATCAGCGGGCTTCTCAAGGATCAGATCGGCGGTCCCAGCGTGAAGCCGTACCAGCCCGAGGGCCTGTGGGAGGATGTCTCGGTCGAACGGCGAGCCAAGTATGTTCCCGATCGGGGCGATGGTCTCTACCGGCGCAGCATGTACACGTTCTGGAAACGCACGTGCCCACCACCGGCCATGACGAGCTTCGATGCAACGAACCGCGAGGTATGCGTGATCCGCCGAGGACGGACGAACACACCTCTGCAAGCGCTGATCTTGATGAACGACCCGACCTATCTCGAAGCCGCCCGCAAGCTGGCCGAACGCGTGGTTCGGACGGAGAAAACCACCGAGGATCGGCTTCAGCTCGCATTTCGCCTCGCCGCGACCCGTCCCCCCCGGCACGACGAAAGGCCGGTCCTCCTGGAGGTCTACCGAGTTGCTCTGGAGCGTTTCCGCAACGACAAGGGCGCGGCCGAGCGGCTGCTTTCGATCGGTGACTCGCCCCGGAACTCGACGGCCGAGGCGGCGGAACTTGCGGCCTGGACGGTGACGTGCAGCACGCTCCTCAATATGGATGAAGTGATCAGCAAGAGGTAAATCGATGCACCCGCTGACGGAACTGCAAACCCGGATCACGCGACGGCACTTCTTCCGAGGCAGCTCGGGCGCCCTCGGCGCCGCGGCCCTGGCCTCGCTGCTACAGGGTGAGACTCGCGCTTCGGCGGCGGAGTTGCCTCACTTCGCCCCCAAAGCGAAGCGCGTGATCTACCTGTTTCAGTCCGGCGGGCCGTCGCAACTGGAATTGATGGATTACAAGCCCGAGCTGACGAAGTTGCATGGGAGCGAACTGCCGGACTCGATCCGCCATGGCCAGCGCCTCACGGGGATGACCTCTGGCCAGAAGAGCTTTCCGGTCATCGCTCCGAAGTTCAAGTTTTCTCAGCACGGTTCGTCGGGCGCCTGGCTCAGTGAACTCTTGCCGCACACGGCCAGGATCGTCGACGAGCTCTGCATCGTCCGCTCGATGCACACCGAGGCCATCAATCACGATCCGGCGATCACCTTCATTCAGACCGGCTCGCAGCAACCCGGCCGGCCGTCGCTGGGGTCGTGGCTGAGTTACGGCCTGGGGAGCGAGTCCCAGGATCTGCCCGCGTTCGTGGTGATGATCTCTCACGGGACGGGCAAGGATGCCAATCAGGGCCTGTTGGACCGCCTATGGGGAAGCGGATTCCTGCCGACGAGCCATCAGGGCGTCAAGCTCCGAAGCGGCCGCGACGCCGTGCTTCACCTGTCCGACCCGCCGGGGATCGACCGCGATCTCCGGCGATCGATGCTGGACGGACTGGCGAAGCTGAATCGTCAGGGTTTCGAGCAGGACGGCGATCCCGAGATCGAGACTCGCACGGCCCAGTACGAGATGGCCTTCCGGATGCAAACCTCCGTCCCCGAGCTGACCGACCTCTCCCGGGAATCGGCGTCCACGTTCGACCTCTACGGGCCGGACGCCCGCACGCCGGGGACTTTCGCCGCAAACTGCCTGCTTGCGCGGCGGCTCGTCGAGCGCGGCGTGCGGTTCGTGCAACTTTACCACCGGGGATGGGACAACCACGGCAACCTACCCACGAACATCCCCAAGCAGTGCCACGATATCGACCAGCCGCAAGCGGCCCTCATCTCCGACCTCAAGCGGCGCGGGCTGCTCGAAGACACCCTGGTCGTGTGGGGCGGCGAATTCGGGCGAACCGTGTACGGCCAGGGCGGCAAAGTGGATGATTACGGCCGGGACCACCACGGCCGATGCTTCTGCATGTGGATGGCAGGCGGGGGTGTCAAGCCGGGGATTGTCCACGGTTCGACCGATGATTACGGCTACAATATCGTCTCCGATCCGGTCCATATTCACGACCTGCACGCCACTCTGCTGCATTGCCTCGGGATCGACCATGAGCGGCTGACCTATCGCTATCAGGGCCGCGACTTCCGTTTGACGGACGTTCACGGGACGGTCGTCAAGAGCCTGCTCGCTTGATGGTGCGCCCTGCAACACATTTCGGGGCACCGGCTGCGGTTCTCATCTTGGATCTTGCGGGAGAAAAATGATGGGACCTGCAAACCCGGTGTCGGGAACCGATGCACGACGCTGCGGGCTCGGAGCCGCGCTGGCGCTGGCCATTTTGCTGGTCGCCGCCATGGCGGCACGGGGCACGGCGGAGGATCCGAAAGAGGCGTCCGCGGCCACACGACGGTTCGCCGTCGCGGTGGGATTCCAGTCGAGGAAACTCCCGAAGCTCGCAATCGAGGAGTGGCGCAAGTTCGTCACCGAGTTTCCGAAAGATCCCCGACTGGACCGGGCTCGCCATAACCTGGGCGTTTGCCTGCTCCAGGACGGCCAATTTGACGCGGCCATTGCGGAATTGAAGGGGGTGATTGCCGCTTATCCTCAGTACGGGCAGATTGATACCGTGACGTTGAACCTCGGGGTCGCCCAGCTTCGCCGCGCGGGTCAGACCAAACAGGCCGCCGACTTCGACGCAGCGACCCAGACCTTCGCCGCGATTCTCAAGAAGTCACCTCAGGGTCTCCAGGCCCCGCGTGCCGTGTTGTACCAGGCGGAGGCACTCGCGCTGGCCGGTAAGTCCGCCGATGCGGCGGCTACGTACGCGAAGCTGATCCAGGCGTACCCACAGAGCGACCTCGTCCCGGACGCGACTTATGCGCTAGGTTTGACCCAGGATGAGATGAAGCAGCCGGAACAGGCCGGGGCAACTTTCGCGGGCTTCCTCCAGAAGTTTCCAAAGCACACCCTGGCCGACGAGTGCCGCGTTCGACAGGCGGAGGCTCTGTTCGTCCAGAAGAAGTACGCCGAGGCCGAAGCCCTTTTCAGTCTGGCGGCCACCGCGACGGGATTCGCGTATTCGGATTTCGCGCTGTTACGTCAGGCCGCGTGCCTGTATGGTCGCGGGCAGTTCGTCGAGGCTGCCGCGTTGGATCAATCGCTGCCGCAGAAGTTCCCAAAGAGCAAGCTCGTGGGCGCGGCGAGGCTCGCGGCCGGGAAAAGCCTGTTTCAGGCGGACAAACCCGGTCCCGCAAGGGACGCCCTCGCGCCGGTCATCCGGGAGAAGCTGCCGGAAGGTGCCGAGGCCGCATACTGGACGGGTCGGGCGTTTCTCAAGGAGAAGAATGCGAATCAGGCCCTCGGCACGTTGGAAGCGGCGCTCGCGGCCTATCCCGATAGTCCGGCACGGGCGCTGCTGGAGTTCGGCCGGGCCGACGCGCTGGCCGAGATCCCGCCACGTCGCGCCGAAGCCGTGGCATCTTACGCGGAGTTCGCCAGGAAGCACCCCGGCGATCCTCAGGCGGCTCAGGCGCTCTACCTCGCCTCCTTCACGGCGCTAAGCATTGATCAGTTTGACGTGGCCAAGGCTCACGCGGCGAGCTTCGCGACGGCATTCCCTTCACACTCGCTGCTCCCCGAAGTGCGGTTCGTCGCCGCTGAGGCCGAACTCCGCGCACGCCGATGGCCGGAGGCAGCGACGCTGTACCAGGAGTTCCTCCGACAGTGGCCACAATCGCCGCACGCCGAGGAGGCCAAGGTCCGCCGTGGCCTCGCACTTTCGATGCAGAAGAAGTACGACGATGTGATCGGCTCGCTCTCGCCGGAGCTGTCGAGCTTCAAGAATAAGGAATGGCTCGCCAACGCTTACTACCTCATCGGCCGCGCCCGCGCCGATCAGGGGCAGCACGAACCGGCAATCGCAGCGATGAACGCCGCTCTCTCTGCCAAGCCAGATTGGACGCAGGCCGATGAAACGCTGCTCGCGCTTGCACATTGCCATCGCGCCCGCAACGAGATGGGCGAAGCCGTCACGATCTTGACGAAGCTGGTCGGCTCGTTCCCGAAGAGCCCGGTCGCGGCGAGCGCACTCTATTTACTCGCCGAGTGCGAAGCCGCGCAGGACAAGCTCGACCAGGCACTCGCACATTATCGCGAGGCCGCAAGCGTGGCGAGTGAGGAAACGACCGCCTCACTCGCGCGATTCGGGATCGGCCGCATTCTCTACCGCAAGTCAGACTGGAATGGCGCGGTGGAGGCATTGACCGCGCTCGTGCAGAAATACCCCAAGAGCGACGTCCTTCCTCATGCCCTCTACGCACGTGCTCTGGCCCGGCGGAAGTTGAAGCAGGACGCTCAGGCGATCGAGGACGTAAAGACGTTCCTGGCTTCGAAACCCACTGGAGATGAGGCGCTCGACGCACGCCTGGTCCTCGGCCTTTGCCAGTCCTCCATTGGCCAGCACCAGGCGGCACACGATACTCTGGCGGCCCTCGCGAAGGAGCAACCCAACTCCAGGCAGATCGATCAGATCCGCTACGAGCTCGCCTTCACGCTCACCGAACTGAAACGCGACAAGGAGGCCGCCGAAGCATTCCGACAGCTCGCCGCCGCATCGCCGGCCAGCCCGCTCGCCGCCGAGGGCTTGTTCCGCGTCGGTGAGTTCCACTATGGCTCAAGCCAATATGATGATGCGGCCCGTGCCTACAACGAGGCACTCACCAAGTCGCCGGCCTCGGCGCTCAAGGAGAGGGCCCTGCACAAGCTCGCCTGGTGTGCATTCAAGCGCGAGGACTTCTCGGCCGCCGCCGCGGCATTCGACCGCCAGGTCACGGAAGTTCCGGCCGGCGCCCTCGTTCAGGACGGCCTTTTCCTGGCGGCAGAGTCCGAGTTCAAACAGGGCAAGCACGCGGCCGCCTACGATCGCTACCTCAAGATCGCCCGCGCCAAGCCGCCGTCCTACCATGCCCGCGCACTCTATCGGGCCGGGCAGTGCGCCGGGTTGCTCAAGAACTGGTCCGCCAGCGCCGGCCACTATGAAGAACTGCTCTCGTCCTTCCCAAAGTTCGACCGTCGCGCCGATGCTCGCTATGGCCTGGGGCTTGCCTTGCAGAATCAGGATCAGCTTGCACCGGCCCTCGCGGCCTACGAACAGGTCGTGAAGGAGACCGACACCGAGACGGCTGCCAAGGCTCAGTTCATGATCGGAGAATGCCTCTTCGCCCAGAAGAAGCACGAGGAGGCGGCCGCCGAGTTCCTCAAGGCGGCATACGGATATCCTTACGAGGAGTGGGTCGGCAACGCCCATTTCGAGGCGGCCCGCTGCTTCGAGATCCTCGAGAAGCTCGACCAGGCGCGTCAATCGTACCAGATCCTCGCCGAGAAGTTCCCCAACCATCCCAAGGCCAAGGTCGCCGGGGAGCGGTTAAGGGATCTCAAAGATGTTACTCCTTAGCAGAGGTCATGCGATGGAATCGACCCTCGTTGAGCAGTTGCCGTCGGAACATGGAACGATTCCGTTTGGACGTCATGATCGGCGACTCGGCCGGCGATACTCCTGGATGATCGTATTCGCGTTCTGGGCGGGTTCCGCACCGATCGTGGCTCGCTCTGAAGCGGCCAAGCCGGCGGCGGAGAAGGGGTCGGCTCTCCCGGCGGCCGGAGCAAGGCCGTCGATCGGCGACCTCGTCCGTCGGGGCGGGCTCATCATGGTCCCGATCGGAGTCTGCTCGGTATTCCTGGTCACATTCTTGCTGGAACGGCTGGCGAACATGCGGCGATCCAAGGTCATCCCGCAAGCCTTCCTCGATGAGTTGAATAAGCTGAAGGATACCCGCCAACTCACGCCGAAATCGCTGGAAGAACTCTGCAAGAAGTATCCATCGCCGATGTGCAACGTGGTCAAGGCGTCCTTATTGCGGGTCGGCCACCCGCTGCTGGAAGTCGAGAAAGTGATGGAGGACGCGGCGGCTCGCGAGCTGACGATCATGCGATCGGCGATCCGGCCTCTCACGGCCATCGCCAGCGTCGCGCCGCTTCTGGGGCTGGTGGGGACGGTGTTTGGCATGATCGACTCATTCATCGTCACCAGCCAACCGGGGCTGAAGGATCGCACGGAGCTGCTTGCCAGCGGCATCTATGAGGCCCTGGTCGCGACCGCCGCCGGGCTGCTCGTCGCCGTCCCCGCGCTGATCGCCGCCTATTACTTCACGGGGCGACTTGACAAGCTATCGCGTGAGATGGGCGATCAACTCACGCCGCTCGTCCCGGCCCTTGCCAGTCTCGACTCGCCCGCACCACCCGCGCCGGCGCGCCCGAAGCGGTTTCTCTGATTCGACCGCCCCGGCGCGCCCTTGAGGATTCACCGGCCATGCGCATGCCATCGCTCGGCGAAGGGATCGACGAGATCAACGCCGTTCCCATTAACGCGGTCAATTTCGTGGATATCATCTTCAACCTGCTCATCTTTTTCATGGCCATGGCGCGGTTCGGCCAGGAAGAGCGGCAGCTCGACGCGGTCTTGCCCGAGGCCACCGCCGCGGCGCCGATGACCATGCCGCCGAAGGAGCTGGTGGTCAACGTGGACAAGGACGGACGCTACTTCGTCCGACAATTGCAACTGGACGAGGCAGGCCTCGCCGCGCAGCTTCGTCAGGCCGGGGCCGACAATCCCGGCCTCCAGACCGTCCTGATCCGGGGCGACGGTCGATCCGGATGGAGCGCCGTCGCCCGTGTCATGGGCCTGTGCAATGCCGCGAAGATCAAGGACTACCGCGTTGCCGTCGTCCAGGAGGACTGACCGATGACCAACCGGTTCGGGTGGCAGGTTCTCTTGCTCGTCCCTCTGATCGTTGCGATCTACGGCCTCTCACGCGTCCTCCGTTCACGGTCGTTAAGAGATGTTTTCTCAGCGCGCACCCGGTTCTTGATCGTCAGCGTCCTCGTACATGTCGGTCTGCTGTTCGTATTCGACCTGATCTTGATCACAATCCCCGTCGTCGAGGCGAACAAGGAGTTTATTGAAGCGGCGATTCTCAAGACGTTTTCCATATTCCCTTCCGGCCGTGGTGGCTCCGGGCCGTCCTGGGAAAAGCTTCCTGAAGGCCCGCCTCCGGCCGACCCGGTGATCGAGCTTGCCGAGGCCCGGGTTACCGCGGGACAGCAGCGTCTTTTCGACCCCGCACTCAACGGTATCGCCACAACGATCCCTGACTCGATGGCCCGAACACTTCCCTCTAACCGCGTCCTGTTCGTGCCTCCTCCTTCACAGGAGACGGCCGTCGAGCCCTCCGCCAGGCTCCCACGTGCCGCCATCGTCGAGCCTGAGCTACCCAGGCCTGAACCGTCCCGTCTCAATCGGCACGATCCCACTCCCGAGGTCATTCCCGAGGCGCCCGCCATCTCCATTGGTCGGCATGACTCGCGTTTTCGTCCTGCAAGTCCCGGCCCGGTGACTCCCCCGACCATCGAGCCCAGGTTCCCCGCGCCGGCCCCCGCCGCGATGGAATCGACCCCTCCCGGGGAGTTAACACCGCCGACACCGCTGGTGAAGAGGGTCCCACGCAATCCTTCCGAGGTCGATCCCGCGACGCTGGACTCTCCGGACGCAAGGCGTCTGACGGCTTCTGCGGCAAGCGATCCGATGACGCCTTCCGTGGACAGCGCCCTGACTTCCTTGCCGAAAATGCCTGCGAAGGAAGCCGAGCCGATGAGGATGTCGGCACGGCTTGATCCGCCGCTCGTCGCACCGGTACTGCCTCGTCGAGAACTCCTCACGAAGCTGGAACGGACGCCACCTCCACTACCCGCGATGCGCCTGCCCGCATCAAGCCTGACACCTGCCAGAGCGAGCGAGCCGCCGGACCTGATGGCGAGCTTCTCCCTGCGCTCGCCCGAGGTCCGCAAAGACCTGGTGGAGGCGATGGGAGGCACGAAGGCGTCGGAGATGGGTGTGGAGCGCGGGCTGGCTTGGCTCGCCGCTCACCAGGGGCCCGCGGGGAACTGGAGCCTTGAGGATCTGCACTGCCAGGGGCACAAGTGCGACTCCCCCGGTTCGGCCCGCTCCGACGCCGCGGCCACCGGCCTGGCCCTGATGGCGTTCCTTGGCGCAGGCCATTCCCCGACCGGCGGGAGCCACTCCGCGGTTGCCCGTCGCGGGGTCGAGTGGCTCGTCGCCCGGCAGCGCCCTGACGGGAGCCTGGCCGAGCCAGGTGGCTCGCAAATGTACGGGCATGCCCTGGCCTCGATTGCGCTTTGCGAGGCCTTCGGGCTAGGTGGTGATCCCACCCTGCGCGAGCCCGCCACGCGGGCCGTCCGGTTCATTATTCAGGCCCAGGACCCCAACACCGGGGGTTGGCGGTATCAGCCGCGAAGTGGAGGTGATACCTCCGTGTTCGGCTGGCAGGTCATGGCGCTCAAGAGTGCCGAGATGGCCGGGCTTGCCGTTCCGGCCGAGAGCTATCGCCTCGCGAACCGATGGCTGGACTCGGTCGCCTCCGGTCCTCAGCGGCACCTCTACGCCTACCAGCCCGGCCGCGAGGTTCGTTCCTCCATGACGGCCGAGGCCCTCCTGTGCCGCCAGTACCTCGGCGCGGCCCGTTCGACCGAATCGATGTCGGCCGGCGGACGCTACCTTCGCACCAACCTGCCCCAATGGGAGGCCCGCCATTCCTACTATTGGTATTACGCCACCCAGGTCATGTTCCATCTTCAAGGCGAGGACTGGGCCGCCTGGAACGGCAGATTACGTGAGATGCTCGTCGAGTCCCAGGTGAAAGACGGCCCCGCCGCCGGGAGCTGGCATCCCCTCCAGCCCACCCAAGACATGTGGGGAGAGCAGGGCGGTCGTATCTACGAGACCACACTCTCCCTGCTGATTCTCGAAGTCTACTATCGACACTTGCCACTTTATCAGCAGCTCTCCGACGACGGGAAGCTCGAACGCCGCTGATGGCCGTGGGAGTTCGCGGAAACCTCGTCGTTCACGATTGAACGACGAGGGAGGAAGCCGGGCCTTGACCATTGGTCTTCGTGGTCGCGGAATGGAGCAGCGACAACAGTTGATCGGGATCGACCGGCTTCACGAGATGACAGTCAAATCCGGCTTCACCGGATCGGCGACGATCCTCGTCTTGTCCATAGCCGGTGACGGCGATCAGGACGATGGATTCGCCGCCCGGACGCCTCCGAATGGCCTGTGCGATCTGGTAGCCATCCATCTCGGGCAGGCCGATATCGAGGATCACGACCTCGGGCTCGTCCTGGGTGATTTCATCGAGCGCGCCTGCACCGTCTTGGGCGAGGCGGACCTCATGACCCCTCAATCGAAGCAACTTGGCGAGGCTTCTCCCGACGTCGGGGTGGTCATCGACGATCAGGATTCGCCGTGACGGGCCGGCGATTTTCCTCGGGCGAGCCTCATTCGTCGCTCGGGCCGCAGGCGCGACGTCCGCCAGGGCGGGCACGCGGATGATGAATCGACTCCCACGATTGATGCCGTCGCTCTGCGCCTCGACGGAGCCTCCGTGCTTCTCCACGAGGCGACGAACCAGCGTCAGACCAATTCCCAGCCCACCCTGAGAGCGATCGAGCGAGCGGTCCACCTGGGTGAACAGATCGAATACGTGGGACAGCATCTCACTTGAGATTCCAATCCCATCGTCACGCACCTGGACGACGGCTTCCTCCCCGGACCGAGCGACGTCCAGCTCGATCGTTCCGCCGGCATTCGTGTATTTCGCGGCATTGTTCAGGAGGTTTGCAATCACCTGAGCAAAGCGTACCGGATCGACCTCGACGAGGAGCGGCTCGGAAGGAAGCGCGATGAGGAGCTGGTGTTTGCGACCATCGATCAAGGGTCGACTGGTCTCGACCGCGCGGGTGACGACCAAGGCGATATCGATGGTCTCCTTCCGTAGCTGGATCTTTCCGCCGGTGATCCTGGAGATGTCCAGGAGGTCATCGACCAGACGGACCATCTGCTCCACCTGTCGCGAGATAACGTCGTTCGCCCACTGTAGATCCTCTTCCTTGAGGGCCGTCATCCGCAGCACTTCAACGGCATTGCGGATCGGGGCGAGGGGGTTTCGGAGCTCATGGGCGAGCATGGCCAGGAACTCGTTCTTCCGGCGGTCGTTCTCCTGGATGTCCCGGTAAAGCCGGGCGTTGTCGATGGCGATGGCCGCGCGTCCGGCCAGGTCCTCGGAGAGGGCGAGATCGGCGGTCTCGTAGACTCGATCTCCATCACGGAGCCCTACGGCGATTGTCCCGAGTGTCCGGCCTCGTGCTCGCAAGGGAACCACGACCAGCGATCTCAGCTCGAAGGGCGGGACGGTCCGGCCGGACGACACGTGGGACCAGAATTCACTGGCCTCTCCGTTCTGAGGGACGGGGATGTCGATATCCGAAAAGACCTCCGCCTCCCCCGTCTCCATCACCCTTCGGCTCAGGTCGGCGAGGAGCCGGGTCGGCAGCCCGCCCGTCATCAGAGCCTCTTGGCGGCTTCCTCCGTCGACCTCGGTCCAGGACATCTCGGTTCGGCCTTCATCGCGGCCGTTCTCATCTAGAAGCATGACGGCGCAGAAGTCGCCCAGGAACGGGACGGCGTGCCGTGCGAGTCCTCTCGGGATCGACTCGTAGTCGAGCGAACGGGCCAGGACGGTACTGGCCTCGGCGAGGAATGCGGATCGACGCGTGGCCTCTTCCGCCGCCGCGCGCGCGGCCTGCTCCCTCGCCAGGATGATGCGCTCCTCGGCCTGGAATTCCACCTGACGCGTCTTGTTGTAGAGGTCCACGAAGACCCCTACTTTCGTGCAGAGAATGGCGGGGACGACGGGCGTGAGGATGTAATCGACCGCGCCGAGGGAGTAGCCCTGGGCCGTGTGCATCTCGTCGCTGAAGGCCGTGATGAAGATGATCGGCGTGTCGGCCGTCTGGCGACGGTTGCGGATCATGGCGGCGGTCTCGAATCCGTCCATGTCCGGCATATTCACGTCGAGGAGAATCACGGCGAACTCCCGATCGAGCAGATGCCGCAGCGCCTCGCGCCCGGACAGGGCCGTCACGAGGTTCTGACCCAGGCACTCCAGGATGGTCCTGAAGACGAGGATCTTTTCCGGCAGGTCATCCACGATCAGGATGTTGGTCTTCGCTTCATTGTCCATCGGCGGAATGCTCGTCGGTCGTGAGGGGCCGCGTCGAGCGGCGAGAATCGTGCCATGGCCCGGGTTGCGTCCACGGTCAGCGATGGAGCCAGGCCCGCAGGACGGACAGGAGTTGCTCGGTATCCACCGGCTTCGAGAGATAATCCCAGGCCCCGGCCTCGATGCACTTCTCCCGGTCACCCTTCATCGCTTTCGCCGTGACGGCGATGATCGGCAGGGAGCTGAACTTGGGGAACTTGCGGATCGCCCGCATGGTGTCGATGCCATCCATCTCGGGCATCATGATGTCCATCAGGACGACGTCCACGTCGGGCTGCGCCTGGAGGATCTCGATGGCGCCCCGGCCCGTCTCGGCGGAGACGATCACCATGTTCCGCCAGTCCAGGATGCTGGTCAGGGCGAAGATGTTGCGGATGTCGTCATCCACGATCAGGACTTTCTTGCCGGCGAGCACACGATCCGTCTGGTAGAGCCCCTCGATCATGCGACGTTTCGGCTCGGGGAGCTTCGTGATAGGTTCGTGGAGGAACAAGGATGTCTGGTCGACCAGGCGCTCCAGCGAGCGCACCTGGCGCAGGGTGATCGAGGAGGCCAGAGTCCTGGGGAGGGTCGCCTCATCGCCCGCGTCGGGTTCATCCGAGTAGAGGATGACCGGCAGGGTTGTGACCGACGGATCGCGCCGGATGCGCCTCACAAAATCCTCGGTCGTCATGTCCGTCGGCGCGGAGGCCAGGACGATGCAGTCGATCCTCTGCGCCGCGAGCAGTTCGAGCGCATCCTCGCCGTTGGCCGCCGCGGTGACGTTCAAGGCGTCGCTTCCGATGTGCATCAGGATCTGATCTCGCTTGCCGGCGTCGTCTGCCACGACCACGACGTCCTTGACACGACGTCCAACGAACTCGCGGACGTCATCGAACAGGCGTTCGAGCGATTCCCTGTTCTTGAAAGGCTTTGCCGCGAAGCTGATGGCGCCATAGCTCAGGGCACGGTCATGCGACTCCTCGGTCGAGACGACGTACACGGGGATATGCCTCGTGTTGATGTCGTTCTTGAGGCGCTCGATCACGCGCCAACCGTCGATATCGGGCAGGCAGATGTCCAGGGTGACCGCATCGGGCTTGTACTCGCGGGTCATCGCCAGGGCGGCCGCGCCAAGGGACGTGACCAGCCCCTTGAACCCTTTCTCCCGGGCCGCTTCCAGCATGAGCTTGGCGAACGGCAGGTCGTTCTCGACGATCAAGATGAGGGGATCGCCTGGCTGGATCGTGCCTCGGTCATCGCCGACCTCGTCGACCGGGTGCGGCGCATCGAGCACGGTCGGGGCGAGTTCCGTGGTCAGCGACGTCCTGGCCATGCCGTTATCGCCCGTGATTGCGCCGGCTCGCCTGGACGCTTTCTGGTGGACGTAGCTCTGCGGCAGATACAGCGTGAACGAACTGCCGCGGCCCGGCGTGCTGGACAGGCGAATCTCTCCGCCCAACAAGCGGGAGATCTCACGGCTGATCGCCAGGCCCAGTCCCGTGCCGCCGTACTTACGACTCGTGCTACCGTCGGCCTGCTGGAAGGCCTCGAAGATGATCTGCTGCTTGTCCGGCGAGATGCCGATGCCGGTGTCCGCGACCGAGATCGCTAGCACCGACGGGGCACGATTGAGATCCTCATTATCGTGGTTCCAGCCGCCACGCACCTGCTCGAGGGTCAAGGAAACCTTTCCTTGATGCGTGAACTTGAACGCATTGGACAGCAGGTTCTTGATGACTTGTTGTAGTCGCTTGGCGTCGGTGAACAGCGACCTGGGCAGCCCCGGTCGCAACTCGATGAGGAAGTCCACCCCCTTCGACTCGGCGACGTGACGGAACGTCCGCTCGACGTAATTGTGCAGATCGGAGAGCTGAAGTTCACCGACATCGACGACGACCGTGCCCGACTCGATCTTCGAGAGGTCGAGGATATCGTTGATCAACATCAGCAGGTCATTGCCCGAGGAATGGATCGTCTTCGCGAACTCCGTCTGCCTCGCGGACAGGTTGCCCTCGGGGTTCTTGGAGAGCTGGTCGGAGAGGATCAGGAGGCTGTTGAGCGGCGTCCTCAGCTCATGGGACATATTGGCGAGGAACTCCGACTTGTACTTGGAGGTCAGCGCCAACTGTTTGGCCTTCTCCTCGAGCGCCTGACGGGCCTGTTCGACCTCCTGATTCTTGCGTTCGACCTCCTGATTCTGGTGAGCCAGCAACAGGGCCTTCTCTTGCAATTCCTGATTGGTCTGCTGAAGCTCCTCCTGCCGGCTCTGAAGTTCGTGGGCCAGCGACTGAGATTGCTTGAGCAGATCCTCGGTCCGCATGTTCGCCTCGATCGTGTTGAGCACGATCCCGATACTCTCGGTCAGCTGGTCCAGAAACGCCTGGTGCGTTGGATTGAACCGCTCGAATGAGGCCAGTTCGAGGACCCCCTTGACCTGACCCTCGAAGACGACGGGCAGGACGATGATGTTGTGCGGGGCCGAGTCCCCGAGGCCGGAGGAGATGCGGATGTAATCCGGAGGTACGTTCGCGAGGAGGATCTTCTGTTTCTCGATCGCGCACTGACCGACCAGCCCCTCGCCCAGGGCGAATTGGCTCCCCACCGCGTTCTGCCCCCGATGCGCATAGCTCGCCAGAAGCGACAGGTGCGGCGTCTCCCTGTTCGAATCGAGGATGTAGAAGACCGCCTGCTGGGCCGAGACCACGGGCGCAAGCTCGGAAAGGATTAGCCGGCCGACCGTCAATAGATCCTTCTGCCCCTGCAGCATGCGGCTGAATTTCGCCAGGTTGGTCTTCAGCCAATCCTGTTCGCTGTTCTTGAGCGTCGTGTCTTTCAGGTTGCGGATCATCTCATTGATGTTGTCCTTCAACACGGCCACTTCGCCCAGCGCCTCAACCTTGATCGAACGCGTCAGGTCGCCCTTCGTGACCGCCGTGGCAACCTCGGCGATCGCGCGAACCTGGGTCGTGAGATTGGCGGCGAGTTGATTGACGTTATCCGTCAGATCCTTCCAGGTCCCGGCCGCACCCGGCACGCTCGCCTGGCCGCCGAGCTTGCCCTCGACGCCGACCTCGCGCGCCACGGAGGTCACCTGGTCGGCGAACGTCGCCAGCGTGTCGATCATGCTGTTGATCGTGTCGGCCAGGGCCGCGATTTCCCCCTTCGCCTCGACGGTCAACTTCTGCTTCAGGTCGCCGTTGGCCACCGCCGTGACGACCTTGGCAATGCCTCGCACCTGACTGGTCAGGTTGCCGGCCATGAAGTTGACGTTGTCGGTGAGATCCTTCCACGTCCCCGAGACGCCCTTCACCTGCGCCTGTCCGCCTAGTTTCCCCTCGGTGCCGACCTCGCGGGCGACGCGGGTGACCTCCGAGGCGAACGAGCTGAGCTGGTCCACCATCGTGTTGATCGTCTTGGCGGTCCGAAGGAACTCACCCTGCAACGGCCTCGCGTCGATTTGAAGCGCCATGGTCTGGGAGAGGTCCCCCAACGCGACTGCGCCGATGACGCGGGCCGTTTCACTCGTCGGGTGGACAAGGTCCCCGATGAGCGCATTCACCGAGTCGATCGAATCGCCCCACGAGCCGCTGATCGCGCCGAGCGTGGCGCGCTGATTGATCTTGCCCTCCTTGCCGACGACCCGGCTGATACGCTCCAGCTCGTCCGACATTCTCTCGTTGAGTTCGATCACGTCGTTGAAGGTGTCGGCGACCTTGCCGGCCACACCCGTCCAGTCGAGCGGCAATCGTACGGAGAAATCTCCCTTCTTGAGGGCAGTCAGCGCCGTCAAAAGGGCCGTGAGGTCAACACCTTGCGCGGGCGGTTCCTGGATCGCTTGCATCGTCTATCTCCCGGCGAGGTGGTGGGAGAGGTCCCCACCAACTCACAGCCATGGCTTTTCAAAAGGTAGATTGCACGCTCTCGCCACCCGCCCGCGACAGCACGAAGCTTTCCATGGGACAAGCCGCCCACGGGGGTGACAACGACCGCTGAGCGCGATCGAGCAGGAGGCAAGCGGCGTCGAGAGACAGACGCGTGAACACCAAGGCGGCCCAACTCGGCCGATGCGGGCAAAAAGCGGCGCCCTTCCCAGACCGAAACCCGGGGGGTAGAAGAGGTCAATGTAGTTAATTGCTTGGCGGATGATTTGCTCCCGTCCGGGCGGCAACCAAGCAGGCACGTCTTACATGGCCATGCGAGGGCCTGTGGATGACTCCGAGGACTTTCCCCTAGCTCGCTTCCACTTCAAAGATAAGTAGCAGGCCAAAGTAAGGTCAACCGGTTTGTGATCTCGCGGTCGCGAATCGACGGGGCAAGTTTGCCCCGATTCAACCATGCAATGCCGCCTCGTCGCTTGCCGGGTGGCGCTCCTGAGCTCTATTCTGGTTTCATCCCCGGTTCGGTCACTCTCGTCAACCTTGATTCGGTTCTTCCTCTGCGGGCGGATTCCCACTCGAACCCCCCGGCGATGACCAGGGCCATTACGCAGGAGATTCGCATGACGGCCGTGTTCGATGCGAGGCGCGAAGGCAAGCCGATGAATCGCCAGTCGGTGCCATGGCTGGCAACATCGGCCGCAATATTCGTCATCAGCTTCGCCACGGTACACGCCGGACCCATGACCGCCACGGCGAAAATGTCTGGCGACGAATCAAGCCCGGCGGCGCCGAAGGGTGCGGGCCGGATCACGGGCCGCGCGGTCAAGATCAGCGATGGCAGTCCGGCCGCCGGGGCCGATGTTGTCCTCTTATCCCCGCCTCCGAAGGGACAGGACGCCTACTACGGCAAGATGCCGGTCCGCCAGGTCCAGGCAGACGCGACGGGCCAATTCTCGTTTGAGGGGCTCGCTCCGGGCCGCTATGGCGTATGGGCGAACCTGGGAAAGCTTACATCGCGTCGGCAAAGGGCGCGCGGCGAGGCAGTCGTCATTCCGGAATTGGGCGAGGCCCCGAAGCCCATCGAGTTGCGACTTGCGACCGCCGTGGTTGTCACGGCAAGGGTCAAGGACAAGGACACGGGCAGGCCGATCGCGGGCGCAACCGTTCACCTGGGCTGGAGTGACTTCCCCGACGACGTTACGACCGACCGCGACGGCGTGGCGCTGCTGAGGCCCCTCACGAAAGAACGATGGATGGTGGAGGCGTGGGGCGACGGTCATGCAAAGCTCTCCCGTTGGGTGAATCTGGAGACCGGGGCGGATGTCGATGCGGACTTCCTGCTCGGGCCCGGAGGCGACCTTGAGGGCACCGTCAGCGACCCGGCTGGCCGACCGGTGGCCGGTGTCGGTCTGAGTGCCTTCGCGGAGGGAGGACATGAGCAGCTCGAATATGTCACGACCGGCAAGGACGGCCGATATCGGCTCGGACACCTTCCTCGAAATCTGCCCCTGGAAATCACGGTGTCCAAGATCGAATACCTCCGCCAGCCCATACCTGCGCGGGTGGATGGTGTGACGCAACGGTTGGACGTGACGATTCGTCCCCGACCTCACGGCGGATCGATCGTGGGCGTGGTCGTCGATGCGAAGGGCCGGCCGATCGCCGGGGCCGGACTTTCCAACACGGGGCATTCCAGCAACGAGGTCCGCGAGGCGAAGAGTGGGCTGGACGGACGATTCCGGCTCGAGAATCTCTACGAAAATGACGTCGGCAAGGAAGTCACGATCCGCGCCAAGGGCTCCTCGCCGAAGAGGGTGACCGTGGAGCCCGGCCCGGCGGAGAAGCCGGCCGAGGTCACGATCACGATGGAGCCAGGACACCGCATTCTCGGCCGCGTGGTCGACGACAAGGGAAAGCCCCTGGTGGGGGTCGACGTCTACTTCGCCAATGGAGAGAACGCGTTCACCGATGGCGGCCAATCCAGGACCGACAAGAATGGTGACGTCTCGTTTGACTCGCTCCCATCGGAGTCCCCGTTCACGTTCAGCAAGGCCGGCTACTCGCGGATTCAGGGACGCAAGTTGCCGCTTGACGGGAATGAGGTCGTCACGGTCGTCATGATCCCGTCCGGCGTGATCGCAGGCCGGGTGCTCGACTCCATCACCGGCAAGCCCGTCCGGTCCTTCAACGTCAGGATCACGTTTTCGCCGAGGCGGCAGCCGGATGAGCCGTCGAGCGGGCTGCTCTCGTCGCTCAGCGATCCGGGAAGCGTGTACCAGTCCGACGAAGGTCGGTTCTTGCTGGGCGACCTGGTTGCGGGCATGCCGCTCCAGGTAATGATCGCGGCCGATGGATATGAACGGTACGTCGCCGAGCGCATCGTCGCGACACGCTCCGATTCGGCAAAGATCGAGGAGTTCTCACTGGACCCGATCGACCCGGCCAGTCTCCGTACCTACGGCGGGCGTCTTCTGGACGCCTCGGGCAAGCCAATCGCCGGCGCCCAAGTCCGCCTGATCGCGGCTCGCGCACGCACGGAATTGCCGCCCGGATCGTTCCCGTTCAACTGGCAAATGATCCGGTCCAAACAGATCGCGCAGGCGGCAGGCGTGACGCGATTCCTCGAGGCGGCCACCGACGGTCAGGGCCGGTTCAGCTTCGCAAAGGTCCCCAACGACGACGCCGTGGAACTGGTCTGGTGGGGCAAGGGTGTGCCTCCGGGGCGTTCCGACCATCTGGAGTTGCGTGAGGAGAAGGTCAAGGAGGCCATCGAGATCAAGGTGCCCGCGCCAGGTCGCATCGTCGGAGCGATCGATCGCAAAGCGTTCGGTGCCGTGGCTCGAATCTCGGTGAGCCGCGTCGAGGGTGCTGTGGATGTGGACGACGTGAATCTCAAGCCGGGTCAAGAGGATTACGAAATCGCCGACCTGCCCGCCGGAGAGTACCACGTCTCGCTGATGAGTCCCTACGAACGCATTCCCGGTCGACCCGGCAGTCTGACTTCTCGTCCTGTGGCTTCGGGCAAAATCGTCGTCGATGAAGGCGGAACCAGCCGGGTCGACTTCCGGTAGGTCCCCTCGAATCCAACCCTCTGTGTCACCGCCACGATCGTATCGTTCGACGAGGTTCGCGGCTGCGCACCGTCCATGAATCCTCTTGACGCTTTTCGCGAGTTGGAACATGCTTGCGAAGCCGATCCGTGGGGCTCGACGAGCGCGACGCCGCCGACGAGAGCTTGGGGTGACCTGACCGGTCGCTCTCAGCCCCCATCACGCCGGTCTGGCGGGTCCCGTGGCACCGCGAAACGGTTCGCCGTGGTAGCTGGACGCGACGGATCTGGGCGAGTTCCACCCCCGATGAGGAGGAGTCAGGAATGAGCGGAGTACGAGTTCTGGTCGGCACGCGCAAGGGCGCGTTCATCCTGACTTCGGACGGGAAGAGGGAGCGGTGGGACGTCAGCGGCCCGCATTTCGGGGGCTGGGAGATCTATCACGTCAAGGGCTCGCCCGCGGACCAGAACCGGCTCTACGTCTCGCAGTCGAGCGGATGGTTCGGTCAGATGATCCAGCGGTCGGCCGACGGGGGCAAGACGTGGGAGACGGCCGGCAACGAATTCAAGTATGACGGCATCCCGGGCACGCACCAGTGGTACGACGGCACGCAACATCCCTGGGAATTCAAGCGGGTCTGGCATCTCGAGCCGTCTCTTACGGACCCGGACACCGTCTACGCCGGGGTGGAGGACGCCGCGCTGTTCCGCTCGACCGACGCCGGCAAGTCCTGGCAGGAGCTTCCCGGTCTTCGCTGCCATGAGTCCGGCCCGCGCTGGGCACCGGGAGCCGGCGGGATGGCCGTGCATACGGTCCTTCTGGATCGGATGAATCCCGGAAGGATGTTCATCGCCATCTCGTCCGCGGGCGCCTTTCGTACCGACGACGGCGGCACGACGTGGCGGCCGATCAACCGCGGGCTGAGGTCCGATTATATTCCCGATCCAAACGCCGAGGTCGGCCACTGCGTCCACCGAATCGCGATGCACCCGTCCCGACCGAACGTATTGTTCATGCAGAAGCACTGGGACGTGATGCGGAGCAACGACGCTGGCGAATCTTGGCATGAGGTCAGCGGCAACCTGCCGACCGATTTCGGATTCCCGATCGAGGTCCATTCGCACGAGCCGGAGACCATCTACGTCGTCCCCATCAAGAGCGACTCCGAGCATTACCCTCCCGACGGAAAGCTTCGCGTCTACCGCAGCCGCACGGGCGGAAACGAGTGGGAGGCGCTCTGCAACGGCCTGCCGCAGCAGGACTGCTATGTCAACGTGTTGCGCGAGGCTTCGGCTGTCGACTCGCTGGACCCGTGCGGCGTGTACTTCGGCACCACCGGCGGTCAAGTCTACGCCTCGTCCAATGCCGGTGACGCCTGGGCTCCGATCGTACGCGACCTTCCGGCCGTCCTGTCCGTCGAGGTCCAGACGCTGCCATGATTCGAGTGGTCATCCCGTTCCATCTGCGGACGCTGGCGGGCGTCACCGGACACGTGGAACTCCGCGTCGAGGGACCCGCCACGCAACGCTCGGTCCTCGACGCGATCGAAGCAACCTACCCGATGCTTCGCGGGACGATCCGCGACCACACCACGCAATTGCGACGACCCTTCTTGCGGTTCTTCGCCTGCGAGCAAGACCTCTCCCACGAGTCGCCGGATGCGATGCTGCCGGATGCGGTCGCCTCGGGGGCGGAGCCGTTCCTGATCGTCGGGGGGATCGCCGGCGGATAGCTTGTCTCCTTGGTCATCCCGTCGCGACATCTCATGCAACCCCTTGACGGTACATGAACAATGTCGCGACTCCTGATTCGATCGGATCGTGATGCGTCAGGCCTGGCGCGTCACGACCCGGCCGTCGACCGAATCACGGACTCCTCAATGCCGGCGGAACCAGCTGTTGATGCGATTCCACCAGTGGGTCGTCTGCCTGTTCTGCTGGGCTCGATCGGCGCGGGTTGCGGGCCGGGTCGCTTCCTGGCGAAGCTCGCCCTCAAGTTGCTCGATCTCGCGGAGCATCTGGTCGACTTCCTTACGCTGGTCCTGCGAGAGCAACTCGCGGTAGACCCGCAATCGTTCCCGGGCGAGGGCCAAGTTGGCGAGTGCCTGTGTCGGGTTATTCTCCTCCAGGGACCGCCGCGCCAGCGAGATCTCATCTCGCGCCGAGGCCAGTTCGGAATCCTCCTTGTTGAAGCGGACGTCGAGGCCACGAACTAGGGCCATCGCCAGTGCCTTGCTCGCGACTTCGGGCTTATTGTCTTGCAGGGCCTTCGCCGCCTTCGTAAGCTGCGCCTCGATCGGGTCGAGGTCGGCAATGACCTCAGTGGCAATCGACTCTGACTCGACGACGCTGACTCCGGCAATTTGTTGCGCGTTCCGCCGTGCCGCCAGGATTGGGGCCAGGGTCTGGGCGTGGAGGATCGCCTCGTAGATGGGGATCCGGGTCGGCAGGACCTCGCGCTCGTCCTCGTAGATTGCTTTGCCATCGGGTGTGAGTGTGCGGGTGCGGACCACCGTCCTGGGAAGCATCGCGCGAATCGCCCTGATGGCCTCTCGGGCCTTGTTCACTTCCTTCAGGGCCGCCTTGGTGTCGTCGGCGTCGAGCCCAAGGCGAGCTTCGCCGATATGCTGAAAGACCTGGGCCGCCAGGAGCGAGGCCTGCCGGACGTCGTCTTCGCTCAGTGAGTGGCCCTTGGTCTGGCTCGACACCTCGGTCCGGTAGCCGCCCTCCGACCCGAAAACGCGAACAACAGGCTCGGAATCCTTGCTGGAGGTGGAGGTCTTCTGTTGGGCCCACGCCGGGCCGGCGATGATGAGAGTGGCGATCAGGCCCGCGGTCGCGGGGCGCCATCTTGGTAGCAGTTGAGTCATACGCATGATCTCGACCCCTTCGGCTGTGAGTTGCTGATGAATCGTCCTTGCACGAAAGCGAGATCCTCGCTCGGGTTGCTGCTTTGAGACGTGGGTGGCCGTCGACCCGATTCTGGGTGGTGTTCATCGTCCGTGACGAGCTCAGGGCGCGACTGTGATGAGATTCTCGACGCTGTAGACTCCCGGTGCGGCCCAGGCCTCTCGCTCCGCTTCTTCCTTCTCGGCCCAAGACCGCACTGTGCCGCGGAGCGTGACCTTGCCGCCTTCCACCTCGACGGTGATCCGGCGAGCGTCCATCTCGGCGCTGCGTTTGATGGCCTCCTCGATCTTCGACTTGATCTCGCTCGGCGAGACTCGGGGCTTGACCGTGATCAGGTTGGTCACGCCAACGACGCCGGTCAGGTCGCGCACGGCGTACTCGGCGGCCATCTTCTGGTACTGCCACTCGACCTCACCCTCCAGCGTGACCCAACCGGAGCTGACCGTGACCTTGACCTTGTCGCCGGGCACGGACAGCCGGGTCTTCAAGGCGTTGACGGCGGCGGCGGCGATGTCCTCGTCGGTGCGCCGGTCACTGCCCGGAAGCTTGACATCGAGCTCATTGGCGACCGCCTTGACGCCGTGGACGCGCTTGGCGGCCCGCTCCGCCGCATACTTCTCTACGTACGACGACACATGCCCGGTGAGAGTAACGATACCGTTCTTGACCGAGACCCCGATGTGTGCCGCGTCCACGCTCGGTTCCCACTTCAACTCGTTCAAGACGTCCTGTTGCAACTCGCTGTCAGTCATGACCGCAGTGCTCATGGCCTCTCCTCTGCCGTTAATACGTGTTGTCCAATTCACCCGAGAGTCGGGCTGATTCGCTCTCGACGATCGCTCTCGAGGTCCATCTGGGCGAGCCTATTGCAATGGCTAGGCCGACGTCCACAGGGCTTGTGTGGTGCGTTCAGGTCCGTCTTGAAATCCCAGATACCAAAGGAGTTCGGGAATGTATCACAACGTTTTTATCGCGGAATGGTGGATGCTGAGGCGGGAATTTGCGGCGACAAACTGTCTTGGTGGGAAGGAGGCGACGTCTTGTCACGCCCATCTCGTCAGCCGGTCGAGATGTTTCGATTCGATCACGAAATAGTCGGCTTCCCTGTGTTTTTCTCGCGACGAAGCATCGTCGTGGCGACTGTGCTCGTCACGGAGTTGATCGTGCTGCTCGACGGACTGCTCGTGCGCCTCTGCGCCGGCAACGCCAACTCGACGGTTCCGCAATTCCTGGAGGCGCTCTCCGCGACCCTATAAGACGAGACGGTCGCCCGCCAGAACGGGCGTCTCGCCGCGCGGGACGCCCAGGTAGGTGCCGTCGGGGTGGTAGATACCCAGCACCATGACGCCCTCGTCGAAGAGTTTCAGTCCGTCGAGCCGTCGGCCTTACCACCAATCCTCGGGGGCAACGATGGTCGTTCGAATGCCGTAGCTCCCGCTCAACTCGAGCAGCCCCATCAGGTCGTAGGCCTCGAGATCGGTCCGTCGACTCAGGGCCAGGCGCATGAGCCGGAGCATGTGCCGTTCTATCCACCGGCTCCGCGCGATAAGCCCGAGGGAGAACAGCCCGGCGAGCAGCAGCAAGGCAGGCTCCAGACTCTCTCCACGCGTCGAGACTCCGACAAACGAGAGAATCAACGTCGAGGCCTGAGTGACGAATCCCACGTTGCCGACGACCATCATGAGGATCAGGATGCGCCTCCGCACGGGATGCTCGACGATGTGCTCCGACTCCTTCGTCGTGAAGCCGACGCCCGTGTACGCAGACAGAACCTGCAACCGCGACAGTTCCTGCAACACCCCAGTCAGCATGAAGGCCGCGGTGGCGAGGCGAGTGACGAGGAGCGAAAGGGTTATCACCGTCAGAAGCGAAAATACGGCGATCACGTCGGTTTGCGGAGTCCGATTCGGCCTTGCCCAAGATCCGGTCGCTTCTCGGAGCTTGGCGCTGAGGATCAGTACCGCCGGTATGCCGCGAGTGAGTCGACCGCCTTCAGCGCCGGGTCGTTCCAGAAGCGTACGTGGGAAGACTGTTCGATAGCATCTCGCACCGCCTCGTCATGAACGTTCTGGACCGCGACTTTCTCTCCGCCGCATTCGACGCAGGCACCGGCGTCCAGACTCAGCAGGCCGCAAGCCGTGCAGCGGAAGCCCGGACGCGTCGCGTCTTGGTCGGTCAGCAACGTCTGGACCCGCCGCCCCCAGAGCGCCAAGAACACCTCCGGGGGGCCAATGGCCCCGCGAGTCGGCCGCTCGTCCTGGATGGCGGCCCAGGTCTCTCGGGCTTGGCGTTCCAGGAATTGCCGCTCCTCGTACCTTGCTCGCTCCTCGATTTGCGGGGTGGGCGTGTGCTGGACATCGATGTCCCACCTGGCCACGAGCCGGTCCCGGAGATAGCGGTGCAACCGAGTCTCGAATTGGGGGAGCGTCTCCCAAAGGCCGCCGATGATCAGATGCTCGAACGGCTCTCGCTGGAGGAAACGAAACGCCGCTTCTCCTACCCGGTCGAAGTGGTCGTGGTAGGATTCTATATGTTTGCGCATGTACTCAAGCTCTCGACTCCGATCAGGAAATCGGATCCGGCCGGGAATTTCGTCCTTGAAGGTCGTTACCTCCTCGATCCGCTCCTGGAAGAACAGGAAGAGACGGGCGTCATCCTTGTCGGTCAGTGCGATCGCGTATCGGTCGGACTGGTCCAGGATCTGCTCCAAGGGCCACAGGACGAAGCGATCTTCGAAAAACGCCCGATGCCGCGAGGGCCACGGCAGCGGGAACGCCCGACCAAAACGGCGTTCTGACGCGATGAAGCAGGCCAGGGAACGCGTGTGACGCTCGCCGACCACCCTGGCGCCCACGCTCTCGACCTCGTCCAGGTCGCGGAGCAAGGCGTGGCGCACCTCGTGAGTGATTTCCATCCGCCGGAGCCGCTCTCGCTCCCGGGCCAATTGGTTCCCCAGTTCGACTCGGGCGGCGTTCGCGCTTCCGAAACGTCTCAGGTCCACGTCGAGATAGTAACTGCTGGCCCGCTGGTCCGTCGCGTGGAAGTTATCCAGCTCTGCGAGCACATCCGCGCGAAGAGTTCCTTGGTGGACGTCGATGATTTCGGCCATGGGTCCGTCTCCGTCGTGTTTTCCATCGGACCCCGCCCTGGCGCCACCGGGCCGGTGCCGACACGCGAATTAGCCACGAATGTGGTTGGCCCGGACCAGTTCGAGCGCATCCCGCAGCTTTCAATGGTGAGCTCGATCCTGCACGAACTGAGCCGGTTGCTCGACAGTAGCGACGCGCCCCTTTCCGACTCCGACATCCGCTGATCGTCCAATCCATGAACGGGCCCTGAGCGCCAGGACTCGGTCCTCCTCGCTTTGTAGGGCGACTGACGCCACCCTACGTACGTGAAAACGCATCCACCTGCTTGGCCTCGCAACGACTGCGCCGCGCCGAGATTGGCCGAGGGGGGACCGAGATGATCGACTTCATCGCATTCGGGCGAAAGGAGTTCGGGGGATGGTAACCGGTCAAGTCGCGGCCGTAACGCCATCTGAGATCCCCATCCCGACCGCTTCCATGCGAAGCCTTGTCAGGAGTCGAGTGACATCTTGGCAGTACGGATCAGAGTTGCCCTGGCCCAGTCGCAACCGCTCGACACGTTTGGCCGCCTCAGAAGCAAACCGATCGAAGCCCGGCACAGCCACTCGACCCCCACGTTCATGCACTTCCGCTTCATAGGCCCCGGGACGACCTGTGACCGCGGCCGGACCGCCGAAACCGACCGCGGGCATTCGCGGCCCCATACTGACATAGCCCGCATGAGGTCCTGGCGCGATTCGCTCGCTCGCAGCCGCTCCGCGCACGTGCGGCGAACAGGATCTTCGAGGACCCGTTGAGCCGTCTTCCAGCCCCATGGAATGGGGCCGTCTTGCTCGGCCTCCTGCCGCCTTCCGATCGTACCTCGTTTCGGGCGGTCCTTTCGCGCCGGCGTGGCGAGGTGACAAGCTGTCCCCTCTCTCGCGGCGAGAGACATCCTGTCGCCGTCGAGCCGCGGTTGACGGGCGGGCCACCCGTTTTCGATCGCGTCGTCGAGGTGACACAAGTTCTGTCATAATAGCGGGTTAGCGTCGAGGCTGCCTCGTATCCGATCACGCGCGAGTGCCCGTCGGGCATGCCACTTGTAGTTGTTCTGAATCGTCGGATTCGAGAACAGGACACGCCGATAACCAGACAGCTCGCTGACTGTACGGCTCGGCTCGGCATGATACATAGGTCGTGGACGCGGTGAACTCTCTGTTGCAGGACAGCTTCGTGCGCCCCTCGGCAATCGGGCCGATGGCGGTGGAGCCGCGGCCTCTCTTCTGGACATGTCTGAGAATGAGAATGCGATCAGCTTCAAGGCCTTCCTGCCGGGCCTGCGGCCGGAGGACGCACAGACCATCGCACACGGCGACACGCTGACACTCCGAGGCGAGTTCAAGTCCGAGAACGAGCAAGTCGACGTGCGCTATCACCTTCGCGAGCGTCGGCACAGCCAGCTCCAGCGAGAGGCCACGCCCTCGACACAGATCAGTATCGACAAGGCCCAGACCCATGTCGAGAACGGCGTACGGCCCTTGCCCAAGGCCGAAGAGGCCATGCGGAAGCAGAGTAACGTCGCCAAGCCGGCCTCGGCCAACCAGGAGGCGGGTCCGAGATCGACACTCGCCCCAATCGTCACTCGGACTGGGAGGATTTGATGAGCCTGTCGAGGGGGAATACTGAGGCGTCTGGGGGAATCGATCCGGTCCAGGAGGCCGACGAGGAATCGTTCCCGGCAAGCGACCCGCCCGCCTGGACGCCCCTGACGTCCATCGGGCCGCCGGCGCGAGAACAGAAGCCGGTCGAGGCAGGGACGAAATCGCATCCGACCGGCGACAAGTGGACCGTTCGCTCGTTCATTCTGCTGGCGCTTGCCCTTGGTTTGGCCCTTCTGATCTGGCCGAATGCGCCAGTTGCGGTGAGGCTCCTGGCGGCCGTCGCGCTCGTCTCGGGAGTGCTGTTGATCACTCAAGTCATTCAGTTAAACGGTTGGCCCCGGGAGTCTGTAACGCCGGAGCAACCGCGATCGGGCTGCCTACCGGCGACCGACGGGGTCGCGGACTGGCTGTCCCGTCTGATCGCGGATTGGCCGAACATCGCGCCTCGGAGGAATGACCCGACGAGCGAAGATCCAACCGCGGCAGCGTCGTTGCACCTGTTCGTTCGAGAGGTTGTCACGCTCAACCCGGAGACCAGGCAATCGCTCACCAACATCCAGGTTTATCTGATCGAATTCGCCCTCGACGCCGTGGACTGGGACGCGCTCGTCCGCAATCCGCGGTTCCGCGCGCTCGATTGGTCTCAGGCTCGACTCATCGCGCCTTGAAATCCTATCCCGACGTGGAGCGCCGGTTCAGGACGAGCAGGCTACTTGTTGCGAGGCAATCCGGAGACGGGCATTGGAAACTCAAATTCGAGATCGGAAAGAAGCGGCGCTTGTCGATCCGGGCTCTGAAACCTCGGAGCTGAAATCTCGAATTCCGCTTATCGGAGCGCTTCGCACTCGATGAGGGATGGACGGCCATGACCTGGTCCTGGCGGCTCGGCCGCATCGCGGGCATTGATGTCTATGTTCACGCCACGTTCCTCCTCCTACTCGCGTGGGAGGTCATGGCCGGGCTCCAGGCACACAGCGATGCCGGGGAGATGTTGGGCGGCCTGGGCTTCATACTGGTCCTGTTCGGGATCGTGGTTCTGCACGAACTGGGGCACGCAATGGCCGCCCGGAGTTATGGGATTCACACACGCGACATCACGCTCTTACCGATTGGCGGTGTGGCTCGGCTGGAATGGGTGCCCAGAGATCCCGGGCCGGAGTTGGTGATTGCGCTCGCGGGGCCAGCCGTCAACCTGGTGCTCGCCGCCGTCATCTACCTTGTGATGGCCCTCGGCCGCGGACCGTCACCGTTCGGAGAGGCCCTCCACGCCGGCGGCATCCTGGATCGGCTCTTCTGGGTGAACGTGTCGCTGGCCGTCTTCAATCTATTGCCGGCGTTCCCGATGGACGGCGGCCGAGTGCTGCGGGCCGTGCTTGCGATACGAATGGATTACAACCGGGCCACACGGGTCGCGGCGTCGATCGGCCAGGGACTGGCGATCCTGTTCGCGATCCTCGGATTTTTTTACGACCCCCTGTTGATCATCATTGCCCTCTTTGTCTGGCTCGGCGCTGCCGAGGCAGCGGGCCAGGCCCAGGCGGGCCTGCGCGCGGACGGCAACCTGAGGGGCCGTCACGGTGTCGGTCCTGGACGCCCATGACTCGTGCCACAAAACAGCCCAGGAGGAATTTCCATGATCGTGCCGTTCGTAGAGAGCGTCATCGGGACCGCCGTGTACGTCAACCCGGAGTACGTGGTCATGCTGCGGCCCGATCCGGAATCCCCGGACGCAATCAGCATTCTCAAACTCAGTGATGGCGAGACACTCCGGGTCAATGGCGAGCATCACGACGTCGCCGGCAAGCTCTCCCCGAGTCCTTGAGATTGACCAAGTCCCCGGACTTTCATTGCGGCCGTTGCGAAGCGATATTCCACCTCGGACCTCGCGAATTCCCACGATTTCCAGCGACGCCCCGTACCCTCAAAGGAGACAGCCATGAGTCAAGTTGAGACCGCACTCGATTCCCGCGTCGTCGCCGTTTACCCGGATCATCCGTCGGCGGAAGCGGCCGTGAAGCGTCTGATCAAGGAAGGGTTCGATATGAAGGACGTGTCCATCGTTGGGCGCGACTTCCAGGTTGAGGAGGCGCCAATCGGATTCGTCAGCGCACGCGACTTCATCGGCGTGGGGGCGGGGACCGGGGCCTGGGTCGGCGGCCTATTCGGCCTGTTGGTCGGGGCGGCATTCCTCGTGCTACCTGGCGTCGGGCCGGTGGTCATTGCCGGGCCGTTGTCGGCGGCGTTGCTGGGCGGGCTGGAGGGAGCCCTCGCGGGCGCGGCGATGGGGGCCTTGTCCGGGGCATTGATCGGCCTGGGCGTCCCCAAGAACGAGGCACTCAAGTACGAGGCGCAGGTCAAGGCCGGCAAATTCCTCGTTATCGTGCATGGCCCCCCCGAGCGGGTTGAGCGGGCCAAATCACTGCTCTCGTCGGAGACGAACGAGGGCGTGCAGGTCTTTCAATCCGAGGAGGCGGCTTGAACTCGCTGCCCTCTGGCACAACGGGCCAAGACTCCACGATCTGTCGCCCATCGACCCGTCGAGTTCGGCGGCCGGTGTAGACTCGGCCCTGGATCGACTCTGGGAGATCGCTCAAGGAGACGACGATGCTGACCACGGCAGAGACCGACCGCTATCGACGGCGCCTTCTGTCTTTGAGGCGCCGCCTCGTCGTCGATGTCTCGGAGCTGGAACCCGAGGCGATCCGACCCGTCGGCGGCGATTCCAGCGGCGATCTGTCCGACGTGCCCCTGCATTCGGCGGACCCTGCCAGCGACGAGCATGAAGAACAGGTGGACGTGAGCCTCTTGCAGAACGAGTCACAGCTCCTCACGGAGGTGAATGACGCCCTGGACCGCATCGAGAGAGGGACTTTCGGTCGGTGCGAAAATTGCGGGCGAGAGATCTCCAAAGAGCGGCTCGACGCCTTGCCTTATGCTCGCTACTGCATTCGTTGTGCGCGAAAATTCCAGGCAGACAACGCCAGTTGAATCGCAATCGGATCGGCGATCGGCCCGACCGGGAGAGGCCATGATGTCCGAGTCGCAGTTGATTCGTTGCCCCTCCTGCGGCGCGAGCAATCGCGTGTCGCAGGAGGCGGGCCAGAAGATCGGACAGGGCCTCGCGCCCGTGTGCGGGCGCTGCAAGACATCCTTGTCTATTGACAGGCTTCCGGTCACCGTGACCGACGCGACCTTCTCGGCCGAGGTCGAGCATTCGCCCGTGCCGGTGGTCCTGGATGTGTGGGCGGCGTGGTGCGGGCCGTGCCGGATGATCGCGCCAGTGGTTGACGAACTGGCTTCCGAGCTTGCCGGCCGGGTGCGGTTCGCGAAGCTCGACTCGGATCAGAATCCGGTGACGGCGGCGCGATTCAACGTCCGCAGCCTTCCGACCCTGCTGGTGCTCAAGGACGGCCGTGAAGTCGACCGGATCATCGGCGTCCAGCCGAAGTCCGAGATCATGAGACGGATCGAGCGGGCAACCGCCTGAGGGCGACCCGTTTCGGGGAAATCGTAGGCCAAGTGCGGAGGCCAGTTGTGGAAAAGCGCAGATTCGGCAGCTCAGGTGCCGAGGTCCCGGTCATCGGGCAGGGGACCTGGCAAATCGACGAGAGCAGGCGACAATCGGTAGTCGCCGCCCTGCGCTGCGGCCTCGATTTGGGCATGACGCACATCGACACCGCGGAGATGTACGGCGATGCCGAGGTCATCATCTCCGAGGCGATCGACGGCCGTCGCGACGAAGTCTTCCTGGTCTCCAAGGTCCTCCCCCAGAATGCCTCCCGGACCGGGACGGTCGCCGCGTGCCAGCGTTCACTCGCCCGCCTGAAGACCGACCGTCTCGACTGCTACCTCTTGCACTGGCGCGGCGAGCACCCACTGGAGGAAACTTTCGCCGCCTTCGAGCACCTCCGGCGCGAGGGCAAGATTCTTTCGTGGGGCGTGAGCAACTTCGACGAGTCGGACCTCGACGAAGCCCTGAATATCGCCGGCGAGGGGCGTATCACCTGCAATCAGGTGCTCTACCACCTGGAGGAGCGTGCGATCGAGCACGCCGTGCTCCCCTGGTGCGAGGCGCACGGGGTCGTCGTGGTCGCCTACAGCCCGCTGGGCCACGGGAAGTTCCCCGGCCCGGATACGAATGGGGGCCGCGTGCTGCAGGAGATCGCCGCGGCACACGGCGCGACCCCGCGCCAGGTCGCATTGAGGTTCCTGGTGCGGCGGCCCTCGCTGTTCGCGATCCCCAAGGCCTCGACCCCTGAACATGCCGCCGAGAATGCGGGGGCCGGCGACCTCCGTCTCACTCACGACGAGCTCGCGCGGGTCGACGCGGCGTTCCCACGCGGCCCCCGACCCCGCGTGCTCCCAACGCTGTAGGACCACCTGCGATTGAGGAGGTGATCTCCATGAACGTAATGGGTATCCCCAGGTTCGAGCGATTTTTCCGCGTCGTGGCCGGGCTGGACGTCGACAAGGCCGACATCAAGCGCTTCGACGAATTCGTCAACCAGAAACTCTACGACCTCCTCGTTCGTGGCGAGGCCGTGGCGAAGTCGAACGACCGCGACATCATCCAACCCCAAGATCTGCCGATCACGAAGGGGCTGCAGGAGTGCATCAATGACTTCAAGCGTATCGATGAGGAGATCGAGCTCCAGCCGATCCTCGACGAGCTGACCAGGCGGCCACCCCTCGACCTCGATTACAGCGTTGAGACCGAGGCCCAATTTGCCCGCATCGTGGGCGGCCTCGGCGTGGCGATTGTCCGAAGCTTCAAGATCATCGATCCGGAACTGAAAAATCCGATGACCGAGCACTGGGAACGCTCTCACCAAATCTTCGACCTTCTGCTTTAGGTAGGAACCACCTGTTGATCACAGCGACCGCCCGCAGCTCCTCGGAGCGCGAACGAAAAAGGAAGGCTCACGATGGCCCATGGATTACTCGAGACCGCGCCGAGGGAATCGCCGGCCCATTACGACGAGTTCGACAAGATCTTGGTGGACGGGACGTGGCGCCACGGGAGGAGTGGCCGAACGGGCGATGATCTCGACCCCTTCACCAACGACGTCCTGGCCCGCATCCCCCTGGCGAACGAAGAGGATGTGGACGAGGCCTATCGCGCCGCCGCCGCGGCGCAGCGTGGTTGGGCTGATACGCGACCCGCGGGACGGTCTGCGGTCCTCCGGCGCGCCGCCGAACTGATGGATGCCCGGCGTGACGAGATCGTCGACTGGCTCATCCATGAGTCGGGCAGCACCCGGATCAAGGCAAACCTCGAACTGGGTTTCACCCAGGCGATGACATTCGAGGCGGCGAGCTTCCCGTCGCGGCAGGAGGGGAGCATCCTGCCGACGGACATCGAGGGCAAGGAGAGTCGCGTCTACCGGCAGCCCGTCGGCGTGGTCGGCATGATCAGCCCATGGAACTTCCCGCTGCACCTGAGCAACCGATCCATCGCTCCCGCGCTGGCGCTGGGGAACGCGGCCGTGATCAAACCCGCTTCGGACACGCCGGTGACCGGCGGCCTCCTGCTGGCCAGGATCTACGAGGAGGCGGGCCTGCCTCCCGGTGTGCTCAACGTGGTCATCGGTGCAGGCAGCGAGATCGGCGAACCATTCGTGCTCCATCCGGTGCCGCGAGTGATCTCCTTCACGGGATCTACGGCGATTGGTCGCCAGATCATGGAACAGATCGCGAGAGCCCCAATCCTCAAGAGGGTGGCGCTCGAACTGGGCGGAAACTCGCCGACGGTCATCCTCGACGATGCTGACCTGGACCTTGCGGTCAACACCGCCGTCTTCGGCAAGTTTCTTCACCAGGGCCAGATTTGCATGAGCACAAACCGCCTCGTGGTCGACGCGAAGGTCTACGACGAATTCGTCGACCGGTTCGTCGAACGGGTCCGTGGCCTCAAGGTCGGCAACCCCAGCGACGTCGACACCGTGGTCGGGCCGATCATCAACGCCTCTCAGTTGAAGCACATCCAGAAAAATATCGAGAAGGCTCGGGCGGACGGCGCCCGGCAGTTGTTGGGCGGCGAACCCCGAGGATTGGTCCTCCCTCCGCACGTGTTCGTCGATGTGACGAATGACATGGCGATCGCTCAGGAGGAGCAGTTCGGTCCCGTGGTGTCGATCATCAAGGTGAGCGGGGAAGAGGAGGCTCTGGATGTCGCGAACGCGACGTCGTATGGGCTGTCGGCGTCGGTGGCGACGCGAGACCTCGAGCGTGGGCTCCGGTTCGCGCTAAGGGTGCAGGCGGGCATGACCCATGTCAACGATTCGCCGGTCAACGACCTGCCCAACTGTCCGTTCGGCGGCGAGAAAAATAGCGGCTTGGGCCGCTACAACGGCAAGTGGGCCATCGAGGAATTCACCACTCCGCATTGGATCTCGGTCCAGCACGCGCCCTGTCATTACCCGTTCTGAATTGAGAGGTGGAAGATGATGTGCCAGCACGAGGTTGGCGTCGAGCCTGTCCCCCCGCGTACCCCGGGGGGGTGCGAGGAGTGCCTGAGGCTGGGAATGCCCTGGGTCCATCTCCGCCTCTGCCTGACCTGCGGCCACGTCGGTTGCTGCGACAGTTCGCCTGGCCGCCACGCCACGCGCCACTTCCACGCCACGACCCACCCCGTAGCCGCTTCCTTCGAGCCCGGCGAGCGGTGGGCTTGGTGCTACATCGATCGGACAGAGGTGGACGTCCCGCCCGAGGCCGCTCCCTACCTGCGGTAGACCGGCAGTAGGGGTAGCCCCGGGGGCGCCGTCACATCGTCTTGCAAGACCTCGAACGTCATCCCCCTTCCCATGCTCAATGAGGCCTGGATGGTCTCGCTGACGCGATGACTTTTGACGAAGCTCAAGCGGTATCTCAAAGGCGCGGTGCCGTTTGCGATGACCCTGTTTTGAACGCCTATTGCCAGGAGAACGAGATGGCGCTCAAGACCGGCGTCAACGCTGCATTGGTTGTGGTCATCGCCACACGATAGCGGAAATAGCGACCCACCGGGCTGGCGACCTTTCCTCCGTTGCTCAGGTTCGCCCAGTTCGACCAGGTCACGCCGTCGGTCGAGCTGCTGGTCTGCACCGTCAGGCCGGTCCCGGACGGGACCGTCGCCGTCCAGTTTGCTGTCTGCCAGCTTGCCGCCACTCCGGCGTTGAAGACCGACGAGACCAGGCTGCCCCCGATCATCCGCAGCCAGTCGGCCTGGAGAGGCGACTGGGCCGATCCGTTGAAGTCTGACAAAACGCTCTTCAATGGGGTCCCGGATGGGATCGTCGCGGCGATCGTCGTCTTGAGCACGCCGTCGACCGAGAAGGCGAACCCGGTGGCGACCTGCTGGATCAGGTACGTGTGGAACCCGGAGGGCAACGCGCCCAGGTTCACGTCGGTGACGGTGCCGTTGCTGTTGACCCGGGCGAAGAGGGTGCCGGTCGTCCCTGCCGTGCTGAAGATGCCCCACGAGTTGCCGGCGACGGCGGCCAGGTCGGTCGCCAGGCCGAAGTGCTGGTAGGCGTTTGTGAAGCGGACACTGGCCTCGACCCCGGTCCCCTCCGGCACCGCCGCTTTGGACAAGATCTCCTCAGCCGTGACGGTGAGGATCCCGGAGGAGACCGCGGCGGCGGCACCCGGCCCCCACGCCTTGCTGGTCCAGGACGTACTCAAAACCGTTCCGTTGAAGTCGTCGCGCAGACCTGACGCCAACTGGACCTCGCCGCCGGACGTATTGGTCACGGCCACGTTGTTGAGCACGCCCGCGCTGAAGTCCGCCGCCGTCGTCTGTTGCCAGAGGTTCACGACCGACGACCCGGTGATGAACGACCAGGACACAGGCGCCATCGTGTTGCCGGCCGTATCTTTGGCCCCGCTCAGACTCGCGGTGTACGTAGTCTGGGTCGTCAGCGGCGCGCCCGGCGTCAGGGTCACCGTCCCGGAGGCCGCGTCGTAACTCCTAGTCGAGGCCACCACGCCGCCGGGGCCGGACAGGGTGAAGACCACCGTAGTTGACTGCACCGGCTCGCTGAAGGTGGCCGTCACTGGCGACGACACCGAAACGCCGGTTGCGTTCGATGCGGGCGAGTGACTCACGACGGTCGGCGGAGTCGTGTCCGCCGAGGTCGAGGCCTTGAACGTCAGGTCGACCCAGTAATTGGTGGCGTTGAATGAGTTGGTCGGGAATCCGCCCGTACCGCCGTAGACGTACACCCCGTTGCCGCCGGCCGCCGCATTCGAGCCGACGTGCAGCGGCGAATTGTCGTAACCGGCCGTCGCGAAGGAACTCGACGTGTAAGCATACCCCCCGGCCGGGGCGAGGTAGGAGACCACGTACGTCGTGTTTGCCGAGATTGCCACGGGATTGGCAAAGCTGACCTGCTGCCATCCGGTCGCGGACTCGCCCGTGAATGTCGCCGAGGCCAGCAGGGCGCCCGTCGCCGACCAGAGGTGGCCGACGTGGGTCCCGGTGTTCGACGAACCCTTGTAGAACCGGACCCCGGTCACCGAGCCCGCCGTGTCCGCCGTGAATTTCACTCCCAGTTCCACCGCGCTCGTGTCGCTCGCGGAGGCCACCGCGGGCGTAATCGTGTTGTTCCAGAGGGAGCCGCCTCCACCGCCACCACCGCTCCCACTCCCGACAGTGACGGTGACGCCGGCGCTCGGGACCTCCAAGTTCAGGTTGTCATCAACCGCCCGGCTCTTGAGCGTCACCGAGCCGGAGGCCGAAGGGATCCAGGCGTAGCTCCAGCTCGCCCGACCCGTCGCCGGGTGCCAGCTCCGGCCGCCGTCGGTCGACACCTCCACACCGGCCAGGTGCCCGCCGCCCGCCGCGGTTGCGGTGCCGGTAATCGTCACCTTCGCCCCCGGGCTGATGACCGCCCCGGAGGCCGGCGAGGCGATCACGGAGGATGGCCGGCTCGTGTTCGTCGGACCCGCCGTGTACACCAGGCCCGACTGGATCGTCCCCGGCTGGACCTGCATGTCCGCGAACAGGTTGACGGTCGCCTGCTGGATGGCGGCGCTCGGCGTCGTGGTGCTGGTGTTATGGTGCCCGTCCAGGCCCCACGACCACTGCACCGTCCCCGCCCCGAAGACGAGCGCACCGCTCGACGCACGGTACAGCGTGATCGAGTGCGTCGACGTCCCAGGACCCACCGTCGTGCCCGAGGCGCTGAGCACCTTAGACGGCGTGTTGAAGGTGGTGGAGGACATGTCGATCAACCCGGCCGGACGGAATCCGTTGTCGAGGTCCTCGTCGGTCTCGTAACCCACGATGGACTGGCCCAGCGTCGCCACCTGGCCCGGCTGGAGGCTTGCCACGCTGGTGTTCCGCCAGAATTGCAGCTGCGCGTCCGCGTACGGTACCGTCAGGCTCACGCCCACGTCGTTCGACGTACGGTCCGCCATGTAGGCCGTACCGCTCATCGCGTTCTCGGGTCGGCGGCCGTCCAGCGGCGCCGCGCCCGCCGGGTCGCGCCAGGTCCCGGTCCAGACGTTGCTAGGCGGCGAGCTCAAGGGGTCGATCACGCCGTTGATCGACTCCTTGTAAGTGACCAGCGTGCGGTACGCCGTTGCCGAGGCGTCGATGCTGGGCTGCCAGCGCGTCTTCCAGTACGACTCGTTGCCGCTGAAGAACGCGAGGTTGACGCCGGCGTCCCGGGCGGCCTCGACGTTGGCGCGCTGCGGGCCCGACCAGTACTCGTCGTGGCCGACGCTGAGGAAGGCCCTGTGGTTGAGGATCAGGCCGCCGTTCCGGGCGCTGTCGACGTCGGTGGAGTAGCTGACGTCGTAGCCGTTCTGCTCCAGCCAGCGGATCATGGGGTACTCGGCGTGCCAGGGCGAGTTGTCGTCGCCGTAGCCGCCCGAGACTTGGTCGAGTGTCAGGGGCCGGTTGTAGCTGACGGCGACGCCGCCGCCGGAGGCGAACGAGCCGAACTGGTAGAGGCTGGAGCCGCCCCAGGTGTTGTAGGCCTGCCAGGTGGTGTCGGCGGTCTGGAACAGGAGGTCGGAGGTGCCGGCGTCGTCGCGGACGACGAAGAAGATGTCGCTGGCGCCGCCGGTGTCGTCGCGCTTGGCCTGGGCGAAGTAGAGGCCGGAGGTGGCG
>JAQGHR010000083.1 GCA_028291545.1 Planctomycetota bacterium | reverse complement strand
TACAAATATGTTTATTTTTGTAGGCGGGCAGGGACGCCCGCCCCACTCGGGTCGAACGCGCTCAACTCCCCTCGGGGGTCTTGACGCGGAACTCGCGGGAGCCCATCAGAAGGGCGGCAAGGACCATGGCCGTGAGGCTTGAGACGATCAGGACGAGGAGGCAATCCCGCACGTCGGGTGCGGTCGAGAGGTCGATGCTGAACTTGTCCGCGTGGCCGAGATTCAGCCAGCGCTCGGAGAGGACGCGGAAATAGTACACGACCGTCGCCTTGCGGATCACGAAGTCGATGTTCGAGACGAACCCTTCAAGCAGGATGATGTACCCCACGCCGAGGAGGATGGCCCGTCGCATGAGCAGGCTCATCAGGCCGAAGAGTGCGTTGTAGGCCGTGAGCGAGAGCGCGAACAGGACGATCGTCTTTCCCATCCGTTCCAGTCCGCCCGAACGCCAGTAATCGGGCTGGCCCCAGCCGATGACAAGGAAGGTCAAGGCAGTGAACGCGGCCGTCAAGGCGATTGTAACGATCAGGGTCGCCAGCAGCTTGGCGATGTAGATCGTCCACCTCGGCAGTGGACGTATCAACAAGTACGTGATTGTTTGCTCTTCGATTTCATCCTGGATCATGCCGGAGGCATAGACGAGCGCCGTGAGCGGCAAGAGGGCCTGGGGAATCAGGTTGAAGATCAGCAAGAACTCCGCGAACGCCGGTTCGTATCCTGCCGTCGGGCCTCGCCATCCGGCGTCATTATGGCGAATGAGAACCGCGAACCCGATCGGCAGGATGTAGAGCAAGGAGAGCACGAGGAGTCGTCGCGACCTGGCCTGGCGGGCGAGGGTCATCGTGAAGAGGGCGGACACCGAATTCAGGACCGAGGTCTGGCGACCTTCGGGGGTCGCCGAATTCGTCGTCCGGGCGGGTTCGAGGGTCGCCTTCGTCATGGGTTCACCAGGTATTTGAAGACGGCTTCGAGATTATCATCGTCCGACGCCACACGCTCGATCGGCGTATCCCCGTCCAGCGCGAGCTGCGCCAGGCGGCCGTAGAAGGCATCGGGCGCCCGCGTCTCGACGAGGATCGAGCTATCCTCACGGCGGAGGTCCACGCCCACGACGTCCTCGAATCGGACGAGCTTGGCCGCGAGTGCGCGGGTGTTCGGCGAGGCGAGTACGATCCGATGCGGATGCTCGTCGATCAGGTCGCGGATCTGGCGGATATCCCCTTCGGCGACCAGCCGTCCCCGATTCAGGAGGATGATGTTGGGGGTGACGGACTGCACCTCGTGGAGGACGTGGCTGGAGAGCAGGATGCTCGTGCCCTCGCCGCCGAGACGGAGGATGATATCCATCAGGTCGCGACGCGCCACGGGGTCGGTGCCGGTCAGGGGTTCGTCGAGGAAGATCACCTTGGGCTCGTGGACCAGGGCCTGCGCGATCTTGGTCCTCTGCCGCATTCCCTTCGAATAACCGCGGATTGCCCGGTCGCGGTTCGGCGTCATGCCGACCTGCTCGATGGCCCGGTCCGCTCGCTCGCGGGCCTCGCGGCGGGAGAAGCCGCCGAGACGGGCGCAGTAGGAGACGAAATCGCGGCCGGTCATCCATTCGTAGAAGGCGTCCTGCTCGGGGCAGAGCCCGACCTCACGATTCAGCCGCGTGTTGCCCCAGGCCCGTTGACCCAGGACCACCACGTCACCCTGGCTGGGGCGCAGCTGGCCGGTGGCCAGTTGCAGCACGGTGGACTTGCCCGCCCCGTTGGGACCGAGCAGCCCGGTCACGCCCGGGGGGAGGCGGAACGAGAGATGGTTCACGCCGATGACGTTGCCGTACCACTTCGACACGGCCCGGAACTCGGCGACGGCCGTCATCGCAGCCGGTCCAGCGACTTGACGCGTGTGGTCAATATGCATAGCGATAGAACCACCAGACCCGAGAGGACATAGGCCGACCATTGCCAGGGGTAATCCTGGGCAAACGGATTGTACTTCATGGCAGGATCGGCGTGGCGACGACCGAAGGAGCGCCCGAAGGACCGACGACCGAACGGGGACATCGCCTGTTCGCCTGCCTCCCGGATCGATTCGAACGCCTCCCCCGTGCCCAGCAAGACCTCCTGGACACGGCGGAGGTTATTGGTGAGCGAAACGATAGGTCCCCACTTGATGGCCAACGTGTTCGGATCGGCCAGGACACCGGCGGCCGTGCTCCCCACGAGCCATAGACCGATCCAGATCGCCGCCACGTAGCGCGAGTTCTTGGATAGCGAGGAGATCGCGAGCATGAACAGGCCGGCGACCAGGACCACGACGGCCCCATACGCCAGGCACGCCGGCACGATGCGATAGGTGTCGGCGATCACCTTGAAACTGAGGCTGAATCCGACCCCGAGCACGTACGTGAGGACCGCCGGGATGAGGATCACCGCGGCGAGGAAGGCCGCGATCGTGCCGAGCTTGCCCGCAAAGTAATCGAATCTCGTCAGCGGCCGGGACAGGTAGAGGGGCATCGCATTGAACCGGAGATCCTGGCTGATCAGGTTTGGGCCGACGATCACGACCAGGATCATGGCGGCGTAGGTCTCCGCGATGAGAAACCACGAGAAGGCGAGCGACCAGATCTCCGCGCGGAACGCCTTGGGGTCCAGCAAGACCACCGCGGGCAGGAAGGTGAAGAGCCCTTTCCAATCGTCCGTCTTCTGCTCAAGCAATCCCCAGAGTGCGAGAAACATGCCAAGAGCCAGGGCGGGCAGCCAGGCGAGCAGCAGGGCCATCCTCGTCCAGCGGTTCTTGAGTTGTGTACGCACGCCGCGATGAGAGATCGCGAGCCACCTCCAGGCGTGGCCGGAGAGCGTCCCGTCCCAGTGCTGATATCCCTGATCGAAGATCGGCATGCGCTAGGCCCTATCGCTCGAGATCGCGTCCAGGAAGACTTCTTCCAGGCTGCTCTGCCTGGGCCGGAGCAGGCGGATTTGCTCGCCCGAGGCCCTCGCGGCCTCCCAGAGAACTGACGTCTCTCGCCCCTCGGGGAGATCGACGAGGAGCACGTCATCCTTCGATTGCACCGAGAGGCCCGCCCCCGCGAGCTGGCCCGCGAACCGATTGGCGTCGGTCTTGACCCGGACCTCGAACTGCCGCCCGACGGTCCGTTTCAGATCCTCGATCACGCCGCTGGCCAGCAGCTTGCCGCCGCCGAGGACCATCACGTGGTCGCACACCGCCTCGACGTCGGGCAGGAGATGACTGGAGAACAGGAGGCTCATGCCCTTGCGATGGGCCAGGTCTCGGGCCAACTCCAGGACCTCGATCCGTCCCGCCGGGTCCATGCCGTTGGTCGGTTCGTCGAGGATCAGCATCCGGGGGTCATGAACGATCGCCGAGGCGATCTTGAGCCGCTGCTTCATGCCCGTCGAGTAGGACTCGACCTTGCGATACCGAGCCTCGCCCAGCCCGACGTAATCCAGCACCTCGTGCGCCCGCTGCATGGCGTCCTTGGTGCGCATGCCGCCGAGTTCTCCGGAATACGCGACGAACTCGACGCCCTCTACGGACGGGAACAGGCATTCGTCCTCGGGCACGAACCCGACCGCCTGCCGGATATCGAGCCGTCGCGAGCGGATGTTCATGCCGAGGACTTCGCCCTCGCCGGCATCGATCGAGATCAATCCGAGCAAGGTCCGGATCATGGTCGTCTTGCCGGCACCGTTCGGCCCCAGCAATCCGATCGCGCCCTCGGGCATGGAGACGTTCAGGTCGCGCAGGGCCTTGATCTTTCCGTAAGACTTCGTGACGCCCTTGAGTTCAAACAGCATGACTGAATCCGACCCCCGCACTCGTCGCGATGTTGCTTCTCCCGGCCCGACTCAGACTAGCAGGGAGTCGTGCCGCTGACAACTAGTTACTTAGGAGAAATCGCCACTTTGCGACGGATACGGTGCCCGGTCCTCCGAAAAAAGTGACGAGGCGGCGGACAACGGGTCTAATACCGAATGAGTTCGGACGTTGAGACAGGGGTGGCGCCTGCTCCGCATGGATTCCCCTGCGCGGCGAGCGTTCGTGATCCGGTCGCGAATTCCAAGAGGATAGGGATGGCCGGGGTCCCGCCCGGTTGCCCGATCGAAATCGGGAACGGATGCCGCAGCTTCTTCGTCCAAAAAAAGCGACGCGTGATTTCGGCTCTCCTTATTCCGGGGCCGCGTCGGAACCTCCAGCGGAGGAGATCGCCGTGAGAGACGCTATCGGTCGAGGATCGATCCTGTTTCTGGCCCTGGCCGCGATCGTGGGATCGCGCCCGGCCAGGTCCGCGGAACCGGACGCACCGGCGAGGCCGTCGGCCGCACGAGCTGTCGAGAAGGTCACGCCCGAGCTTCCCGCCGCGATCGTGGCCGCGATGCAGGATGGTAAGTACGCCGAGGCCGACAAGGCACTTGCGGCGATGGCCGGCGATCCGAAGACGTCTGCGGAGACGAAGGAGTACATCCAGGTGATCCGGGGCGTGGCCCTCCGCCTCTCGGGGAAGCTCGACGCTGCCCGCGAGGTGCTCTCGGCGGCGCTGAAGGCCGCGCCGAAGGGCCGATGGGCCGAGAAGCTGCGATCGGAGCTGGTGGCCGTCGAAGTCGCGGCCGGTAAGTTTGCCGCCGCCGAGGCGATCGCACGTGAGGAAGCGGAATCGCTCCTCACACCGGACCGGAAAGACCGCCTGGCGGAGGTCTACCGTGGCTTCGCCGACCGGCTGCTCAAGCCGGACCTCCCGACCATCCCGGCCGATCCCGAGGGTGCGTATGCGCTCCTGGTCCAGGCCCGATCGCTCGCGAAGGGGGAGACCCTCCGTGCCTCGCTCCTGTTCGCGATGGGCCGAGCCAGCCAGGCCGCCGGCAATCACGGCCGCGCGATCGGGGATTTCAGTACGTATCGCACCGAGTATCCCAAGGGGGCCGATCTCGCCTCGGCGCGCTATCATCTGGGCGAGTCCCAGTTCCTCAGCCAGCAACTCCTCCCGGCCCGTTTGACCTGGACCGACCTGGCCCGCGACCTGGCGACGGTCGATTCCAAGGCCGCGCAGGATCTTCGCGGCTCGGCGCTCTATCAGATCGCGACGACGTACGGCATCCCCAACCCGCCGGACGACGCCCAGCTCGCTCTCGGTGTCGCGGCCCTCAGGCGGTTCCTGACTGCGTACCCCTCGCATCGCTGGGCGGTCAGGGCGTCCTATCAGATCGCCGTGTCCTATCAGAACCGCGGCAAGAGCCAGGAGGCGATCACGGCCTTCGCGGCCTTCCTGAAGGGTGACGACGCGGTTGCGGACACCGACGAGGCGCGTCGGGAGCGGGCCGAACTGCTGATGGCGGCCCAGTTCCAGATCGGCCAGATCCTCCAGGGGCAGGGCAAGTTCGACGAGGCGATTTCCGCGTTCAAGGGCTACCTCGCCAAGTATCCCAACGGCCGGCAGTCGGCCGATGCGCAGCGTGCCGTCCTCGATGTCCAGGTCCAGGTCGCCTACGACCTGGTCCGCCGCGAGAAGTACGCGGAGGCCCGCGCCGCGTTCC
>JAQGHR010000036.1 GCA_028291545.1 Planctomycetota bacterium | reverse complement strand
TCGCGATCGATCTACCAGGAAGTGCGCGCCGGCCGGGGCATCGGCGGCAAGGATTTCGTCTATCTCGACATTCGGGCCGAGACGATCAACAAGTACGGAACCAGCCCTACCGGCGGCAAGGTGGATAGCGAGTGGGTGGAGAAGCGGCTTCCTGACATCATCGAGTTCGCCCGCACGTATCTCGGCGTCGATCCGATCAAGGAGCCGATGCCGATCCAACCGACGGCCCACTACGCGATGGGCGGCATCCCCACAGACATTCACGGTCGGGTGATCCGCGACGCCGACGGCACCGTGGTCCGCGGCCTCTACTCGGCCGGCGAATCCGCCTGCGTGAGCGTGCATGGCGCGAATCGCCTGGGCACGAACAGCCTCGTGGATCTGATCGTCTACGGCCGCCGCTCGGGTCGCGACATGGCCCGGCACGCCCTGGAGAACCAGTTCCAGCCGATCCCCTCGCACCCCGAGGCCCCGACCAGGGCCGCCATCGACGGCCTGCTCTCGCGCCCCCGCAACTTCCCCTGGGTCAAGCTCCGCGACGAGATGCAGCGCACCATGATGGACAACTGCGGCGTCTACCGCACCGAGGAGACGCTGACGAAGGCCCGCGACGATATCGCCATGCTCAAGCAGCAGTACAAGACCGTGGGCGTCCAGGATAAGGGCAGCGTCTTCAACACCGGCCTGCTCGAAGTCCTCGAATTAGGCTGCCTCCTCGACCTCTCCGAGGCCACCGTGGCCTCCGCGCTCGCTCGCAAGGAGTCCCGCGGGGCGCACTCTCGCGAAGATTTCCCCACCCGGAACGACGACGAGTTCTTCAAGCATTCGCTCGTCACGACCACCGGCGATGGGCACACGTCGGTCACCTATAAAGACGTGGACGTCATCGTGATCGAGAAAGACGGTCAGACGACGACGAAGTATCCGCTGGAGATCAGAAAATATTGATGGAAGAAGACCGTCTCATCGAGGGGATTGGCGCGCGTTTCCTCGTCGATCTGGCTCGTGTCGAATTTCTCGCCGGCCATTCGGGGTCCGCTCCCGACGTGTCGATCGTCGGCGGATCCGATCTTCGCTCGGAGATACGGCGATGCGCCATCGTCCTGCTCCATGCGACGCTGGAGACGCTGCTGAGATCCCTCGGACTGGCCCGGTATCGCTCCTGGACGGAAGAGGCTTTGAACTCGATCCCTCTGTATGAAGCGGGTCGGAGCGAGAAGAAATTCCTGGTCGGTTTCCTCGTGAAACACCGCGAGCTTCGCGTCGACGACCTAATTTTCCTCTCGATCGCGGCACATCTCGAACGGGAGAGCTATAATGACGTCGCTCAAATCCTTCGACTGCTCGAGACGATCGGGCTTCCGCACCGACTGTTGGACGAGCAAGACAAGGCGAATCTCGCGGCGATGACCCGGCGCCGCCACCTGATCGCCCATCGTGCCGATCGGATACGAAGTTCCGAGGGGGTTGAAGTCATCGATCAACTGGAGGCGGAAACCGTCGATGGGTGGATCGCGTCCGTCCGGCGCGTCGGCGAGAAGGTCCTCCACGCGTGTGATGCGTCCGATCCATCGGGAGGCTAAGAGATGATCTTGTCGACCAACTTCGAGCATCGTCTGAGGGATCGGCTCCACATCGTCGCGGGCAGAGAGGCCCGGGTCGACGTCGTCCCCGCCGATCCCGCGAGCTACAAATATTTCGGCTTGATCGTGTCGCCCGCATTCGTCGGATTGAACGAGGGCCAGCGGCAATTCCTCGTCTGGGATCAACTCCTCAAAACTTTCTCCGAGGAAGAACTGCGACGCGTCGAATTCGTCTCGACTCGTACGCCCGCCGAAGCGAACAATTCGGCGGACGTCGCCGAGGTCTCCACTGCTCCGCCCACGTCGAGGTAGTTGAACGAAATGGCCATCCTCGAAACCGAGTCCGCCGTCCGCAAGCTCACGATCAAAATCAAGCGCTACAACCCGGAGCGGGATAACGCCCCGCACTGGGAAGAGTTCCAGGTCGAGGCCGATCCGCTCGACCGGGTCCTGGACGTGGTGCAGAACGTCAAATGGTATCAGGATGAAACCCTGGCCCTACGCCGTTCCTGTGCGCACGGCGTGTGCGGGTCGGACGCAATGCGGATCAACGGCGTGAACGGGCTGGCGTGCAAGATCCTGGTCAAGAACGTGCCGTCGGACACGATCACACTGGAGCCAATCCTCGGCCTGCCGGTGATCAAGGACCTGATCGTGGACATGAAGCCGTTCTTCGATCACTACAAGTCGGTCATGCCGTTCCTCGTGAACGATGACCCGGCACCCACGACCGAGCGGCTCCAGTCGCCGTCGGAGCGGGCACGGTTCGACGATACGACCAAGTGCATCCTCTGCGCCTGCTGCACCACCGCCTGCCCGCCCTTCTGGGGCGATCGCAAATACGTCGGCCCGGCCGCGATCGTGAACGCCCATCGGTTCATCTTCGACTCCCGCGACAAGGGCGCCGCCGAGCGCCTGGAGATCCTCAACGATGCCGAGGGCGTCTGGCGCTGTCGTACCGTCTTCAACTGCACGACCGCTTGCCCTCGCGACATCCAGGTCACCCAGGCCATCTCCGAGGTCAAACGCGCACTCATCACGGGCGAAGTGAACTACGAGGCCGCCCCCGAAGTGGGCCACGGGATCGCGTGATGAGCGTGCCGCTTCGCGTGGGGATCAACGCCCGCATCCTGCACGATTCGCGGATTCGCGGGTGGAGCCGTTACACCCTCGATCTGCTGGCCGCCCTGGCCCGCCGCGGCGTCGAGTTGTACCTCTATTCCGATTGTTCCATCGCGCCCGAGCACCTCACCCGGGCGGGACTGCCGCCGGAGCTTCATCGGGTGCGAGAGGCTCCGCCGATGCGTTACCTCGCCTGGGAACAGCGATGGCTGCCCCGCGCGCTCGCCGAGGACCGGGTCGACGTCTTCCACTCTCCCTTCAATTTCGGCCTCCCCTGGTTCAGCCCATGCCCGCGCGTGCTGACGCTTCACGACGCGATCGAACACGCCTACCAGGCCAAAGATGTCCCGCGCCCGAACCAATGGAATCCCCGGGCCATCCAATCCCGCCTTCAGGGCTGGCGCGCCCGGGCTCGCGCCGACCGCATCATCACCGTCAGCCAGCATGCCAAGGACGACATCACCCGCGTGTACGGAATCCCGCCCGAGAAGATCGCCGTCACGTATGAGGCGGCCGACGAGCCGTTCCACCGGCCCGTGCCCGACTCCGTTCGCGCCGAGGTCCGTGGCCGTCACGAACTGCCCGGCCGATTCGTCTTTTATATCGGCGGCTGGGAAGGGCGCAAGAACGTCCCGTTCCTCGTGCGCTCGTTCGCGGCGGCCAACCCGGATGGCGTCGGCCTCGTGCTCGCCGGGGCGAAGTCCCACGAACGTGCCGCCATCACCGAGCTTGCGGCGTCGCTCGGCATCTCCGATCGGGTCCGCCTGCTCGGCTGGGTTGAGGATGAAGACCTCCCCGCGCTCTATTCCGAGGCGATGGCGTTCGTCTACCCGAGCCTGTACGAGGGATTCGGCCTTCAACTTTGCGAGGCGATGGCCTGCCGTTGCCCGACCCTGGCCTCACGCGCCACCTGCCTACCCGAGGTTCTCGGCGACGGTGGCGAGACGTTCTCGCTCGACGACACCTCCGAACTGGCGAGCTTGCTGCGGCGCGTCGCGGACGATCCCGCGTTTCGATCCAATCTGGTCGATCGCGCCGGCAGGCGTTCCCGGGTGTTCACCTGGGATGAGACGGCCGATCGGACGATCGCCGTTTATCGCGACGTCATCGCCAATCCCTGAGCGGACCCGTACCGCCGACAATCCGAAACTCACGGCGGACCCGCGCTCGCCCTGAGGGCCTCGGACGCCGCCTCGATCGTGTGATCGACGTCCGCCTCGGTGTGCGCCGCCGAGACGAACGCGGCCTCGAATTGACTGCACGGCAGATACACGCCTCGCGCCAGCATCTCCCAGAAGAAACGGCCGAAGAGCTTCGTGTCGCTCCGCTTGGCGTCCTCGTAATTCTCGACGGGCCCGTCGTGGAAGAACAGCGTGAGCATGCTGCCGACCCTCTGGACGACATGAGGGACGCCCGCGTCCTTCGCCGCCCGATCCAGCCCCTCCGCAAGCCGGGCGGACAAGGCCTCCAACCGGTCGTAGGGCGAACGATCCCTCAGTTCCCGGAGCGTCGCCAGCCCGGCCGCCATCGCCAGCGGGTTTCCCGAGAGCGTCCCCGCCTGATAGATCGGTCCGGCCGGCGAGACGAAATCCATGATTCCCCTCGACGCCCCGTAGGCCGCTGCGGGTAAGCCGCCGCCGATGATCTTACCGAGACAGGTCACGTCGGGCCTGATCCCGAATCGTTCCTGGGCACCTCCCAGAGCCAGCCGGAACCCGGTCATCACCTCGTCGAAGAACAGCATCGCGCCGTCCGTCTCGGTCATCTTGCGAAGCGCTTCCAGATATCCCGGCCTCGGCGGCACCAGCCCCATGTTGCCTGCAACCGGTTCCAGCAGGACGGCCGCGACCTGCCCCGGATATGCGGCGAACACATCGGCCACCGCCTTCGCGTCATTGAACGGGACCAGGATCGTGTCCGCCACCGAACCCGGCGTCACTCCCGGGCTGTTCGGCGTCCCCAGCGTCGTTGCCGCCGATCCCGCCTGGACGAGCAGAGAATCGACGTGCCCATGATAATGACCCGTCATCTTGATGATCTTCGCTCGGCCCGTCACGCCCCTCGCCACGCGCACGGCCGACATCGCGGCCTCGGTTCCCGACGAGACGAATCGGACCTTCTCGATCGACGGCACGGCCTCGATCACCGCCTCGGCGATCTCGCTTTCCCTCTCGGTCGGCGCCCCGAAGCTCGTCCCCGTTTCGAGCGCCTCTGCGATCGCTCGCTTCACGCGTTGATGGCCATGCCCCAGGATCATCGGACCCCACGAGCCGATGTAATCGATGTATTGATGGCCGTCAATATCATACAGAAACTGCCCCTCCGCCCTCGCCATGAACGGCGGCTCTCCTCCCACGGCCCCGAACGCCCGCGCGGGGCTGTTCACTCCGCCGGGGATGGAACGGTTGGCGCGGAGGAAGGCGGCGTGGCTGTGTGGCAGACAGTAGCCGGGGACCGAGCGGGCAGGAGTCGTCGCGTTCATGGGTCGTGCGGTTCCGTAGTTGACGATTCGGCTTTCGAGGCGGGTTTGTCAGTTCGGATCGGAAACAGCAGTAATCCCAGGCCAACCAGCAACCATGGCCCCACCCCCGCCGCCAAGATCCCGAAACCCATCCAGTCGAATGAGCCCCAGGCCGGCATGAGCGTCGCGAGATAACAGGTGACGCCAATTGCAGCGACCCCGACCATACCGATTCCAATCGTAAACTGACGCGGTCTCGCCATGTGATCCAACCTTCTCGTCGCAGCCTTGCCACATCAAGCGAGCGTTACAGATGGCGGCCTCCACGTCTCGGCGGACATGGTTTGCGATCATAACTCGTCCCGTCCCATAGGCCTCGAATCCTTGTTCGTGGATGCCTTCCCGAGGGAAAATGGGAACACAACCTGTACGAATATTAATCCGATTGCGACGAGCAGAAACGGCGTGAGCATCACCCCCAGGAGCCAAAGAAGAGCGGGGATGAGGTACGGTGAAATGATTGAGCAGGCAATGCCGATGAACGCCACGGCCAACATCCCGGCGCGGATCGTGAACTGTCGAGGTCGCGCCATGGGATCACCCCCCTTGAAGCCACCTCGCCACATCCAGCGCATGGTACGTCAGGATCATGTCTGCCCCGGCCCTCTTGAAGCCCAGCATCGTCTCCATCACGATCCGGCGCTCGTCGATCCAACCGCGCTGGGCGGCGGCCTTGACCATGGCGTACTCGCCGGAGACGTTGTAGACGGCGACGGGGACGGTGAACTTCTCCTTCACGCGGCGAATGATGTCCATGAAGGCCAGGCCGGGCTTGACCATCACCATGTCGGCACCTTCGGCCAGATCCAGGGCGACTTCGCGGATCGCTTCATCGCCGTTGGCGGGGTCCATCTGGTAGGTACGGCGGTCGCCAAAGGCGGGAGCGCTTTCGGCGGCGTCGCGGAAGGGGCCGTAGTAGGCGCTGGCGAACTTGGCGGCGTAGGAAAGGATGGGGATGTGGGCAAAGCCAGCCGAATCGAGCCCGTCTCGAATCGCGGCGACCATCCCATCCATCATCCCTGAGGGAGCCACCACGTCGGCACCGGCGCGGGCGTGACTGACGGCTTGCTCGGCGAGGAGGGGCAGGGTGGCATCGTTGTGGACGTCGATCCGGCCGCCAACTTCGTGCAAGGGACCGCAATGGCCGTGGTCGGTGTATTCACAGAAGCAGACGTCGGTGATGATGAGCGTCTCGGGAGAGCGCTTCTTGATGAGTCGGATCGCTTCCTGAACGATCCCGCGATCCTGGCTCGCGGCCGACCCGACTGCGTCCTTTTCGGCCGGGATGCCGAACAGGAGGAACGCCGGGATCTTGAGCGCGACGGCCTCGTCCACGACCTCGCCCATCCGATCGAGCGAGAGCTGGAACTGGCCGGGCATCGACGGGATCTCTCGGCGCAAGTCCTTGCCGTGATAGATGAAAAGCGGATAGACGAGGTCATCGACGGTCACCGCCGTCTCGCGCACCATGTCCCGGAGCCGGGGATGCTGGCGGAGACGGCGAGGACGTACCGTCGGAAATTGGGAGGATGAATCGCTCATGGACTGCAGTCTAATGTAGGACGCGCGACACACACCATCCCCCGTCAACCCGCGAGCGTCCCGCACGCGGCCTGAATATCCGCGCCGCCGGAATAACGGCGAACGACGGGCTGGCCCAGGTGGCGAGAGAGGCTGTCGCGAAAGGCCCGCAACTCAGCTTCGCCGGGCGGCTGATAACGACCGGTGGGGTCGGTCACTTCGATGAGGTCGAACCGAACGGGCGTCGAACCGACCAGCTCGCCGATCGCGCGAGCGTCATCTTCCGAGCAATTCACGCCCGAGATGCAGACATAAGAGAGCATCACGCGGCCACCTCGGGCGTCCGCATGGCGCCGCGCCGCGGCCATCAAGTCGCGGACGGGCGTCCGTGCCGCCACGGGAACAAGTTTTGCTCGAGTTTCATCGATGGCGGAGCCGAGGCTGATCGAGAGCCGGAACCGACGATTTTCGTCGGTGAAACGGTCGATTTCGGGGACCAGTCCCACGGTGCTGATCGTGATCCCCTTGGCAGCGACCGCTCCGCCGTAGGAGCAACGAAGTAACTCGGCCGCGGCAAGGACACGGTCGTAATTGAGAAACGGCTCGCCCATCCCCATGAACACCGCACCCGTGACGCGGCGGCCCTGAGACCAGGCGACCTCTCGGGCCTGCATCCACTGGTCGATGATCTCCCAGGTAGCAAGGTTCCGCCGGCTCGTCATCCTCGCCGTGGCGCAGAAGTCGCAGGCCATCGCGCAGCCGACCTGCGACGACAGGCAGACGCTCACCGCACCCGGCTTGTGCAGAGGGATCAGGACCGTCTCGACCGCCAGACCATCATGAAGCCGAAACAAGAGCTTCTGGAAGCCGTCCCTGGACGATGTGACGCTCTTCTCCAGATGGAGACGCGGCATCATCCGGAACCGGTCGGTCATCCGCCTCGGGACATGAAACCGATGGCCCCACTCGGCCGGGTCGTGGATGCCGCGAGTCAGCAGCGCCGAGAGCAACCGGCGGACCGAGACGGCCTCGACGCCGATCGTCTCCGCCCAGGAGAGGAGCGACTCGGGGGTCTGATCGCGTGGGTCGATGACATCCGGCGAGGCCATGGTGGTGGTCTCAGGCCCTGGCCAAAATTTTTTCGGGTTCGAGGACGAATACATCATAGGGTCAGTGCGACACCGGGTGCTCCCGAAGCCCGGTCGATTGCGCTACCCTACGAAGACCGGAAGGTGTTTGCCAAGGTGGGATTGGGATTTCGGATTTTTTCGGCCGCCCTGGAAACCTTTTCGGTCAGCGGACCGTACAGTACAAGGACGACGTGACAATCGCAGGTAACGAGAGTTCCGCATCCGTGTTGAACTTCGTCGACTAGAAATCGAGACGACAGAAGGAGATAGGAAGATGAGGCGTAATGCAGTCGCATGGGCGGCACTCGTGGTGTCGGTGGCCGGGGTCGTGGGCTCCCGGGTCTCAACCAAGCCGGTGACGGCTGTCCAGGAGATCCCGGCAAAGGGTCAGGAAACGGCGCGAGCCTTGTCGGATGCCTTCGGGGCCGTCGCGGACTTCGTCAGGCCCTCGGTCGTGCAGATCAGCGTCCAGAAGAAGGCCGGTGGTACGCTCAAGTTGCCTGGCGGACGCGGCGGACTTCCTGAGAACATGAATCCGAAAGACCTCGAAGAGTTGATGAAGCGTTTCTTCGGGCCGGACGGAGCCCCGAAGTTTGAGAAGCAGCAGTTCGGTGTCGCGGAGGGGACCGGTTCCGGCTTCGTCTACGACGATCGGGGCCACATCTTGACGAATAATCACGTCGTCTCCGGTGCGGATAAGATCACCGTCACGTTCCATGACGGGGAGACCGCGGCGGCCAAGGTGGTCGGCACGGATCCGGACGCCGACGTAGCCGTGATCAAGGTCGATGCGACGCAGTATCGACCCCTGCCGAAGGGCCAGAGCAGCAAGCTCCGGGTCGGCGAGTGGGTTATCGCCGTCGGTTCCCCGTTCGGGCTAGAGCAGACCGTGACCGCCGGGATCATCTCGGCCACCGAGCGCGGCACCGTCGGGATCAATAAGTACGAGTCGTTCCTCCAGACCGATGCCGCGATCAATCCCGGCAACTCGGGCGGTCCGCTCGTGGATATGAACGGCCGGGTGGTCGGGATCAACTCCGCCATCGCGACCATGACCCGATCGAGCGCCGGGGTCGGGTTTGCGATCCCGATGGATATGGCCCAGGTCCTGGCCGACAAGCTCATCAAGGACGGCAAGGTCAGCCGTGCCCGCGTAGGTTTGAAGCTGAAGATGGACCCGTTGACGCCCAGCCTCGCCAAGAAGCTCGGCCTCAATGAGCGGACTCACGGGATCATCGTCGACGAGGTCGCCGAGGGCAGCCCGGGCTCCAAGGCCGGCATCAAGAACGGCGACGTGATCGTCGAGTTCGACGGTCGGCCGGTCTCCACGGTCTCGACTTTCCGCAACCTGGTTTCCGCGGCCGATCCCGGCAAGTCCTACGCTGTGAAGTACTTCCGTGGCGGCAAGGAGCAGGTCGCTCAGGTCGCTCCGGCTCCCGAGAAGGAGGTCCTCTTCGCCCATGAGAAGCAGGCGGAAAAGGCCGCGAGCGCCGTGGTGAAGCTCGATGGATTCGGCCTCAGCGTCCAGGCCGTGACCGCCGGACTGGCCTCGCAGTTCGGCTATCCGAAGGATACCGAGGGTCTTCTGGTCACCGCCGTGAAGGACGACAGCCCGGCCGCGAAGGTTGGCCTTGAGCCCGGGGACGTCGTCACCAAGGTCGTCAAGGACAAGAAGATCCAGCCCCTGAAGAGCGTCGGCGAGCTTGTCGCCGCCGCCGAGGGCAGCGAGGATCTGGCCCTCTTCGTCAAGGATGTCCGCAATCCCGAGAAGGACGCTCAGGCGGTCACGCTGAGCAAGAAGTCGGATGAGAAGAAGAGCGAAAAGAAGGTCGAGAAGGGCTGATCGACCGAAGCATGATCTTAGAAATCGCGACGGCCCGGCAGGTGTCTTACCTGCCGGGCCGTTTGCATTTCTCGCAGGGGCGAGGGCATCCACTCGGCGTGTTCATCGTGCGCGATGAGTGATCAGCGTTCGGTTCGTCCCCGCGAACGCCGAGACCACTTCGGGCAAGGACGCCAGATGCAGGTGGATGAGGCTCCCGACCGCATTATAACGGAAATACATGTCGCGGGAGGCGGTCAGAGGACCCGAGCGGGCCGGGCAGTCGTCGGCCTCGGGCGCGGGATGAAGCCGCCAGCGGCCGGAGCGGTAGCCGCGAACGGTCGTGCCGCGGGGTCCGAGCCAGACCGGGCGGCTCAGGGTACGCGTCACCGGGGCGGGGCCCGTCGGGTTGGCACGCAGCTCGGCGTCGAACGGGAAGATGCCGGCCATCGGGTAGCGGCGACCTCCGACGATCAAGAACCGGCCGAGATAGGCGGTCCCGCCGCCCTCGCTGTAGATCCGCCGTCCCCGACAAACGTGGGAGCGCAAGGCCGCGATAAGGCTGAGGTTTTCGGCCAGATCGTCGGCGAACAACTCCGGCGTTCCGCATCCGATCAGGACGAGATCGGCCCCGTCGGGGAGAGATTCATCTCGGAGCGGGGAGAACTCCACCAGTTCTGCGCCGAGGGCTTCCAGGGTCTCAAGCGTATCCGGGAAATAGCCGCCAAAGGCCGCATCGTGGGCGTAGGCCACGCGGAATCGCCTGCCGCCGACTCCGAGACAAGGGACCTCGCCCGGCAAATCGGGCATCTCTCGGCTCACGGCCAGGGCCCGCACTGCGTCGAGGTCGGCGAACCGCAAGAAGCTCTCGCCGAGTGCGGCGAGGCCGCCAATCACCTTGATCGGCTCGCATGAACCCAGGGCTTCGCGGGCTTGCGGTAACGACTCGACAGCGCCGATGACGGGCTTCTTCAGGAGCATCTCGACGATCCGCCGGAGGCATCCGAAGGTCTCCGGATCGTCCAGACCGTCGAGCAGGATGGCGTCGAGATCCTCCGGGAGCGGCGGCAGGTGGAAGGCCTCCGGCCGCTGGGCAGGAATGACCGCAATCCGGGGCAAACCTAACGCATCGGCGATCGGGGCGAGCCGTCCGGGACGATTCGGGTTCCGCAGATCGATGGGAGGGGCGTTCTCGTCGAGGGTGCCTTCCACGATCGCAAGGTCGGCATGGCGGCATCCTCGCAGGAAGACCGCGTGGCACACTTCCGGACGCATCAACCATGCATCCAGGTGCCGGCCGGGCAAGCCGGTGATTTGACCGACGCAACCATCGTTGGTGGGCTTGGCCCGGGAGCGGAAATGCTGGACGCGCCACTTGCGACCGGTCAATCCCGCCATCATGGCCAGAACGGCGGGTGCCGGCTCGGGGCCGGTAGACGAAGTCGCCAGGGCCAGGCGGGGCGTTCGGCTCATGGGACGAGTACCGAGGCGGGCGGAGGGGACTCGCCACCCCGGGCTTGGGGCAGCGGTTCGCTCGGTCACCGGCGTCGTGCCGGGCGGGGTTCGGATCGTGACAATGATAGAGAGAACCAGCGTCTCGTCAAGTCGATCGGCAGATTCGAGATCCTATCTTGCCGCCCCTGGGGTCCTGGGCTACCCTACCGCGCCTCAGTACGGCCGCCGCAGGGATCGCGGCGGCCCGGTCCGTGTCAGGGAGCGACGGTCATGAGACGGACACCGGCGATCTGCCTGGCGATCGGGCTCCTCTCCGCGGCCGTTCCGGCAATGGGACAAGAGCCGACGGCGAGCCCGGGGGGGGGCGTCGAGCCTCCCGCCGCCGCCAAGGTGCCTTCGCCCTCGAAGGGTCCTAGCGCGAGCCTGATGGCCGAAGCGGCGGCCGCGCGCGTGGTCACCATCGAAAAGCTTCGCGCGCTCGGCCGCCCACCGGAGAAGGGACAGGAGCGAGAAAAGGCCGCCGAGGCCCGCATTGCCGCCCTCAGGGAGGTCTTCAAGGCCCGCGAGATCCTGCTCGTGGAATGGGACAAGACGACCAAGGCACGCCAGGCGGTCGAACACCCCGATCCCACCCCCGAGGCCGAGCTTGCCGAGCAGAAGGTCGCCCGGGAGCGGGCCAAGGGATCGCTCGCCCGCGCCGGCAAGGAGAAGGCATCGCTCCTGCCGGATCTCTTCCGGACGCCGATGTCACAGACTACCGACGCCTCCTTGAACGAGATGAAAGAGGCCATCGCCGCCGCCGAGGATGCGGCCGATACCGCCAAAAAGGATCTTGATGCATCCCATGCCGCCCTGGCCAAGAAGGGCTCGACGCCCCTGGCGGTCGCAAAGGCCGAACGCGATGAAATTCGCAAGCAGATCGCCGCGCTGAGCCCTCGCAATGCCGAGGCGGACGCGGCGCTCGCCTCGGCGGGATCGGCCGAGGAGCGCGAGCTGGTCCGGGAGAAGCTCGTCGATCTCCTCTGGGAGGGGCGTGTTCAGAACGAGCGGCTCAAGGAGGCCGATTCCCGGATCGAGCTGGAGACGCGGCGGGCCGAGGCCAGGCAGATCAAGATCCAGGTGGAACGGGCCAGGCTCGACCTGGCGAAGATCACGCTGGAGGCCCTCCAATCGGAGTTCCGCAACCGCGTCGACCGCCACCAGGCCGACGAGAAGCGGGCGTCGGCCATCGCAAGCGCCCGGGCGGAGCATGCCTCCGACCCGCTGGAACGGTACAAGGGACGGAGGAACAAGGAGATCGCCGACCAGCGGACCCTGTGTGACGACCTCGAACGCGAACTGAACTCTCGGCAAGAAATGACGGCCAACGCGGAGAAGGAAAAGACCGACAAAGCCGAGGGGGATTTCAAGCGGCTCAAGGATCTCGTCAAGGGCGGACGGTCGTCGGCGCTGGTCGCACAGCGTCTGAACAACAGCTTCCGCCGCCTCGGGGGCGAACGCGCGGCCATCGTCCGCAACGAGCTCGCGAGGATCACCCTCCAACTGGGCCGCTACGAGAATGATCTGACGGCCGTCGAGCTGGACCAGCTCAACGACGCTCGCGGCGACGAGGCCCTGAGGGAAATCCTGCTCGCCTCGCTACCCACCGCGCGCAAGGACGAAGCCGTCGCGGCGTTCGCGGAGATGGAGTCGAAGAACCGCGATGTATTGGAGAAGCGCCGCCAGCTCTTGATCACCCTGGAGAAGCGCGCGGAAGAGACCCGGCAGCAGGTCTTGCGACGCATCAAGATCCTCGACGATCAGCACGCGTTCGTACGCACCCATCTGTTCTGGGTCCGCGATTCCCAGCCGATGGGTTTCACGACGGCCGAGCAGTTTCGTCGCGAGGCTCGCGAGCTCGCGGGGACGGTCCTGGGCATCGTGTCGGCGCCCCGGTCCCGGTCGCACTGGGAGCGCGTTTCGCCCGAGTTCGGCCTGGCTGCGCTGGGCCTGATTCTGCTGCCCTACGGGCTCCATCGCGGTCGCAGGGCCCTGCGGCGAATCCTGGAGCGCGAGCGGCTCGGCCAGGCTGTCTCGCGACTGTAGGGTCCGTAACGCGACCAACAACCTCCGGGACGAATCGACCAGGAAGTGGGGGTTATCCACACGCCATGCGAACGCTCAAGAGCCTTTTTCTTCAGATCGCGGTCTCGGCCCTGTGGCCGTCCTACATCGGTCTGCTCGCCATCGCGGCGAGGATCGCGCCGTGGCCGCGAGGGATCGCCAGGCCGGCGGGATTCGGCCTGATGGTCGTGGCCTGGGCGTTGTTCGCCGCCGCGCTCGCGCGGTTCCTCTGCGGCCCGGGCGGCTGGGCGGAAGAGGTCCTCCGCGCCCCGTCCCCGGCCGCGCGGCAGGTGAGGCGGGGGCTATGGGCGTTGATCTTGGGCCTGCTCGTCTTCCTGCTGCCGTCGTGGCTACTCCAGCGCGGCCTGATCGCCAGCGGCGACCGGCCGGTGACGGCGCCCGAGATCTGTCGGGCGTTCCTCCTGGCCTTTGAAATCCTGGCGCTGGTGGTTTCACTACGTTGGTCTCGCAAATATGGCCCCCTGGCGCAATGGATCACCCGCGATGGAGAGAACGGCGTCTGGCTCGCGCGGCATTATCGCCCGCTCGCGTGGACCGTCAGCGGGTTCATCGCCGGGATTATCGTGCTGGACGTCCAGGGCTTCGGATTCACGGCGCGTCGGTTCTCCGCTGCAGGAATGGAATTAGCCTTACTGATGGCAGCCTGCTGGGCGGCCTACTGGCTGATCGTGCAGGCCATCGACCATCACTCCTGGCACTGGGTCCGATGGGTCGGCAGCGACGAGGCCGTCGGGGCCGGCGACGGCACGGCCGATGTCGCCGGCAAGCTGCGGAGGCTCGCCGCGTGGGGCGTCCCCCTCGTGGGCGTCCTGGCCGGCGCCTCGTACTGGAATATCGACCTCGCCCTGTTCCGCTCGATCGGCGATCAGCCGATCTGGCCCAACGCCCCCGGCGGCGTGACGGTCGGTGACGCCTTCGAGGCCCTGGTCATCTCGACCCTGACCCTGGTGGCCTGGCGGCATCTGGGCGCGTTCTTCACGGTCGCCGTCTACCCCAGGATGGCCGACGATCCGGGCATCCGGTTCGCCGTCCTCACGCTCTGCCGCTACGTCGTCCTCGGCGTCGGCATGCTGGCGGCGATGGCGGCGCTCCATCTGGGGCCCGAGCGGATCGGCTATGGTCTGGCCGCGCTGGGCGTCGGCCTGGGATTCGGCCTCCAGGAGATTGTCTCGAATTTCGTGAGCGGAATCATCCTCCTCCTGGAGCGTCCGATCCGCGTGGGAGACGTCGTGACCGTCGCCGGCATGAGCGGCAAGGTCGAACGGATCAACATCCGCGCCACCACGATCATCAACTCGGACAACCAGAGCCTCATCGTGCCGAATCGCGAGTTCATCACGGCCAACCTCGTGAACTGGACCCACAAGGACCGCATCCTCCGCGTGAATATCCCGCTGACGGTCGCCTATGGCGCGGACCCCGATTGCGTCTCCGACCTCCTCCTGGCGGTGGCCCGCAACGACGTCGACGTCCTGCGGAACCCCGTACCCTCGGCGTCGATGGAAGGCTTCGGCGATTGCGGCATGAACTTCACCCTGCACGTCCACGTCCCCGACCCGAGTCTGGCCGGGAGGGTGAAGCACCGCCTCTGCACCGAGATCCAGAAGAAGTTCAAGACGGCCGGATTCGCGATCCCGATGCCGATCCACGAGGTCGTCCTTCGCAGCGCCGCCTCCGAGGACTCCACCACCCCCGTGGTCTGGCCGCGCGGGATGCGGGTCGATTCCCCGTCGAGCATGTTTCCGATGCCGATGGGTGCCGCGCGATCCACCGCCTGTTCTCCCGAGCCGGCCGAGCCGTCCCATCGCGGGGTGGATGAGTAGGAGTCGGCGGAGGCTCATCTTGGGTATAATCCGCGATGTCCGAGATCCCGCAAGTCTCGTGGACTCATGACGGCACGCCGTCGGGAGCGTCGCGATGAATCGTTCTTTCGTGAAGATCGGCGTGGGGACCGGCCTGATCATCATCGCGTACTTCGCGCTGATCTTCGCGTTCGTGACGCGGGATCAGAAACTCCAGGACCAGATCCTGGAGCTGAC
>JAQGHR010000026.1 GCA_028291545.1 Planctomycetota bacterium | reverse complement strand
ACGAACCACTCGCCGAGGAAGCCCCAGCCGATCGACCCGACCCCAACGAGCAGCGGGTAAGCAACCAGGACGAGTGCAAAGACAAACGCGCCGAGGAGGCAGAGTTCGCGCAGCGCCGTTCGTACCCTGAGCATCGTTCGCCCCCTCCGTGGGAGTTGCCGCCTAACGCCAAAGCTCAGAGGACCGGCCCGCCGAGCAGAGCCTTGATTGCAGAGAAAGCGCCGCGGCGGGCCGGGTCCGCTGCAGCGCGAGGTTAGGCGATGTCCGATGTCTGCCCCGCACTCCCGCGACTACCGTTCCGGCGCTCTTCAAATAGCTGCCGGAGCCCCGCGTCAGCTAGCTGAGACAAGCCGGGATCGACGCGAGAGATGGCCAGGAAGATTCGATCCTCGGGTGATGATGGATGGACCGTTAGCGTGATATCGCACGTGTGGCCCCCGCCTCCCATGCGGAATCCGCCTGATACCGGCCCGATCGACTGACGGTCGAACCAACCTGCCGCCCTGCGGACGACGCCACCAACTTGCATCCGCCAGGTGAGTAAACCGGCGAGGCTCTTCAACTCTCGAACGATGGCCGGGGCCAAGTAGGAGGGCGGAGGGACAAGTTCATGCAGTGCACCGCTTACAACATAGAACAGCCGAAGCCCCCGCTCGCCAGTGTCGGTCTCGCAGGGCTCGAATCGGACTTCGCCTGCCTGATCTTTCAGGCAGAGAAGGAGGACCATCAGCAGGATTTTTCGATGTGGTGGCAGCGAACTGAAGTTCGCGAGGTCAGTGACGTCAACGACATAGCACCCGCACACCTGCTTCGCCAAAGTCCCGCCGTGACCGGAGTGAGAGAATTCTTCGATCAGCTCGTCGAGATGATCGCCGTCTCCTGCAGCGGCGTCAGCAGTCATCGGAAGAGCCGCCTAACGACAAAGCTCAGCGGACCCGGCCACGGACCACCGAGCATCGAGCGAAGTGAAAGCGCGGCCCGTGGCCGGGGTCCGCTGCAGCGCGAGGTTAGGCGTCTGGCCGGAACGCATGGACGATAGCGGCGTTCCGTTCGGACTCCAGGAACACCGTCGTGACTCGGACACGGGAGACCGGCAACATGAAGGATCGCATTGATGGACGATGGACGAGTGGGTCGGCCGCAGCATTGAACATGACCCAAGCCGCACACTCGTTCTCGAACACGAAGTCGGGCTCAGTCGCCGCTACAGCCTCGCCGCGAAGCGCGAACTCAATCAGTTCAGCCTCCTCGTCAGCGTAGTGCCACCGCACGAGCTTGAGCGTATCGCTCGCATCGGGTATGAGCAAGGCCATGCCAGGATCGCCGCCGAGCAAGAGTCCGATCCCGCCGTTGACCGATAGCGAGGCCATCCAGGAACCGGCGGCCTCGCACGCCCGATCATAGTCCGACGACGCGACGCCGTGCCACGCGCCGAGTAAAGCCTCCGGGAGCAGCATAAGAAGACTCCCGTCGTCGAGCCAATCGCATTGCAACGACGTTTGCCCTCCGCCGCCTAACATGAATTGGACGGACTAAACGGGCGTGATAGATCAGGCGCCTCGTCCGTATAGTTCCACGGTCAAGGGCAGGCTACCCACGTTTTTGTGATGTTGCAAGAGTCGCGTCCGATGAAATCAAGACCAATGGATCGAAGGAACACGGACGCGACGCCATGGGGAGTTCCTCCTGTCGATTGGGTCGTGTGGGGTTGATCACCCGGCAGTTTTGCCCCCGCATTCCGACGGAGCAGACGGACCTGCGTGGGGCTGGGCCGTTGATTCTGCTCCGCCGGACGCGTCCCGCGTGCGAGTCGAACGAGGCGGAGGTCGGGGAGTTCCTCAACTTGTAGCCGTAGAGAAGAACGACGCGGAATCGGTCGCTGGCGGCCTTGGCAATCGCGACGAACCCACGGCGCGAGGATGACGGCTCTTTGCTCGAACGATGGGCGACTTGTGGGACGAGGCCGTCGGACCTTGATCCGATGAACTCGACATTTCATCCAGGCGCGACGCGCTGTATAGTGATCCGGCGTGTCGGGCATGCTTACCGTGTCGAAATCGGGCATGACACGGTACTTAACGCGACGATCTTACCACCGAAACTCGATGGAACCAGACACGGTCAAGCGGAAATGCGGAATCGGCGGAAGGTTGCAAGTCGTTGAATCGCAGGGAATTAGGCACTTTTCAACAGGGCAATAATGTACGTACCGAAGCAGCTCTTCTTCACCAAGGGGGTGGGCGTCCACCGCGAGAAGCTCTCGAGTTTCGAGCTGGCTCTGCGAGACGCCAAGATCGCCTGCTACAACCTCGTCCGGGTCTCGAGCATCTTTCCGCCGATGTGCGAGGAAGTCTCGATCAAGCAAGGCCTGACCAAGCTCGAACCGGGGCAGATCGTTCACGTGGTGATGAGCGAGTGCGCCACGGCCGAACCGAATCGACTCATCGCCGCCAGCGTCGGCGTGGCCATCCCGCGCGACCGCTCGACCTTCGGCTATCTCTCGGAGCACCACGCCTACGGCCAGACCGCCAAGCTGGCCGCCGACTATGCGGAGGATCTCGCCGCCGAAATGCTCGCCACGGTCCTGGGCGTCGAGTTCGACCCGCAGAGCTCGTGGGATGAGAAGCGCGAGATCTGGAAGATTGCGGACGTGATTTACAAGACCAAGGAAGTGACCCAGACCGCCATCGGCAACAAGGACGGCCTCTGGTCGACCGTGGTGGCCGCCGCGATCCTGCTCGCGTGAAACACGCATCGGGTTGATGCCATTGAGGGTGGCACTGGCAGCTTGCCTGCCAGTGTCCTTGAGGTCAGCCCGTGCTACCCGGAGTCGATGATGGACGGGCTCACCGACCTGCTCCGCGAGTACTCCGAGCTGCTCGATCAGGAGCGCCGCCTCGATCAGAGGAAAGAGGCGCTCCGGGCGATGATCCAGGAGGCGATGGCGATCGAACGGGTCGCCAACGTCCGCACTGAATTCGGCTCGGCCCAGCTCATGGCGCGCTACAAGCTCACGCCGCGACAGGACGCCGTCCGGGGGCTCCTCGACCGCGATGACCTCCTCCCGTTCGCACAGTTCACCCCCGCGAAAGTCACCGAGTACCTCGTCCCGAAGTACGGCCGCGATCGCCTCGTCGCCCTGTTCGATATCGAGAAGACCGAATTCCTCCAGATCAAGCGACCCCCGGGCGCGGCCGATGATGCAAAGTGAGCGGAATCATGGAATTACTGGACAAGATCAGCCAGCACCGCATCGCCCCGCCCGCCGTCACCGGCGCGGTCTCGGCGGCCGATTTGATCGACGGCGCCTTTCTTTCTTATAATAGCGGACGCTTGCGCGAGACTTGCCGGGTCTTCACCCGCAAGATGCTCGAGCCGGATTGCACCGTGGGCCTGACACTCTCGGGCGCCTTGACCCCGGCCGGGCTGGGGATGAGTTGCCTGATCCCGTTGATTCAGGCCGGTTTCGTGGACTGGATCGTCTCCACCGGGGCGAACCTCTATCACGATACGCACTACGCCCTCGATCTCCCACTGCACCAGAGCCGCCCCAACGTGGACGACTTCGCGCTCCGGGAGAACAACATCATCCGCATCTATGACATCGTGTTCGACTACTCGACCCTGCTGGACACCGATGCCTATTACCGCGAGCTGATCCAGGACCCGATCTTCGCTCGCACCATGGGCACGGCCGAGTTCCACAACCTGGTCGGCAAGTATCTTCACGGTCGCGCCGCGGCGCTGGGGAAGGCGTCGAACAGCCTGCTGGCCGCGGCCTATGAGTGCGCCGTGCCGGTCTATACGTCCAGCCCCGGCGATAGCTCGATCGGGATGAATCTCGCGGCCATGAGTCTTGGCGGCGGCGCACTCCAGATCGACTGCCTGCGCGACGTGAACGAGACGGCGGCGATCGTCTTCGAGGCCAAGCAACGCGGCAGCTCGGGCGTGTTGATCCTCGGCGGCGGCAGTCCGAAGAACTTCATCCTGCAGACCGAGCCGCAGATTCAGGAAGTCCTCGGCCTGGCCGAGAGCGGCCACGATTACTTCCTCCAGGTGACCGACGCCAGGCCCGACACCGGCGGACTCTCCGGCGCGACCGCGACCGAGGCGATGACCTGGGGCAAGGTCGATCCCGACAAGCTGCCCGATTCCGTCACCTGTTACACCGATACCACGATCGCGCTGCCGCTTCTCACCGCCTATTCGCTGGCGCGTCGCGAGCCCCGCCCGCTCAAGCGGCTGTACGATCGCCGCGAGGCAAGTTATGAGTCGCTTCGCGCCGCGTACAATGAGCAACTGAAGGTCGGGGACGTCCGCACCGGCATGGCCACCCGGCAATCCCAGGGGCGGCACCATCACGGTCTGCCCCCGGCGCACCCGGATACTCTGGATCGCGGCCGCTGAGGCGGGGGCTGAGATCATGGACGCCCACACGAGGACGCTCACGCTCGACGGCGGTGAAGCCGATGCCGCCGCGATCGATGAGGCCGCGCAGATCTTGCGGTCGGGCGGTCTCGTCGCGTTCGCCACGGAAACCGTCTACGGACTCGGGGCCGATGCGACGAGTCCGGAGGCGGTGGCGAAGATCTTCGTGGCGAAGGGCCGCCCGTCATACAATCCCTTGATCGTCCACGCCGCCGACATCGCGATGGCCCGATCGTGTGTCGCCTCCTGGCCCGAGGCGGCGAACGACCTGGCGCAAGTCTTCTGGCCCGGCCCGCTCACGTTCGTCCTGCCGCGATCGGAGATTATCCACGATCTCGTCACGGCCGGTCGAGGCACCGTCGGCGTCCGGATACCGGCGCTCCGCGTGGCCCGCAGCCTGATCTCGCGAGTCGGGCGCCCGCTCGCCGCGCCGAGCGCCAATCGCTCGAATCGGATCTCGCCGACGACGGCCGAGCATGTTCGGAAGGATCTGGACGGGCGGATCGACCTGATCCTCGACAGCGGACCGGCCCGGGTGGGACTTGAATCGACGGTGCTCGACCTCTCGGGCGAGTTGCCTCGCATCCTGCGTCCGGGACCGGTCACGGTGCGGGAGATCAGACGCGTCCTCGGCGGAATCGAGATCCTTGAACCCAGCTCGTTGGACAACCCCGATCGTCCCAGCAGCCCCGGTCAGCTTCCCGTCCATTACGCGCCAAGAACGAAGGCGATTCGAGTCGATGGCGAGCGGCTCGCGGAGATGGAATTTCCGGGCCCGTCCGCACTGCTGTCCTTCGAGCGATTTACGCCCCCCGCGTCCCCGGTGTTCCAGCGTCAGGCGAACTTCCGCACGCCCGAGGAAGCCGCGTCGGGGCTCTATGGCCTCCTGCACGAATGGGACGAAGAAGGATTTCACCAGATCGTCGTCGTGCTTCCGCCCGACCGACCGGAATGGATGGCTGTTCGGGATCGGCTCGTCAGGGCGACGGTGGTGAGTTAGCCAAGGTTCACGCAGAGGCGGGGAGGCGCGGAGAAGAGATGCCGTCTCTCCGCGCCTCGGCGTGAACCGTTCTTCACTCAAACAGCCTTGGCTGATCCGCGATGTCGAACAACTCCGGCTCGGGCTCGCGCAGTCCGAGATGGCGATACGCCTTCGTCGTGGCCTTGCGACCGCGAGGGGTCCGAACGATGAAGTGCCGCCTCAAGAGGTAAGGCTCAACCTCGTCGTCCAGCGTATCGGACGAGATGCTCATCGTGGCGGCCATCGCCTCAATTCCGGTGGGGCCGCCATTGAAGACCTTGACGAGCGTCTCCAGGTAACGCCGGTCCTGCTTGTCGAGACCTTCGCGATCCACTTCCTGCATGGCGAGCGCATCGCGAGCAATATCCAATGTGATGTGCCCATCGGCGCGCGCCGTGGCGTAGTCTCGCACCCAGCGAAGCCGGGAGTTCGCCAGCCGTGGCGTCCCTCGGCTGCGCTCGGCAAGCTCCCAGGCCGCCTCGGGTGTGACGGTGGTACGCAGCTTGGAGGCGTTGATCGACACGATCTTCGCGAGGTCCTCGACGTCGTAAAATTCCAGGTGCTCGTGCATCTGGAAGCGATCGCGGAGGGGGCCGGTGAGCATGCCACTGCGGGTCGTGGCGCCGATGATCGTGAACTTCTTCAGGGGCAGATTGATCGTCCTGGCGTTCATCCCCTCGCCCAGGACGATGTCGACGCGGAAGTCCTCCATGACCGGGTAGATGAACTCCTCGACGGTCGCCGGCAAGCGGTGGATCTCATCGATGAAGAGGATTGACCCCTCGGCCGCGTTCGTGAGGTACGGCATCACGTCGGCATTCTTCGCCAGCGCCGGTCCGCTGGTCATGTTCAGTTCGACGCCCAGTTCGTTGTGCAGCACCGTCGCGAACGTCGTCTTGCCGAGACCAGGAGGGCCGTCGAACAGGATGTGCGGCAGGGGCTCGCCGCGCTTCCGCGAGGCCTCCAGCGCGATCGCGAGCCGTTCCGCCACGATCCGCTGGCCGACGACCTCGGCGAGCGTCTGCGGGCGCAGCTTCTCGTCCCGGTCCTTCTTCTCGTCCTGCTTGCGGGGCGGCTCTCCGCTCGTCCCGGTGATGATCGCTTCCCTCGCCATGATCGAGGACTCCCTTTGGATTCGGACATTCGTGGTGCGAGCGGACGGAGGACCGGTGGCAGTCGACCGGAGCCGTTATTCCTCGTCGCGGGACTTGTAGATCGCCTCGATCAGATCGGGCACCGTGCGATATTTCTTCTTGCCGACCAGAACGCGGTCGATCGCCTGACGGGCCTGGCTCTCGTTGTGGCCCACCGAGAGCAAGGCGGCGAAGGTGTCGCGGATCACGTCGGGCTCGGCGTTCTCGGGCGTGCCGTTGGTCTCGGCCGATGCGGTCGAGTCGGCCGCATCCTGCCCGACGATGAGCGTGAACTTGCCGACCTTGCGGCGGAGCTTGGCCACGATTCGCTCGGCGGTGGCTTCGCCGATGCCGGGACAATGCGCGAGCGCGACCACGTCCTGATCCTGGATCATGCGGGCCAGCTCTCGCACCGGCCGGGTCATCGCGCGGAGGGCCTTCTTCGCGCCGACGCCGTCCACCGAGCAGAACGTGTCGAAGAACTCGCGGTCGATCGGTGAGAGGAACCCGACCAGGCGCGGGTTCATCCGGCCGGTCATCTGATTCCCCTCGATGTAGAAGATCGTGTGCAGCGTGACCATCTCGCCGAGCTTGGCCTGGAGTTGCCGGCGCGCGTGCTCCGGGACGAGCACCTCGACGTCGAACGGCTCGACCGCCAGGGTCAGCTCCTCGTCACCGACCGACCGCAAGATGCCGCGAAGTTGCGTGATCACCGGCTCACCGCGCCTCTCGGCCCGGCCTCCTGCCAATCTGACATTTTGTTCATCTATTGTGCGATCTCGTGCGCGAAGAGGCAAGAGCGCTATGCCCATGCGCGAGCTGGCTCCGGCGGATTATGCCGAGATCCCCGCGACGTGCCATCCCAAGTTTCATCCTCGCAGCGAGCGCGCATGCGACCCGTCGTCGCGTGTCGAGGGAATGAGAGCAACCGGGTGAGAGCGGCGTGCTGACCCCGTCGCGCGGTTCTCCGCGTCGGTCCCGTTCATCGCGCATGTTCCTCGATTGGCGCATCTGCGATCGACGAACGTGACCCGATGCGTCGCGTCGCATCGTGCCGATGATGACTCCTCCGCGAGGGCCGGTTCGCCATGCAACCGAGGCGAGCTCGGTTCGTTGAATAGTCGCCGATCGCGGCGCAGGTGAGACCCGCGTGGACGGTCGCACGATGCGGGCTCGACGCGTGCCGAGTGTCGCGAGACCAGCTCGTCGACCCCTCTGTCCGCGAATACAAATCGCGCGGCTCGTTGCATCGGCGAGGTGGTGTCATGAAAAAAAGTGGCGCGAAACGGCAATTTTTTTCCGGCGTTGTTATTGATCCCTCCATTGGATCGTCGCAGCGCGAAGTGCGCTCGATCACGTGGAGGTGCCCGCGGGAGAGGAATCGGAAAAACGCGGTTTTCCCGGGAAAAACCCGATTTATTGATTCAAAAATTAAGGCCTAAGAAATTCACGACATGACTGGTTTGCACGGATTCTGTGATAGATAAATTATGGTTCCAGCCATAAGACAGGCGTTTTTCCCAAGGAAAAATGAGAAAAGCGGGAATTTGGTGAGCAACTTAGTCTTCCCTGCCGTTATATATTTCGCTAAGAACTTGCAGCGAGATCGACTGCTTGGTGTCGATCGCAGCAGTTTCTCCTCAGTAGAGGGTTCGAAGCGATGGCGAAGAAGAGCAGCGGCACGACCAAGGACGCAGCACCGAAGGCCAAGAAGGCCGCAGTCAAGAAGACGGCCGTCAAGGCGGCCGCGAAGCCGAAGGCCGAGACGGCGTCGAAGTCGGGCACGCCCAAGGCGGCTCCGGCGAAGGCGGCCGCTCCCAAGGCAGCAACCAAGAAGGCGGCGCCGAAGAAGGCGGCCGGCCCGAAGCTCAACGAGCGCCAGGTTGACTTCCTCAACAAGATCAAGGCTGCCGGCGAAGCCGGGTACACGATGGGCCTGAAGGCCGAGGAGCGTACCCTGGAAGCGTTGAGCACTCGCAAGCTCGTCAAGCGCGGCGCCAAGAACAAAGAGACCGGCAAGCACCCCTACTCGCTCACGAAGCTCGGCGAGAAGCACACCGGTTCGGCTGGCACCGCCGCACCCGCCGGCGGCGCTTGACCGCCGGCCATGTCCATCCTTCAAGGCCGAGCGATCGGCACTGAAAACAAACGGCCCCGCGACGGAGTGATCCGCCGCGGGGCGACTGATTCTTACCCGATCGCCGGCCCTCCCTTTCCGGCTCATTCCACAAGGGCCTCGTCGTACAGCGAGGCGCACTCCACCAACCGGGCCGCATTGCCGTCGTGTACCGCGAGCTTGGCCCCGCCCCAGAGACTCGCCCCGGCGAACCGGCCATCCTTGCTCAGGCAATAGAATTTCACGTCGAAATTGGGCCGTCCCTTCGCGTCTTGCAGCCTCGGCGACTTGTTCGTCGCCACCACGCGCCGGCAGGCCTCGAGCGTCGCGTCCTTGGGCGAAGCCCCTCGGCGAAGCGCCTCGATGATCGTGTGGCTGGAGAGGTTCAGCAGGTTGGCCTCGCCCCGCCCGGTCGATCCGGCCGAGCCGACCGTATTGTCCAGGAACAGGCCGGCGCCCAGGATCGGCGAGTCGCCGACGCGTCCGGGGATCTTGTAATACAGGCCGGACGTGGTGGTGACGCAGCCGACGTCCCCGTGCGTATCGAGCGCGGAGAGGTGGATCGTCCCATGTTCACGGACGTACTTCTCGCCGAAGAACTTCTTGACCGCGGGGTCCATCTCGTCGGGCGGCGGCGGGATGCGATCGTCGTCCTTGCTGTTGGTCTCCTTCCAGTAGAGCCAGATCTTGCGGGCCTCATCGGTCAAGAGATCGATCTCGGGGAATCCGTGCATCCTCGCGAATCGCAGGGCCCCTTCGCCGACGAGCAGGCAATGATCGGTTCGCTTCATCACCAGGCGCGCGACAGCGGCCGGGTGCATGATGTTGCGAAGCGACGCGACCGCTCCGCCTCCGTGAGTCGGCCCGTGCATCACGGCGGCATCCAGCTCGACGATGCCGTCCTCGTTGGGGATTCCGCCGTAGCCGACGGTGTGATCGGCCGGGTCGGCCTCGACGATCGCCACCCCGGCGATGGCGGCGTCGAGCGGGTCGGAGCCGGCCTTCATCAGTTCCATGGCCCTGGTGACGGCCGCCATTCCATTGGCGCTTGAGATCGCGACGGGGCCTTTTCCGCCGACGCCTTTCTGCGGGAACGCTCCCATCGCGGTCGCGCCGAGGCCGAGCGCGGCTCCGGCCGTCAGGAACGTTCGACGATTCAGATTCTCGGGCATGACGGGTTCATCCTGGCTCAAGGACTCCGGACGGGAGACGCGTTGCGGACGGAGCAACGCCGATCGCGACGCGCGATGGTCCGAAGATAACCGGATGCGACGAGGCTTGCCAATGAGCCGACCGGGTCGTGCGTTCGCGAACCGGACGGAAGCCTTCCAACTTACCGTGATCGATCCGCCTGCTCGTCACGATGATCTTCTCGTCGGAGTTCACACGAGTGCCGTCTCGAACACGGCACTCGCTCGAAGCGGTCGGGATTCTTGATGGGGAGGCGAGTTCGGTTCCTCACAGGGAAACGGGTTTGCCGGAGTGGGGCCGAGCGAGTCGGTGAACTGGCCTTGCCTCGATGGACGAGCCTCGGTATCGTGCCGCGCCGCCCCGTGAACACACCCCGGCGATCAGACCCCGTCTCGACCCGAATGAGCCGCAAGGACGCGGCGAGGGGCCTCACGCTCATGGATGGCGCGTCGCGGACAATTCGATATCTGGCGATCGGGACACTGGCGCTCTCGGCCGCCGCCGTCGGCTGCAAGAGCCCGGTCGGAACGACCGCCGCGAGCATGCTTCGCAAGGTCGAGGAAAGCCCCGACCCGAACATCCGCTATCAAGCGTATGCGAAGCTCGCGTCGTCTCGTGCCTATGACAACGACCAGCAGAAGGCAGAGGCCGCGAAGATCCTGTCCTCTCGCCTCGCTTCGGCCAAAGAGCCGATCGCAAGTCGGGCGGAGATCTGCCACACGCTCGGCGAGCTTCAACGTCCCGAGGGACGTGAGGTGTTGCTACGGACTGCGAAGGACACGGAGCCGGTCGTCCGCGCGGCGGCGTGCCGCGCCCTGGGCAAGGCGGGTCTGGCGGAAGACTGGACCCTGCTCGCCCGGGTCATGACCACCGACGCCGATCGCGATTGCCAGGTCGCGGCGATCGAAGCCCTCGCCCAGTTGAAGTCGATCGACCCCAGGCTTACGATCACGCTTGTCGACGGCATGGAGCACAGCGACCCGGCCATCCGTCTCGCGTCGCTCGACGCGATTCGCGCCGTCACCGGCCAGGATCTTGGCTCCGATCCCGGTCCCTGGAAGAAGTTCGCCGAGGATCAGGCCAGGACCGGCTCGGGGACCGTTCGCCGGTAGTAGCTGGCCATTCCAGTGCCCGCCCGACTCCCGGAGGCCGGCAGGACAACGTGCATGGCGGCCAGGCCCCTTCCCATGCGAGGATAGAATTCCTCCAGGGAACTGGCGAACGTCGATCACCGTCCTCGTGTCCGTGCGACATCGGGGCGGCTTGGTCGTCCGGTCGGCGCGAGGGGTCATGGACACGCATACGCTGGAAATTCTGGATTTCGACAAGATTCGCGGGCTGGTCGCAGGTTACGCGGCGTGCTCGCTGGGCAAGGATGCCGCGCGTGGGATGGAGCCCCTGCGTGAGATCGGCCCGATCCGGGAGCGGCAGGCGCTGACGACCGAGATGGCCGAGGCGCTGTCCGCCGGTCTGTCCCCGCCCCTCGGCGGCCTGCACGACATCCGCGGCAACGTGAGGCGAGCCCAGACGGGGTCGATGCTCTCGGCCGAAGAACTCGCGGAAGCGGCCGAGGTCCTTCGCGCCGTGTCGAATCTCGATGCCTGGCTCGGCCGGATTGGGCTGGAGTTTCCGCGCCTCGGTGCCATGAAGCAGAACGTGGGCGAGTTCTCGGGCGTCCTTAACGCCATCGAAGGCTGCCTGGACGATCGAGGGACGATGCTCGACACCGCCAGCCGTAAGCTCTCAAGCCTGAGGCGCGACATCGGCCACGCGGAGGAGAAGATCCAGGAGACCCTGAAGCGGATGCTTCGGTCGAACGAGATCAAGCGCATCCTCCGCTACCCGAACTTCACGATGGTCGGTCATCACTACGTCCTGCCCGTCGCCAAGGAGCATCGCGGCGAGATCCAGGGTTCCGTCCACCGCACCAGCGCGAGCAACGAAACCGTCTTCGTCGAGCCCCAGGCGATCGCCGAGCAATCGGCTCAGCTTTCGTACATTCGCGCCCTGGAACTGAAGGAAATCCGCCGCATCCTCCGGTGGTTGAGCGCGCAGGTCGGTCAGGTGGCCGATTCGCTCTTGAGCACGCTCGAGACTCTCGCCGAGCTGGACCTGATCTTCGCGAGAGGGCGATACAGCCTCGACTACCGGATGAGCCCGCCCGACTTCAACGAGCAAGGGCAGGTCGTGCTCCGGGGCGCGAGGCACCCGATCCTCGAGTACCTGTTTCGCGAGGAGATGAAGGCCCCGGCACCAGAGACCGACCCGCAAGGCGGCGAGGCGATCCCGCCGCCGAAGGCCCGCGAGCCGCGATCGGTCGTCCCCATCGATGTCCACCTCGGGTTCCGCTCGCACATCCTCGTCGTCACGGGTCCGAACACGGGCGGCAAGACGGTCGCCCTGAAGACGATGGGCCTGCTGGCGATCATGGCCCAGTCCGGCCTCCACATCCCCGCCCACGCCGGTTCGCAACTTCCGGTCTTCGACGACGTGCTGGCCGATATCGGCGACGAGCAGAGCCTGGAGCAGTCGCTCTCGACGTTCTCCTCGCATATCAGGCGCGTCTCGGACATCCTGTCCAAAGCGACCGAGAAATCGCTCGTGATGATGGACGAGATGGGCGCCGGGACCGATCCGGCCGAAGGTGCCGCGCTGGGTCGAGCGATCCTCGACGAGCTCGATTCGATCGGCTGCCGCGCGATCGTGACGACCCATATCGGCGACCTCAAGACCTACGCCTTCACCAACCCCCGGGCCGAGAACGCCGCCGTCGAGTTCGACCTGGAGACGCTCCGACCTCGGTACCGCCTGCACATCGGCGACATCGGGCAGTCCAACGCCCTTCAGATTGCCCGCCGCCTGAACCTGCCCGAGCATCTCGTCGCCCGCGCGGCCAACTACCTGGTCCGCACCGAGGGCGAGACCTCTCCCGAATGGGCCATCCTCCAGAAGCTCCGCCGCGAGGCCGAGGATGCCAAGCAGTCCGCCCTCGCCGCTCAGGCCGAGGCCGAGCGCACGCGCGAAGCCCTCAATCAGCGACTCACCGATCTCCAGAAGCAGACCGAGAGCGACGATCGCATGGCCGAGGCCCGCGCTCGGCTCCAGCCCGGCGACCGCGTCGTCGTCCCTCGGTTCGGTTACGACCGCCCCGGCCGTGTCGTGAAGCTCGATCCCAAGAAGGGGACGGCCCAGGTCGCGATCGGTCAGATGAAGTGGGACGTGCCGATCTCGGAGTTGATCCCCCAGACGGTCCGCACGCCCGAGGTGACTTCGTCCGGCGTGGCGAAGGGGAAGATTTCCACACCCAGGAATTTGCCGAGGCTGGAAGATTTTCGGGAGGTGTAGGCGGCGTTCCAGTGGGGCGGGCAGGGACGCCCGCCCCACTCGAAAGCCTCATCCCACCTGAACGAATCCGCCCTTCGCCTTGCTCGTACTCGACACCGCCGGCACGATCCGATGCTTGGCGGTGAGCTGCCACGTCCTTCGGTCCGGTCCGCCCATCCCGACGGCCATCAGGACCAGGGCGAGGGAAATCGACATCGCGCCATCCACAGGGAGACCCGCGCGGCAGAACAGGAACGGGCAGACGCTGGAGGCGAACATCGCCGCCAGCGGGGCGATGAAGACCTGATCGTAACTCGGGACGATCCACCGGAACGTTGCGAGCCGTGCCGACAGATTCAGAGGTGGCGCATAGCCGGCGAGGTATCTCGTCACACGAAAGGCGAGCGCGAAGATCGTGACGTAGATCAAGACCATGGTGCCCATCCCGGCCCGTCCGTTGGGATCGGGGATCAACCCGAGGATCGCGAACAGCCAGCAGCCGACGAGGGCGCTCTGGAAGAAGCCGTCGAGGTGGTCGCTCCATTTTGCGGGCGGGTCTTTACGAGGGCCGATCCGGTCGAACGGCCAGCCCAGATCGGCGCGGCCGGCCGCGGTGGCCAGCGGCGTGTTGAAGGCGGTCTCGATGCGATTGGGATCGAGGGCCGCACCCATCTCCCACGGCCATCGTTTCAGGGATCGGCCCAGCCCGACCAGGCCCAGCACGGCCGCGAGCAAGATCGCTCCGGTATAGGCCCAGGCCGGTTGATCCCACCCTCGAAGCGCCGCCGCGACGACGAAGAGGACCGCGTACTGGAAGCCCCAGGCACCGGTCTGGCTGAAAGTCAGACTCAGGCCAAACAGGTACGCGCCCAGCGCGATGCAGTAGGTCCCCAGCACCGGCAGGTCGCCGAAAAACCAGGCCGGGGCACACATCGCCGCGACGATCACCGCATCCTCCCAGACGGGCCTCACGGGTCCGACCGGGAGAGGCTTGCGCCACGTCCAGGGCGTGGTCTCCAGCCACGCGCGATACCCCGCGCGAAAGTACGGATGAAAGCCCAGCGACCGATAGCCGCCGTACGCGATCAGGCCGAGGATCAGGATGGCTCGGCGAGGAAAGAGGAGCCGCTCCGGCACGGGTGCCCACGCATTCCCACCGGCCAGGATCACCGGGAGGTTGGCGAGCAGATAGAGCGCCACATACAGCACCAGGTAGGACGATGGCGGCAACAGCATGCGGAAGCGTCGGAGGCTCATTCCGCGTAGTCCTCGAAGTAATGGGCCAGGTTGCGCGTCGTGTCGGGAAAGATCAGGTGTTCGAGCACCTTGCCGAGGTTGCCTCGCGTGCCGGTCATGCGCTGGAGGCCGTCGAGAGTGTCGTACGCCAGGATCTCGCCCTCCTTGAGGATCAGGATGCGGTCCGCGATTTCCTCGATCAATTCCGGAACCGGGCTGCTGAGGATGATCGTGACACCGCGACGATCCACGAGATGACGCAGGACCCGTTTCAGCGCCAGCAAGCCCGAGGGATCGAGCCCGCCGGAAAACGGTTCGTCGAGGATCATCACGGGCGTCTCGGCCACCAGGGCCGAGCAGAGCGCGACCTTCTTTTGTTGACCGGCCGAATAGCCCCGGATCGGAGAGTCGGCCTTTTCACCCAGCTCGAAGAGTTCCAGCAATCGCGGGACATGCTCCAGCAGGCGAGCATCCGGGATATCGTAGAGGCGGCCGACGCCCAGCAGGAACTCCCGACCCGTGCGGTTGCCGGGCAGCCACGGGCGGTCGGGCAGATAGATCGCGCGGCGGCGGATCTCAAGCTCCTCATCCACCGAATGGCGACGGATCAGCCCGTCGATCGTGACGATCCCTTCCTGCGGCGCGAGCACGCCGCCCATGACGCTCAGGAGCGTGCTCTTCCCCATTCCATTCGGGCCGAGCACGACGACGAGCTCGCCCTTGTGAATCGTGACGCTCATCTTCCGGAGCACCGGCCGCACGCCGTAATGCTGGGTCACGCTGGTCAGTACGATCATGAAAGAATGGCTCGTCCTGGGCCTCGATCACCGCCTTGTGTCCGCCGAGTTCACACCGCTCACCACGATCATTGCGACCACGCCGTCGGCACCCGATCCCAGCGGTGGCCGCGGAGCCGGGCCATGAGCGCCGGGTCAAGCTTCGTCCCGTCGCTGGTGGCGACATTGGCCTCGACGTTCTTGATCTTCCTCATGCCGGGGATCACCGTCGAGACGGTCGGCTCCTGCAAGATCCACCGAAGGGCCAACTCGGCCATCGTCATTCGGGGCGGGATGTCGGCTCGCAACTTCTCCGCGTGTGCGACGCTCGCCCTGAGGTTTTCCTCGTTGAAGTAGCCGCCTCGCCAATCGCCCGGCGGGAATTTCGTCTCCAGGGTCAGATTTCCGGTCAACGTCCCCTCGTCGAATGGAACACGGGCGATGACCCCGATGTTCCGCTCGCGGCAGAGCGGGAACAGCTCGTCCTCGGGGGCCTGGTCGAAGATGTTGTAAATCACCTGGACTGCGTCAATCATCCCCGTGCGCAGGGTCTCGACAACCTCGGTCGGCTCCCAACGATTGACGCTCACCCCGACCGCGCGGATGAGCCCCTCACTCTTGAGCGCGTCCATCGCCTTCTGCCACCGATCGTCGTTTGCCCAGGCATCTTCCCAGACGTGGAACTGCAAGAGGTCGATGGACGGCAGGCCGAGATTCGCGAGGGATTTCTCCGCGTATTCGCGGATGTGATCGGGCGGGAAGCACTCGTCGAGAGTGAAGCCTCGCCGCGAGGGCCACGTGAAATTCTTGGGCGGAATCTTGGTGGCGACGGTCAGGGTCTTGTCGGGATGCGCCCGCACGACCTTGCCCAGCAGCCTCTCACTATGCCCCGCGCCATAGCCCCATGCGGTGTCGAAAAAGGTGCAGCCGAGCTCGACCGCCCGCTCCAGAGACGCCAACGACTCGGCGTCTTCCGAGCCGCTCCAGCCGGCCATCCCCCACATGCCGTAGCCGATCTCGGAGACGGGCCAGCCGGTGCGGCCCAGGGTGCGGTATTGCATGCGGTTTGCGCCTTCAGAGGGGACCCATTCGATCGCCGGGAAAGACGTGATAGCCATTCAAGAAGATGGCCGTCGGCATCGGCGTCTTGCCGGGAACCTGGACCGTCAGGATCTGCACGGCCGACTCGCCCGCCGCGACGATCAGGCGATTCTTCGCGGCCTCGATCACCGTTCCCGGAGGCCCCTGCCCTTCAGCGACCGCCGTCCTCTGCACGATCAACCGGATCGGTGCCTTGCCGAGTTCGCTGGGATGCCAGAACGTCTCGGCCTGGGGCCAGGGCTGCAAGGAGCGGACCTTGTTATGGATCGCCTGGGCGGATTTCGACCAATCGATCGGGCTCTCGTCCTTCGAGAGCTTGGGGGCTCGTGTCACCTTCGACGTACTTTGAGGCAAGATCGTGGCGGTGCCCTCGGCGAGGCCTGCGATCGTCTCGACCACCAGAGGCGCGCCGAGCTTCGCCAGCCGGGTTTCCAGATCGCCGGCCGTCTCGTCGGGGTCGATGGGCGTTCTGGCAATCGAGATCATGCCGCCGGCGTCAATCCTGGGCGTCATCCGGATCACGGTCACGCCGGCCTCGGTCTCGCCGTTCTGGATGGCGCGAGCGACCGGCGCCGCGCCTCGATATCTGGGCAGAATGGACCCGTGCAGGTTGATTCCTCCGAGCGGCGCGGCGCCGAGCAATTCGGCCGACAGGATCTGCCCGTAGGCCGCCGTGACGAGGAGCTCCGGGCCTAGCGAACGGATCACCTCGACCGCCCCGGCCGTGTTGACGTCCTCGGGTTGGAACACGGGAATCCCACGAGCGATGGCGTCTCGCTTGATCGGGCTCGGGATCAGCTCTTGTTTGCGGCCCTGGGGGCGATCGGGTTGGGTGACGAGGGACAGGACCTCATGGCCGGCGGCGACGACCGCCTGAAAGGTCGGGAGCGCGAAGTCACCGGTGCCGAACATGACGAGTTTCATGACGCTTCGCCGACTGAAGGCACCGCGCCGGTGGCGGCGATCGCGCCGAGTTCCCGGAGGATTTCCGCATCCGACGGATACTCGCCCGCGGCCTGGGCTTTGCGGAAGCCGGACTCGATGGTGCGGACCTTCGTCTCGACCTTGTCGCGCAGGTCGGGCGTGAGGCGGTCAATGAAGAGGTTGCCGTCGAGGTGGTCGAGTTCGTGCTGAATGGCCCGGCTGAACAGGTCGTGCGCCTCGATGTCAATCGGCTGACCTTCGAGGTTGAACGCCTGGACGCGGACCTTCCGGGCGCGCTGGACCTGAGAGTACAGTCCCGGGAAGCTCAGACAGCCCTCTTCGCCCTCGATCGAGGCATGCCGCTTGACGATCTCGGGGTTCAGGAAGACGACTTCCTCCTCGGGCTTTCCTGGATCCGCCGAGAGGTTGAGGATGAAGAAGCGCAGCGGCAATCCGACCTGATTCGCGGCCAGGCCGATGCCCTTGGCGGCGTACATCAAGTCAAACATCTCCCGGACGCGGGCCCGAAGCGCGTCGTTGATCGTCGCGATCGGCCGTGACTCGTAACGCAAGGCGGGATGAGGATAAGGGACGATCCGAAGCACGAGCGAATCCCTCGGGGCGAACGGTCAAGCGAGGCCAACGAGGAATTATAATCGTGAGCGATCGTCACCGGGTAGAGGATCGAGTCGGAACGATCGAGCGGGCCGCGAGGAGGCGGCCCACCCGACAACCGTGCCGGTCCGTCAATCCGAACCCTGGAGCTTCACCAGCTTATTGTAAAGGCCGAGCAGCAGGATCGTCGGGACCCACTGGCCGACGAATTGGGCATCGTGCTTGCGCCCGGCCATTTGAAGAAGGGCGGAGAGACCAATCGAACCGATGGCCAGGCTCAGGTAAGCTCCGGACGGTACCTGGCTCGTGTAGTGTTCGATCGTCTTGGTGATCGTGCCCTCTTCGAATTCGTGAGGTTCGACCCTCTTGGCTTCCAAGGTTGCGTTCGCGGCCATGGTGGTTCTCCGAGTGTTTCCGTATGGGCGGACCCACATTCGAAAAGCAAACGGCGCGCCGAGGATTATCTCCTCAGGGCGTTGAACAGCAGCCGGAACGTCCCGTGCGGCTGGCCGCGATGCTGCGGGGGAAAGCCGAACAGGATGACATGGCCTTGCTCGAACGAGACATCCACGAGCGCCGCCTTGCCCTGAATCCTGGCGCCGCCGAGCAGCCATCCGCTCTGGAGCACGTCCGTCGTGGCGTACCGGCTGAGGATCGCGGCCTGAGTGCCCGTACCTACCTCGAAGGCCATCGATCGGTCGAAGTAAACCGAACCGTCCCCAGGGACTCCGACCGTGAGCGAATTGTCCGTAGTCGGGGGACTATGACGAACGCGCACGATCGACCCGGGGCCGTAGAACTCGGAGGTCTTCAATCCCTTGACCACGTTCGTCACGCCCAGCCCCAGGTCTTCGATCGCGTAGGTGCACGAATCTTCCAGGCAGACCAGGGTGCCCCCGTCTTGCACAAATCTTCGGATCGCGTCCAGGCCCTCGCGTCCCAGGCCGCCGACGTACGCCGGTTCCGTGGCGTCGGGGGCATAGCCCTCGCGAAGCGTCTTGGCGTCAATCGAAGGGAGGATCAAGGTATCAATTCGCTCATCGAGATTGCCGGCCCGGATCTCGCTGTTGTGGAGGGTGACATAAGGGAAATGAAACTTCTCCAGCACGAGACGGGTCCAACCCTCGTCCATGCTTGTATCCCAGGGTTGATACAGGCCGAGCTTGCGCGGCGGGACCGGCGAGGAATGTTTCTTGATGTCCCCCTCGAAGGACACACCGATCGCCCGGACGCGGGTCGAGGCCTTGGGAAGCACGGAGTCGAGCACCTTATCGGCCGCCTCGTCCCTGGCGAAGATGAGACTCCTGGGTTCGATGCCGCGACCAGGCCATTCGGCATCGGTCGTCGCCCGTCGAACCTCAACACCGGCGGCGTGGAGGGCGTTGACGACGAGGAAATCGTCGTTGGCCCTGTCGTCGATCGCATACATTCCGGCCTTGCCGCGATCGCCGACGATGGCACCGGCCGGCTTGGCGACCTCTTCAACAGGGATAAGCCCCTTCACCTCGAACTTCACCCCCAGCGGCACCGCCCGCACGCCCATCTGGAGCGGAAGCGTCCAGCCGGCCACGTCGTACGGGGCCTCCGCTTCGCCGGTCGCGGAGAAGCGAGGGGGATACTCCTGCCGCTCCATCATGTCCTTGAGATGCGGGCGGTAAGGCTGCGCGGCCAGCATCACCCAACTGCCCGCGGGATAGGTAACGCCTCCCGCCAGGAGGGGTGTCTTCGCCTGGTGGACCTTCACGCCGGTGTCGTGGAGGATGCGGACCATCTCGGCGGCCGTGCCGGGGTCGGGAGAGCCGGCGGGCACGACCCAGGCGAACGGCGGATCGGTCTGACCTTTCTGGATCGCATCGACTCCCATCTTCCGGTAGTCGCTCTGCAAGCGGTCCTTGTAGCGCGCGGCAAAGGTCAGGATCGATCGGGCGCAGATCCTCTCGTATTGCTCGATGTCGGCCAGGCGCCACCATCCCCCCGGCCAGGGATCGGCGAAGTTGACGGCCGGGCGATAGTCGGTGAAACCGCGAGTCGCCGCGCGCAACTGATCCTTTTCCAGGAAGATCGGCGAGGCGAGCTTGACGCTGGCGGCCTCGGTCAGCACGGCCACGATGTTGTGGCGCTGGGGGGTCGTGCGATTGCCGCCGTTCCACCAGTTGTCGTACATGGCGTGGGTGAGCACCCCCTTCTTGCCGTTCGCGGCGAGGTCGGCCGCCATGTGGGCGCCGACGATCGCGATCGACTGGGTGATCCGAGAATCCAGGTTCGGGTTGATCGGGTCGTAGAACGGGGGGACGAAAAGGCGAGCGCCGCGAGATCCCATCTGGTGGACGTCGTATGCGAGCGTCGGGAACCACTCTTTATAGAGGAGTTTCGTGAGAAGTTGCGTCTCCTTGAGATTCAACATGAACCAATCCCGGTTCGTGTCGTGCCCAGCATACTTGTGGTAGAGCCAGGGCAGGCCGTCGCCCTCCCACGGCTTGCCCTTGGTCCGTTCGTACCAGTCGGCCACGATGTCCACGCCGTCCGGGTTGGCCGAGGGGACGAGGATCAGGATGGTCTTGTCGAGGATCTCCTTCGTCTCAGCATCGTCTCCGGTCGCCAGCTCGTGCAGGAGCTTCATCGCCATGAACGTCGAGGCGGTCTCGCTCGAATGGATCGAGCAGGTGATGAGGACGACGGCCTTGCTTTCGGCGAGCGTCTTCGACGGATCGGACGTGAGCGACGGGTCGGCGATCTGACGCTGAAGCGACTTGAACCGATCGAGGTCCGCAATGGTCTCGGCGCTGGAGACGAACGCCGCGAGATAGGGCCGCCCCTCGGTCGTCTTCCCCAGCTCGCGGACGACGACGCGGTCGGAGGCGGCGTCGGCCTTGTGGAAATAATCGACGACCGCGCCCCACTTCACCAGCGTGAAATCGGCCGGCGGCGGAGGCGCGGGCAGATCGGCGGCCTTCGCGGTCAGGGTCGAGACGAGGAAGGCGAGCGGGAGGAGACGGAGCCGTTGCATCGTGGATCTCTCGCCGGGCGTTCGGAGCATCGTGAGCCTGACACGATACCGCGACCCCAACCGCGCCGCCACGATCAGGACTCCTTCGACCGATACCACGAGCGCTCATGGCGAAGAATGCTCACGCCGTCGACGGTCGTGTCCGCCTCGGTGTTCACCTCGAAATAGATATAGCCATCCCGACGCTTCACCCGGGCCGTCTTGCCGGCCTGCGCCAGCGTCAGATAGTCCGCGATCGGGACGATGCGGTAGATCGAGTCGTCGAGCGGAAGCCTCAGCGCGCCCAGCCCCTCCAGCGCATCCTCGGTCCGGGCACGGACCAGCGCGCTCGGATCTTCCAGTCCGATGACGATCAGTCTTTCGGCCTGCGGGTCACCGATCTTCACGATGGCCGTGATGATCTCCATGCGGGTGTCGACGGAAGGCTCAATTCCCAGGAGCTTTGACAGGCGGTCGGTGTGCGCCCACCCTCCGCACGAGGCCATCGCCCGCGCGGCGCTGGCGCGGACCGTCGGATTGGGGTCGGATTCGAGGACCCAGATCAGATTGCCCGAGGCCACGCCCCCGCCGATCTCACCGAGGGCCGAGGCCGCGGCCTCACGAACGGCGGGCGAGTCATCTTCCAGGGCCTTGGTCAGCGGATTGACGCACTTCAGATCTTTGAGACGGCCGAGGAGTCGTGCCGCAGTCTGCCGATACGCGGCGTCGGTGGACCCGGCCAGGGCGTGGGAGAGGCCCGTGATCGGGGCCTTGGACCCCCCGGCGACCCTGGCGAATCGGCCGGTGATCCAGGCTCCGTCGATGCGAGGCCAGAGCCGGACGTTCTTCTGGAGTTCCTCGATCATCTCCAGGGCGATCCGCGTCGGACGCCGATCCTGATCCGGCAGCGCGTTCAGATCCACGCCGGAGACGCCCTGCCACGAGCTGCCCATGGCCGAAAACAAGCTCGACGAGAGCAACTGGTTCGTCTGGAGTCGCTTGTTGATCTCCTCGGCCGACTTCAGGTTGGACCGCACCTGGTCGCGCTGCTGGGTCAGCTCCAGGATCTGGTCCTGGAGTTTCTGATCCCGCGTCACGAACGCGAAGATCAGCGCGAAGTACGCGATGATGATCAGGCCGGTCCCCACGCCGATCTTCACGAAAGAACGATTCATCGCGA
>JAQGHR010000022.1 GCA_028291545.1 Planctomycetota bacterium | reverse complement strand
CACTGCTCGTCGGTGATATCGGACGGATAAGGCTTTCGCATCGAGTCATGCTCCGTCGCCCGTGTGTCCTGCGAGCCTCCTGACCGAGCAAGAGTTTACGGCGACGAGCCATTACCGGATAGCCTGTTAGACGGAGGTAGCCGTTCACGGACTTCCATCGGATTCGGCTCGTAGTCGGCGATGCTCCTCCGTGAGCGTCGAGGTCGGGGTCCGGGGTCTTGAGTCCGGACATTCATGGAGTCAGACCTCCGGCCAACTCCATGAATCGTTTCGCCATCCGCGGCCCCTTGCCTTCATCCTCGTGCTTGAAGAAGACGAACGCTTCCTGCCAGTCCTGTTCTTGTACCCGCTTCACCCACGCCTCGAGTTCCGTGTCGCCGTAGTCGGGCCGGCGCAGCCGTAGATAGCCCCAATCCGCGGTCGCCGCCAATGCGACATCAAGGTCGCCCGCGGCATCGGCGACGCACAGCGCCGCGCGATGATCGCGTAGCAGCCCGAAGACCTCGTCGTCGAACCACGAGGGATGGCGGAACTCAAATGCCGCGCGGAGCTGCGATGGTAGCGACGCAAGGAGCACACGCAGCCCTCTCACGTCCTTCTTCGACGCCGGCGGCAGCTGGAACAGCAGCGGCCCTCGGTGCGCCGTCAATGCTCCGGCGACCTCGAGGAAATGCGACACCGAGTCGCCCGTGTCGATGAGCTTCCGCACGTGCGTGATCTGCTTCGGCGCCTTGAGCGCGAACTGGAAATCGGCGGGGACCGCGCCGGCCCATCCTTCCAGGACCGAAGCCCTGGGCATGCCATGGAACGTGCTGTTGATCTCGACCGTGCGAAACCGCTCGCCGTAATAACGGAGCATCTGCCGGACCGGCAGGCCCTCGGGATAGAACGTGCCCCTCCATGGCTTGTAGGAGTAGCCACTGGTGCCGACGTGGAGGTTCATAGGTCGCTCACTCATCAGGGAGGTGGGCCCGCGGACGGGTGCGGGCTCTATCGAAGGGCGGCCATCGGTCAGGCGCAGGCGCCGACGGGAGAGGCAGCGGGCAGGAGCGCAGGAGGTGATCGAGGCGGGCTCGATGGCACTGCGCGAGGTACCCCAGCACACCCCGCTCCTGCCGCCGGCACGGCGCGACCACCGACAGCATCCGCTCCACGAACCGACTTCCCGCCTCACTGTCGGTCCCGCCGCCGATGCGACGCGTGTCGGCGGCCTCCGCTTGACGCCGATCGGGTCGGACGACGGCGGTTTGGAACGATTGGAGGAGTTCCGGTTGAGCCTGGACTCCAGGTGGGCGATCCGTTTCTCGAACCCTTCGACGATGGCTCCGAGGCACACACGGGCATCGTCCGAGAGGCTGCCCCAGATGTGTTGCGGGATCGCGCTCGTCCGATTCATGCCAACCTTATAATCCAGCTGCCTTGGGCACGCAACCCAGGCCGTGGACGGTTACAGACGGAGAGCCGCCCACAGGTAGAACCCCGATTCGTCCACGAAAACAAGCCCCCGACGCTCGCGGCGGGCCTTCTCCTTCAACGCGGGCCAGGACTTCACCCGCCACCGCGCGATCGCCTCCTCGTTCCGCTGGATCGCCCGGGTGATCGGGACCTGCGGACTCCATCCCGGATTCTTGAGCAGCCGCGACACCTGGCTCTCGCTGTATGTGATGCCGAACTCCTCTTGGATCACACCAGCGACCCGGCCGCAGGTCCAGAGGTCCCCCCGAAGGCCATACGCCTCGGCACCATGCCAGAGGAAATCGGGGATCAGACGCATTTGGTCGGGGGTCAGCTCGGGAGCCACGCCTCGCCGGTCGGTGTGCGAGGTGAGCGCCTCTGGCCCGCCCCGCCGGGCGGACGCCAGCCATTGGCTGACGGCGCTTTCGGTAGCACCGAGAGCGGCGGCGATGTCTCGCTGAATCCACCCCTGCTGATGGTGTTCCAGCGCTCTCAGCCGCCGCCACTCTCTCCAGTCGTGAGGAGCTGATTGGCCCATACAAGAATTGTACGGGCCGGGAACTTAAGTTATTTCTGCAAGGCGCAGTAGCCTTCCTCCCCACCCCCATGCCCCGCCAGTACTCCGCCACCGGCAACCGCACGAACACCGCCGCCAAGACGGTGATCTCGCTGACCTCGGCCGCCACGGTCCGCCCCCGGCTGTTCGAGTTCACGCTCGCTTCCGACGTCACCCCGGCCGACCAGGCGGCTTCGTACTACCTCCATCGCCACACCGCCGCCGGCACGAGCACCGCCTTCACCCCGATCGGGCTGGACCCCGCCGGCCCGGCTTCCCTCGCGGCCACGGGCTTCAACCACACGGTCGAGCCCACGCTCACGGCCAGCTCCTACGGCTACCAGTTCGCCGCCAACCAGCGCGCGACGTTCCGCTGGGTCGCCGCCTGCGGCTGCGAGTTCGTGCTGCCGGCCACCGCCGCCGACAACGGCATCTCGCTCGTCACCAACGCCGTCACCTCCGCCTTCAACGTGGTCGCGACGTTCCTGTGGGCCGAGTACCCCTTCCCCGCCCGCCCCGTGAAAGTCGCCGGATCACTCGAGATCAACGGCAAGGAAGTCGCCGAGACGGCCCAGCGCTGCCACTGCGGCAACCACTTCCGCATCGTCCGCGGCTCCGGCACCGTCCGCGGCTTCCGCCCCCCCCTGCAACTCCGTGACCGCCGGCGGCTCGTCCTGTCACACCTGCGTGCCCTTCGCTCGGAAGCTCGAACTCTTCAAGAAGGGTCTCCTCACCCGCCTCTAACCCCACCCGTCATGCCCACCTGGACAGCCGACCCCACCATCGACTCCCCCGCCACCGACAAGGAACCCGCCGCGGGCTCGCTCACCGCCACGCTGAAAGACGACGCGGGCACCGTACACTACATCGCCAGCAAGCGGATGAAGATGGATGAGGAATCCGTCGCGGCCTTCATCGCCCAGTGCAAGGCCGAGTATGCCGCGCCATCCACCATCGCCACCGCCGAGCAAACCCTCGCCGATGAGATCACGTCCCAGCTCAATTCCTAAGCCTCTCTCATGGCAGTCCTCTCCAAGACCGACGGCATCACCCTCCTGGCGCTCCAGTCCGTGGCCTCCAACACGGTGGTCCTCGGCACCGCCGTGGACGTCTCCTCCAAGTTCGCCGCCTCCATCGGCATCCACTTCGGACGCCGCATCGCCACCGCGCTGACGGCCGTCGCCAACTTCCGCCTCGAAGTCTCGATGAAGTCCTCGGAAGACGGCCAGTGGTTTACCATCCCGTTGCCTTCCTCCGACTTCGCCGCCGTCACCGCGCAGGCCGTCTCGGGCACCGTCTCCTCGGGCACGAACGTCATCACCGTCGCCGCCACCGCCGGCTTCGTCGCCGGCACGCTGATCTACATCGACAACTCGGAATGGGGAAGAGTCAAATCCATCGTCCTGAACACCAGCATCACCATCGAGGACAACCTCGTCAACGCCCAGACCGGATCGACCATCTACAGCGGGGCTAACATCTTCAACCTGGTACAGGTCGATCTCGCGGCCGTGAAGCGCATCCGCCTCGTCGCCGACTGCTCGGGAACGGGTCAAGCCACGGCCGTCGAGGCGTTCATGTTCACCGGCGACTCGATCGCGTAATCCTCCACCTCCGCCGTGCCCTTCAAACGTCCCTACACCGGCTTGAACAAGCCGCTCGTGGGGGCGCAGATCAACCGCACCCATCCGCTCTCACAGGGCCTGATGCGCCAGTTCCTCTTCGCCGAGGGCGGCGGCACCGCGCTCGCCGATCTCGTCGGGGGCAGGAATCTCGCGACGTCCAATGCGCCGCCGTGGGGGAATAGCCCCTACGGGCCGAAGCTCACCTACAACGGCACCAACCAGCAGGCGACCGGCAACGATGCGGGATTACCGACGGGCACTAACCCCGTGACGATAGCGGTGCTCTTCCGGGCCACCGCCGCCGCCAGCAATATGTGTTTGCTCGGCTACGGCCAGACGACGACCAACAACAACAACTTCCATGTGATGTGCAGCGGCGGCAAGTTCAAGCTCGGCGCCGTCAACGTCAACGCCGCCGGGACGCTGACCGTCAATGACGGGCTCTGGCACCTCGGTGTGGGCATCTTCTCCGGCGGCAACGTTTTGAGCTAAGTGGACGGCAAGCCGGACCTCGCCGCGACCTCGGCGGGGGTGAATAGCACCGTCCTGATCGGTGCCGGCGGCGTCTACTCGGGCAAGCTCGGCACGTACGGCATCTGGACGGCCGGAGATGTGGCCGCCGGCTGGATCTGGAACCGCGCCCTGTCGGCGGCCGAGGTCCAGTCGCTCAATTCCCAGCCCTTCCGGACCATCCAGTCCCGGAGGATCGTTGCCACGCCAGCGTCGCCTCCGGCGATCCCCGCCATGGACGTGTGGTTCGTCAACCCGTTCGAGCGGCACCGCGAGCGGCTCGAAGTCATCCCCTACTGATAGCCCATGCGATTCCAGTATCCCCAGCGGTTCGAGGCCTTGCAGCCCCTCGTGGCCACGCCCGCGGCTGCGGTCGACGGCTGGCTGTTCACGCAGGCCCCGCAACAGAAGGCCCAGGCGAGGCCGCAGCCCGACGCGACCGTTCAGACCCTGATCCCGATCACCGTCGCGCTCGCGAGCCTGGATTGGCTGACGATCGTGTCCCAGCCGAATCGCCCGCAGGCGAGGCCGCAGCCGACCGAGAGCCCGTTCCTCGCGATCTCCACCCCGGCGAAGCTCGACTGGCTGAGCCCCCCGGCCCAGCAGAATAAGCCCCAGGCACGCACCCAGACACCTGAGACGGCCCCGGTCTACGTCCGGCCGAAGTTCGACTGGAACAGGCCGGAGGCGCGACCGCCGAGGGCGCAGGGGCATCAACAGCCGGTGGAGGTCCCCTTCGTCTTCCGCCAGGCCCTGATGGACTGTTACCCGCAGGAGACGGTTCAACCCAAGGCCGCACGCCAGATCCAGCCGATCGACACGCCGCTGCTCCGGGTGGCGCCGATCCTCGCCCGCATCGAGTGGCTGTTCCAGCAGCCCTACCTCAGGCGGCCGCCGTGGAGCCCGCACACGGGGACCCAGTTCGCGCTGGTCGAGTTCTCCGTGCCCGCCGGCATCATCACGAACGCCGGACGATCACCTACACGATCCTGATGGGCAACGTCCGCGACGCGAACACGCTCCGGGTTGGGAATGTTCACGATACCGCAATAATCATCATATAATAGAATTACGTTACGAGCGATATCGCCGTCGCCGAGAATGAGGACGTGTTCCTCCAGTATCCCCTCAAGTACAGGCAGGACTGGGCCGTGCCGGCGAAACGCGGCACGTCCATCCCCCGCTCCGACACGGGCGCGGTCTACTTCTACGTGGCCGCCACCGAGGGCGGGACGCCGTGGCTTCAGCTCTCGGACGCCAGCTCCACGCAGATCGCCTCGCTCACGTTGGCCGAGGTCGAGTCATCCGCGACAACGAACACGACGGTCCGCGTGAAGCTAGGGAGCAACACGAGTGGGCATGTCGGGGACAATCAGTGGTTCGAGCTTCGGATCAAGATCGCGGACGGCTCATACGTCACCGCACGACAAGGCAAGATCCACGTCAAACAGAGCTAGGTGGATCGGCAGTGAGTGACGGAGTCCGCTGCATCGCGAGGGTGGACGTTGCGGGCCTCAACGTGGCTTCTTCAAGTCGACGAAATCCCTCACCCGGAGTTCGCGACCGATGTAATTGATCGGCTTGCCCGACACCACCCTCAGGGTGACCTTGTCCAGGTAGGCGCGGTCGGCCATGAAACCCACGAGGACGCGCCCCGACGTCGACGGGTGAGGCTGTAAGGGCGCGTAGCCCACCAGCAGCTTCTCCCCCTCCCGGATCTCCAGGGTCACGCGGTCGAAGTCCTTCAGCTCGCCCTCGGCCTTGAACTCCAGCTCCACCCAGAACTGGTCCGGTCCGTTCCCCTTCAACCGGATCTCCATGCCCAGCTTCTTGGCCCGCTCCTTGGAGACGAACTCGATGTCCATCTCGGCGAAGCACGGGCCGGCGCCGGCCAGGATCAGGGTGGCGAATGCCAGCAGGGCGGTGATCCTCTTCATCGTGAATCCTCCTCGGAGTCCAGCCATCGATCGCGGGGTCCCGGAAGAGAGACGATCGATCGGCACCATCCTTAGAGCGTGGCGGCGATTTCCCGCCGACCGGAGTGCGGCCCGCGCCGATTGATTCCTGTACACTTCCGCCGTGACCCCAGCCCAATTCGAGAAGATCCTCCGCCTGTTCGTCGCCTGGACGAGCCAGGAGTTCGGCTATCACCTGAGTTCGGCTATCACCTGTACGGCTACCAGCTCCGCATCGCCAGGGCCTGCCTGTCCTCGCTCTTCATCGAGCCCAAGGACGTCTACATCAAGATCGCGAGGCAATCGGGAAAGACGGAAACGGTCACGCTCCTGGTCCGCTTCTTATATTGTCTTCTACCGCCACCTGGCCGGGGAGGAAGTCCAGGTCGGCATCGCGTCTCCCAAGGGCGAGATCGTGAAAACTGACATCGATCGCATAAAATAGCCCCTCGTCAAGCTGAAAGAGGGATGGCTGGTTGAGGACCGCGAGAACAACGCCGAGACGATCCGGGCGTTCTTGCGGGACAAACTCAACGCGGAGATCTTCAAGTTCTCGCTCGGCGTCAACGCCACCAACGAGTCCAAGACGCTCATGATCCTGATCGTGGAGGAGGCCCACAAATGCAACGACAAGAAGCGGGCCGATGACTTGAACCCGATGCTGACATCGACCGACGGCGTGACCTGGATGATCGGGGTCGGATGCACCCGCAAGTGCGACTTCAAGAACGGCTGCGACGGCAAGGAACCGGACTCGGAGGCCATCGTGGTCGATGCCGAGGAGGTGATCCGCGACCGCCGGGCGATGTTCGAGGAGACGGGCGACCCCAAGCATCTCAAGTACGAGCGGACCTTCGCGCGCATCCTCAGGAAGAAGGGCTGGAACAACGTCCAGGTGAAGCTGAACTACTACCTGATCGACGACGTGGAGCAGGGCAACTTCGTCTCGGAGGAACGGCTCAGGTCGTGCGCCCGGCCGGCGGCGGCATCAGTCGTCTTCGAGAAGCTCTACCTGGGCGTCGACTGGGGCCGCAATATGGATTTCACCTGGGTGGTGCTCACCAACGCCCTGTGCGACATCGTGGACATGCTCAAGGTGCCCCACATGCGCTACGAGAAGCAGATCGAGTTCATCGTCGACTGGCTCACCCGGAATGACTACTACCGGAAGGTTTACGGCGTCCGTGGCGACTCGACGGGCAACGGCGACATGCCGATGGAGTTCCTCGGCGACCACACCCGATTGCCCGTGGAGGAGGAGAGCCACGTCAAGTTCACGATGCAGTCCAAGAACATCATGTACTCGGGCTTCGAGGAAGCAATCAATCGCGACCCGACGGACGAGAGGCGGTTCAGCTACCCCTCGGACCATCCGCTCACCCCGGACTTCGAGGAGCAGATGCTCGGCCTCCTGCGCGAGACCATCGGTGACGGCGAATACCTGTCGGTCCACCACGACGAGGACGATGACGAGGCCCACGATGACGTCCTGGACGCGGAAGCCTTGAGTCTGCTGGCGGGGGCGGGGGGCAGCCTTGGCGAGATCCTCGTCGCGTAGGCCCGAGGCGTCCGGGTTCGGCCCCGGAGGCGGCATGTATTGCCCGGGCTCGCCCGCATCGCTTACCATCTCACGCCTCAGGCCCGGCGGCGTCGCGGGGCCTGCCCATCGACGAGGATGGGGGCGGCAAGGTCGCCGAGGGCAGACCGCCCTCCCCTCGAGGACAATCCCGATCCGGAACGGCCGCGATGATGAATCCCTCGGGAAGACGGCGGGGCGTGCGTGCGACGTGGCTATGGCTGGCGTGCCTGGGGCTCGCCTTCTCGGGCCGGGTGGCCCGGGCCGATTTCGGCTTCGCCCTGGACTTCGGCCTGTCCGCCGCACTGCCCAGCGCCACCGGGCAGGGGCTGGACTACATCTCGTCCGCCGGGGTGTCCGAGTTGGCCGTATTCCAGGTCTCGGGCGGCCTGCTATAGGTGAACACGATGCCCTTCGGGTCGGACGTCTACGCCGGCTACCAGCTCTCGCCGGGCTATGACTCCTCCCTCAGCGCGGAGTTGGGGTTCGGGGTCAGGACCACGACCACGAGCGCCGGGTTCGAGCTGGAGATCGGCTTCTCCGACACCAACGCCTCGGCCTACCTGGTGGTGGGGCCGGCGGGCTGGAGCCTGTACGGGAGCGGCTACAACGGCACGTTCGCCGACCCGTCGGCCTTCCATGCGTTCCGGCTGACGACCGCGGGCGTCACCCACGCGTTCGTCCTCCGCATCGACGAGGCGGTCGTGGCCGCGGGGATATTGCCAGGGGGGTTCGCCGGCCCGTCGGCGGTCTTCTTCGGCGATGGCACGCCGACCGGGGGGAACGTCCAGGGGGACATCAGCTATATCCGCTACAGCAACCCGGCCAGGGCCGTCCCCGAGCCGTCATCGCTGGCCCTGGCGGGGCTGGGCGGGCTGACGCTCGCCGGATTCGCGTGGAGGCGCAGGCGGGCCGCGTGAGGAAGGTCTCCGCGAGACGTCCAGAGTCGCCGGCCCCGCGAGTCACCCGGCTCGCGGGGCTTTTCCATGCGCCGAGCCTGCTGGCGGGGGCGGGGGGCAGTCTTGGGGAAATTATCGTCATGTGAATTCCAAGAGGACGACGATGATCGCACCGGCAAGAGTGCATAACCCGGCATCGGCGATCAACCGGGGCGTCGGGCGCGTAACCGGCGATGGCCCCAGGCGGTCAATCCGAGGAGCGTCGACGCATACAGCTCGATCATGCCGGGCTCGGGAATCTGATGCTCACTGGCCGGACAGTCGCTCGCGAACGACGCCCCCGGCGTGCCCTGGGCGTGGAAGATGTCCGAGAGCTGCGAGGAGATCGTGCTCCCCGTCTTGAGGCCCAGGAAGCTCGCGAGTTTCGGGTTGACGACATGCAGGGACGTGGCCCCCAGGATCTTCAGGTCGATCGCATCCAGCGGGCGAACGGTCGTGGTGCCGGTGAACGAGCCCTCCAGGAGCGTCGAGCCCGCCGCGATGCCCAGCGAGGGCATCGCGCCGGTTATGGAGACGCTCCCCCCCTTGGCAAAGTCCCACCCGGTGCCCCCCGCGGTCCCGCGGAACGCGCCCGTCGTGAAGTCGAGCTGCCCGCCCATGAGGTTCAGCATCTGGTTGGGGTTCAGGGGCGAGT
>JAQGHR010000019.1 GCA_028291545.1 Planctomycetota bacterium | reverse complement strand
CTGCGGTTGGAGCACCATTTCTACACCACCGGAGTCAGCTGGTACGAGGCGAAGGCTCGGATCATCCGCGGAGCGGTGCGGGAGTACATTGCCAATCCGATGTACAAGTTGCCATGAACGCGTAACTGCTATGACAGTTATTTACTGCAAGTCATGCAGGGAATCCCTGCATCTATAGTGCGGTAGCCCTGATGGAAGCCGTAAGGCCGAGACACGCCTTCGTGGCTCGGTTCACGACAGCCCGGCCCGGTAGGGACCGCCCAACCCTTGAAATTTAGTGTACAGGCGTTGACAAACGGCCGATAAATGGTTCCAATCCCCAAATCCGCAGTTCGGCCTCGGGCTGATCGCGGCAAACCGATCTGGACACTGCCAGGGAAAACCCATGTCCTACGCCGAAACGCTGCTTCCCGAGTTCGACCAAGAGATGGCGAACACACGCAAGGTGCTCGAACGCGTCCCCGACGACAAGCTGGACTGGCAGGCCCATCCGAAGTCCCACACGATCGGCTGGAACGCCAACCATCTGGCGAATATCCCCGACTGGCTCGTGCATGCGATGGCAACGCCGGAGCTGGATATCGCCCCCGTCGGCGGCGAGGCTTATACCCCTCCCAAGGCCACGAACAGCCGAGAGATTCTCGAGACATTCGACCGAAATGTCACGGCCGCGAGGGAAGCGATCGCTCGGGCCGACGAGGAGCACATGGGTCAATCGTGGACGCTTTTGCATGCGGGCAAGCCGATCTTCACGATGACCAGGTCGGCCGTGCTTCGGCAGATCATCATCAACCACATGATCCACCACCGCGCGATCCTTTGCGTCTACCTCCGGTTGAACGACATCCCCGTCCCCGGCATGTACGGACCGTCGGGAGACGAGTGAGGCCCTTCGGCGATTCAGAGGGACATCGACAGGGCTCGTAAGGACCTACGAACGGGTGTGGTTCGGAAGGCCGTTCGCGGGCACGGGAGCGACTGCGGCTCCTCTTGTCCCCTGTAACCAGATTTCTCATGTACTGACGCTTTGCGTCTCTTCGGAGGACCTTGAATGTCTAAAGTCGTGGTTCGCAACTTTACCTGTTCCATGGATGGTTTCGGAGCCGGCCTTCAACAGAGCCAGTCCGAACCTTTCGGCAAAAACGCCTTCCAGATCATGAGCTGGTTCCTCACCACCCGCACCTTCAAGTCCATGGTTGGGAGCGACGGAGGCACCACGGGGCTGGACGACAGCTACGCGGCCAAGGCCTTCGAGGGCGTGGGCGCCTCCATCATGGGCCGCAACATGTTCAGCCCGCTTCGCGGCCCCTGGGCCGACGAGGACTGGAAGGGCTGGTGGGGTGACAACCCGCCCTTCAAGCACCCGGTCTTCGTGCTGACGCACCATCCCCGGCCCGCCCTGGAGTTCGGGAACGGCACCACCTTCCACTTCGTCGACGGCTCGCCGGAACAGGTCCTGAAGCAAGCGCAGGCCGCGGCCGGCGGCAAGGACGTCAAGGTCAACGGCGGCGTCTCCACGGTCCGGGCCTTCTGGAGTGCCCGGCTCCTCGACGAACTGCACCTGGTCATGGCGCCGGTTTTCGTAGGGGAAGGCGAGCGGCTCCTGGGCGGGCTCGGGGTGGAGGAGGACTACCAGGTGGCCGGCTTCGAGGCTTCCGAGGCGGCCGTGCATTACAGGATCATCAAGAAGCGCTAGAAGCGTACAGGCGTATAGATTCCACACAACCATATGCGAGCAAAGCAATGAAGGCACTGGACGCCATTCGGACCGTCCTGAAGTTCAGCGACATGGGCATGAAGTACCTGGGCGAGATGAGCGATGCTCCGCTCCTTCGCCCCGGCCCGTGGGGTGGGAATCACGCGATGTGGATTGCCGGGCACCTGACGGTGGTCGAGGGCCGCCTGCACCAGATGCTGCACGGGACGCCCAATCCGGTCCACCACTGGAAGCCGCTGTTCGACTGGGGCAGCGAGCCCACCGATGACCCCGCGGACTACCCGCCGTTCGACGAAGTCATGGAGAAGTTCAAAGATCTGCGGGCACAGACGCACGCGTTCCTCGACGAGGTCGGCGAGGAGGGCCTGGATCGACCGACGAAGTGCCAGCCGCCGGGGTTCAGCGGGTTCGAGACGGCGGGGAAGGCGATCATCATCATCGCGGGCCACGCGTGCGGACACCTGGGCGGGCTGAACGTCGTCCGGGCCGCCAGCGGTAAGCAGCGGTTGTTCAACCCGTCGGAGGAGCTTCGCGCCTTCTGACGAAGTCATCAGCGACGGGAGGACCGAATGCCTGTTTCCGATGACATCGCCAAGATCGAGGCTGCTCGCGCCGGGAAGTGAGAGCGTGTCTGTGAACCTCCGAACGGCCCGAATGGGGCGTGTACGGCACGCGAGCGATAAAGTCCGTTTTTGCTGTCGAATGCGTGGAACGCCATTCGACCACTTGAGGGGACACTCACCATCCAAGCGTCAAGGAAGCAAACATGAAGACCATCGCTTTTTTCCTGGCAACGCTCGTGCCGGCCATCGTATCCGCGCAGGAGACGCCAACTGTGGGCTACGCGCCGGTCAACGGGCTCAAAATGTACTACGAAGTCCATGGAAGCGGCGATCCGGTGGTGCTGCTCCACGGCGCGTACATGACCATCCCGGGCAACTGGACCGGGTGGATCGGCGAACTCTCCAAGACGCGGAAAGTGATCGCCGTCGAATTGCAGGGCCACGGGCGCACGGCCGACATCAAACGCGATCTCAGCTTCGAGAACCTCGCCGACGATGTGGCGGCGCTGCTCGATCACCTCAAAGTCCCGAGCGCGGACGTAATCGGCTTCAGCATGGGCGGCGGAGTCGCGATGGAATGTGCGATCCGCCATCCGGAAAAAGTGCGCAAGGTCGTCAGCATTTCGGCCGTGTTGCGCCACGACGGCTGGGTCAAGGAAGCCGTCGACGCACTCCCCAAACTCACGGCGGAAGCCTTCAAAGGCTCGCCGATCGAAGCCGAGTACAAGAAACTGAGCCCGACGCCGGACGCATTCCCGGAATTCGTCAAGCACGTCATCGCGCTGGCTTCGAAACCGTACGACCTTGGCGTCGACAAGCTCAAGGCCACCAAGGCGCCGATATTCTTCATCCATGGCGATGCCGACGGCGTACGGCTCGAGCACATCTCGGAAATGTTCCGCCTGAAGGGTGGCGACGTTTTCGGCGACATGCAGCCGCGCTCAGCATCGCGATTGGCCATTCTGCCCAATACAACACACGTCAGCCTGATGGAGCGCATGGCCGTGATCGTCCCAATGGTGAATGACTTTCTCGATGCCAAGCCGCTAAAGCAATGAGGAGCCTGAACAGCTCTTTACAAGCGAAGGACTAACCGCGCGATCATTCCTTTGGCGACGGAGGTTGCGGATGGGGTCAGATGAACGAGCAATCCGCGAGGTGCACTCGGCCTGGATCGACGCCGTCAATGCCGGCGGCCTCGACCGCTTGCTCGCCTTGATGACGGACGATGTCGTGTTCCTCAACCCGGGCCGTTCGGCGCTCGGCCGGGATGGGTTCTCCGCCAACTTCTCGGCCGCCCACGAACAGGTTCGGATCCGCTGCATCAGCGAGTTAGAAGAGGTCGTGGTCGTCGGCGAGGTTGCCTATACGCGGAGCCGGGACTCGCTATCCGTGTCCCCGCTCGTCGGCGGAGAAGAGAGTCGACTCACTGGTGATCGTCTCACGATCTACCGCAAACAGCCCGACGGCCGCTGGCTCCTGGCCCGCGATGCGAATGTGCTGTCCCCGGTGGAGGGGCTGAGGCCTTGAGACAGTCGGTTGCGGAAGGGGGCGGCGACATCCCTGCCAGAAGGGCGGCGTTCATGGACGCGAACGACTTCCGGGAACTGGCCCTTGGCTTTGACGATGCCGAGGAGAGCGCTCACATGGGCGCCGCCGACTTCCGCGTCGGCGGCCGCATCTTCGCGACCCTCGCCCACGAGCATCTCGGGCTCGGCAACCTGATGCTTTCCCCCGAGCTGCAGCAGTCGCTCCTCACCGAGGCTCCGGAGGTTTTCCTCCCTGTCTCCGGTGGCTGGGGGAGGATGGGCGCGACGCACATCCGGCTGGCGGTGGCGACCCCGGAGCAACTGCTCAAAGGGCTCCAGCTCGCTTGGATGTTTCGAGTGCAGAAGAACGGCAAATCGAGAGCGCCGAGGCGTAAGACGCAGGGTTGAGCCGCAACGCGAACGCCTCGTCGCCCCCTTAGCTGCAACCTGCTCCTGGAGACCTGCCACCGGAACGCCGCCCCGCTGCGAAGAGGCGGGCGTTCCTCGGCCACGCGAGGCCTACCAGCTCTTAGCCAGCGCCACGAGTTGGTCCAATGCCGCCCCCCATCCGTGATGGAAGCCCATCGCCTCGTGCTTCGAGCGACCGTCCTCGGTGCTGTGGAGGGCGGTCGCCGTGTATTTCGTGCCGGACCCGTGCGGCACGATCTCGATGATCGCCGTGAAAACGAAGGGCACGTCGGCCGACAGGTTCGCCGGCCGGTAGCCCGGCAGCAACGCGCCGGTCCAGATGAGCTTCCGGTCGGGCACGACCTCGAGGTAGCACCCGGTGTTCGGGAATTGCTGCCCCTCGGGCGACTCCATGACCGTGTGGAACTTCCCGCCGGGCCGCAGGTCGATCTCGCAGCCGACGGTTTTCCAAGGGGCCGGCGTGAACCACTGCTTCAGGTAGTCGGGCGTCGTCCACGCCTTCCAGACGAGTTCAGGCGCGACGTCGACGATGCGTTCCAGCACGAGGTCGGTCTTGGGGTCCACTGGCGTCATTCGGACTGCTCCTTGAGGTCTTCGAGGAAGGAATCGAGCTGATCGAGGCGTCGCTCCCAGAGTGCACGTTGGCTTGCCATCCAATCTTCAGCTTCCCTCAGCGTGTTCGGGGTGAGCTCGTAGGTGCGGACCCGCCCGGACTTCCGGGACAGGACCAGCCCGCATTTCTGGAGCACATCCATGTGCTGGAGGAAGGACGGCAGGGCCATCTTGAACGGCTGGGCGAGTTCGCTCGTCGCGGTCGGCCCGCGCGCGAGCCGCTCGACCACGGCCCGGCGGGTCGGGTCGGCTAGTGCCTGGAACACGAGATTCAGCTGTGCCATTTGGTTAGGCATCGGACTAACTATACCGCGATCGTCAGTTAGGTCAATGCCTAGGTGACGAGGCGAGAAAGGGGGGGGCGGCGAACCGCCCCCGTGCCTCGGTCAGTTCCGGCTGAACGCCTCGGCCATCTCCCACAGTCGGCGATTGATCCGCAGGTCGGCTTCGACTGCCTTCACCGGGCGAGTCGTCACCCGGCGGCCTCGCTCGTTGCGGCCGGTAAGACCGCCACGCATGAGACTCTCGTGAATTACGTTCGTCGTCTTCCAGAGGTCCCGGCTGCAATCGGGCAGGGTCATGTCCTCGTCGCGGCGGGCGGTGAGCAGCCAGACCGGGGGAATGGCGGGGGTAGGCTTCAGGTCCCACGCCTCGCGGGCGAACTCGACCTGGCGAGAACGGGGAAGGATGATGCCCTTCCATGCCTCGATGCGGTTCATGATGGCGGGCACGCCCTCCATGATCTGGGAGGTGGCGTCTCTGACCTGCTGGAAGAGGTCCCGACTGCCCGAATGGCGGATCGAGAAACTGCCGAAGTCACTGGACTGGATCACGAGGCCATTCTCACAAACCGTTCTAAACACGCCGCTGAAGACGCGGTAGGCGGACGAGCGATCGTGGCTGTTCATGAGGACTACCTCGGGCACTTCATCGCGGGCGTCCATGACGCTCTCATGGCGGAGCCTGAGCAAGTGGCGGGTAAACGGGGCCTTGCCCTCAATTCGTGATCGGCTCTGGCGTGCTGACGTGATGCGGAAGCCCTGACCTTCGAGGAGGTCGAGGACGTCTGCGGTCGGGATGAAACGATAGGCGGGGCTCATGCCTTCCCAAGGGGTGGTGGCGAAGACGCTGGGGACGCTCGAACGGAGCTGGTCGCGGGTGATGGTGCTGGTCATGGGGTCGTTCCTCGTCTGAAGTTGTAGAGGGCAGCGATGTCGCCTGCATGGCGCTCATTCGCTGGACAACGGCGAGTCCCCATAGAATTTGGGCGGCGCGGTCACCCGTACTCGGGCTTGAGGGAGCAGAAGGGCTGCACACGCGCGAAGCGCACGGAAGCCCGACGCCACGACCTTGGCAAGCCGCCGCGTTGACAGCCCGGTCGGTCTGCTCTCCGCGTCATGGGATTGGAGCGGCGCGTAGCGGTCGCGGAGCGACGAGACCCGCGCAAAGCCCGGCCCCGGAGGGGAGACGCCCATCCTCGAACCGAGTAGGATCGGGGTTTCGCTCAGTCCTGACGCTTCACCATGGCCTCCACCCACACCGGCACGTAGGGGGGAGTGCAGCCCTTGGACACCGGCCAGTCGCGGTACAGGCCGATCTTCTCGCCAATGGCGATGGCGCGCTCGCGGTGCTCGGGGTGGTGGATGCCAATCGCGCCGAGCGTGTTGTTCATCGTCCACTGCACCTCCGGCATCGCCTTCGGCATCTCCTTCTCGATGCGATCGAGCAGCGCAGGCAGGTCGAGGCCGTCACTGTCCTTGTTGACGCGGCTGGCGGTGAAGTTCCAGCCCGCACGGGCGGCCCAGCGATCCTTCGCCTTCATCCACTTCTGACGCAACGATTCCTTCCCGGGGTGTTCCGCGACGACGTAAGCGTTCATCCAGTCGGCCACCTGCGAACAGGTGACGGAGCGGGTCAGCTTGTCGAGCTCGTCGGCGGAGAGCGACTTGGGCTTGATGATGAGCGTGGCGAGGAGCTGCGCCTCGACGTTGCCGGTGTCCCAGAGATTGAGTGCCAGTTCGTGATCCGTCTTGATCTTCTTGGCCATCGCGCGGATATCGCCGAGCTTCACGCCGAACTGGTTGTCGGGCGCGCCGGACTTCGTGTTGTGGGCACGACGAGCGTCGTCGCCGAGGGACTTAAGCTGTGCAAGGATTTCAGTGACGGTCATGCCGACTTTCCCCGACCATTGAGGCGTGAAGAAGGCTCGTTCATCGCCGGATTGTACCTGGGTGAGTTGAATGCCGCCATGTGCTGTTTCGACCGATCGCAGGCTGTGATGGAGCGAATCGGAATGACGCCGTCCTGTCGTCACGGCCTGAATTTCTCAAATGCCTTTCCGTTGAACTTGTACGCTCCCGATTCGGGAGTGCCTAGCCACAAAATGCCGTGGTTGTCCCGGGTCATGGAGAACAGCCTGACGTCCTTGTCGCCATCCTTCACGGAAAAGCGCGTCATGGTCTGCCCGTCATATCGCCAGACGCCCTCGTCATAGGTCGCCATCCACAAGTTGCCGCCGTCATCCTCGATGGCGGACATGAAGTAGATCATGTCGCCACCGGCCGGGGTACGGAAGTCGATCCCCGTTGCTCGTTTGTAATCGATTTGCCCGTCTCCCCGGACCTTCGGGCTGACCTTGAAGCGGTAGCGGGTGTTACAGAACCAGAACGCCCCTTCCTTGTCCTCGAGGATCGAGCGGACTCCGAACGTGCCGCCACCCGCAACCTCGGTCAGGTGTTTCTCGTGCAGCCAGCCCCAGGATTGGCCGTCGTAGCGGCACGCGCCGAAGATCAGTGTCCCGGTCCAGATGTGGCCGCGTCGGTCCCGATAGATGTCGTAGACCTCATAGGGGCTGGATACCGGGTTCGGGTTCCTGGCTGTGAACTCGTCCTCGAGACGATGCTTGGGCAGCTTCAGCCGGAACAGGGTCTTCCCATCGTACCGATAGGGCCCGTTGTGCCCCCGCTTTCCATAGAGGCTGCTGAACCAGAGATCGTCCGGTTCCAGCCTCCATCCCCCGTCCGGGGCGTTGCTGTCTTCCGCGGTCAGGTTGACGAACTTCTGCCCGTCGAACCTGTCGATGCCGTCCAGCGTGGCGACGAGGATGTTGCCGGACTTGTCTTCCTGGATATCCCGGACCCGGCCGTGGCTCAGCCCGTCCTTCATCGTGAAATGGACGATGGCCTTGCCGTCGTAGCGATAGACGCCGTCTCCGTCGCTGCCGAACCAGTAGATGCCCTTCCTGCCCTGGAAGACGATGAATACATTCTTGCTGATTTCTGAAACCACCTCGCCTCCGGCAGCCAGCGACGCATTCCCCACATCGGCCGGGTTCAGGCTCGTGACCTGAGCGGCGAGGGACGTGGGAAGCACGGCGACGGACAGGACGAGCGCGACTGCGAGAATGGTCTTTGGCATGGGAGGCCCTTCGAGCCGAAAGCAACGCGAGCCGACTATTTCGGCTCCGAATCGGCCCTCATCTTATCACGACCGCCCTGCGCGGAAGCGGCTGGTTACCGGGTCGTTACTCATCCGTCCTGCGGCAACTCGAATTGGCCTCCATCCTTTTTGAGGAAAAGGCCGGGCCGACGCGTGAAAAACCGCTTGCGCGAGTCGAAAAAGCTACTACGGTCGAGAAATGCGAGAGTCCATTACCCAATCCACATTTAGCCTTTTTGCGCAGCGAGTGCCCGGACTCTCGCAAGTTTCCTCGTGCTCGTTGCGCCAAGGGGTTGAGAGTGAGGTGATGTGACTGGACAGCGAGAGTATCAGCGCGGCGATGTAGTGCAGTTGAACGAGCATTGCGGAAACCTATGGTTCATCGGCTGCTTTATGCAAGTGACGGAACCGAAGTCATTCGGGGCGCAAGGCTTTATCCAGCTTCCATGCGAGCCTCCAAAGAACGGACCATGCTGCATCATGGAGGGCGGAAGAGGGCAAGCCTTCTACCGAGCAACTTTCGAGGAGATGGATTACGTTGGTCGAGCGGTCCTGAAGCCCGCGAGCGAGGCCGCATGACCGCCTCGGAGCCCGGCGCAAGCCCCAAATCACCTGCTGAATCGCTGATCGAGTTGCCCTGCATGAGGTGCAGCCAGCAAAAGCCGCTTGATGGGTTTCACCGCTGCAAGAATAAATGGCACGTAATAAATCGCCATGGCAGGGCTACTTGGTGCAAAGCGTGTTTTCTCGAATATTCCAGAGAGCGTATGGCGGAAAGAAAGGCTAATAACATGACGACTAGGGGGAAGCAAAAAGCATGAGTGCCATACCTCCAATCGAGAAAACGCTGATCGAGAAGCTAGAAGCCGAGAAGTTCAAGGCTCCCGACAATGTTCACGAACATCGCGACAATGCCGTATGGAATCAAGCCATCGCCATCGTCCGAGAGCATGCCGCCGCTCAGGGGGATTGGCAGCCTCTCGAAACCGCCCCAAAGGGCTATGACGGCGTGAAATTCAACCACGTCCTGTTTCGCGGCGTGTCGAAGGCCCGCTCGTTCAGCGGCCCGTTTTACGTCAGCGGGTGGATGGACAACGACCGGAAGCCGGTCCACGAATACGCCTACAAGCTCATCATCACCGGCTGGAAACCGTTGTCTGTGATCGAGGGCGAGGCTACATGACCGCCCCGCAGGAGAAGCGTACCCGTCCGGCGAAGTGACGGCGACACGGTCAAAATGGTTTCTGGGGGGTGTGACCTCGGATCTATGTTGAGTCAGGCTGCCGCCGGGAACCCGTACTGGTCGATCCGCCCCCAGAACTGCGACCACCGCCCCGTCGTGCAGGTCAGGCACCGCACGCTCAGCACCGCCGCCG
>JAQGHR010000078.1 GCA_028291545.1 Planctomycetota bacterium | reverse complement strand
CGCACCTTCGACGTCGACCTCCGACGCGTCAAGGCCGCCCGACAGGAACTCGTCCACGACGGATGGCTCCTGCCCGACCATGGCGACGATCAGGCCGCCATGAATCGCTGGGGACGCGCCTACTCCGTCAATCCCCAGTGGCGGGAGCCGGAGGGCCACATCGACCTCCGGCAGACACCCCCTCGGGACGAACCCGGCCTCGATCTGCCACCCCCCAAGGCTAACCGGGAACCTCTTCCGAGATCCGGAAACCAGGAACCCGACGCGGCCGGGGGCGATGGGGTTATCGACCGGAAGCGGGCGGGGGAGCGGCCTCCCCGGCCCGACCTGCGTCGCGTCCGACCCGAAGACCTCCGTGACACGGGACGGATCCTGGAACTGCACCGGCAGGCCGTGGCCCAGGGCCTCGTGACGGAGAGCGAATCGGACCGGCTTAAGATCCTGGCGGCGGCCGCCCACGCCACGACCTCGGGGACGCGTAACCCGCCGGGCCTGTTCGCCACGATGGTTCGAGAGCAGCTCTGGAGGAACCTGACGTCGTCGGACGACGAATCGGGGGCCCGCCGCCTGAAGGTGCACCTCCACGGGGTCGGTCCCCAGGGAGTGCCGCGTCCCCGTCCGGACCCCGGCCCACCCCGCCGGTCGCTGTCGGCCGATGCGGAGCTGATCCGGGTTCTGCGTGCGCGGCTTGCGGGCCGAGGCGACCCGTACCTGATCCTGCGTCGCGCGTCGTCGGCCTGGACGCGAGAGCGTTATGAGCGAGGTGTGGTTGAGTTGGACGCCGCGGGTGTCGCCGCACGATCGCCGTCGGCGGAGAATGCTGGCGGTATGTGGTCGTTGGGGTCGGTGCTGGGTCGGCTGGGGCTGGGAAATGCCGCCTCGGCCGTGTGAGAGCCCCGGCGTCGTCGTGATCGGGAGAGTGCCGGCCCGAGGATTCACATTGAGAACTTCCGACATAGGGAACTAATCGATGCAGTTCGGCCAAGAAGTGTCCGGCATCCCTGCAAACACTCCAGCTCAATTGTCGGAGAAAGTCCCCCGGCCATGCGGCGGTGGCCTTTGCGGAGATTGCACGTGACCCTTGGGGACAGAATGTCCCTGATGTGTCCCCCAGAGGCCGATGCGGAGCGTCCGATAAGGTCCCTTTAGTGCGCCAGGAAAAGTTTGGGAGAGGAGGAAGCGAAAGCGGAAACCTTTCCTTGGAACCCTGCGGGTAACCAACTTCGTCCGGCAGAGCTGGCCAGCGGCCGGAAGCGAGTCTTGCGTGGTGCCGGGGTGACCCGGGCTGCGAAGCGTAGACAGCGAGCGAGCGGGTCGTGTGATTGAGCCCCGAAACCTTATTCACTTGCGGGAGCCGACGTTGTTAAAGGGACGGAAGGCCGCGTCGCGACGCCGCAATGGCCTGGCGTGCGCGATCTCGCCGGGGTCGGAGAGCAGGACACGTTCGCATGGGTTCTCCAGGAACCTGGGAGGCCCCGTCGCCTCCGCGGCAGATCCCGGCGGGAGGTAGGGTGACCAACTCCAGGCTCGTGGCCGGAGCACCTGGCGGCCACGGGAGCGAAACTCGGGTGCGACCGTGGTACCGCCAAGCGAAGGCAACGAGGCGCGGCGGGATGGGCGGCAGGGAGTCGGAGCGTTTCATAGTACCCATGACGCGGGGGAACCGACCCGAGGGACCCCGCCGAGGGAAGGGAACGTCGTGCCATGAGACAGCCGGAGGGAACGATGCCGGGGACACCGGGCCCTGAGACCATCTCAACGCGACGACAGCGGATAGCGGAACTGGCGAAGCAATCGCCACAGGCGGCGTTCACGACGCTCGCCCATCACATCGACGTTGACTGGCTGTTCGAGGCCTACTTGCGCACGCGCAAGGACGGGGCCGTGGGGGTGGACGGGACAGACGGCTTCGGACTATGCGGCCGACCTGGAGGGGAATCTCGGGTCGCTGCTGGATCGGGCCAAGTCCGGACGCTACCACGCGCCGCCCGTGCGGCGGGTGCACATCCCGAAAGGGACCGGCTCGGAGACCAGGCCCATCGGCATCCCGACGTTCGAGGATAAGATCCTCCAACGTGCGGTTGCCATGATCTTGATCTTGGAAGCCCTTTACGAGCAGGACTTCCTGGACTGCTCGTATGGGTTCCGGCCGGGCCGCTCGGGGCACCAGGCGTTGGAGTCCCTACGCAAGCGGCTGTTGGAGGTGAGGGGCGGGTGTGTCCTCGATATCGACATTCGAAAGTTTTTCGATACCATGGACCACGGCCACCTGCATGCGATCGTCCGTCGGAGGGTACGTGACGGCGTTTTGCTGCGACTGATCGGCAAGTGGCTCAAGGCGGGCGTGATGGAACGGAAGTTGTTAAGGACACGAGCACCGGCACGCCACAAGGCGGGATCATCACGCCCCCAACAACGTTGCGAAATCGTCCCTGATTCCCGACTCTGTGATCTCCAGAACGCGGCTCCGAGCGACCTACGGGCACGGATGGAAGCCCCGACTCGAGTCCCTTCCAAGGCAGGCTGACGGCCGCGCTCTCGGAAAGGAGGAGTCAACATGATTACATCTCCACGGAAGCGCTCGCCCAGTCCCCTTGTCTCCCGTCACTTTCAGTTCGATCGGTTTCAAAAGCAATCAATCGCTTCTGCCTATGAAGCCTTGATTCCCGTCGTCTGCCGACGGTCGTTGGGAGGACACAACCAGCCAATCGAACTCCCGCAGTTGTCGTCGCGGGCTGAACATTCTCGATCTTCCTCCACAGGAGCATAACTGGACATGTCAACTCCTCATCTCCGTGTGGCGATCTACGCTCGGGTCTCCTCGGAGCAGCAGGCCAAGGAGGACACGATCGCCAGCCAACTCGAAGCCCTTTTGCAGCGACTCGCAACGGACGGCGTGGGATGCGAGCCCGACCTCAGTTTCGTGGACGACGGCTACACGGGAACCACATTGATCCGGCCCGGCCTCGAAAGGTTGCGGGACCAGGCTGCGGCCGGGGCTATCGATCGCCTCTACGTGCTCGATCCCGATCGGTTCTCACGTAAATATGCTTATCAAGTGTTGATTCGCGATGAGCTCGCCCAGTGCGGCGTCGAGGTTGTGTTTCTGTGCAACCCCATCGGTCACGACCCCGCGGAGAATCTCTTGGTCCAGGTGCAGGGCATGATCGCGGAGTACGAGCGAGCCAAGATCCTCGAGCGGAGTCGTCGTGGCAAGCAGCACGCCGCTCGCCGAGGCTCAGTCAGCGTGCTCAGCGGCGCGCCCTACGGTTATCGTTATATCGACAAGCATGAGGGCGACGGTGAGGCGCGCTATCAGGTGTTGGCCAACGAGGCGCGGGTGGTCCGGGAGATCTTCACCTGGGTCGGACAGGAGCGGTGCTACATCGGCGAGGTCTGCCGACGCTTGGATCGTGAGGCCGTGCCCACACGGACGGGGAAAACCACCCGGGACCGATCGGTGGTTTGGGCGATCCTCAAGAATCCCGCCTTCAAGGGGACGGCGGCCTTCGGCAAGACACGGTCGGGATCGTTCAAGCCTCGGAAACTCCGGCCTCAACGGGGACGTCCCCTGTATCCGAGACGACCGGTTTCGCGAATCGATACATCGTGTGATTGCGAACACTTCATTGAAGTGCCCGCTATTCTTGATGAGGACCTCTTCGCCGCCGTCCAGATCCAGCTCGAGGAGAACCGGCAGAGGAAGCGTGCTCGTCCCCAGCGAGGCCAGTATCTGCTTCAAGGGCTGATCGTGTGCAAGCGATGTGGCTACGGCTGCTACGGCAAGCCCACGAGCCGAGCGTCGGCCCAGGGGCCGGTCCCCTACGCCTACTACCGATGCACGGGATCGGATGCGTATCGTTTCGGGGGACAACGGTTATGCTGGAACAAGCAGGTCCGCACCGACCTGCTGGATGCGGCCGTCT
>JAQGHR010000001.1 GCA_028291545.1 Planctomycetota bacterium | reverse complement strand
ACATCGAGGTGTTCTACAACCGCCAGCGCCTGCATTCGACGCTCGGGTATCGCAGCCCCGCGCAGTACGAGGTACGCTTTGCATCCTGACCCCAACCGAGCGCCCACGATTCGTGGGGAAAGTCAGGCATCGGCCCCGGAACCGCTTCCGGCACCGTCAGCCCGAAGCTCGCCCCCTGCCGCACCCTCGGTTCCATCGGCGGCACCCCCCCGGCTCGCGCGGCGGCGCACCGAACTCCCCCGTTCTCGCCCAACTCGTGGGCGGTGGTGTCCCCCGACATGACCGCCCCGGGCAGGGGCGGTCTCCTTCTTCCTGGAGATGGCCCCCATGAATCCTCCGATGCCGGCGACCAATCTGACTCGACCCGATTGGCACGATGCCTTCCTGACCATGCTCCCCCGGATCCGCGACGCCATCCGGGTCGCTTTTCGCCATCTGCCCGGCGATCATCGCGACGAGGCGATCCAAGAAGCGGTGGCCAATGCCTGCGTCCGGTTCGCCCGGCTGGCCGAACGCGGACTTGCCGACCGGGCGTTCCCGACGGTGCTGGCCCGGTTCGCCGTGGCCCAGTGCGGGACGGCCGGGCCGTGGGCACGCCCGGCAATAGTCGCGACGTCTGCTCGGCGCGTTGTCAGCGACGGAAACGATATGCCGTCGAACGCCTCGGCCGTGCCGTGGCGCGCGAGGGCCGCTGGCAAGACGCGGTGCTCGAGGACCGCCGCACGGCGGTGTCGGACCAGGCGGGATTCCGGATCGACTTCCCGGAATGGTTGTCGCGGCTCCCGCGTCGCGATCGCCGGGTCGCCGAGGCGCTGGCCCTGGGCCATTCGACCGGGGAGGTGGCGCGGCGGGTGGCGGCGTCCTCGGGGCGGGTGTCGCAGTTGCGGGGCGAGCTGCGCGATTCGTGGCTGGCGTTTCACGGCGAGGAGGTCGGGTCCGGGCGTCGAGCGCGGACGCCCCCGACGTGGGGGGCGTCGCCCGGGAGGATGGGCTGAAACCCCGGGGCGGGGCGGCCATCGCCCGCGGGTCCCCGCGGCCGTCCGGTCCTTCGGGGCGGGCGTGGTTCGCGTCACGGGCTGGGAGTGGCGGTTGCCATCCCCGGCCTCGGGTCACGCCCGGCCGCTCGAGATCGCCTCGGGGTCATGGAGAATCCAAGCCCCGATCCGGTGCCCGGCCCGGGCCGGGGGACCCGGGGGTTCCCTTCCATCTCGAATCCGCATGTGGCCTCCGTGTCGGTCAGGCGGTCGCCTTCCTGGCATGGTCGGGCCGCCCCCGGCTCGCATCGACATCCTCGCGGCCACGGGGCGGCAGGGCGGGCTCCCCGAGAGGAGGGTGGGCCCGGCCCGCGGCCGTCTCGGGCCCGCCGCTTCAGGATGAGGGATGCGATGGCGCCCGGGATTCGCCCGTGAGTAGCAATGGATTCTGATTCTGTTGGCGAATTCGGGCGGCCGCTATCCCGTCAGGGCGAGCCCGGCGAAGCGTGAGACGCGCGTCTTGCCGTGGGGCACGCCCGCCAGCCAGGCGGCCAGTCGCGAGAGATTCATCGCCGTCGCCGTGATCACATGCTGAAGGCTCGCCTTTGGCAGCCCGACGTGGCGGCAGCGGCGCAGGCCGAAGGCACGCACCCCCTCCGAGATCGTCCCCTCGATCCCGGCACGCGCCGCGTACGCGGTCTTCCATGACGCCGTCTCCTGATCCCGGCGGGCCGCCTGCAACGCCTCGTGCCGCTCCCGCGGCCGTAGCGTCATCTCCCGGCCTTCCGTCCTGGCCCGCGTGCATCGCGACCGACTGCCGCAGGCCGGGCACTCGTGCCGCGAGAACTCGGCGTGAATGACCTCGTTGTCCCACGGATCGCGGCCGGGCTGCCACAGGACGCTCGTCCTGCCCTCCGGGCAGGTCACCCGCCGCGCCTCCCAGTCGATGACGAAGCGTGATATGTCGAATCCGCCCGGTTTCCTCGCCTGCCAGCTGACGTCCGGTCGAACCGGCCCGACCAGCCGCACGTCATGATCGGACCGGCTGCCCACGAGCAGCTCGGCATCGACGTAACCGGCGTCGAGCAGGTGATCCCCGGGCAGCAGCCCCCTGGCCGCCAGGGCCGTATGGATCGGACCGGTCTGATCCACGTCCGCCGCCACCGCCGGCGTGGTCTCCACGTTCGTGATCGGGTGGACCTCGTCGTCCTCGCACGTCTCGGTGAGGTGGACCTTGTAGCCCGTCCAGGTCATGGTCCGCTTGTTGCCGAAGGTCGCCTCGGGATCGTACCGCGAGTCGATCCGCCGCCCCGCCGGAGGCAGGTCACCCGCCTTCCTCCAACGCACCCGGCCGTCGTCGAGGTAGTACCGGGCCAACCAGACCCGTCGCAGGACCTCCACGGCCGGCACGTCCCCCGGCCACCGCGGCGCGCCCGCGGCGTAGACGGCGTCGAGCAGCCGGAACCCGTCGGCCCCGATGACCTCGCCGTGGGCACGGCGGGCCTCCTCGCCCTCGGGCAGGCGCGACCCCTCGACCCGCGAGGCATAGCGGTCGAACCACCCCGGCGGGGCCCACGCACGCAGCCACTGCGGGGCCACGGTCGCCAGGCCGTCCAGCGCGGCGCGGAGCGTCTCGCCCACCAGCTCCGGGCGGTTCAGCGTGCGGATCGCGGCCAGGACGTGGGTCGAGTCGGTGCGCCGCTTCGTGCGGGCCTTGACCAGACCATGGGTCTTGCAGGTCTCGAGCATCGCCTCCAGTAGCCGACTCTCGCCGCCACCGGCGATCAGGCGGGCGCGGAACTCGCACAGGACCGAGAAGTCGAAGCCGGGATCGGTCAGCTCCAGGCCGAGGGCGTACTTCCAGTCGATGCGACCGCGGACCGCATCGGCGGCCTGGCGGTCGGCGAGCCCCTCCGCGTATTGCAGGGCCGTGACGAGGGCGAGCCGCCACGGCGTCTCCGCCGGCCGCCCGCGGTCGGGGAACAGGTCGGCGGACCGTTCGTCGTCGTAGAACGTGCCCGGGGTGTCCCTCAAGGACACGAAGGGGTTTCCGTCAGGGAAGGCGGCCCTGGCGACGAAGGCGGTCAACTCCGGGACCGGACCGATCGGCCGCGGCTTGAGCGACATGGGAACCCTCCGTGATCAGCGTGGATTCCCGAAGGGTAGCCGGTCGGGCCGTGGATGTGGAGCGCGAGGCGGCCGGCCGGGGCCGCCCGAATTCGCCAACAGAATCCATTGCTACTCGGACCCTGGACAACGCATTCACCGCCACCGACCGGCAGGCCGCTCGCGACTGGCTTCAGGTCTCCACCGACGGCCCCTGAATTCGGGATCCGAGCCTCAGCCCAGCGGCGCTGATGGGGTGTGGAGACTGATTGAGATCGCGTATTCGCCGACGGCCGTGGCGGCAACGCTCTCGGCCTGGAACGGGTTGTAGTCCACGTTCCCTGGGGCCGAGACCGCAACGTAGTAATAGTCGTCCCGCCCAATCGCCAGGCGGAGCAGGGGCTCCAACCCGCGCTCGCCAGCCGTCGCGCCCCTCCCGGCGTGCGTTCCGAGCAGGTACCCCACCAGGTCGTAAACCCGGATCGTCGGGTCGATGATCGTCTCCTCGGTCCCCGTCCGGTCGTAGATCTCCAGGAGGTTCCCGGCCGAGGCGTGCACGCGGTAGACATCCACGTCGCGAGGGCGGTCGAAGCCACGTCTCAGGGTGACCGAACGCGCCCCGCCTCGGCCCGGCAGGTACGTGAGCACATGCTGGGCGGTCGTGATCGTGTCGTTCGCCCCGCCGACCTGATCTTCGCGGCGGGCGGTGAAGCCAAGGTCGAGTACGGCGAGGTGATCCAGCTCGCTGAACAGGTGGCGTTCGTTCCTCCCGATCGCCCTCGCCAGCGACGGCTTGATCCCGTAGTCCCCGAGCACTTCCTCGCCCCAGTGGACCTGCCCATCGGAGTACGACAGCGGGACCGGCATGTTGAAATAGGCCGACATCGCGTTCCTGCCCGTGAAGTAGAGCTTACCAATCCCCCTGATGGAATAATCTAAAATCTGCCGGAAGTAGGTGTCGGATGTCCCCAGCCCGATCGCGTGTCCCAGCTCATGCGTGGCGACGGTCAGGAAATCGCGGTTCGTCGCGTTCAGCCCGTCGGTCGTGGGTTTGAAGTTGAACAGGTATCCTTTGGCGAACATAAGCGTGACGATCCGGGGGACAGTGGGACGCGTGGGATCACGCTGGGGGGCCGGTCGCCCTGGGGAGCGCCCAGGCCGCGGGATAGGAGATCCCGGTGCCAGTCCGATGTCCCCTTCACCTTCTGGATCGTGTCCGGGACGGTGAGCACCAGGCCGATCTCCTCGGCGTTCCCCTTCAGCCGCGTCGCGCCCGGGAACACGAGGATTTCGTCGGCGGCGACCTTCGGGTTCTTCAGGACGAGGTTGGTGTTCGTCTCCGGGTTGCGGATCAGGGTGGTCCAGGTCCGTCGCGCCGTCGGCCGTATCGCCTCCAGGTGCGAGTCGATTCGATCGGCGACTATATGCCCGGCCAGCTCCAGCATGGCGCGGCGGGCGGGATCGCGGAAATAGCCGGAGGTGTCGTACCGATAATCGAACCGGAACGTCACCGAGAGCAAGGTCCGCGATTCGAGGGGCTCCACCGGACCGGCCGGGGACGGCATCCGGGGCCTGATCCCCCGAGGGCAAGGCGGCCGACGGAGGAACGAACGGACGAGGCGGCGTAACATGATGGGGGCCCGGAACAGGGGGGGCGATTCCAGGGAGGCCGACGACCCGATGAACGGATCGTGCAGCGTACCCATCTTAACATGAAAAGACTCGTCGTAAACCCGGGCGCGGCTCGTTGGTGCGGCGGCCGATGCCAATAGCCGACCAATGCTAAGCATCAGTCGAAACCTGTAGGAAACATGTAGCAAATGTGTAGGGAAATCGGCCATCGTTGCCGAATCGCAGACATCAGGGCGAGCCCTGCCCCATGAGCGACGATGCCGATCCCCGTTTAGCGAGCGCATAAACCGCCTCGCCCGAGTGGATGCTCCAGGGGAATCCCAGGCGCACGACCGCGAATTTGTGGTCCTTCGAGTAACCTGGCGCATAGGCGTGAAAGACCTGGGGCCGTATGCGACCCATATCTTTATCCTCTTCTCCCTCCTTCCAGAGAATGATCCGCTCGTCTTTCGGCTTGTAATCTTTGAACGGCTTGGCCTCGCCGATACGGCGAACCAGATCGGCGGACGCCTCTCGCGTGACCTCGCGGGGCACCTTCGACAATTGTTCGCGTACCTCAGCCTTGTTCATATCAACGATCGTCGCCGCGTCACGTTTGCCCTCGCGTGGGACGCGTGAGAAGCGTACCTTCTTATCCTTCTTAGACTCGGCGGGCGAATCGGGCCAGGTCACAAGATCCTTGAGGACGGTTTCCATCACGACGGCATCGCGATCGGCGTCTGTCTCGGCGGGCTTGGGTTTTGCAGCCTCCTGCGAAACGGCGACAGACCCGCAGGTCATCGCGGCGGCGAGTGCCAGGATCAGGCAGCGCGTCATCTTAGCCTCCGAGGGTGCCGCAGGCCGAACCGAGACCTTCAGTTCCGGTATTACAAGAACATCACAGCAGACAATTTCCAGACAACCGGGGCAGGAATGTCCCCTTTTCCGCCGACCGGGTCGAAGCTCCATTGGTCGAGCATTCTCCGCCGCCTAACGCCAAAGCTCAGCGGACCCACCCGCCTGAGCGACCTTGGATTCTACGAGAACCGCCGCGGCGGGTGGGGTCCGCTGCAGCGCGAAGTTAGGCGGCGTGCCGCGCGCTTGCGAAGCCGAGAGCCGACGCCAGGCGAGCCAGGTCAGAGCCGCCGATGTGGCCAGAGCGGCACTGCCAGACCAACGACACCAGGCCCACCAACGGCCGAGGAGGCCCCAGTACCCCCAATAACGGAGGCCCAGCGCCATCCCTTGGCGGGACGCCCAGAGCAGGATTCCGACACCCAGGATCAGCGCGGCAGATCGCCGGATGGAGAGCCGCCAGCGATGTGCATACCCCGCGGCCAGCATGGGCGGGAGCAGAGCCAGGGCAACGTGCGGGAAGGCCCAAACCTGCAGGCCGAACCACCAGGGATGTGGTGCGATAGACACGCTGGATCGCCTCCGGTTGAGTCGCCTTCGCCCCGAGCCGCCTGCTATGTAAATGGGCTCAACCGGGTTGCCGGGTCGCCGACATCCTGCCCATTTTCATGGTCTCAGGGTGCCGTTTACGGCATGACGCCTGCTATGTAAATGGGCTCAACCGGGTTGCCGGGTCGCCGACATCCTGCCCATTTTCATGGTCTCAGGGTGCCGTTTACGGCATGACGACTAACATGAATTGGACAGACGAAAAGGCGTGTCTTAACACGCCTCCTATCCGCATCGTCCCGCTCGACCGTACTTGAGTCCAGGGAAATCCGCAGGCGACAACCCAAAAGGTGGACCAGACGCGACTCGAAGGCCGGACAGACCTGATGGTAAGATCCGCGCAACCGATCGCCTTCCGATCCCATACCGAGGGCACCCATAGACAGTCTCGAAGTCAGCGGCGTTGACGGCTGTGACATCGCGGTCGCGGGCCTCGGCCGGATGATTCACCAGAACGGCCGGATCGGCGAGGATCGGGAGCACTTGTGCTTCGCCGACGGGCTCGATGGACGCCGCTACATCGTGCTCGTGCAACCCGAGTCCGTGGGCCGCCGTGGCGACCGTCGAGGGGATGCCGGGGAAGATTCGGCTGGCGGCCCTCCACCGCGTCCCTCACGCCGTCCTCTGACGCGCCTTGAACCCGAACAGCAAAAGGCGTGGTCCCGGGCGGTTTCGGGGGCGGGGGCGTCCAGCCTACCGCTTTTGTCAAATTGGACGACGCGGGCACGTCTTATCTATCCCTTCGCAGCCCGCCCATCTTGACGCCGAAAACGCGAAAAACCCGTGTGCATATTCGGTAATTGATGGGTTGTCCCCCGGTCTGACCGGGCTATCTGACAACGTCCTCCGACGCCGTTTGAATTCGCTTTGAAAACGGCTGGCTCATGAGGCCAACTTGGTGAATGGCAAGGTGGACTTCCCCACGGATGGCGAGCGCTCCGATAAGAGCGTAAGCTCACCCCGAGGAGGTCAGCGATGGCGAAGCAGAGACGCAACTACACCCGCGAGTCTACGCCGTTAACCCTGACGCGTGTTGATCCCTAATTCTTCGTGCCATGTTGATTTGGGCCTTCGTCGCCTGATCGATCCTGGGTGCGCCGATCGCCCGGCCCTGTTTCTTGCGAGGATAGTCGCGACTGGCCTTGTTCGCTCGTTTGTACTCGTCGATCACCGCCTTCGCGATCAGGTCGCGCAACGATTCCCCGGGATCGGCGCAGCTCTTGTATTCGCGGAGC
>JAQGHR010000148.1 GCA_028291545.1 Planctomycetota bacterium | reverse complement strand
AGCCAGAACCCCGGCCACGTGCCGACGGCGTTCGGGCCGAGGAATCGGCATTCGAAGTAGCAGGGGGCCGAGACCTTGATGCCGCTCCCGTCGTTCTTCAACGACGAGATCAGGCCGGAACTTTTGGCCCTGTCGTCGGCCCTGATTCGAAGGTAGGAATCGACACGGGTGAACGGGTTCTTCGGGGACTCGTGCCCGGAGAAAACATGCACGCTGAAGTCCTGAAAGCCGTTGGGGGGCTTGTGGTCGTAAGCGGTCGGGAGGTTGTCGTGGCTCGAATCCTCTACCCGCCCGGCCTGTCGCCTTCCCAATCCTCTCCTGCAACCGATCGAGGCCCCACATTCTCTGCGAAGGCCGAGGTGTAGGCTCCGCTCGTGATCGCGAAAAAGTGAAGGTCACCCCACCCTGCGCGATACCCTCTGCTTCTCGGGCCATCAGGACGATGATTGCAAAGATGAGGCAATCTGATACGCTGTCCGGAGGACAGGGCCTTGGGAGAGCCTTTGCGAAGTCCTTTTTCGCCCAGGCAACGGGAATCCTGTCGCGTGGAGTCCGTTTGGTTGGCTGCCGGAATCAAGGTTGCGATTGGTCCTTGCGAGCAGCTTGAGAGGTCGGACATTTCGTCCCCTGTCCTGCGGAATCCCAACGCGCAGGAAAGCCCCGGCGAGACGGCCAAGTGAGTGATCCGCAGCCCGCGAAATTCAGTACGGATCGGCTGACTCGATGGGTTACGTATGGCTGTCTCGCGTTGATCGCGATCGCAGCCCTGGTCTTCATGGCGATGATGCCGAAGGCCAGTCCACCGCCCATCGAGATCGCAAAGGACGGCCTGTTGCTTTCGGGACGTGAGATCTACCTCGCCCGTTGCATAAGTTGTCACGGCGAGCGTGGGCGAGGCGATGGCCCACTCGCGAAAGGGCTGGCCGGACCCAGGCCCAGAGACTTTTCCGGCGAGGAATGGAAGCACGGAGAAAAACCGGAGCAGGCACTCTCGGTCGTTTCCAGGGGCGTGCCTGAGACGTCAATGCCGGGTTGGGCCTCGGTGTATTCTCCCTCGGAGATCAAGGCCGCGACAGCGTACGTCTATTATCTGGCGGGGAAGCCGGTCCCCGGGGCACTGCGGGCGAGTCCGAAGTAAGCTAATCGAACCGATCGAGTGCCGCAGAGTGATCCAGTTCGGGTCAGGATCTGGGCGGACCATCAGCCCTGGATTCCGTTGGTCCTCCCGAGCGCGATGTCAAAATCGCTCACAGCCGGAACGAGCATCGCCAGAAGCGCAAATCCGTACACTCCGACGCTGAAGAGGAACGCGGCGAGAAACGCGGCTTCCATCAGGCTGATGACGCAATAGAACGACCAGAACGGAGTGAGCAGCGCCACCAGAAAAATCGCCTGGGAGGGGTTTTTCGCGCCGAGGGAACTGAAGAGCGCGACGCTTCCAGCCCCGATGAAGATCATGAAGCTCAGGAGCTGGCGGCCGAATCCGCGGTCGCTCTGAAGTATCAGGAATGCGCAAAGACCGATCCCGACCATCAAGAAGAAAATCGTGCCGAGGCTATGAGCCACGGCCGCGCGACTGTTCGTGTACGTGATCGCCGCATGAAGGCCGAGCATGCCGGCGAAGTGGACGAGGAGGAGGAAATCGACCGTGATGAAAAGGGCGTTCTCACCCGAGATGAAGCCCTGTATGGCAAGCCAGAGCGTGAACAACACGGGGAGGACGATCATCTCCTTCGTGTTGTAAAGCACCCCGTAGAGCTTGCCGTAGATGAACTCCTTGGGGCTCAACTCGGTGACGAGTAAGAGGTCCAGGGCTCCGGTATCGCGCTCGCTGGTCAGCGCGGTCACTCCCTGGGCGTTCACCAGGATCAAGCTCAAGACCGCCAGGGGCAGTAGCGCTTTGGCGGGCCGCCAAGGGTCGAGGTCCATGTTGGGATTCGCGTAAAAATAGGCGACCCCGAGCGCGAAGCACAAAACGTACGCCGCCTTGATGATTAGCGGCTTCGAGCCATAGGCCCGGGTCATGAACTCACGCCAGAGGATCGGGTTCTCCCACGAACTCCGGTACTTGCCGGGTGGAGGCGCGATCCGCCGATGTGTTCGTCGCGGAACATGGAGTCCGGTCGTGGCGCCGGCTTCGGCATGAAGGGTCGCGACCGAGTGCGTCAGGACAGCACTTGCGACGGCGGCATGGGTTACAACTCCGCCGACGCCGGCGCCGACAGCCTGGCCAACTTCCTCCTTGACTTCGAGGATCTCGACCAGGGTTTCCACCGCCTCCTCCGGCTCGTCCAGAACCTCGCGAGGCTCATTGCTGCTGGGATTCCAGACGCGAAGCTTCACCACGGCGAAGGCCAGCAATCCCAGAGACAGGATTGTCGCGGACGACATGAACAGCAGGCTCGCGCGAGTGATCTGGCCCAGCTCGCGGGTCTCTGGGCGGACGATTGCCAGGGCAGCTCGATAGGGATTCAAGGCCGATTGGAGCGGAACGCCAAGAATCGAAGGTGAGGCGAAGAGTGCGAGAACTGCCTCAATCGACGCGAGACCCAACACCATTGAGAGGACCGTGAGAGCCAGGGACTGAAACGTCCGATCTCGCGAAAGGGCCACGAGGAGGCCCAGACAGCCCCCCGCCAGTCCGGCCGCCGCGGTGACGCCCAGGACCTCGATGACCTGAACCGGTGAAACGCCACCGAGCATGAGACAGAGGAAATAGACGGGGGCCGCGGAGAGCAGAAGGGTAAGAATCTGCAACAGACTCGCCAGTAACTTGCCGAGGACGATCTCAAGGTCGGTCAGGTCGGTCATGAGCAACAGCACAAAGGTACGCCGATCCTTTTCCAGAGCGACGGCTGTTGCGGCGGCAAGTGGGGCGAAAAACAACATCAAGGTGAGTTGCATCAGGACGAACATCTGAAACAAGATCCCGCCGAACCGAGCGATGATTCCAATCTCGGTTACCTCCCGCCAGCCGACGAGCACTTGCCAGGCCGTCCACATGAGGATGAACAGCAGCGCCGCATACGACGCACGAGCGACATAAAAACGGGGAGGGCGAGGGGCCGTGAGGATCTCGCGTGCGATGATCGGTCCAGCGAACAAAGGGGACTCTCCCGTGCGGTCGATTCGCGGCAATGACTCAAGGAGGATGGTTGCCTGTTCGACCCGACTTGGCAAATTGTTCGAAATGTCGTGGGTTGCACTCGCCTAACGAGACTACCAAAGGAACCGCTCGCTCCCCAAGCCCTTCCGAAAGAAGGTGACGTCAGCGTAGGCCGTTCCCGTCGGTCAAGGCGACGTCGCGTCCGACTTCCGCCCGATCCAATTTATCTCGGACGCCAGGGCAATCGCCTGCTCCATCGCTGGTTGATCCAGCCGTTTTCATCCCGGAGTCGCCGTCGTGCGTCAAGACGCCGGGACGCGGACCGGCCAGGTGATCTTCTGCGAATCGTCGATCCTCCCTCGCCTGATCGCTCTGGCCGCATCCCGAGCGTCCCAACGGCGATCCTGGCGAAGCTCAGGCCGAGGCGGCCCGATCCCGCGGCCGCTTCAGCACGACGAATTCGGACGAGAACGACGTGGCGATCGTCAATTTTGCGCTCCCTCTCGAATATCTCGAGTAGGAGTTCTTCGACGTGAACGTGCCGAAGTTCGATCCGTACGGGGCTGCCTCGTTGCGGTTGTCTCTCATGCCCAGCTACCGGTCTCGGCGTCTGAACATGCGTATTTTCGGGACCGTGCTGATCCAGGAATTTGAAACAATAAGAGGCGCTTGACAAGCTCTCCCGCATGCCGATCTAATCGTAATGACGAGTCGGCTCTTGGCCCAGCTCGCACTCTTGCGATGAGTCTCGTACGTGGGCTTTCCTCTTCCTCGCCTCTGGGGCCAACTCCTGACCCTCGCCATTGTTGGCGTCCTGGGGGTTCTGGCAGGCCCATGCAGTGCGATGGCTTCGGGATGTCACGTCGATGAACGGCCCCGGATCGGCCTGACGACGAGCGCCGAGGCCAGGCTCGATCTCGTCACACGGGAGTTATCGTCTCGCGATCCCGCCGTTCGCTGGGCACCTCGTCCCTGTCAGGGCGATTCTCCGGCTTCGCAGCCCCGATCACTCCCTCTCGCCCTAACTTGCCAATGGCAGCCGATTCTCCACTCGGCCGAGGATCACGCCGTTGAGCGAATCGCCCCGACCGATCCGATGAAGCGATCCCGGACACTCTGGTCCGACCGATCGCGGCCCCCTCGCTAGAGCATTGTCGCGCAGTTCTCGATTCTGCGTCGCCGGGTGTGTCATTCCCCCGTTGCGAGCGCCGTGCGTGGCCAGGTTCGTCGAGGGAAGGATCATCCATGAGTCGATACGTCCACCGCGCGGCCGGATTATTCCGGTTCGCGCTGATCGCTGTTCCGTTTGCCATTTGTGGTTGCACAAACCGGACACCGCTGGATAGGGCGGGCATCTCCGAATTGAACCCGCCGACGTCGTGGAAGCGCGTCGACTCGAAGCGATTCCTCGTGCCCGGGACGGCCTTAGCGTCCTGGACAGGGCCTGATGGTGCCTCGTTGGTCGTGTTCCGAGGACTTCCAGCACCAAGGGTCAATGCGTCGGGCCTGCTCAAGGAGCAGACCGTTCGCCTCGAGAATCTTCCCGAGATGCGGATCGTGAATGCGACGACGATCAAGCTCGCCGGGATCGATGCCGCGAAACTGACGATGGTGGCACCCGGCACCGGTGATTCCCTGGCGGCGACCGGACTCGGCAAAGCGACCCCACTTGAGGGGAAGAGCCTGATGCCCACTCGTCGCACGAGTCTCGGAATTCCCCGTGAGGCAGATACGCTCTGGCTCGTGTGGCATTATCCGGAAGCGATGGAATCGAAGTTCGGCCCGCAGATCGACGACATGATTCGGGGGTTGGCGATCCACAACCCGGCATCATCCTCGTATTAATCCTGAATACCAAGTTCGCCCCATCCATCTCGCCCGTGACGGACCGAGGAGTTCCTATGTCGGTTAGCTCGCCTTCCATGCGCGACCGCCGCGGCCGGGTCTACACCCCGGCGGTTGGCCCGTGGCTCCGACCGCTACTCTGGATCATCCTCGGCGGTTTCTCGCTGCTGGGGGCGACGGGCGTCTACCTCGGCAGCGTCACGGCGCTCACCTGGTTTTCGGGTCGCACGCAAATCACCTGGTTCTATCTGGGTATGTTTCTGGTCCATGTCGTGCTCGGATTCCTCCTTCTCACACCGTTCGTCGCCTTCGGCCTCACCCACCTTGTCACCTCCTGGAAACGGCCGAACAAGGCGGCGATTCGATACGGACTGATGCTCCTGGCGGTCTCGGTCATCCTGCTGGTAACCGGCTTCGTTCTCGTGAGGTTTCCGGGGTTTGAACTCGGTCCCATCAAGGTCCGAGGCTTCGAAGTCCGTGACCCGAACGTGCGGAATCTCAATTACTGGCTCCATCTGGCGATCCCGCTTCTTGCGATCGCCCTCTACGTCCGTCATCGCATGGCCGGCCCTCGCATTCGATGGCAATGGGCCAAGGTGTGGTGTAGCGCGGTCGCCGTGTTCGTCCTGATCATGGCGATCTTGCACCAGTTCGACCCCAATTCGAGGAAGTTGCCGAGCGATCCCAGATACTTTTTCCCGTCCGAGGTGAAGGTGGCGGGCGGCAAGCTCATACCCGCCGAGACGCTGATGATGGACGACTACTGCTTGAAGTGCCACAAAGATGCCTATGACGGCTGGTATCACTCGGCCCACCACTTCAGCTCGTTCAACAACAAGTTCTACCTGGCGAGCGTCCGTGAAACGCGGCAGGTCGCCCTCAAGCGTGATGGCAACACGCGAGCCGCTCGCTGGTGCGCCGGGTGCCATGATCCGGTTCCGTTTTTCTCCGGACAATTCGACGACCCGAACTATGACGACGTCAATAACCCCACCAGCCAGGCGGGAATCACATGCACGACTTGTCACGCAATCACCGAGGTGAACAGCACCCGCGGCAATGCCGACTTCACGATCGAGGAGCCCCAGCATTACCCATTCGCCACCAGCGATAATGCGTTCCTCCAGTGGCTCAATAACGCCCTTGTGAAAGCCAAGCCCGAGATGCATAAGAGGACGTTTCTCAAGCCCGAAGTCCATCGCGACTCCAAGTTCTGCTCCACCTGCCACAAAGTCGGCTTACCCTTCGCCCTGAATCATTGGCAAGACTTCACGCGCGGCCAGAACCACTGGGATACGTTCCTCCTCTCAGGGGTCTCCGGAGGCGGCGCGAGGAGCTTCTACTACCCGCCGCCCGAACAGAGGGCGAAGGGTCAGTGTGCCGATTGCCACATGAACCTGGTCGCATCGAGTGACTTTGGGGCCAGGGATTTCGACGGCAAACCCGGCCGCGAGATCCACAATCACCTCTTCCTCGGCGCGAACACCGCGTTGCCTTACCTACGAGGCCAGGATGACGTCGCAAAGGTCCACGAGACATTCCTCAAGGACAAGAAAGTTCGTCTCGATATCTTCGCTCTCCGTGAAGGCGGAGAGATCGACGGCGCGCTGCTCGGTCCGCTCCGCCCCGAAGTGCCGACGCTGAAGCCCAGGGGCAAGTACCTTGTCGAGACGGTCGTCAGGACGCTCGCGATCGGGCACCCCTTCAGCCAGGGTACGGTGGACTCCAACGAGATCTGGGTGGAGCTGATCGTCAAGGACGAGACGGGCCGAACGATCGGGCGGTCGGGCGGTATCGGGCCGGACGGCACCGTCGATCCGTTCTCCCACTTCATCAACGTCTATATGCTCAGCCGGGACGGCAAGAGGATCGATCGCCGTAACCCGCAGGACATTTTCGTACCGCTCTACAACAAACAGATCCCCCCAGGTGCCGGGCAGGTCGTGCATTTCGGGCTGGAGATCCCGGGCGGCATCAAGGGGCCAATCTCCCTCGAAGCGAAGCTCAACTATCGGAAGTTTGACCGTAAGTATCTCGACTACATCTTCGGTCCAAACAAGGGCCCCTCGCTTCCCGTCGTGGTGATGGCGTCAGATTCGGTGAATCTTCCCATCGAAGGCGGCGCGCCCGCCCGGAACAAGCCGTCACCCATCGAGGCGGTCTGGCAGCGCTGGAACGACTACGGGATCGGCCTTTTCCTGGAGGGCGCCGAGAAGGGCGGCCAGAAGGGTGAACTCAAACAGGCCGAGCCGGTTTTCCAGAAGGTCGCCGAGCTTGGCAAGGCCGACGGCTGGGTAAACCTCGCCCGGGTCTACCAGCGAGAAGGCCGGATCCCCGACGCGTTGGCCGCCCTGGAAAAGGCCTCGAAGGCGAAGTACTCCGCGCCCTGGACGATCGCCTGGCTCTCGGCTCAGATCGACGAAAAAAACGGCTATATCGATGAGGCAATTGCCAAGTACAAGAGCGTTCTCGAGACGAAAATCCCCGACCGTGGATTTGATTTCAGCCGCGATTATGAAGTCATCAACTTCATGGGTATGGCCCAGTTGGGACGCGCGAAATTGATGCGCAGTCAAAGCGATGAACGAAAGTCGGCCCTTGAGGAGACCGCCGCGACGTTCCGAAAGACCCTCGCGATCGACTCGGAGAATGTGAACGCACACTATAACCTGGGCCTCGCCTATGCCGAACTGGCCCTGGCGCTCGACCCGCACGAGATGAGTCAGTACAAGGTCCCGGTCGAGAAGCCGGAGGATGTGGGCGATTTGATCGAGAAAAACCTCGCTCGATTGGCCGACCCTGGCGTTTCGATACCCGACAAGTCGCTGACCGCGGTCGCGCTGACTTCACATGTCAGTGTTGTGATGAATTCCCCGCGGCCGGAATTCGGATCACGGCTCAACCGGCTGCTCTCGATCGTCACGACGGTCCAGAGGACGAGGGATGGCACTCGCGACCCGATCCTTCGCGCTGCGCTTGCGGCGACCCTGGCCTCGGCCCACAAGGCCCTGCACTCGATGTACAAGATCGACGAAGTTGCCGAGGGCCGAGCCGTCCGGATCGCGCGCGAGTCGAACCCCGCCGCGGACATGAATGCCCAATCCATCGTGATTCATCCCCTTCATCGCAAGGGTGCGCCGGGCCTGGAGCCCGCTCAAGGCGCATCCCCTCCCATCCCGCTACGCGACACTCGCAGGGAGAATTCGGAATGAACCGCGCCAGGATTCTGTCCGGACTCGTCACGGCGGGGCTATTCGTATGTCTCTCCGCAGCCGGATGCTCGCCGACTCCGGTCGCGAAGGTGGTTGCCGAGCCAGTCGCGCCGAAGGCCGTCGATCCGATCAATAAACTGAGCCTCCCCTCGGTGACCTTCAGGGACATTACCGCCGAGTCGGGCCTGAGCTTTACTCACCACAACGGAATGACAGGCGAGAAGCTCCTGCCGGAGACCATGGGGTCCGGCGTGGCGTTCCTTGATTATGACAACGACGGCGATCAGGACCTTTTCCTGGTGAACTCCTGCCCCTGGCCCGGGAAGGGTGAGGAGAAGCCGACCCAACGCCTGTATCAGAATGACGGCAAGGGGCATTTCAAGGATGTGACGAAGGAGGCCGGACTTGACAAGACGTATTTTGGCATGGGAGTGGCGGTAGGCGATTACGACAACGACGGCGACCCGGACCTCTACGTCACGGCGGTCGGAGGAGGGCACCTTTACCGCAACGATGGCGGAAAGTTCGTCGACGTCACCGATGCGTCGCATGCGAAGGCCTCCGACGGCTGGCTCACGTCGGCGGCGTTCTTCGATATGGAGAACGACGGCGATCTCGATCTGTTTGTCTGCTCTTACGTCGCCTGGAGTCCAGAGTTCGATAAAGCGCAATCCTTCAATTTGGCGGGTGTGGGACGCTCTTTCGGCCCGCCGAATGCATTCCGGGGCGCATTCTGTATCTTGCTTCGCAATGACGGCGGCAAGTTCGCCGACGTCAGTGAAGAGGCCGGCATTCGCATCAGAAAAGCCGAATTGAAGGATCCGATGGCCAAGGCGCTCGGTGTTGCCCCGTGCGACGTGGATGGCGATGGACTGGTCGATCTCGCGGTCGCAAACGACACCGTGCCGAACTTTCTCTTCCACAACCTCGGTAAGGGGAGATTCGAAGAGGTCGGAATCACGGCTGGCATCGCCTTCGATCAGGCGGGCTCGCCTCGCGGTGCGATGGGCACGGATTGGGGCGATTTCCGAAACGACAACAGTCTCGGTCTGGCCGTGGCGAACTTCGCCAACGAGATGATCGCGCTCTATGTCGCCGATACCCCGAAGGACATGCAGTTTTCCGACATGGCCCCGTATTATGGCCTCGGCGCGCCCACCCAGCCGCCGCTCAAGTTCGGCCTGTTCTTCTTCGACTTCGACCTGGATGGCCGTCTCGACTTGCTCTCCGCCAACGGCCATCTGGAGCCCGACGTCTCCAAGGTCCAGGCCAGCGAGCAATATGCTCAATCGGCCCAGCTCTACTGGAACACGGGACGCAAGGGCCGGGAGATGTTTGCCCTGCTCCGTGAGAGGGAGGCCGGGGAAGATCTCTTCAAGCCGGTCGTCGGGCGCGGCAGCACGTACGCGGATATCGACGGTGACGGCGATCTCGACGTCGTTCTCACGGTCAATGGCGGACCCATGAGACTGTTGCGTAACGATGGAGGTAACGCCAATCGATGGATCCGGCTCAACCTTCGCGGCAACGGTTCAAACCGCGATGCCATCGGGGCAAGAGTGGTCCTGAAATCGGGTGAGATCACCCAGCGCCGGCAACTGTTCCCCGCGAAGGGATACCTCTCCTCGGTCGAGAAGGCGCTCACCTTCGGTCTCGGGAAGGCCGAGACGGCGGACTCGGTCGAGATTACCTGGCCCTCGGGAAAGGTCACCAAGCGGGGACCTCTCACGGCGGGGAAAGCGTATCTTATCGATGAGGCGGATGGCGTAAAGTGACCGGGCTCCACCCTGCCACCGGGGGCACCGGTTGGGCAGAAAAGCCAAGCACATTTCGGAGCCGGTTAGGCGAAGGTTTTGGAAAAAATGACAATCGGAGGCGACTTGGGGCTGGGTGAGCGTCAAAAGCTTGTTCTGACGGTCCGCGTGTTATAATCGAGAAGAAGGGTGTCGCGGGGAGTCGCGGCAACCTTCAGGAACCGATCGATGCCGGCCTTTCGCGGGAGATTTCCCGTCGTGGGCTGGCCCGTCGTGGCCGCTGCACACGAGTTGCGCCTAAGAAATAGCACCCAGGGAGCGGCGTGCGGTCGGATCAGTACGTCTGGCGGAGCGAGCTGCGTCACGAAACGTGCCGGCGATGAGATCCCGTAGTCTCGGGGATCGCCTCCGGCATGAATTTCGCAACCTTCTCGACCCGGCCGGGTGGTCCTCCGCGACCCTCCGCAGTGGGAGGTATGTCCGCGATGCGACCCCTCGACGCGTTCCGCACGCTGTCCCTTGTGCTGGCTTTGACCGTGTGGTCGAGCTCGAGCACTCGCGCCGACGAGCCGAAACAGGCGGAGCCGACCGGTGCCTCGGTCGTCGAGCCCGGCGAAAACGCCGACGACATGCTCCGACGCGGTATTGAGCTGGAACGGAAACGGAGCTGGACCGCGGCGATCGAGGTCTATGACGCATCGCTTCATCGGTGGCCGGAACGGGCCGACGTCCGTCAACGATTGCGACTCTGCGAATCGCACTACAAGCTCAGCCGCCGCTACACGGATGCCAGTTTCCGCACGGTGTTGCTGCGGCTGCCGGCTGACAAGGCGCTGGATCTTTACGATGAGCTTCTGGAGCGAATCGAGAGCCACTACGTGGAGGCCGTCGCCCTCGAACCCCTGCTCCGCCACGGGCTGGACAACCTGGAAGTCGCCCTTCGCGATCCCGCGTTTCTTCAAGCCAACGCACCAACGGCCGATGCCGATCGACTGAAGCGGCTCCGCGACACGTTTCGCTCGCATCGCGAACGCATCCCGGCGAGAGGACGCGACGACGCAAGACGGTTCGTCATCTGGGCCTGTACGGAGGCCCGATCGGCACTCGGGATCGGGTCGGCGGCGATCGTCCTGGAGTTCGCGTTCGGTGCCTGTGACGCCCTCGACGACTACTCGAACTACCTGACCCCGGACAAGCTCGACGACCTCTTCGGGCTGATCGACGGCAATTTCGTCGGCCTGGGTGTGGAACTGAAGGTCGACGATCAGGGCCTCCGGCTCGTGAATGTGCTCCCCGGCGGCCCCGCCGCGGAGGCCGGGCTTCGGATCGGGGACAGGATCACGCACGTCGCCGGACGAGTACTCAAGGGCCTGGCGCTGGACGAGGCTGCGGGAACTCTCCAGGGCGAGGAGGGGACAACCGTCGAGATCGGAGTTTTGCCTCGGTCCGGCGAGTCCCGCCGACTCAATTTGACGAGGCGGGCCGTCGAGGTCCGGAGCGTGAGCCAGTCTCGGATCGTCGATCCGATCGAAAAAGTCGGATACGTTCAGTTGACGGGATTCCAGAAGACCTCGACCGAGGAATTACGGAAGGCCATCAGCGGCCTCGAACGTCAGGGGATGCGTTACCTCGTACTGGACCTCCGGGGAAACCCGGGCGGATTGCTGAACGTTGCAGTCGATATCGCCGACCTGTTCCTCGACCAGGGCGTGATCGTCACGACACGAGGCCGAGCCTCGAACCAGAGTGCCGTCTATCCGGCTCACGCGGGGGCACTCTGGCGGATGCCGGTCGCCGTTCTCGTCGATCACGATAGCGCCAGCGCCAGCGAGATCCTGGCGGGGGCCTTGAAGGACAATCGCCGCGCCGTCATCGTGGGGGAGCGCAGCTACGGAAAAGGCTCCGTGCAGAGCATCTTCCCGCTTCGCACCGCCCCGGCCGGCCTGAAGCTAACGACGGCCAGGTTCTATTCGCCCAAGGATCGCCCCTACAGCGAGCAAGGGGTCGAGCCCGATCTGCCCGTGACGGCGCGTATCGCCGCCAAGCCGGCTCGCGGCAGCACCTCAGCACCGGAGATCGAGTTCGGCGACCCGCTGCACGATCCGGTCCTCGACCGGGCGATCCAGCAGGCGAAGCGACAACTCTCCACTGTCCGTTAAGATTGCGACCCTGCCTCGCCCTTCACGGACGAAACCACAATGGCAGACGGCCCACGCACCTCGTCCCGGCTCGACCCGTCTGTCTCCTGGACGGTCATGAGCGATGCTCCCCTCCTTGGGCTCTCCTATGCCCGGGAGGCGGGGCTGATGCTGGCCTGGGACGATGCGTCTCACGTTTATCTTCTCGACGGGAGCGGCGATCGCCGGTACGAATCGCGGGCGCCGGAGAAGATCATTTCCGCCGCCATGAGCGACGACGGGACGCTCGTCGCCCTCCTCCTGGCGAAATCTCGGCTCGTCCTCCTCGGCCCGGAACTCGAACCGATCGCCGAACGATCCGCTCCCTCGGATGCGACGAACTTGACCGTGGACTCGCACGGCCGATTCGTCGCCATCGGGACAAAGTCCACGGAAACGAGTCTCTTCACGCGGCACGGCAAGCCCTCCGTCAAGATCGAGACGAGGCAGCCCCTGGCCCACCTCCGGTTCGTCCCGGGCGCGCCGATGCTGATCGGGGCCGCGACGTTCGGGGTCCTGGTCGGAATTGAGTTGGCCGAGGTCCGGCTCTCCGGCGGACTTGATGCCGAGGTCGTCTGGGAAGAGAAAGTCGGGGCGACGATCGGGCGAATCGCGTGCAGCGGCGACGGGAATATGATCCTGGCGAGCTGCTTCACTCATGGCGTGCAGAGGTACGACCTCAGGGGTCAGAACGAGGGTTCGTACCACCTCGGGGGCACCGCCGCGCTCGCCGTCCCGGATTTTGCCGGGCGCTCCTTCGTCGTGGCGACCACGGAGGGGGAGCTGTCGCTGCTGAACCCGGCGGGAAATGTGCGCTGGAAGACGAAGCTCTCGCGGGCTCCCGTCGGGCTCGAATTCGACGCGCTGGGCCGACACCTCTATTATGGCCTTCCGACCGGCGAGATCTGCCGGATCGACCTGGACGGGTCCGCGCCTCGCGCCACGACCCACTCGCCAAAGCCCGGGGCGTCCTCCGTCGGGAAGGCGCGATCCGCGTCCGTGCGGGCACCGGACTGGACCCTGTTGATGGCCCAGAACGACGACCAGTCCCAGACCGCCGTCCTCGCGGTTCTCGACGAGCCCCCTCTCATCGCCGTTTATACGAACTCCAACCATCCCACAATTCTTTCCCTGGACGGTGAGACGCTTTGCGAAGGCCCCGATTGCCCCGGCGTTGGACGCATCCTGCGGACGTCGCCGGGCTGGATCGCGGCGGCGACCGACCGGAACCTTGTACTGTACGAAGCGAGGCGGAATACGGCGAAACGGCTCGATCTGAACCTCATCGCGTTGACTCACCTCGTCATCCGGCCCGACACATTCGGCCTTGGAATCATCCAGGAGCGAGACCGTCTGGGCCGCGCCACGCCGTCGGGGCGATGGATCTGGAGGCAGGAGCTGAGGTCCCCCGTCGAGGACATGGCGGTCGGAGCGGGGAACCTGATCGCTGTTACGACGGATTCCGGGCATCTCTCGATCTATGATGGGGCGGGGGAACCCGCCGGCCGGTATGAGGCCAACCCTCCCGAACCGCTCTGCCTCGTGGAGGCTCCTGAATCCAGCCCGGCCGGTGTCGCGTGGATCACTCTCGCGAGGCGAAATCAGATCCTGCGAGGTCACACGATCGACGGCCGCGTCGTCTGGGAGTCTCCGGTCCCCTGGGAAGGCTGGCAACTGATTCGCATGGCCGCGCGAGTCGTCGTGGCCGCCCCGGACGGGAAGGCGCTCAGCTATGACGGATCAGGCCACCTTCGCGCTCAGACGAGGGCCGATGAATCCCCGGGGGACTTTTTCCCGGGCTCCGATGGCGAGCCTCTTCGAATCTCAAAGCAAGGCGTTAACCTGATATGCGCCGACCTGGGCGGACGGGTCCGATGGCGGTCAGTCGCGGAGGTTGCCATCGGCGCCTGGGGAACGTCGGCTTCCGGAGTTGCCGTCATGCTGGGGCGTGATCTGGCCTGGTTCGGCCCGCCCGGTCGTGCTTGAGAGTGAATCAGCGGGCTCGGAGACATACGGCCGACTTGTGAATTCATCTGAAGCTTAATAAAAAGAATCTACGACATGGCCATGTTTCCGTTGCTCACCGTGTATTCGGCACGTCTCTTGCGGTCAGACATTGTATGCGTTATGTTCCTATAAGATCGTTGGGATATGGGGCTGATGAGGTCCTACCCTGATGCGCTCGTATCGGGATCATGTCGCCCAGTTAATGAGTTCGCTTCGATCCGACTTGGCCGGATCGCGCTGGCTCGATAGAATCGGGCCGCGATCCCAGGCCATCCGTGAGGGTAGTCGCGATGTGCCAATGTAGCCAGATGGAGGCCTCGACGACGAGGAAGGCGCCACGTTACAGCGTCTTCACCGAAGGCGAGGTTGAAGCCCTTCAATTCAAGTGGATCGAGAGCGAGAAGGCCGGTCGGGACCTCGGCGAGTGGGCAATTCGTTGCTGGGTCCGCGAGCATTGGCACGGTTTCTTACGTCACCGCTGGCTTGAACACCTCCAGGGCCGAACCTTCTGGATAGAGCTTGATCACGACGATTTCGGCCTTCTGCTCCATGCGTTTCGCGATTCTGAACTACTTGATGAAGTTCTATGGCGACTTAAATGTGGCTGGGAGAATCTTGAAGTCCTGTGCTGGGCACTCGATGAGAGGCTTGACATGGACGAGGTAATCGACCTGCTTGAAATGCTGGACATCAACAGCCGCCGGATCGAATGCCAGTTTGCTTTCCGACTTTCGCACGCCAGTTAGTCTGCCCGCCCCGCCCACCATTTCCTTCATCCTGCTTGAGTGTGTTCCGCTTCGATCTTCACCTGCCCCTCCAGCAGGGCGATCAAGGTGCGTACAAAGCACCCCGTGCCGCCCGCGTCGCGGATCGAGGACTCGCTATCGGCCCATGCGGGGCCGGCGATGTCGAGATGGGCCCAGGGGATGTCGCCAACAAAGCGCTGCAGGAATTTGGCGGCGGTGATTGCGCCTCCCCATTTACCGCCGACATTCTTGATCTCCGCGACCTTGCTCTTGATGAGTTCTCCGAAGTCATCGTGCAGGGGCATCTTCCAGGTCCGCTCGCCCGAGGCATCCGAGGCGCTCAGGATTTCCCCGGCGAGTTGTTCGTCATTAGAGAAGAGACCGGCGATCTGATTGCCGAGCGCGACCATGCACGCGCCTGTGAGGGTCGCGAGATCGACCATCTTGGCCGGTTTTCGTTCCGCGGCGTAGCTCAAGACGTCGGCCAGAATCAAGCGTCCCTCCGCGTCGGTATTCAGGACTTCGACGGTCAGGCCGTTTCGCATCGTGATGACGTCACCCAGCTTCATGGCGGCGCCGCCGGTCATGTTTTCCGTCAGTGCAAAATAACCATCGAGGTTTACCGGGATCTCCAGCTTGGAAACCGCTTGAAACGTCGCGAGGACCACCGCCGCGCCCGTCATATCGCACTTCATGTCTTCCATGGACGTCGACGGTTTCAAGGAAAGCCCGCCCGAGTCAAAGGTTACACCCTTGCCCACGAGCGCGATGCACTCGGAATCGCCGCCCCTGCGATATTCCAGCCTCACGAATCTCGGCTCGGCGGCCGAGCCCCTCGAAACTGCGATAACTCCATGAAATCGCTCGGCTTTGAGCCGCGGTAAGTCCCAGACCTCGACGTCGATTCCGAGATTCTTGGCGATGTCCGCCGCGAGTTGCGCGAAGACCTCGGGTGGCTTCTCGGAAGGTGGCGTGTTGGTGAGGTCGCGGGCGAGATTCATCGCGTCTCCGACGATGATTCCTCGCCGACCGGCTTGTTCAACGGCCTCTGAACCCAGAGCATCCGACGAATTGTCAACGAGCGTGAGGCTCTCGAACGGATGCCGGCATGGCTCGGACTTGCGTATCCCCGGGCCAACGGTGCCGACGACAAGTCCTTCGGTGAGGGCGGAAATGATGGCGGAACCGCCGGGAGGGACGGAGACGGCGACGGTAGACCGCTTCTTGCCGGAGAGGCGCTTCGAGATGGCCACACCCGCGGAAAACGCCGCGCCTGCCGAGAAGACTGACTTCTTGCCGAGTCCATAAACGAGGAATGAGCCACCTTCCGCCGCAGCTCCGAAGAGTGCCGTCGTTTCGCCCAGGGAACCGGTGATATCCTTGCTCTCCACGAGGGAGGCGATCAGCGACGCCGATGGGAAATCGGCGGGTATCGGCTCGCCCTCGAAAAGCGGGATGGCGACCCAGCTTGCGGCGATCGTTGTGGGGGATTCCAGGCTGGCGGTCAGGCGCATGATCGAAGCTCGTCTCCACTCGTTGGGATCGCGGCCTTATCATGGCGATCTTGGGACCGTCGCGCCAAGCCGGCTTGCCGGGAATACGACTCGCGGGTAAGATCCGACGCCTCGACCCGGAATCGAGGAGGTTCGCGGCCGTTTGCTTCGGCCCGGACCACGCCCCAGGCGGTGGCAAGGAGGCCGACGCATGGACCGTGGATTGATTCGGCGACGGTTGCCTCTCGCCGCCCTCGCGATCTTGTCGATGGCCGCGTCTTCGGGCTGCGTCAAACGTCGGTACACGATTCGTACAGATCCACCCGGCACTTTGGTTTACGTCAACGGCGAGGAGATCGGCACGGCGCCGATCTCGAAGAGTTTCACGTATTACGGCACCCGTGAAATCACGCTCGTCGCGGACGGGTACGAGACCCAGAAGGTGCTCCAGCCGCTCGACGCGCCGTGGTGGGACAATGTCGTCACGGACTTCTTCACCGAGAATCTCCTGCCGATCACTCTGCGGGACGAGCGTGAATATGAATTCCGCATGGTCCCCTCTCAAAATCCTCCGACGGCCGATCTCCTGAGCCGCGCACAGGGTCTGAGACAGCAAGGACAATTGCCCCCGCCCCCGAAGAGGCGGACTCTGCTCCAGTGGTTGGGCTTGAGACCAACGACGGACTAGCCTGAGCAGTGGCCGCTCGTTTGCGCCGGTGTGACAGCCTCTGCCATCCGCGACGAATCGCGATACACCTACGGAAGGGGACGCCTTTGAAACTCCTGGCGGCGGCGATCCAGATGCCCTCCGAGCCGGGCAACATCTCGGAGAATCTCGAACGCGCCGACACACACTTGCAGTCCGCCAATGCGGATGGCGTGTCGCTCGCCGTCCTGCCGGAGATGTTTAACACCGGGTATGGCCTGCTGCCCGATTACGGCCCTCTGGCGGAAGAGGTGGATGGTCCGACCATTTCCCATCTCGTTGCGCGGAGCCGGGACTGGGGGATGGCGATCGCCGCCGGATTTGTGGAACGAGACGGGCATCATCTCTACGATTCGCTCGCCCTGTGCCTGCCCAACGGTCGCGTTCACGTCTACCGAAAGCGTAACCTCGTATTCTGGGAGCGGTTCCGGTTTCGGCCCGGGGGCGATTCGGTCGTCGCCAACACGCCGTTCGGCCGCATCGGGTTCGCGATCTGCGCGGACATGATTTACCGCAGGGTCTGGGACGGCTACCGCGATCGGATTGACCTGGCCATAATCTCGGCCGCTTGGCCGGATTTCGCATGCCGCGAGAGCGGCCGGAAGCACTGGCTCTTCGGCCATGTTGGCCCGTTATCGGGTGCCATCCCCGGCAAAGTCGCGGTAGACCTGGGCGTTCCCGTGATATTTGCTAATCAGGTCGGCCAGACAAAGACCACGATACCCTACCTCGGGACGTGGATCACGGAAAAAATCACCGATCGATTCGCAGGTAAGAGTTGTCTCTGCGACGGGCGGCACTCGGGGCCCATCCTGGCCGGAACAGACGAGTCGGTCTTGCTTTCCGAGATCACCATCCACCCTCCGAGAGGGCCTCGATCATGGCGTTCTACGTCCCCGTCGGGTTTCGTGGCGTCGTCTTCCGCGTCGGCACATTCTGGGTTGGTCTCACCGCGCATTGGGTCTATCGCCGAGCCCATCGCCGGCGCGTCCTGATCGCCGGCGACCCCAATATTGCCACTCCTTGAACCCCACTTCACGATGGGACGTGGCGGTTTCATCCCATCCAACCCGGTCCTCTGTACGCGATGCCGTTTTCTGCCGGTCGCGACGGCGATATTGCAATGCCGTCCCGCAGTTGCTTAAAGATCGATCGGTTCCCGAATGCGGGATGGCACAGGTGGTTTCTTCCTTGCCTCCGATGTCGATCCCGTAACTACGGGGTATAATTGACGAGAATCAGGATCTGAGCCCATGCCTTCTCGTTACCGCCGTCCCCCCGGCGCCAAGATTTCCATCTCGGAGCGTGTTTCATCATGTGCGGTATCGCCGGCGCATTTGACCTGACGGGGAGGCGGGAGTTTTCGACCGAACGTCTGCTCAGCATGACCGGCGCGATCGCACATCGCGGTCCTGACGACGAACAGATCCATCAGGAGCCCGGTCTGGGGCTCGGGGCGCGCCGTCTTTCCATCGTGGATCTCGCGGGCGGCCGACAACCGCTTTCGAACGAGGACGGCACCGTCTGGGTCGCCTTCAATGGCGAGCTGTTCGAATATCCCGAATTGCGACAGGAACTTCTGTCCCGCGGTCATCATCTCGCCACCCGTTGCGACACCGAGGCGTGGGTCCACCTTTACGAAGATCACCACGAGGGGATGTTCGCCAAGGCCCGCGGTCAGTTCGCCGTTTCGCTCTGGGACCGGAACACCCGGACGTTGATTCTCGGTAGAGATCGGGTAGGAATTTGCCCGCTGTATTATGCCGAGAGAGATGGTTGGCTGCTCTGGGGCTCGGAGATCAAGGCGCTGCTGTCGAGCGGGCTGGTGAATGCCGAGGCCGACCCGAGAGGCATCGATCATTTTTTTTCGTTCTTTTGCGCGGGAACCACGCGGACCTGTTTCCAGGGTGTGAAGTCCCTTCCTCCCGGCCATTTCCTCAAGGTTCGGGATGGCAACGTCTCGATCCACCAGTACTGGGATCTGGATTTCCCGGATCAGGGCGATGAGCTGAGGATGGACGATCCGTCCCCGCTGGTGGACGAGCTTGAGCACCTCCTGCGGCAGGCCGTCGAGCGGCGGTTGCGGGGCGATGTCCCGGTCGTCAGCTATATCAGCGGCGGCCTGGATTCGACGGTCGTTCTGGGCCTGAGTTCCCGGCAACGCGGCCGAGCCGTGCCGTCGTTCACGATCGGCTTCGACAAAGCGGGACCCGATGAACGAGTCGAGGCAACCGAGGCGGCCAATATTCTCGGCTCGCCGTTGACGACCGTGATGATGGACAAGACGCGGATGGCCAATGCCTTCCCCGAATTGATCGTCGCGGCCGAAGGTCCGGTCATGGATACCTCATGCGCCGCCCTGATGCGGCTGGCCTCGGCGGTACATGGCCAGGGGTACAAGGTCGCACTGACTGGTGAAGGGGCCGATGAGGCGCTCGCCGGATACATCTGGTTCAAGGGCCAGAACGTCCGCGATTCGCTGATCGGGATGGTGGGTCGGTCACCCTTGAATTTCGTTCGCGCGGTGATGCTGGGCATGGTCGGAGGGGGTTCGGCCAGACGGGCCTCGCATCGCCCGATCCGTGGCGTTCGACCGGCCCAGCAAGAGCTATACGACATGATCGGCCAGGCCCGGCCGATGCTCTATTCCCAGCACATGTGGAGTCGTCTCGGCGACGACACGCCCTATGCCGACCTGGACATCACAAACGATCGGATTCAGCGATGGGCCCCGCTCAACCAGTCGCTCTACGTCGGCTACAAGATGATGCTCGCTGGCCTGTTGATGGTCGCGAAGGGTGACCGGATCGCGATGCACAACTCGGTCGAGACTCGCTACCCATTCCTCGACGACGACGTGATCCAGTTCTGCTCACAGATCGCGCCCGAGTACAAGCTTCGCGGGCGAGTCGAGAAGTGGATCTTGCGTCAGGTCGCTGCAAAGACCCTTCCCCCACAGATCGCCAATCGACCCAAGACGATGTTTCGATCGAGCCTGGCGCAAACCTTTCTCGGCCCTCATCGACCCGCCTGGGTCGATCAACTTCTCAGCCCGGAATCGCTTCGAGCCACCGGCTATTTCGATCCGGACGCCGTCACTCGCGAAGTCGCATGGCAGCGTCGCATCCCGCGGATCACGCTCCGCCGGTTTGTGTTCGATCTGGGCCTCACCAGCGTCGTCTCCACGCAGCTCTGGCACCACCTTTATTGCGGTGGCGGTCTCTGCGAGCTTCCCACCTGGACGGCTCCCGAATTCGCCGGTAATCGCTTGCCAACCCGCTACAAGACGCGCGAGGAAGCCGACGAGCCATCTCCCCTGGTTGCGGCGAGCTGACCCGTGCGTGCCGTCCTCCAGCGCGCGGAACGAGCAGAAGTTCGCGTCGACGGACTCGTCGTCGGCCATATCGCCAGAGGCTGGCTCGTGCTTCTCGGCGTCGCAAAAGGCGACGCCGACGCGGACGCGGATAGTCTTGCGGAAAAGGTGCTCGGTCTGCGTGCCTTTCCCGATGAAGACGGGAAGATGAATCGAGACGTTGGCGAATCGGGTGGCTCGATCCTGGTCGTCAGCCAGTTCACGCTGCTCGCCGATTGCCGGAAGGGACGCCGTCCCAGCTTCACCGAAGCCGCAGACCCGGGTGAGGCGGAGCGGCTTTATGAGCGGTTCGTTACGAATCTCCGCAGGACGGGAATCCCAGCGGAAACGGGCATCTTTCGCGCGGACATGCGGGTCGAGCTGGTCAACGACGGACCGGTCACGTTTCTGCTCGACAGCCGTCGCGAGTTCTGATCGGCACCCAAGGAAGAGCGCGAGCGTGCTCACCTGTCGGGTTTGTACGCGGGTGCATATGCGTCTTCTGTCATTCTTGCGTAGGGTGGGTTCAGCAGCCGGTGCCGCCAACCCACCCTACACGTGTAACGGAGAACTGCGCCCGTGGGCTCAAAACTCGATCTTGCGCTCGGACTTGGTGACTCTAACCTGGTCGTCTGCCACCGAGAACTCCAGCCCAACCTGATCGAGAATCTTCTTGAGGGCTTCCCTGACTGTCAGGTCATCGGCCTTGATCCGAACTTTCGCGAGGTTCAGATCCCTCGCCTCCGGTAACAGGCGAATGGGTAGTCCGCCGGGCAGTTCGGCGCTCTTGGTCGCGGCCACGATGGACTTGAGGACGTCATCCAGGGGCGTCGCATCCGGGAACGCCATCACGATTTTCCGATTGAGTGCATCCTGGATGAGCTTACTCTCCGTGCCCTTCTGATCGCCCTCCGACTTGCGAACTTGGGCTACCATGAACTGGCGTTGGACGGGAGATCTCAGCGTTTCCGTGATCGTGACGGTGTCCGGGAAACTCACCGAGGATCGCTTGACATCCTGTATCGTCACCCTTTCGCGATGTGATGCGGCCTCAAGCTCAGCAAGCTTCGTGGCCGCCTCCGCCTTCTTCATGCGGGCCTCGGTCTCAACGATCTCGGCTCGCTTCAGGGCAATTCTGGCTTCGAGCACTTCGATCTCGCGCACGGCCTGGCGGATCTGTTCCGCATCGTCGGCGGCAGCCTTTCGGCGCACCGGGTCGGAGGTCGGAGGAACGTCCACGTTCTCGAACACTCCGCGTCGGCTGGTTTGCCCCTGCGCCGAACCACTCACCGCGAATACGACCGCGATGACGGACCACCGCAACTGCGTACGCGTCCGAGCGATCTGACCAATCATCGCTGGCCTCCCCGGGAACGGGACGAACCTGAAAGCTGGGTCATCGCACCGGAGTTCACTGTATCCGACTTCCGCGGGCGCATCAACGAATGACTTCAGCGAGCCACGACGTCGGAAACGCCCGCATCTCGCGTCCGCCCGGCCCGAGAAGATCGCGATTGGAATAAAAATCCCCCGAGGGGAATCGAAACTCTTTTCCCAACGGTTTCCACGTGCCCGAGCGAAGGAGATCCGCTCTCCTCGATAAAATAATCGGAGCAAGCCGGTCGTAGTATCGCGAAATCGTTCTCTCCGAATGCCAACGCCAGGCTCGGCGCTCAGCGGGATTTCTCTCCCAGAGGACGGGCGGGGACGCCAACTACCGTGGCGCCAGGCTCGACGTCGTGGCGCTTCGTGACCACGGCACCCGCTCCCACGGTTGCACCTTCCCCGACTGTTACCGGCGCAACGAGGATCGAGCCCGCGCCAACCAGCGCGCGATCTCCAATCGTGGTAACGCCTTTGGTTCGCCCGTCGAAGTTCGCCGTGATGGCTCCAGCGGAGATATTCGCCCCCGCACCCACGCGGGCATCGCCGAGGTAGGCCAGGTGCCGCGCCCTCGCGCCGATCTCCATGCGGGAACGGACCGTCTCGACGAATGCACCGATCTCGACACCATCCTCCAGCACGGTCCCGTCCCGCAGATGAGCGAACGGTCCAATCCGACAGGCGCGGCCGACCTTGACGTGCCCCGAAATTACCGAGAAGGGGAAGATGACCGTGTCGGGACCGATCTCAGAACGGCCATCGACGTAAGTATTTCGGGGGTCGACGATGCTCACTCCTTCGGTCATCAGCCGGTCGAGAATCCTGGACTGCATGAGCGCGTGCGCCTGGGCGAGGTGCTGGCGGGTGTTGACTCCCAGGATGTCGTCGGGTTCGAGCACGGGCAGGGCGAGAACCTTGCGCCGCATGCTCTGGAGGAGGGCAGGGGCGTCGGTCAGATAGTACTCACCCTGGGCGTTGCCGGTGTCGAGCCGTTCCAGGGCGTCCCAGAGGCCGGGAAGCTCGAAGACGTAGCAACTCGGGTTGACCTCGTTGATTGCGGCTTCTTCGGGATTGCAGTCACGCTGTTCGATGATACGGAGGAAGCGGCCGGCGGAGTCTCGAAGAATCCGGCCGAATCCCGACGGGTCCGGAACGATTGCCGTGCCGAGCAAGCAAGCCGCGTGTTCGACTTTCTGGCGGTCGAGGAGGTCCGCCAGCGGTTCCGGGCGTATCAGAGGCTCATCGCCGACGAGGACGAAGGCCGGACCCGAGTACCCATCCAGAACGGCCCGACAAGCCCGGACGGCATCGCCCGTCCCGAGTTGTTGCTCCTGGTAAGCGAACACAACGTCGGGCTCACCCTCCAGGGCGGTCTTCACCTGGTCGGCACCTGCGCCAACCACGACAACGATCTTCTTCGCCCCAGCGCCGCGCGCGGCCTCGACGACATACGAGATCATCGGGCGACCGCAGACCTCGTGCAATACCTTGGCCTTTGTCGACCGCATCCGCTTCCCATGTCCGGCCGCCAACAAGATCGCTACCGGTCCCGTCATGGCTGGTTGCCCTTCGATTGAGAGTGGAAGAGGGTCGAGGCGGCACCCGACAAGGGTCGGCACGATCTTACGGACCCGGCTCCGGCCGAGTCAAATTGGCCAACGGGACCAAAGCGAACCTTGAAGGAGAAGGCGCCATCTGTCAGACTGTCGGACCGGACTCGTGGACGACGCCGGCTCCGCGTCGGCATGCGTCCGCCCGCAATTCGGAGACTCGCAGATCCATGTCCCTTTCCCGCGACGAAGTCACCCAGGTCGCCCTCCTGGCTCGTCTGAGGCTGGAGCCGGAAGAGCTGGAGACGTTCACCGGCCAGCTCAACCAGATCGTCGAATTCGTGGCGCAGCTCCAGGAGCTGGACACGCACGATATCGTGCCACTGGCCCACGGGGTCGAGGTGCGAAATGTCTTCCGGGAGGATCTTCGCGGCCCCTCTCTGCCCCGCGAAGCCGCCCTGGCCAACGCGCCCAAACGCAACTCCGAGAGTTTCCTGGTCCCGGCCGTCCTGGAGTGATGGCCGGGTGCGTGAAACACACAATTCTCCCCTGATGAGGGATCTCGGTGCGTTCCTCGCACCCTTCGACTCATGATCGACCCAACCCGCTCGACCGCCGTCCATTTGCTCGCCCAGATGAGTTCCGGTGAAGTATCCGCCGAGGAGATCACCCGCGCCTACGTCGACCGGGCCGAGCGACTGAATCCGACCCTCAACGTCTTCCTCCACCGCGATGTCCAGAAGGCGCTGGACCAGGCGAAGGCCGTCGACGCCAGGCGCGCGGCCGGTGACAGCTTGGGGCCGCTCGCAGGAATCCCGGTGGCGATCAAGGATGTGCTTTGCACCCTGGGCGAGCCCACAACGTGCGGCAGCAGGATGCTCAAGTCGTTCCGCCCTCCGTACGATGCCACGGTGATCTCAAAGCTGCGTGCGGCGGACGCTGTGATCGTGGGCAAGACGAACATGGACGAGTTCGCCATGGGCTCGTCCACGGAGAACAGCGCCTACGGCCCCACCCGAAATCCCTGGGACACGACTCGCATTCCGGGCGGCTCCTCGGGCGGATCGGCTGTCGCGGTCGCGGCCGACCTGGCGCCGATTTCCCTCGGTTCCGACACCGGCGGCTCGATTCGCCAGCCCGCGGCACTTTGCGGGATTGTGGGACTCAAGCCGAGTTACGGCCGTGTGAGCCGTTACGGCCTGATCGCGTTCGCGTCGTCGCTCGACCAGGTCGGCCCTTTCAGCCACGATCTGGCCGATACGGCGTTGCTCCTGGGCGTCATCGCGGGCCGCGACCCGATGGATTCGACCAGCGTCGACACGCCCGTCCCCGACTACCTCGGCACGCTTGATACGCCGCCTCCCTCGCTGCGAGTCGGGATCGTCCGCGAGTATTTCGGAGAGGGACTTGATCCTGAGATTGAAGCCGCGGTTCGCGAGGCGGTCCGGGTCTACGAGGCCGCGGGCGCGACGGTCCGGGAGGTCTCGCTCCCCCACTCCAAGTACGGCGGTCCGGCCTACTATCTCGTCGCGCCCGCCGAGTGCTCCAGCAATCTCTCGCGATACGACGGGACGATTTTCGGGCATCGCGCCGAAGACTTCTCCGCACGAACGCCGGAGGAGGAATCGATCCCCCCGCTGATCCGCATGATGATGGCCAGCCGCGCGGAGGGGTTCGGCCCCGAGGTCAAGCGCCGGATCATGCTCGGAACCTTCGCCCTGTCGGCCGGGTACGCCGACCAGTACTACAACCAGGCCCTCAAGGTCCGCCGCCTGATCCGCAACGATTTTGACAATGCCTTCAAGGACGTCGATGTCCTGATCGGTCCCACCACCCCGACCGCCGCCTTCAAACTCGGCGAAAAGACGTCGGACCCGCTCGCCATGTACCTGTCGGACATTTACACGATCACGACGAATCTCGCGGGAATCCCCGGATTGAGCATCCCGTGCGGGATGACAAAATCCGGCCTGCCGATCGGCCTGCAACTGATGGCGCCGGCGTTCGCGGAGGAAACTTTGCTCAGAACGGCTCGGGTGTTCGAGAAGGCAACCGACTGGCATTCCCGGCGACCGGGGCTTTCCTGATCGTGCCCCAGTGCGCTCGGAAATCATGTCCCACAGTGATCGTGAGCATTCCTCCGGTAAATTGAGATCTTCTCCATGGACTACACGATCATCATCGGCCTCGAAGTTCACGTTCAGTTGCTGACCGAGAGCAAGATGTTCTCGGCCTGCGGAACGGATTTCGGACTGCCGCCGAACACGCAAACGGACCCCGTCTCGCTTGGCATGCCGGGGACGCTGCCGGTGATGAATCGGAAAGCGTTCGATCTGGCACTGAAGACGGCCGTGGCTTTGGGCGCGGAGATCGCCGCATTCACGAAATGGGACCGGAAGAACTATTATTACCCGGACCTGCCGAAGAACTATCAGATCAGCCAGTATGACCTTCCCTTCAGCCGCGGCGGATCGATCCCGATCCCGGTGCGAAAGGACGGCGGTGGTTCTCGGGTCCGTTTGACCCGGGTTCACCTGGAAGAAGACACCGGCAAGCTGACGCACGGCACGGGCGGGTTCTCGGAAGTCGACCTGAACCGGGCCGGAATTCCGTTGCTTGAGATCGTGACCGAGCCCGACATCCGGACGGTGGCCGACGCGAAGGGATGTCTGGAAGAACTCAGGCTCACGCTCCGATATCTCGGCGTCTCCGATTGCGAGATGCAGGAAGGCTCGCTCCGTTGCGATGCGAATATCAACCTGCATATTCCCCATGAAGGCAGGACGGTCGCGACGCCGATCGTCGAGATCAAGAATCTCAATAGCTTCCGTTCGGTCGAGCGCGCCCTTCAATATGAGGCGGAACGCCAGTACGAGAAATGGAAGCGGGACGGGCTGACGATCCACGATGCGCACAAGGAGACACGCGGTTGGAATGATCCGGAAGGCGTGACCAAGCCCCAACGCCAGAAGGAAACCGCCGCCGATTATCGCTACTTCCCCGAACCGGACCTCGTCCCGGTCGAAGTGGACGAGCCATGGATCGCTCGGATCAGGGCCACGATCGGCGAGCTTCCAACCGAGCGACGGCAGCGCTTTGAGTCCGACTTCGGCCTGTCCGCCTACGATGCGAACGTACTCGTGGAACAGGGCGAAGAGGTGGCGGATTATTTCGACGCGGTCGTCAAGGCCACGGGGGAAGCGAAGCTCGCGAGCAACTGGATCCAGCAGGACGTGCTCCGCATCGCGAAGGAGACGAAGGTCTCGCTCGCGGAATTCCCCGTCGGCGCCGAGGGTCTTGCCGACCTGATCAACCGCGTCAAGCGTAAGGAATTGAACACGAACCAGGGTCGCGAAGTCCTGGCCAAGATGATCGAGACCGGGGAGCCGGTCGACGCCGTGATCGCGGCCGGCGGATACGGGATGGTCTCGGATCAGGGCGAGATCGTCGCGGCGATCGAGGCGGCGATTGCCGCGAACCCGAAAGCGATGGACGACCTCAAGGGGGGCAAGAAAAAGCCCGAGGCCGTCAAGGGGTTCCTTCGCGGGCAGGTCATGAAGCAGACCGGTGGGAAGGCCGATCCGGCGCTGGTGAGCGAGCTGCTCGATGCGAAACTCGCCGAGCTGATCGGTTGATTTCCGCGCGGGGTCTGGTAGGGTGCGAGGATCGATCCCGATCCCCGCAGAGGCACCGCCATGACCCCACCGATTGACCGCCGTCAGTTCCTCGCCGCCTCCTCGGCGACGATCGCTTCCACGGCACTCCTCACCTCCTCGGCCGTTGCGGAGGCCGCCAAGCCGGTACGCTGGAAAAAGGCGTTCATGCTCGGCCAGACCAAAGGGCCGATCCTCCCGACGTTCGAGATGCTCCGGGAGGCCGGTTTCGAGGGCGTCGAGCTGATCAGCCCCAACGCGCTCGACACCGACGAGGTCCTGAAGGCCCGCGACAAGACGGGAATCGTGATCCACGGTGTCTCCGGCGCCGTCCACTGGTCCAGCCCGCTCTCCAGCCCCGACACCGGCGTCGTCGAGAAGGGCCTGGCCGCGATCCGCAAGGAAATCGAGGACGTGAAGCTCTACGGCGGCACCACCGTCCTGGTCGTACCGGCGGTCGTGACCAAGGACGTCTCCTATCGGGACGCCTACACTCGGTCTCAGGAGAACATCAAGACGCTCCTCCCCATCGCCGAGAAGGCCGGGATCAAGCTGGCCATCGAGGAGGTCTGGAACAAGTTCCTGCTGAGCGCGCCCGAGATGTCGCGATACATCGACGAATTCAAGAGCGATGCGGTCGGAGCTTATTTCGATGTCGGCAATGTGGTCGAGTACGGTTTTCCCCAGGAGTGGATCAAGGAGCTTGGCAAGCGGATCTTGAAAATCCACATCAAGGAATACGCCAAGCCCAGGCGATTCGATTACCCCCTGGGCGAAGGCGAGATCGACTGGAAGGCCGTGGCCGCCGCCTTGAGAGAGATCGGCTACAACGGCTGGGTTACTGCCGAAGTCGGCCAGGGCGACCTGAACCGGATGAAGGACGTCGTGACGCGGATGGAAAAGCTGCTCGACGAATGAAATAGGATCTCCGCGATTGAGCCAATGCAAGAGCCTTCGGCATCCGCAGATGACGCAGATTTCTCAGATGAAAAGGCCAAAACCGAGATTTTCTTCATCTGAGAAATCTGCGTCATCTGCGGATGCCGAAGGCCCTCCGGATTTTTGCGCTGCGTAAGGCCTATGAAATTGAGTTCGCAAAGAGGGCATCGAGAAGGAGGCACTTGACGTCGGTCATCGCGATTGGGCCCGAGGAGGGGGGCGGCCCGTCGCCGATCAAGACGGGTCGATCTTGATCCGACGAGGATTGGAGTCCGTGGCTCCCCCGGACGATTGATGCATCGAGCGGAATGACATCGAACAGGGTGCGGAACCCGAGCTTCTTCCGGATCAACCGCCGAATCACGCGCCCCTTCGGCCACGACAGATTCGGGTCGAAGAAAAGCTCGCAGGGGTCGTAGCCCGGCTTTCGATGGATGTCCACCGTCCTCGCATAATCCGGCGCCGATCGATCGTCGATCCAGAACGGATAGGCAAACCAGGCGTTTGGTTGCGCCAGAGCGATGATCTCGCCCGCCCGGGCATGGTCAAGGCCGATCTCGGCTCGCTCGTCACCCACGACAACGAGATCGACGCCCGGAAGCCCTCGGATCAGGTCGGCGACGGGTGCCACGTCCACCGGTTTCCTGACGTGGATATGGGCGAGTTGGTGATCGCAGACGGCGAAGGAGCGACTCTCGAACGTATCGAAAATTTCGCCGAACGGACCCGGCCTGACAGCGAGAAATCCCGCCGCACGCAGGGCGCGATTGACATAGACGGGTGTGTCGACGTCGCAGTGACCGTATTCGCTGACGATCCAGACGCGAGCCCCGGCCGAGAGGGCGGCATCCAGCAGGGGGGCGCAGGCGTCGTCGAGTTCTCGGACGAGCCTCGGCATGTCCGAGCCGGACGGACCGAAGCGCTGAGGGTCATAATCGAGGTGGGGCAGGTAGACCAGTGAAAGGTCGGGCCGTTCGTTCGCCAGGATGTCCGCGGCGCATCGCGCGATCCATCGCGTGCATGGAAGGCCTGCACCCGGCCCCCAGAAGGTATGGAAGGGGAACGTGCCGAGCACCTTTTCGAGCCGGTCCGTCAGGCCCTGCGGCGTTCCGGCGATTCCGAAGGCCTTGTTGCCATCGGCGGCATAGTAGGGCTTCGGCGTCACGCTCCAATCGACGGCGGCCCCTTGATTGAACCACCAGAAGAGTTTCGCGACACGAAAACTCTCGCCTCGCTGCGCGGCCAGGTTCCGCGCAGTGACGTAAAGTGGCTCGGCCTCGATCAGGGCGTTGGATTGTTGCCAGAATCGGACCTCGCCCGTATCTCGAAAGAACCAGCCATTCCCGACGATTCCGTGCTCACTCGGGGGCTTCCCTGTAAGGATCGTCGCCTGCGCCGTGCAGGTCACGGCAGGAAGTACCTCTTTCATGGATCGCGACCAGCCACTTGCCGCCAAAGCCTGAAGCCGGGGAGCGAACGGCAGAAGCCGCCCGGTGAGCCCTACCGCGTTGATCAGGACGAGAGGCGTGACAGGCATTTGCGAGAATCCTGAGAAATGGCGAGCCCACAAAGTCGGTATTATAGCAGCAGGCAGACGAGGCGATCGCGCTGCAGCTTGTCATCGATCCTCGGCACATCCCCCATCCCTCAGTGAGCCCCATGACGCCTCCCGAAGGAGACTTTCCGCCGTATGCCTTCGTTCCCGGTGGCCCCTATCCGCATCCGACGGGATCGCCGGACGGCCACCTGGCGCGGGCAGAACATCGCAAGCCACATCCGATCCAGGACGGCAACTGGCGAAGCTCGGAGTCGTACCTCCGGGGAATTGCGCTGTTCAATGCAGGCTATTACTGGGAGGCCCATGAAGAGTGGGAGGGGCTCTGGCATGCGCACGGACGTCGCGGCCCGATCGCGGATGTCTTGAAGGGTCTGATCAAACTCGCGGCGGCCGGCGTGAAGGTCCGGCAACGGCAGCGGCACGGGGTGGTCACTCATGCGGGGCGTGCCGCGGAGGCGTTTCAGGCAGCAAGACAGACGGGATCGGAATGCTTGCTAGGGTTCGACCTGCTCGTGCTTATCCTCACGGCGCTCGATGTCGTGGCGAAACCACCGGATTATCTGGGCAGCCCGGCCGATCGCGTGGTCTGCGTGTTCGAGTTCGACCTACAGCCACAGTGAAACAGACGAGGCCGAAGAGCGCCGGGCTCCTCGGCCTCATCGTGACTATCTTTTATGGCCGTCGCCTCAAACCATCGAGGCGAGCGACCTGCGTCGCCATGTTGCCGCGACCACGGCGAGGACCGACAGGGAGATGGTCAACACGATGCCTTGACCGCCGCCTTCGGCGAAACCGTAGGTGTGAAGGCCGGTGCTGAGGACAAAGTTAACGCCGTACCATGCCATCAGGACCGCTGAGAAGCACACGACCGTGGAGGCGATCAGGCCGAAGGTGTTGACCCATCCGGCGAACCTGCCGTGGAGCGGGACGAGGTAGACGAGCAACGTGATGAGCGCCCACACTTCTTTGGCGTCCCAGCCCCAGAAGCGACCCCAGGACACGTCGGCCCAGACGCCGCCCAGAATCGTTCCGGCGGCGACCAGGAGCACCCCGACCTGCATCGCGCGGTAGGCGAAGTTCGACAGCGGCTTGATCCGACCGGCCGTGGCTTGCATCGACAGCCCGCGCGGATCGAGTCGAGGTAGGCTCGCCTCTTGCCGCGCGCGAATCTCCGCCACCGAAGGCTTGGTCAGGGTTCCCACGGAACCGCCCTCGGACGCATACGAGGTCGTCGTCGAGGTCGCCGCCGCGGGGAGGTCGGCCAGTTCGGCCGTGGAATGCTTGACTTGAGCCTCGACCATCGCGCCACGCGCCAGCGCGCCCATGCGACTGAGGAGAATCACCGTCAGCCCCAAGCCCGCGATGACGGCCGGAGGTACGAAAAGGCTGATGGTCTGGGGCCACCAGGTCGGAGAATCCAGGTAGGGCACGCCTGCGATTCCCGCCACGCCGGCTACCATCAAGAGGGCGCCAGCCACGGTCGTCCTGTACGGAACCCGGCTGCTGGACTCGCCAATGAGCCCGAAAACCGCGACGATTGTCCCCATCAGCCCGAACATCGCGACAGTACCAAGGAGGTAGACCGACATGGCCGAGGGCGAGCCGGAGCCGATCCAACCATTCTGGATCGACATCAATCCGGCGACTCCGATCAGGAGCATCGGAACGGACGGAATCAGCGGCTTGGCGAGCGTGCCGTACGGCACGTCCCGGCGATAAGTGGCCGAGAGGTAGTACCCGATCGCGAGCAAGCCCAGACCCATCGCCAGGGCGAACGCCGCGTAGCTGGAGACGATCGTCAAGACGTGGATCGTGAGCCAGTAATTGCTGCGGAGCACCGGCTGCAAATTCTGGATGTCCGGATCCAGCAGGGAGACATTGGCGGCCAGGACCGTCGCGAGCAGAGCCATACCCGAGGCGGCCGCCGCCGCGTAGGTTTTCCGGTAGATCGCTTCCAGGACGAGGCCCAGTACCGAGGTCACCAGCGCGACCCAGACGACGGTCTCGTACATGTTCGTCACGGGCGCCCAACCCGAGATTCGCACCCGGTAGTAAAATCCGATGACCTCCAGACCGATCCCGCTGACGAATCCGAGCATCCCGAGTGTATAAAGCCCCTTCTCGATCGGGCTTCTCGACGTATTCGGCCCCCGGCTGGCGCCCAGGGTGAGGAGCAAGAGGACGAGCCCGAGCCCGTAGGCCATCTGGGCCTTGTAGAACGGGGCAAAGTAATTGAACGAGGTCTCTCGTCCCATCTCTGCCGAGGGCGGATACGCCACCAGATTCGTCGAAACGGACCGGGCCGCGTTCAGCAACTCCGCCTTCTTCTCATCCGGTAGAGGCGTGGACGATGCGGCGAGGGGATCTCGGACGGCGGTGAAGGCGGCCACCCGATCCGGCTTCAGGTCGTTCCATGTCTTGTGCTTCGCATCCTTCTTGAGCAAGTACGCGACACTGACGGACTCGCCGAGATCTCGCGTGGCCGACACCAGGGCCTGGGCTTTCTCGACCGGGAGATGACCGGGCGCGACCTTTTCTCCCTCGATCACGCCGAGGTACGCCTTGCGTACGGCCAGCACTTTGGACTCTTCCAGGCCGGCAGCGGAAAGCTCTTTCACATCAACCGTGAGGATCAATCTCAGAGAGAGCCAGGCCGACTTGTCTCGCAACCATTCCGCGTAAGCGGCGTCGAACTCGGCGTCGTCGCCGGGCACCTTCCGATCCTTTGCCTTGAGGTCTTTGTGGTAATTGCTCAGGCCGCGAAGGATCGTGTCCTCGAACTCGGTCAGATCGTCGAACGATTTCTTGCCCTGATGGCCCTTGTCGGCAGCGCGGAGACGATCGATAATCCCGCGTGTATATGTCAGATGCGCCGGTGAATGGGGCCGTGGGATCACGAAGATCTCGCCGAACGGGTCTCCCTTGGGATTGCCGTCCCGACTCGACATGTAGGTCGCGAGCTTCTGCGCGCCCTCAAGAGCTTTCTTCTCGATCTCGGTGTACTTGGCCTGCTCCTCACCCAGGTCGGGCCGCTCGGGCCGACGCATGGCGAGTTGGGCGATCCAATCGGTGAAGGCAACTTCCTGACCATCGATAACGAGTCGGCCCTCGTCCAAATCCTGAGGCGCAAGCCACTTCTGGTCGGGGCTGATCTTGTGGGCCAGCGTCTTGAGTTTCGCGGCCAAGGCATCGGGCACGCCCGGAAGGACGGCGGCGGCCTTCAAGTCGGCCGTGGTGACGTTCGGATCTTTGGCGGCCTTCTCGACACTCGCCTGATCGGCCGCGGACAGCTTGCCGGACTTGGCGAGCTCGGCCAGGGCCTCGCGGGCGGGGACGGAGATCAGCTTTTGCTTGAGGGGGAGATACTCGAACGCGATGATTTCCTGGGCGTTCCAGAAGTCCGGCCGGGCCTGCCAGTCCAGGAGAGCGGCCAGCGGCTCCCAGCGCCCGACTTCCTCGCCCTTGAGATCGCGGAGCTTGATGATCTCGCGCGTATAGACATGCTTGACCGTCTGCCGCGCATAGGTGTCGAGCGGCTTGATCCGCCCGCTATGCTGAACGGCCAGCTCGCCCAGGACCCGGTATCCATTTTCGCCCGATGTGCGGGGCTGATCGGCGGCCAGGGAGGCGGCTACGACGGCCACGCCCAGGCCCAAGCAAGCGATTCGTCGCATGGTGAATTGTCCTCGCGGAGAGGTTAGAGATCCTCGACAGGCTCGCTATTTTGAGTCGACCGGGTGATCGTCACATCGGCCGGCGGTTTGGTCCCGTTCGCCTTGGCTAATTTCTTCGCGGCCTTCGCCTCGTTGCGTTGCTGTTCCAGCTTGCCGCCGTCGGTGAACAGGCCCGCTCGCATGTAGAATTGCAGGAACGTCCCCAAGACAACGAACAAGCAACCCGCGTAGACGATCCTCCACGCCGGGTCGTAGTGGACCTGGAACAGAGACGAATACATGGCGTCCCTCTGGCCCGTTTCGGGGTCCGAGATCCGATCGAATCGCGACTGGTAGAACGTCCACTGCCGGTGCGTTAACGGCTCATTCATGGTGATGATGCGGGGTTCATCCTTGAGGCCGAGTTCCGGATCGGTCAACTCGATGTCGCTTCGATACGTTGCGAACGACCCGGAGCCGGGGTCTTTGCCGGGTTCAAACGTCTTCAGTGCGATCGTGAACGGAAACGGCCTTCGGTCGAAATCGTAGGAGACGCGGTAGCTCCCGCTGGGGAAGCTGACGGTCGTCCAATTCTTTCTTCCAATACCGACCGTTCGGAACAATGAGAGAGGCCTTGTTACGCCGTCCACCGTCATCTCGGCCTGGATCGCGGGGATCGCATCGTCGCGACGCTCGCGAGGAAGCTCGACCGGGACGTAGACCTGGCGAATTCGACCCCTGGGCAGCGCTTCGTCAAGACGGAGCGAAAGCTGCATCGGCATGGCCTTGCTAGTGGCCAGCTTCACCTTCTGGCCGATCGCTATCGGGCCGGGGGGCCCCATCAAGCCCTCGCTGCCGAAGCCCCGCCAGTAAAACTTGCCGTCCTCGCTCGCCAGGACTTCGATCTGACCCTTCCGCCCCCGCATCACGCCACGCTCGGTGTTGAGACTGGGAGGGTGAAAATAGCCGATGCGAACAAGTTCTTCGGGCGTATCGTCCAGAGTCGAGTTGGGAGCCATCGGGAGCGACGCGACGGCGATGTGCTGAGTCGGTTTTGCCGAACCCCGTCCCACCTGGAAGATTGCCAGGCGAAGCGAATCGTCGCCGGTGGCCTTGCGAAAGCTCAGGCTGGAATCGTCGTTACGAAGGGGAGACTCATCGAACCCGACCAAAGTGACCGCGATATCGCTGTCCGGCAGGGTGATGGTCTGCTTGACGAGGTCATCACCTAGCACCCACTCGTAGACCCGCGGCTTGCCGGATTTATCTTTGTAGTGGAAGCGGGCGGCGCGATCCTTGAGGGGGTTCGTCGGAGGGTGGAGGAAATCATCGACAATGTTCGCGGCATTCGATCCCCTGGCGTACTGGAAAACCACCAGGGCCGGATCCGCCTGTTTCGTGTCGCGTGCGATCTTGGGATTCGCCTCGCCGAACCAGCCGTTGCCGAGAAGGGCATTCATCTCCACGGCACCTCCGGGAGGCTGGGCCAGGAGGGAAAGCTTGACGACGGGGTGGCCGTCTCGATCCTCTTCGGCGCGCTGTTCCTGGTCGCCCGAGGAGCGCAGATAATCGTTGACGGCGAACACGAACGGGTCACGCGCATCTGTGAGAACGTCGCGCCTCGGTCCGCTGGGGGTCATGGCCACGTAAATCGCGAGACCCGAGCTCAATCCAACCAGCCCGGCGACCAGGGCCGAACCCGCAACCGGAGAGATTCGAGGCGGCCGCCGGATCGCCCAGTAGAGCGAGAAGCCGACCAGAGCAAGGGCGCTCGATGCCAGGGAGGCTCGCGAGATCCAGACCCGAGCCTGGTACTCGCGATCTTTCGCCAGAACCTTCAGCCGATCGGTTTCCCAAGAAAAGGCACCCGGAGTGAACGGCAACAAATAGGGCTTGAGCGTCTTGCCTGAATCGGAATCCATCTTCTCGACCCGGATCACGGCATGATCTACGCGAACGAGATCATCGCTACGTGTCCCCTCCGCCATGCCGAGCTGACCTTCGTCGGAGAATCGCAGGCTCACGAACGCGCCGGCGAGCACGATCAGCAGGCCGATGTGCGTCACGACGAAGCCGGTCTGGCGCTTCTTCCAGGGGAAACGAATGGTCGCGGCGCAGAAGATGTTCGTACCGAGGAACGCAAGTAAGATGGCGAACGCGGGGTTCTGATAAAAGTACTGGCGAGACGCCGCCACCCCGTGGAACGACTCGAATATGGTCGCGCCGGCCAGGACCAAGGCGAGCGTCAGGATACAGATCACCGCGAGCTTCAGCGACGCGAGGAAACGGTAGACCGAGTCGAACCCGCGCAAAATCCAGTGATCCGGAGGGGCCTGAACTTCCGGAGCCGCGGAAATCGACGGTCGGCCCGAGGCCTTCTTATTACTGGCGGTCGCCATGAGTTGCGATCCCGAGGTGGGCAAAATCTAGCGAGGAGAGTCAGCGGGTCGCACGGGTGGGGCCGTCCCGGCGCGATCAACGCACCTTCACGGCATTGTAGCCAAGCCTGCAAGAGACGGCCAGATGAGGCCGCTCACGTCTCAACGAGCGCACGCGACCCGACCTGACAATTCCTGATTCTGACGACTCCGAGCGATTCCAGCAAACCCAATCCGGTCAGGAAGTCAAATTTTTGTTGAACAATCGCCGGAGACCTTGCCGCTCTCGTGGTAACGGAAGGCGTCGTCCCACTGCTGGTCCAGACGTTCAAGGGCCGACTCGATCGGGGTCACGGTGAGGCGAGCCTGACTGTCGGAGTGAACGAGCCCCAGGCGGACGAGCTTCTGGGCGGCGTCGGCGACCTCGAAATCGACATCTTGCCCGGTGCGATCCTTGAGGTAGACCTCGACGGCGCGATCCAGTCGGAGTTGGTCCCAGGGCGATGGATCGTCCTGGCCGCGCCAGAGGAAGAAGTAGGCCAGCAGAGCTTCTTTGAAATCCTCTTCCTCGGCCGAGTCGACCAGGCGATTGATGACGCTGCCGTTGTTTGCGAGCGTGAGGTAGTAGAGGTGGCGAATCATGTTCGCCAGGTGCTTTTGCTTGGCCCTCTGGAATCCGAAGAACGAGTTCGCCCCGGCAGTAAAGGGCGCGATCAGCACGCCGAAGGCGAGCGGCGAGACCCAACCGAGGAAGATCTTCGCGGCCAGGAGCGGAAGGGCCGTGAACATCGGCGAAGCAATCTGAGCCTTGTCGATAAGGCGCATCTTGACCTTCGTGCCCTGCTCGGGGAGATGCATTTCCATGTCGACGTGCGGTACGTCCTTGAATAGGCGGAGGTAGATCACATCGGAGCGGGCGTAGCGATCCAGCTTCTTCCCCCCGGCGCGGAACTTCAGGATCACGACCAGGCGCGAGTAGCCGGGGAAGATGTACTCTCGCTTGCGAAACTTGGTCGTGAAATTGCGAACGATCCGCGAGACCTTGGACCGGCCCCGCACAAAGACTTTCAGGTGCTCGAAGATGGCAAAATCGGGCTGATAGGTCAGGCCCATCTCGTTGGGCTCGGAGACGGCTTTCTCGATGATCTCAAGCTTCAGCGGGCGATAGTTCGCGCGGATGAGAGCCGCCTCGAACGGCTGAAGGAACGCTTCATCGGCCTCTTCGCTGAAGGCCGTCGAGGCGGAGCCGAGGTTGACGCAATCGGAGTCGGGGTCGAGCGGGGAATAGAGGTCCTTGAGCTCGACGAGCCAGTCGTAGTACTCGTAATGAAAGACCGCCCCGAGGATGCGCGCGAATTGGAGGAAGCGCGTTCGTTCGCCGGGAGACAGGCCGGGATCGGCGGCGAGATTTCGGACGAGGTCGCTGGGTCGAATGGGGATGGCTCGTTCCGTGAGTTCGGAGTCCGGGTCAAATGCGGGATGGCTCTCCAGGACGATGGGTTCCGTGCCGGAGGAATTGACCTTGTCTAGTGTCGGACTGTCCAAGGGTCTGCCTCGGCTCGGCGTGGTCCTGGCGAGCAACGGACGACTCGTTCCTGGCGGTGGACCATTGTAATCGTTGACGACTCGAAGCGGTTCGAAAACCCGGTTCAGAACAAACCACGCCACGCTGGGTGGTTCAATGGCACCCTCGATGCTAAGCTGGCGGTGGCTCGGCGTCGAGAGGCTGTGGCTCAAGTTTCAGTCGAGCGGCGGGTGTGAGCGAGGAGGGGATCGCTGTTGGGGGGAACTCGAACAGATCGGCTTCGCATCGGCGTGATCGGCCTGGGCCGTCTCTGGGAGGCGCGTCACAAGCCCGCCCTTGCCCGGCTTCGCGACCGGATTCAGGTTGTGGCGGTTTACGATCAGGTCGCGAGGCGCGCGGAGCTGGAGGCCACCTCGCTCCGATGCACCTCGTGCCTGGGCCTGACCGAGATAATCTCACGGCCGGACGTCGAGGCTATACTCCTTCTGACTCCGCAATGGTTCGGGCTTCATCCGATCACGCTCGCCTGCACGTTTCAAAAGCCCGTCTACAGCGCGTTACCTCCAGCAAGCCATCCGGACGGCCTGGAACGCGTGGCGGAGGCCATCCGATCCAGCGGCATCGCGTACATGCCGGAACTCGCGAGGCGATATTATCCGGCGACGACACGCCTCCGCCAGTTGCTCGAAACGACCCTCGGCCCGCCGAGATTGATCCTCGGGCACACGCGACTCTTCGGCTTTGATCGCTACGGCTTGCCCGGTCCGTCCACGCAACTCGCGCCGGTCCCCCTGACGATCGACCCGGGGAGTTACCTGATCGATTGGTGCCGCCATCTGTTCCAGGCCGAGCCCTGCCGGGTTCAGGCGGTGGAGACGTCTCAGTTGTCCGAGTCCGCGGACTCGGGCGGATCGGACTTTCTGCGGATCTCGCTCGTCTTTCCCGGTGGGGGACTGGCCGAAGTCGGCATCGGCCGATACCACCGGGGTGCCTGGGGTGAAGCCACGCGGTTTCTCCCGCCGCCCGGCTTCCAGATCTTCGCCGAGCGCGGCGCGGCGTGGCTCGAGATGCCGGACCGGATTCAATGGACGGACGCCGACGGCAACCACGAAGAGCGACTGCCGCTGGAACCGACCGTCGGTGAGGTTCTGAACGATCAGTTCTATCGCCTGGTGCGCGGGCAGGAGTGCTCGGCGCCGGGCCTTGAGGACGCGCTCGCCATGGTTCGCCTCGATCAGGAACTCCGGACACACCTGGGCGCGGGTCGTGCTCTCGCGGACTGACGCAGCAGGATCGAGGGGAGGGGAGGTCGTCGGGTGTCGGAAGGGAATCCGCGACGTTTACCCCGAATTTATGTCGGCCTGACCTGTGCCGCGGCCGTCGTGGGCCTGCTGCTCATGGCGGACTCGCTGCGACGTAGCTCCGCCACCTACGATGAAGTGGCCTATATGCGAGTCGCCTGCCGCTGGTGGACGACCGGCGATCAGGAGCCCATCACTCGCATGGGATCGCCGCTGACCTTCTGGAAACTCCAGCAGGCGCCGACTCTCTGGCTGCTCGATCTTGCGGGGCGAGGTCCGCTCATTCGGGAGCCCGAGGTCCATCAAGCCGAATTGCTTCCCATTCTTCGAACTGGGTCGTTGTGGATCTGGATTCTGGCGTTCGGATTGACGGCGATCTGGGCCGGTCGGCTCTATGGTCCGCGGGCCATGAGCCTGGCGGCGTGGCTCTTCGCGCTCAGCCCGAACCTTCTGGCACACGGCGCGTTGATCACCATGGAATTGCCGCTCGTCGCGGCGACGACCGGGGTCGGGTTACTGTTCACGATCTCATTACGAAAACGCGACACGAAGGACGAGTCGAACGCATTCACCGCCTCAAGCCTCGCCTTCTGGGGAGCGGCAGCCCTCTCTGGCCTGGCGTTCTCCTGCAAGTTCACTGCGATTCTGATTCCTCCGATCTACGGCCTCTGTCTCCTCGTGCGGTCGCTTCACGATCGACAGATTCATCATCGTGAGGTTGGTTGGCTCGTAGTCGCGGTTCGCGTCCTGCGGCAGATGGCGGGGTTTCTCCTCGTGATGGTGCTCGCGAACTGGGTTGTGACCGGGTTCGCGATCTTGCCGATCAGCGAACGAGTCGGGGATCACCCGAGCCTCGGGACTACGCCGAGCTGGCTCGGCCGCATCGTCGAGGCTCCGATCCCGCAGGACTGGGTTGGATTTCTGACCCAGATCCGCCACCAACGGTCCGGCGGGCCGAGCTACCTGTTCGGCGAACGACGAATGACCGGTTGGTGGTACTATTACTTCGTCACGATGGCGGTCAAAGTCCCCCCGACATTCTGGCTCCTCGTCGCTGGCCGGCTGACGATGCCAAGAAAAGGGGGCACGCTTTTCTTGCTGGCGATCGCCGCCTTTCTGACCATCACGGCCGCCGGATCGAGCCGAAATTACGGTTTTCGCTATGTTCTTCCGGTCGCGCCGCTGGCGATTGTCTGGGTCTCGGCGCTTGCGGAGGCGAGTCGACGGTTCTGGCTCGTGGCGATGGTCGGTCTGTTGGGGCAACTTGTCGCGGTGGCCACGATCCATCCCGGCGAGCTGTCGTACTTCAACGTCCTGGCGAATGGGCCGAAGGGTGGCCGACGCGTACTGGCTGACTCGAATCTGGATTGGGGCCAGGGGCTTCGCGGACTCGTGAGCCTGCAGACGGAAAGGCCGGAGTTTCGAGACCTGACCCTCTATTACTTCGGCGACACCGAGCCCGCCTATTACGGTGTGCATGGGCGCTCGATCAAGATCGATGCCAGCGACATCCACCCCGGTCTTCCGGACCGGTTCAGGTCGACGACGCGGTTCGTGGCAGTGTCGTCATCACTTCAGTTCGGTCCGTGGGGACCGCCAGGCTATTTCGGACGACTCGCGGGCGTCACGCCGGTGATCGTGCTTGACGACGCGACGATCGCGATCTATGCGACGGCCGACCTCGCTTCGGAACCCGATCAGTAGAGATCCCGTCCGCGAGAGAGACGATCTTCCAGCCCGTCGGCCACCTGAGCGATTCGGGCGACCAATCCCGGGGCGTCGATTTCCCCGGCGGATTCGGCCAAGATCGCCCGGCACACGACGAAGTACTCGTCGCCTCGTAGCGTCTCGATGGCGAAATGCCCCTCGACGGCTCGAGCGTTCAGCTTCAGAAGGAGTCTCGTATCCCGGTCATTGGCCGGCCCGCAGACCGACACAAGGCCGATCAGGGGTCGACCCTCGGCGTCAGTCCCATCGTGACCAAGGTAGACGGCCTGGGTTCGGTCCATCGGCAAGGGGACCACGACGCGCCATCCATGACCGAACGGTGTCGCGGGAAATCCGCACCGCAAGGCGAGGTCCCGGACGACCGGACTGAGATCGGCCTCGGAGGGATCCGGCGCTTCGTACACGCCGAGGGCATCTCGGGCGGCGCCGGCGTCGGCCTGGGCAGTGCCCAGGGGAAGCCCGCACCCCGCACAGAAGGCCGTGGAAGGATGATTGGGCCGCGCGCAGCGGGCACAACTAAATGTCCCCACCATGACGATGCAATCCTCCCCTGGCCTTTGCCAACGCGACGCCTCGCTAGGGTAACCGCTCCGCATCGTCCGGGAAAGGGGCGGAATCGCATGCACCGACCAGCACGCCGCGATCGGATTCGTGATCAAACCGTCCGGCAGACCTTGCACGGTTTGAGCGGGACCGGTAAACCCGAGGGTGAATCGGGCGAAACGTGGCCGCGACGTGGAACGGACCATTCATGACGGTGGATTGCCCCCATTGCAAGGAACCGATCGAATTCGGCGTCAATCGCCCGAAGTTCTGCGCGTTCTGCGGCAAGCCACTCGATGATCCGGGATTGCTCACCACGTCGCCGAACTCGCGTGAGATGCCGACCATCGCTCATACGCCCACCTCGCGCGATGGGAATGGCGTTCCGTCCGTCTCGGCTCCGGAACAAATTGCAGGCTATCGCCTGATCCGCCCGCTGGGGCAGGGGGGGATGGGAACGGTCTACGAGGCCGAAGAGGCCGATTTCGGGCGAAAGGTCGCAATCAAACTTCTCTCCGCCGAGATCACGGCCTCCCCCGAGGCCCTGGAGCGATTTCGCCAGGAGGGGCGGCTGGCCAGCACGATCTCCCACCCGCGCTGTGTGTTCGTGCTGAACGCAGATGAGGAGGAGGGCCGACCTTTCATCGTGATGGAGCTCATGTCCGGCGCCAACCTTCACGACCTCGTGCAATCGGAGGGTCCGCTCTCCGTCGACCGCGCGGTGCCGAAGATCCTGGACGTGATCGAGGGGCTGAGAGAAGCTCACCGATTGGGCGTGATTCACCGCGACGTGAAGCCCTCGAACTGCTTCCTGGAAGGCGATGGTCGGGTCAAGGTCGGCGATTTCGGACTCTCGAAGTCTCTGGTGAACGAGAGCAACCTGACCCGGACCGGCTCATTTCTCGGGACCCCGCTTTACGCCTCGCCCGAGCAGATCAAGGGGGAGCCGCTCGATCCGAGGACCGACGTCTATTCGGTCGCGGCGACCCTATTCTATGCCTTGACCGGACGCGCCCCGTTCCAGGGTCAGGATGCGGCGGCCACGCTCGCGAAGATCGTCTCGGAGCCCCCACCCCCGCTCAGATCGCTCCGTCCGGAGCTATCGGCGGAGCTGGAGCGGATCATTCTCAAAGGCTTGGAGCGGAATCGGGAGAGGCGATGGCGCGACCTCGGTGAGTTTGCCACGGCACTCATTCCCTTTTCGCCCGGCAGGCTGCGGATGGGCGGTTTGGGGCTCCGCATCGCGGCCTTTGTCATCGACGTCAACCTGTCGAAGTTGGCGATCATCCTCTTCCTGTCGACGGGCCGACTCGTCGCGACACGAGGCCGCATTGTCGCGATACTGAGCGATAATTTCGCCCTCAGCGTCGGGCTGGATCTCGCCATCTTCCTGATCTCCTTTTTCCTCATCGAGCCGATCTGGGGTGCCTCGCCCGGAAAGTGGCTATTAGGCTTGCGCGTTCGTGGGCAAGGAACGACAGCGTCGAGTCCGATGACGATCCTTCGACGTAACCTGATCTTCTGGGCGATCGCAAGCCTCCCGTGGAACGTTCTCACCATCGTCCTGTGGTGGAATGTGGAAGGGATCTCTCAGAACTGGATCATTCTGCCCGTACGTCTCGCCTGCGCGCTCATCATCGGCAGTACGATGCGCGCCAGCAACGGCTATTCGGGACTTCACGACCTGTTGACCAGGACGCGCGTCGTTGCGATGCCCCGCATTCATAAGCGACGCGCGGGCGGGGCTCGACGCGCCCTCGGGCGCGACCGCACCGTGGCCGCGAGGCCCGTGGGCGTCCTGAAGGCAATCGGTCCCTACAAGGTCCGCGGTGCGGTTCGCTGGGAACAGGGCCGAAAGGTTCTGGCGGCCGAGGATTCTTCTTTGGGGCGGGAGGTCTGGATCGTGCTGCGCCCGAAGTCGAGCCCGTCGCCGGAGCCGGCTCGTCGGGAGCTATCGCGGGCAACGCGACCGCGCTGGCTCTCGGGCGGCGAGCATGCCGAAGGCCGCTGGGATGCCTTTATCGCGCCCTCGGGGTGCCCCTTGTCGGATCTGGCCGGTCCCGAGGGGCTCCCCTGGAGAGATGCCCGTCCGATCCTGGAGGATCTCGCCGAAGAGCTCGATTCCGCGTTGCGTGATGGCACCCTGCCGGCGACCCTTGGCCTCGATCAGGTCTGGATTCAGCCCGACGGCCGCGCGCTGATCGTGGATCAGCTCGGGCTCGCGACCGAGACGACAACTCAATCAAATGAGCATTTCCCTCCCAACGATCGTGCTCGGAGATTTCTCAGGTCCGTCGCGGCGCTGGCCCTGGAGGGCGGCCGTCGCCGCATCCAGGATTCCGGCGGACCGATCCGTGCCGCGGTTCCCTGGCACGCGAGATTGATCCTCGACCGCCTGGACGACGCTCCGGGTGCGTATGAGGATTTCGCCGCCCTGCGGGCAGACCTTGTCAGCTCACAGGACAAGTCAGTCGAGGTCAATCACTCCCTCAGAGCCACCCAGCTCGGTGCGCTGACGGCCGTCTTGAGCATGCCGCTGGCCGCCGTCTTCGGCCTCGTCTTCGTGCAACTCAACGGCGACCTCCCGGGTTATTTCGCCAGGAATCAGTCCGTTGCACCTGCTGCGAACTCTTACGAATTCGCGCGGGTTTTCGCCCTTTCCTTCATCGGACTCGTGGCGGCCATGTGGGTGATCTGGGCGTTCGCGACCCGCGGCGGTATGTGCCTTTCGCTCCTGGAACTGGGAATCTCCCGTCGCGACGGGAAGCAAGCGTCTCGGATTCGTTGCGGATGGCGTACCTTCGTGATATGGGCGATCCCAATGTCTCTCCTCGCTGGCGCAGTCGCGATGCAACGTAGCCCTCCGACCGCGGGATGGCCCTCCTGGACGCTTTTTGGGGTCGCCGCAGTCCTGGTGTCCTCGTTCCCGCTCCTGGCGATGATTCAGCCTTCACGAGGGCCGCACGATCGACTGAGCGGAACCGTCCTGGTCCCGAAATGACGGCGAGGACCACGACCGTCGGAACGCATCAGGCGGGGAACTCGCGAGGGGGGATCATCCCCCTCACAAGCCCCGTGAAATTCCACGATCGGCGGATTTCAGTCCTTATCCAGCGAGATCGATTTGATCATCGCCTCAAACGCCGGCTTGGCCGCGTTCATGGTCTTGTCGGGTCCGACCATCTTGAAGAAGTAGCCAGCGTCCTGGGTCTGCACGATCGCGCCTAGCAAGCGCCAGTCGGACTTGTCGAACTTCTGCGGGCTGCCGGGCGTGACAGCCGCGACGTATCGCCCCGAGGTTTCCGCAAACGTCACGTCGGTATTCTTACCCTTTCGCGTGTCGGTCGTGATCTTGGGTGGCGACCCGTCCTTGTCCTGGAATTGCTGCTGCCAGCGATCGAGATTGGCTTTCACCGATCCGCCGCCTCCCGCAAACTTGAAGAGCACCAGCTCGGCCGGGTCTTCATCGCCTTTCACCGGATCGAGCTTGAACTGGGCCAGGCGCATGCTCGATCCGGGCTTGCTCGACTTCCAGGTCGTCGGGACCGTGAAGCTGACTCCGCCCTGCTTGATAGTCTGCGTCGGCGTGTCGGCGCCGATCATCAGAGCACCGAAGGTCACGGCGACGAGACGTAAGGAAATTTTGCGCATCATGGTGAGGCATCCTCGAGTCGTAAGGGTGGGATCGTAAGCATCTTGCGGTTGTCAATCCGGCCGATTAGGATGCCGGTCGTAACACAATAGCCCCCGCTCAGGAGTCCCTCGCGTGTCGATCCGACGTCTGATTGCGTTGCCGATGGCCCTGGTCACGCTGGCGGTCCTGACCGGGACGGCGGAGGCACAGAAGAAGAACCCGAACGGAACGCCCGTGCTCTTGCTGACGGGCGGCCAGCGCGAGCACCACGGCTATCGCGACCAGGCATTCTACCTGGCGAGCCTCCTGGAAGACACGGGCCGCTATCGTGTGACCGTGTGCGAGGACGCCGCGATCCTCGAAACGCCCGCGATGTCCAGGTACGCCATCCTGATCGTGAACGCCGATCGACGGGACCCCGAGTTCAAGTTCAGCGAGAGTCAACAGAAGGCGTTGCTCGCGTTCGTCAAGGGGGGCAAGGGGTATGTCTCCATCCATGGCGCAGACAACGCGGCACCCGACTGGCTGCCGGAATGGCGCGAGATGCTGGGCGGGGTGTACTCTCACCAGGGTCTGCCCGACGGCAAGTTCCGGAAAGGCAGCTACACGATCAAGATTGCAAACACGTCCAGTCCCGTGACCGAGGGGCTGGCGGACTTCGAGCTCAAGGACGAACTCTACTATCACCTCCAGATGCAACCCGGCGTTGAGCCTCTAGCGACGGCGAATTTCGAAGGCACGGACTGGCCCGTGGCCTGGACGCGTTCGTACGGGAAGGGCAAGGTCTTCCATACGCCGCTGGGACACCGCGATTTCGGCCCCGACAAAGACGATCCGCTCCGCAATCCCAGCCTCGGAAAGCTCGTGGTTCAGGGCATCGATTGGGTCAGGCCGGGCTAGTGAGTTCGGCAGGTTCGGGAGGGCCCCGGACCCACGGATGCAGGCGATGATACGACGGGAAACGTCGGACCTTTGCGTTGCCGGCCACCTTGACGTAGACTAGAAGAGCGCATGCTGAGGGCACGATTGAGTACACGGCCAGACGCCGGAAGACGCGAGGTTGCGCGATGGCGAAGCACGATCGGCCGCTGGAACCGACGTCCTCGGATTCACTCGAGTGGGCAGCACGGCCTACGCGAGACCTGACGAGCCACACCCTCGGCGATTTCCTCGTGGAACGGATGCTCGGGCAGGGGGGGATGGGCGAGGTCTACCTCGCGCGTCAGGTCAGCCTCGATCGACCGGTGGCTCTCAAGGTCTTGCGGCCCGAATGGACCAGCAACCCCACCTACATGGCCCGCTTCGAGTCGGAGGCCTGGGCCGCCGCGAAACTCAACCATCCCAACATCGTCCATATCTATACCCTCGGCGGCTTCGAGGGCATCCGGTTCATCGCCATGGAGTACGTCCAGGGCACGAACCTTCGCGAACACCTTCAAAAGAAGGGCGCTCTGGACCTCCCCGTGGCGCTGTCGATCATGCGACAGTCGGGTCTCGCGGTCCAGGCGGCCGGGGAGGCGGGCCTGATCCATCGGGACATCAAGCCCGAGAACATGCTTCTGACCAAGAAGGGTCAGCTCAAGGTCGCCGACTTTGGGCTGGCCAGATTGCCGGAATCCGATCGCCTGCATCTGACGGCCCCTGGCATGACGCTCGGTACGCCGATGTACATGAGTCCCGAGCAGGTTCAGGGCCGAGAGGTCGATCATCGGAGCGACCTGTACTCGCTCGGAGTGACGTTCTATCACATGCTCAGTGGCTCTCCCCCGTTCACCGCCGAGACCGCCGTGGCGCTGGCGCTCAAACACGTGAGCGAGGCGCCGGAGAGCCTGGGCAAGCGTCGAAAGAAATTGCCGCCGGAACTCGTGGCGCTCGTCATGAAGCTGATGGCCAAATCGCCCGAGGGTCGGTATCAGTCCGCCGGGGAGATGCTCAAGGATCTCTCCCGCGTCCGGGAGATCGTCCAGGCCGCCGCGGTGACCGCACCGATCACGGTGGCCCATCCTGTCGCGGCCCTTCAGCCGACGATGATCTCGGACGATCCCGAGCTTTCCCAGCCCGCAGCCGGCTGGCGACCTGGCTCTAATGTTGTCTACGCCATCGTTCTGTTGTCCCTCATCGCCGGCGGGGCACTCGGCTGGGTGGCCCGCGCCGAGGATCTGCTGTCGACCTCGGGCAGTCCGTCTGCATCTCCCCCCGGCCTCTGGATGGCCAATTGGTCCCTGATCCCAAACCAGGGCAGCGCCGCGGCACAGTATCGGTTCGCTCAGCTGCACTCCTCGGACCTCGACCGCGAGGCGGCCTGGCTGGCCGTGCCGGGGCGGTACCCAAAGGAATCCAAGTGGACCCTGAGTGCTTACATTCAGCTCGCTCGCCATTACCTCCGCCGAGGCGATTCCGAACGACTCGGGGCGCTCTCCCACGAGCTGGAGCAAGCCGAAAAGGGCTCGGGCACTGCTCAGGCGAAATGGAAGAGCCTTGCCCATGTGCTGCATGCGGGAGAGATGGCCATTAAGGGAGATCCGGGCGAGGTGGCCGCGGTTTACGGCAACAACATGACCATCGCCTTGATGGACCCCGCGCTGGCGGAGCTCTCACTGGAGATCGTTACCCTGGCCAACGCTCGCGGTGGCAAGGTGGAAGACTCGGAGCGAATGACGAATCTGCGTAACCAGCTCCTCGGCCCGATAAAGCTCGTGCCGGCCCTCCTGGATCGACCGGCGTTCGGCCTCCAGTGATCCGGTTCGCCTCCCCTACCTGCCAGGTCATGTTCCGATAGGGAGTTTTCTCGCATGGCTGGCCTCCTCGTGATGAACGGCACCCCGTCGGGCCAGTTCGTCGAAATCGACCTTGATGAAGCGTTGATCGGGCGATTGCCTCGCTGCCATATCGTGCTCGACCCTCACGGGGTGAGTCGCGAGCACGCCAAGATCCGACGGGACGGGAACCGCTTCTACGTCGTGGACCTGAACTCCCGGAACCGAACCAAGCTCAACGAGAAAGAGATTGCGCCGATGATGGATCACCCTCTGAAAGAGGGGGATCGCATCAATATCTGTGATGTCGAGATGGTCTTCTGCAACAAATATCCGATCGAGGAGCCGAAGAAGACCGACGAGGATCTCGTGGTCCTCACCGATGAGGGCACGGATTCGCCGCTCCACACACTCGACGCTTCCAGATCGGACCAGCTCGTTTGCGCGGTCAAGCCCGAAGAGAAACTGCGGGCGATCTTGGAGATCTCGCGCACCCTTTCGAGCAATCTCAAGCTGGACTCGGTCGCCCCCAAGATCCTGGACGCCCTCGCCAACATCTTCCCCCAGGCCGAACGATATTTCCTCGCGCTGGTGAATCCGGACGACCCTAAACGGACGATTCGCCAGAAGTTCCACAAAATTCGCGAGGGCAAGAAGCCCGGGATTCGCAACCTCCTCGGTCGCGCTCCGCAGGACGAGACCCAACTCACGATCAGCCGCTCCCTGCTCGGGCATGTCCTCGGCCAGAAGAAGGCGGTGCTGAGCCAGGATGCCGGCAATGACGCGAACTTGCCAACGAGCGCCTCGATTGCCGACCTCAAGATCCGCTCCGTCATGTGCGCCCCTCTGGTCACACCCGACGGGCAGGCGCTCGGAATCATCCAGCTCGACACCAGCGACCGCCGCCAGTTCGGGCAGGAGGATCTCGACGTCCTGGCGTCGGTCGCGAGCCAGGCGGCCATCGCGATCCAGAACGTCGCGATGCACGAGAGCCTGCTGGCCCGCGAGCGTATCGAACGCGACCTTCGTCTGGCCGAGCAAGTTCAGAAGCGGTTCCTCCCGCAGACTACCCCGACGGTCGCTGGCTATGAATTTTTCGCCTATTACCACGCGGCCTACGAGGTTGGCGGCGATTATTACGACTTCGTTCCGCTCAAGGAGAATCGCCTCGCGATCGCGCTCGGCGACGTCTCTGGAAAAGGCGTGGCCGCGGCCCTGATGATGGCCAAGTTCTCCGGGGACACCCGATTCTGCATCCTCACCCAGGACGGGCCGGCCGCGGCGGCCGAGATGCTGAATGCGCAGCTTTGCGCGGCGGGCATCGAGGAGAAGTTCATCACGCTCAGCCTCGGCGTGCTCGACGCCAACACGCACGTGTTCCGTTTGACCTCCGCCGGGCACCTCCCGCTCTTCGTTCGCCATGCGGATGGGACGGTCGATCTGTTCGGCCACGATATTGCGGGCTTCCCGCTCGGCGTGATGGACGATTCGACCTACACTGAGTCGGAGATTACCCTGGCTCCCGGCGACGTGGTGATCATCTATTCCGACGGCGTTCCCGACTCGCGGAGCCCGGCGGACGAGCTTTACGACAAGCAGGAAACGCCTCGGCTCATCGAGCGTGTCCGCAAGTCGCCGGGTAGTCCCGAGGCCGTCGGCAAGGCGATTCTCCAGGAGATCCGCGAATTCTCCGCCGGTCACCGTCAGGCCGACGACATCACGCTCATCTGCTTCGGCCCGACCGCCTGACAGGCCACGCTTGGCGGTTCGCGGTCCCTTGTCCTAAAATGGGCGTATGTCACTCAAGGTTTCCAATATCCGCCTCGGGCTCGGCGAGTCCGAGGCCGCGATCCCCGACCTGGTCGCCTCACGGTTGGGCGTCGACCGAGACGCCGTCGGACGCTGGCGGATTCTCCGCAAGAGCCTCGACGCGCGGCGTCACGATGACATCCACTTTGTGTACTCGGCCGAGGTCGAGGTCCCACAGCGAGAACTGCCGCTCTCTTCGCCAGGGATTGAGGCATTCGAGCCCGACCATTTCGACTGGCCCGAACCCGGCCCGGAACCGCTCCCGGGCCGTCCGGTCATCGTCGGCGCGGGACCGGCCGGGTTGTTCGCCGGTTACTTCCTGGCCTTGAACGGCTACGCGCCGATCGTGCTGGAGCGAGGCCGCGACGTCAAGGATCGCGTCGCCGACGTCCGCAAGTTTGACACGGGTGGCGACCTTGACCCCGAGAGCAATTACCTCTTCGGCGAAGGCGGCGCGGGCACGTTCTCCGACGGCAAGCTCACCAGCCGGGGCACCGGACCGGACGTTCAAAAGGTTTTGGAAGTCCTAGCCGAATGCCACGGCAAGCCCTCGATCTTGTACGAGCACCGGCCTCACCTTGGCTCGAATCGCTTGCCGCTGGTCGTGAGGACGCTTCGTCGCAAGCTGGAACAACTCGGGGGCGAGGTTCGATTTTCCTGCCGGGTTGAGGATCTGGAGATCGTCGGGGGCCAGCTTCGAGGCGTTCACACCAGTTCCGGACGAGTCCCGGCTGAATTGGCCGTCCTCGCCGTCGGACATAGCGCGCGAGACACGTACACCATGCTGCTCAGGCGTGGCGTGCCGTTGGAGGCGAAGGCGTTCCAGCTAGGTGTACGGATCGAGCAGCCCCAGGAGCAGGTGGACGTGGCTCGATACGGGCGGAATTCCGGGCACGAAGCGCTCGGCGCGGCCGATTACAACCTGGTCGCGAACGTGCGGGGCCGGGATCTGTTCACTTTCTGCATGTGCGCCGGCGGTTACGTGATGCCGAGCGTGAGCGAGCCCGGCTATTTCTGCACGAACGGGATGAGCGAGAGCCGTCACGATTCGCCGTTTGCGAACAGCGGGCTGGTCATGACGATCACTCCCGAAGATACGGGGAGCCGCCATCCTCTGGCGGGCGTGCATTACCAGCAGCGATCAGAACGATTGGCGTACCTCGCCGGAGGCCGGGCCTATGCGGCACCCATCCAGTGGGCGGGCGACTTCCTGGCCGATCGTCCGAGCCGGGGAACGCTGCCGTCGAGCTACCCCCGAGGCGTCGTTCCGATCGATATGGGGTTGATCCTGCCGCCGATCGTGATGGAGACCCTGGAACGCGGCCTGCCGATTCTCGATCGCCGCTTCGGAGGTCTTTTCCTTCGTAACGCGACCCTGACCGGCCCGGAGTCCAGAGGCTCCTCGCCCGTTCGCATCCCTCGCGATGACCGGACGAGAGAAAGCCCCTCGGTCTCCGGCCTCTTCCCCTGCGGAGAAGGGGCCGGGTATGCCGGTGGGATCATCAGCGCAGCCGTCGATGGTTTGCGGACCGCCCGAGCCATCGTCGGGCGATACGCCAGGCCGGGCTAGGCTTTCAGGCCGCGACCTTGACTTCCGAAGGGTCCAGGCGGAAATGAGGCGCCGGGACCGGGCTTTTTTCGGCGACGGCTTCGGTGAACAGGAACGGTGCGAGTCCTCGATAAACTCGCTGATCCATCTGGCCAAAGCCTGCCTGTCCGCAGAGTTCGCGAAATCGCCCGGCCGACGCGTGATGGACGGCCCCTTCCACGTGGGCCACGCAAACATCGTAGATGAACCAGCCCCAGGGCCGATCGCGATAGCCGTCAACCAGCATCAGGCGACCGTTCAGTTTCAAGACCCGGTGCATCTCGGCAACGGCACGGTCCTGGTGAGGATAATGATGGAAGCTGTTGGCGCAAGTTACGATATCAAAAGATCCTGTGGCAAACGGCAGTCGTTCGCTATCGCCCTGGATCGGTGTAACGCACTCGGCATGCCTCTGCCAGCGTGCCGCGCCCTTGCTCAGCATTCCCGAGACGAGATCGACGCCCCAGACCTGCGCAGAGGGTAGCGCGTCACGAATCCTCGCGGCGAAAACGCCCGTCCCGCATCCGACATCCAGGATGCGGATCGGTCGATCGGCGAATCGAGCCTGGATTCGTTTGATAATCGCGCGATGTGCCGGCTGGAACAGGAGAGTCTGGAGGATGCACCTGTCGTAGTTCTCGCTCCAACGCGTGAACTCGTGCGTCGCCTGCGTCTTGTCATAACTCATGGTTGGCCGCCTCCGTGCGTCCGAGAATCCAAGTTGATGGCTTAGCCATACCCGAGATCGAGAAAACCCGCAAGCCCAACCCGGATTCGCGCGAACCGGACAACTCACTCACGACCAAGCCTGTTCGTCAAGACATTCGAGGGGCTGGCCTCCCCGAAACCCGATTCCCTGTGAGTCACTGACTATCACTCCGCCCAAAGTTGATCGAGTTTTCGCAGGCTCCGGCACTCGACGGGATGACTGCGACACATCAAGAATCATCGTGACGAGCGGGCGAGGCGATCACCGATCGCGTTCACATCCGGTCCTGGGCTGGCGGGCGCGGTGGTCCTTGCATCGCCGACCCCGTCGTCTAGGATGGAGAAAAGTCCCCGACCACCCCGGAGAGCATCACGTGGTCGCCCTGCCCATCTACCTCGACAATCATGCGACGACGCGATGCGACCCACGGGTGGTTGAGGCGATTTTACCTTACTTCACCAGGGTTTACGGCAATTCGGCCAGCGTCTCTCATTCGTTCGGGTGGGAAGCGGAGGCCGCCGTCGAGAAGGCCCGGGATCAGGTCGCGGGGGCTCTCGGAGCGGAGGGCCGGGAGATCGTCTTCACCTCGGGGGCGACCGAGGCGAACAATCTCGCCATCAAGGGCTCGGTCGCGTTCCTGAAGAAAAAGGGAAATCACCTCATCACGTCGGCCGTCGAGCACAAATCCGTGCTCGACCCGATGAAACGGCTGGCGCGAGAGGGTTGGGATCTGACGATCGTGCCGCCCGACGAATTCGGGCTGGTTTCGGCGGAAAGCGTCAACGCGGCCATCACCGATCAAACGGTCCTGGTCTCGATCATCGCGGCCAATAACGAGATCGGGACGATCAACCCGATCGGCGAGATTGGTCGCGTATGTCACGATCGCGGTGTCGTTTTTCATACGGACGCAACCCAGGCCGTCGGGAAAGTCTTGCTCGACGTCCAACGCGACCGGATCGACTTGCTCAGTCTCTCCGCGCATAAGATCTACGGTCCCAAGGGGATCGGTGCTTTGTACGTACGCCGGCGAGAGCCCCAGGTCCGCCTCGTGCCTCTGTTCGACGGTGGCGGTCACGAGCGAGGGATGAGGAGCGGCACGATCCCCGTGCCGCTGGCTGTCGGGCTGGGGGAGGCCGTCGAGATTGCCATGAACGAGCGAGACGAGGAGGCCACTCGCGTGGGCGGTCTCCGGGAAAAACTTCACCGAGGCATCGCGGAGCGTGTGGAGCAGATTCGCCTGAATGGACATCCCAAGAAGCGGCTGCCGGGAAACCTCAACCTGAGCTTTGCCTATGTCGGAGGCGAGGCGCTGATGATGGCGATGCGCGACGTGGCCGTTTCGTCCGGCTCCGCCTGTACGTCCGCTGAGCCTGAACCGAGCCATGTGTTGCGGGCGATCGGCCTTGACGAAGACCTTGCACGCGCGAGCCTGAGATTCGGCCTGGGCCGATTCACGACGGAGGAAGAGATCGATTTCACTGTGGGAGCGGTGTCTGACGCCGTCGCACGGCTCCGAAGTCATAGCGCAATCTGGTCCTCGCGCGGGTAGTAGGGGTTGTGGGCCAGAATTCGCGCGCATTCCCGGCATCCCGATCGTGCGGGCCGGCGAGTTACCCAGGCACGTCGACAGGGATCGAAAGCCAGGGCTGGCGGGCGGCTCGCTGATACTTGATCCTGAGCCGATGTATCTTGCTTGCTTCTCGAAGAATCGCCTCGATGGCGGCCTTGATGGTCTCATCGTCTGCCGGGACCTTGCTACCGGCCGGGATAAATACGCGACGGCCCGTGCCGAGCCTCTCCACCCGGATCGGGGTCCCGTCGGGTAGTCGATCATTGAAGTTGCTCCCCACGTTATCGCGGGCGCCCGGAGCGAGGTCGCGAGCGGTGAGTAGCAGCATCATCTCACTCAATCGCAAGTCCTCGGCCTTTCGGAGACGGGAGTGCCATCGTAGCCCGCAGGCCATCAGGCCCATCGCCGTCCCCACGATCGCCACCGCGATCATCATCCGCCGCACGGTGAACCGGTATCGTCGCATGTGCTTGCGGCTCCTTGTACGTGGACCGGGCCATCGAGTCCAGATACCTCAGTCCACCACGAAACACGCCCGTCCCGCGAGGTAACTTGAAGCCAGCGACCGAACAGTATACGATGGTGGCATGCCGGGTCTGGTTGGGTCCCGGCGCGGAACGGTTCTTCAGTTGGGGAGGCGATCCATGCCGGTTTCATTGAGCGAGAAGGCGGCGGGCGAAGTCAAGAAGATCATCACCGAGCAGAGCCTGCCCGAGGGCACCGTCCTCCGCGTGGGTGTCCAGGGTGGTGGTTGCAGCGGTTTTTCCTACAGCCTGAATTTCGATACGAACGTGACCGAGAAGGATCGCGTCGCCGAGTTTCACGGCGTCAAGCTCGCCGTCGAGAAGAAGTTCGACCCCTACCTCGATGGTACGGTGGTTGACTTCTACGATGGCCTCGAAAAGCGCGGGTTTGTCTTCAACAACCCGAACGTGGTGAAGAGCTGCGGTTGCGGCAGTTCCTTCCAGGTCTGAGCCGGGAACGATCGCCGAAACGCGAGGAAGCGCAACCGGGAGGCGACGTAGGGGTCAGCATCCCCTACGTCGCCTCCCGGTTGCGCTTCCTCGTGCATCGCGTCTGGTTTGCCACACATCGGGATCGATTTTGTCACCAGGACCAGCCTTCCGCGACCTCCGGGTTGACCACGCATTCGTGCGGCCATCGCCCCTGGAAGAGGTCGATCACGCACTGGGCGGCGAGGGTCGCCATGTCCTCCATCGCCTTGGCGTCAACGCCTCCGACGTGGGGGCTGGAGACCACATTGGGCAGGTGGAGCAGGGGATTGGCCGGGCTGGGTGGCTCGGGATCGAAGACGTCGAGACCGGCGCCGCGAAGATGGCCGGACGTGAGAGCTTCGTAGAGGTCATCCTCGATCACCAGTCCCCCTCGGGACGTGTTGATGAAGAACGCGCCTGATTTCATCAGGGAGAAGACCTCCCGGTGGAAGAGTCCGTGTGTCTGGGTTGTCAGAGGAAGGTGCAGGCTGACGATATCGGATTCCGCGAGCAGCTCGCGCATCGTCACGCGGCGGATTCCCCACTTCGCGTCGAATTCGGGGTTCGGGATCGGCTCGTAGGCAACGATTTTCATCTGAAAGGCGACGCCGCGTGGGACCATGGCCTGACCGATTCGGCCAAGGCCAACCAGACCGAGCGTCTTGCCTCGGAGTGGGGGGACCAGTTCGCGATCCCAGCCGCCAGCACGAAGGATGCGATCGTTGCGCGCGATCCGTCGCATCACGCCGAGAATCAATCCGAACGCTTGTTCCGCCACGCTCTCCTGATTGGTGCCAGGAGTAATCGTCACCGCGATCTTGCGTGCCCTGGCCGCGGCAAGGTCGATCGAGTCGTAGCCCACCCCGGTCCGGGCGATGGCGCGGAGACGGGGAGCGACCGCGATGGACTCCGCCGAGAGTGGCTCCCCGCCAGCAAGTACCGCGTCGATCTCCGGCAGGATGGTGCGATAGTCCGCGCCAGAGAGGGGCAGGTGGCCGGGCATGTCCACGGGCGTGAGTCCGGCGGCGATCAATCGATCCCGGAACGGACCGGGTTGGTTACGGATGGGGCCGGAGCCGATCAGGACGTTTGGCATCGTCGTCGTGGTGTCCAGGGAGGGGAGGGATCGTCGTGATTCCGGGCATCTTACCCGATCGGACCGGAAGATTAACCGTTGTGAAACGAAGAATGCCTACTCTGCCGTTGCCATGATGGACTCCACCCGGATATCGCACAGACCGATGCAACTGGTGCGACCCCTCCGACTCGCGAATCGATGACTGGGCATCGCACCGAGGCGCGGGTATGCTAGTTTCACCGAATTTAAGCACAGGATATTTCTTCGCACTGCGACGGAGCCGAAAACGTGCCGGGTCGCGTGTTGATTACCAGGGCGATCCCCGAACCGGGCCCGAGCCTCGTGCGGGGAGCCGCCGACCGCGTTGACGCCAATACGGAAGATCGCTCGCTCACTGCGGATGGGCTGAAATTGGCGGTCGCCGGACAGGACGCCGTGCTTTGCTTGCTCACCGACCAGATCGACGCCTCCGTCCTGGAGGCGGCCGAGGGATGCAAGATCTTCGCGAACATGGCCGTAGGATACAATAATATTGATGTGGCCGAGGCGACTCGTCGCGGCATCCTGGTCACGAACACTCCGGGTGTCCTGACGGAATGCACTGCCGACCTGACCTGGGCGTTGATCCTGGGTGTCGCCCGCCGCGTGGCCGAGGGCGATGTCGAGATGCGAGCCGGCCGGTTCCCGGGCTGGGGGCCGTTATACATGCTGGGAGGCGACGTGGCCGGCACAACACTCGGCCTGATCGGCCCCGGACGGATCGCGGCCGCCGTGGCACGTCGCGCAACCGGCTTCGGCATGACCGTCCTCTATCACGGCCGTAGGCCAGGCGCCGAACTGGATGGGCTCGGGGCCAGGTCGGTTCCGCTCGATGAGCTGCTGAAAACGAGTGATTTCGTCAGTCTGCACGTACCTCTCTCGGCCGAGACGCGACATTTGATCGATGCGCAGGCCTTGTCTCAGATGAAGCCCACGTCGTATCTCATCAACACGTCGCGCGGCCCCGTGGTCGATGAGGCGGCCCTGGTCGTGGCGTTGCGGACCGGGCAAATTGCGGGGGCGGGACTGGACGTTTATGAGGACGAGCCGAAAATGGCTACGGGGCTCGCCGATTGCCCGAATACCGTGCTCCTGCCACACCTCGGCAGCGCGACCATCGCCACTCGCGCGGCGATGTCGCGGATCGCAGGCGAGAACCTGGTCGCCGTGCTTCAGGGCCGCCGACCGCCAAACCTCGTCAACCCGGAACTTTGGCCCGATTCGTCCAGGGCTCGACCACACTCCTTATAATGCGTGTGGAGGAAATTGCTCCGCACGATTTCCGCTAGTGCCGAGGTCGCATGGGCGTCTTGAAATTCCGCCTGACTCCCCCCGACTTGCCCATCAAGGTCCCCGACCTGCGCAAAGCGTATGTCACGGGACTGGACCGCACGCCCGGTAGGTCGTCGGTGGAGCTGCGCCCCGGCCTGTTGATGTGTCATCGCGACTCGACGGAGAGTGGCCGCCTGCACGTCCCGTGGCCCGTCCCGGGATTCGGGGAACCGGTGATCTCGACGGCCACGTTGTCGGATCGGTTCACCACCTACGATCTGGGTGTCGAACTCGCGCGGGGAAAGCTCAACGACGTTTTGAATCAGACCTCCGACTGGCGACAGATGGGCCTCATTGTGCCGGAGGAGGTCGAGATTCTGGTCGGCCGAGCCCGGGCGAACCTGGCCAAGGCGGTGACCTCGCGCGACCTCCCGGATCGAGCGGCGGCGACGGCGACGAAAAGTCTTGAAGCCTCGTGCTCGGCGGCTCACGCCCTCGTGACTTCCTATACGTCTCAGCTCATGAGGCGAAGACTGGAACATTCGGCCCCGTTGCCGACCCTGTTGGCCTGTGGTCTGGAAGGGGCGCCCAAAGCGACGGCCTGGTCGCCGAAGCTCCGTGAAGTCTTCCATGCGGGTCGGGTGAAGCTCTGCTGGTCTTCGATCGCACCCGATGAGGGGAAAAAGCGCTGGGATGAGGCCGATGCCCAGGTCCACTGGTGTCGAAAGCAGGGCCTCACGGTGACCGCCGGCCCGCTCCTGGAATTTCGCGCCGGGGCGATTCCCGATTGGCTGTGGCTCTGGGAAGGCGATTTCGAGGAGATCCAGTCGCAGGCCGTCGAGTTCGTGAAGCAGACGATCACTCGCTATCGCGGAAAGGTGTCCGCGTGGCACCTGGTCCATCGGGCCGCGGCCTACGACATCCTTGGGCTGACCGAGGAGGAGCAGATTCGGCTGACAGCCCAGATCGTTCAGGTCGCGCGGAGGCTCGACCCAGACACACACCTGGTGGTCGATTTCGACCGCCCCTGGGCCGAATGGATGGCTTCGGGAAAATTCCAACTGGGGCCGCTCCACCTTGCCGATTCCCTGGCGAGGGCCGAGCTTGGTCTGGGGGGGATCGGTCTGGAAATCGCGCCCGGCTATTCGCAGGTCGGGAGCCATCTCCGCGACTTGCTCGATTTTTCGCGTCTGCTCGACCTGTTCGCCCTGGTAAATTTGCCGCTTCATGTCTCGTTCGCGCTTCCATCGTCGGCCGACGCCGACCCGCAGGCGGACGAGAAGATCCATGTCGATGCGATTCAGTGGCCCAGGCGGCCTGACGAGCGTCTTCAAAGCGAATGGGCGGCCTCCTGGGTCGCGCTCGCGGCCGCCAAGCCGTTCGTGCGGTCGATCACATGGCTACAGGGCGGCGACCAGTCGCCTCATCTTTTCCCCCACGCGGGCCTCTTCCGCCCCGATGGCACCGCCAAGCCGGCGTTCGCCTGGTTGCACGAATTTCGCGAACGGATCAGCAAACCGCCCGATCGCGGAGAAGTTTGATCGGACCCGGCGAATGTCGCCCCGTTGCTCGCGAAGGTCGAGTTCGCATGCATGATGCACCGACTTCCTTTCAAGAGGCGAGTCGGTTAGAGTCGAGGCCAGACGCATGGACCGGGACGGAGACTTGCCCCTGGGGACGGCGCCGATGAAATCCCCGGATCGCCAGGCCAGCTCTCACGGCCTGGAATACCTGGCGATGGTCCTGGCGATCGCCGGGCTCGGAGCTGCCTCCGGCATGAACTGGCGGACGCTCGACGGGCCGATCCACGAGAGCGAGTGGGAGAGTTCCGGAGCTCTCCCCCGATTCGCAATCCATCGTCTCCCGGCTCGCAAGGATCTGGCGACGAGCGAAGGCACGGCCATGACCGCCCCGCTGCCGGAGGGTCCGATCCAGGGATGCCTCGAAGATGAGGAACCGGAGGCGGAGCCGGTATTTGAAGAAGTTGCGGTCCCCGTCCAGGCCGCCAAGACCCGGAATGGCCCGATCGGCCCCCCCCGGCCAGTGATGGCCGGACCTCGCAGGGTGCGCGTTGGCGATGAATTCGGTCGTGCCATCGTGGCGAGAATCTATGGCGGACCGGACTCGCGTGTCGTGACGCTCCCGGATGGCCGCCTGGGTTGGCCCAATGGCATGGTCTACACCGAAGAGAAGTTCACTCCGATCACGGCGGACGAGCTGACCAGGCAGCTCCAGGACCGAGAGTATAAGCACTTCCAGGTGCATCGGACAGAACATTACATTATCTTTCACACGTGCTCCGCCCCGTTTGCCGAACAGAGCGGCAGGCTGCTGGAAAGCCTCTACCGCGGCCTGTTCAAAGCCTTCAAGGAATGCGGACTCGACGTCCACGAGGCGGAATTCCCCCTCGTGGCGGTGATTTTTCGCAACGAGAGCGAGTTCCGCGAGTACAAGGCGGTTTCGCCGGACATCCAGGCGTATTACGAGGTGCTCTCGAATCGGATTTTCTTCTACGAGACGCGCGACCGCGAGCCGGAATCTCCTGAAGTGGCCGCGATGCGCAAGCCGCAGACCGTCGCCCACGAGGGGACCCATCAGATTCTCCAGAACATCGGCGTTCAGCCTCGTCTCGCGAGATGGCCGATCTGGCTAGTCGAGGGCCTGGCCGAGTTCTGTGCCCCGCCAGGCACGATTGGGGGCGAGTGGGCCGGATTCGGCAAGGCGAATCCCATCCACCTGGCCACGATCAAGGATCTGGAAGATCCGATGTCCCTCCAGGGCCGCAACACGGCACTGACACACAGGCGGATCGCTCGCTCGCTCGGTCATTCCACGATGCAGTATCTGTTCCATTGCGACGAGCTATCGCCGACGGATTACTCGATGTCCTGGGCCATGACGCATTTCCTCGCCACCAAGAGGAGCGAAGGGTTCGCCGCGTATCTCAGGGCAATGAGCCAGATGCCCCCGCTCGTGCTCCAGACCGCCGAGGACCAGGCCAGAGCCTTCCGGGACGCCTTCGGGGACGATCTTCAGGAGATCGGCAAGGAACTTCATCGCCACATGAATGGGATGAAGCGGCTTGATACGCTGCCCTATTATGCCCTCACGTTCGAACAGCCCCTCGGAGACGGGCTGGTCCGTCGAGGGACCATCGTGAGCCAGTCGCCGCTCATCCTTCGCCAGTGGCTCATCCAGATGGCCGAGGGGTTCGAGGCCCCCTACATCTGGGAGTCCTTCGTCTTCACCAGCCGGGCCGCGGCCTTCCAGGCGGCCGAGCAATGGATTCAGGGTCGGTAAGACTTTCGGCGGCAACCCGAGCGCCGAGGCCGGAGCCCCAGGCGCTCGGATTGATCTCGACTCAGTTCTCATTCGGGTCGCGGATGGCCCCGGATGAAATGCTGGCAATCTGGAGGATCGTCTGCGGCCTCCGAGACAGACCAGGCTCCTCCAGGACGAGAAGCCCGAAGGGCGAACTCGGCGTCCGTGACTCGGAGTCACTATCGGTGCGGGCGAGCAGGCCCTTGTAAATGGAACCGCCGTAGTCGACTCGAATCAGCGGGCGTTCCGTGCCCTGCTTTCGTCGAAGCGAGTCGACCTCTTTCTGACACTCTTCGAACGTCATCGATTTCCCTCCTTGGAAACGACCGCCCGGCAGGAACGATCGTCGGGGATCATCGCGATTGACGCCCGGCGGGTCAAGCCAAACCGGCCGGCTCGCTTCCGTGGAGAATTTCCGTCCGCCTGACCAGGCGCTTCTCATCCACCGCCTTGCGGACGAGGAGCCCCGTCACGACCGCCTCGCGGGCCTCCAGCAAGGAGAGTGGCGGCATCGGGACTTTTTCCGAGGCAATCGCATCGATGAACGCGGAGAGAGCAGCCCGGGTGTCAGCCAGATTGCCTGGATGCAAAACCTCTCGCGGTCGAGTCTTACCGCGAAATGTCGCCGTGCCGCTCCCGAAGTCGAATCCACCCTGAGAGCCGAGATGGCGCAAGGTCACGCCCGTGAACGCCTCATCGGCCGGATCAATCCAGCTATGTGTCATTGAGGCATGATAGCCGGACGCCCAGTCGAGCTGGACCTGATACCAATCCGTGACATCCCGCCCCGGGTCCACATCGGCAAACATCCCACGCCGTCCGCTGCCAAAAGCCGCCTCTGGGTGAGAACCGGCGATCCAATGCAGGACGTCCCAGACATGCACGGCCTGCTCCACCATCCAGTCTCCGGACCGTTCGCGGCGTCCGAGCCAACCCTGATGCCCCCGCACCGGTCCGTTGCTGCTGATCCAGTTGGCCCGAGCCTCGATGGGGTCGCCAAGGTCCCCCGTGCGGATCAGGTCGATCCCCGCCAGATATCGAGAATTTGATCGCCTCTGGTGGCCGACATGCACCACCACGGACGCGGCTCGCTCCGCATGTGCCACAACGCGATCGCAGTCCGCGACCGACAGTCCCAGCGGCTTCTCCGCGTAAAGGTGCTTGCCGGCGTGAATTGCGTCGCAGTAAGTCTGTGCGTGAAGGTCACAAGGCAACGCGACGATGATCCCGTCCAGATCCGTCCGGTCGATCAGACGCGCCGCGACGTCGAGGCCGTCGGGACGGCGACGTGAGGCTTTTTCCGCAATGCCCTGCGCCCGAACTCTGTGCTTCTCCTCGATATCCGCGACGGCGACGACTTCAACGCCGGGCAATTCCAGGGCGGTCCGTAGAAGCGCCGTCCCGCGATTCCCGAGCCCGAGGAAACCGAGCCGCACAGTCTGCGCGCGGGGCCGGGCATCAGCGACGTTCCCCTGCGCCAGCGCGAGGCTGGCGGCGGCGGAACAACCCAGGAATCGGCGACGATTCAGGCGGAGCGGAGACAACCGGCCTCTCCTACCGCTCGTCTGGAGCGATTGGGCATAGTCTCAATTTGCAAGATTCAAACGTTCTCGCACTACCGGCGATTTTAGTCCAATCGCGTCGGGATCGGCAATGCGTGGTCGACGCGGAATCTTGGCTCGCTTCGCGCGGCGGGGGGCGGGCCGATCATGGTAGACTGATATTTTGGACAACACGGTTTGGGGCGAACCCGCCCCGCGGGGAGCGTTCATGGCCAAGCATATTTTCGTGACCGGAGGGGTCGTCAGTTCACTCGGGAAAGGCCTGACCTGCGCCTCGATCGGGATGCTGCTCGAGAGAAGGGGTTTGCGGGTCCGGCTCCAGAAGCTCGACCCCTACCTGAATGTCGACCCCGGCACCATGAGCCCGTATCAGCACGGGGAGGTCTACGTCCTGGACGACGGGGCCGAGACCGACCTCGACCTCGGCCACTACGAGCGCTTCACCGATGCCCCGCTGTCGCGGGATTGCAACTACACGACGGGTCGGATCTACCAGACCGTCATTCGCAAAGAGCGTGAGGGAAAATACTACGAGGGAAAGACCGTCCAGGTGATCCCTCATGTCACGGATGAGATCAAGGCGGCCATTCGCAGCCTCGCGACTGAGGATGTGGACGTTGTCATCACCGAGATTGGCGGGACGGTCGGCGATATCGAGAGCTTGCCGTTCCTGGAGGCGATCCGCCAGTTCTCGCTCGATGCCGGACGAGACAACGTCCTGTACATCCACCTGACCCTGGTCCCCTATCTCAAGGCGGCCGGGGAGATCAAGACCAAGCCGACGCAGCATTCCGTCGGTGCCTTGCGGCAGATCGGCATTCAGCCGGACGTGCTGATTTGCAGGACCGAACATCCCATCGCGCCCGACGACAAGGACAAGATCGCGCTTTTCTGCAACATCGATCGCCGCGCGGTGATTGAAGAGCGGGACAAGGAATACAGCATTTATGAGGTTCCCCTCTCCCTCGTGAACAACGGGCTGGACGACATCCTTGTCAGTCGCCTTTCGTTGAAAACGAACGCCCTGGAGATCGGCGACTGGCGAGAACTGCTGGACCGCGTCAAGCATCCCGACCGCGAGGTGACGATCGCGGTCGTCGGCAAGTACATGAAGCATCGCGATGCCTACAAGTCTGTCTATGAATCACTCGATCATGCAGGGATCGCCCATAATGCCCGCGTGGTGGTGCGTCGAATCGAGGCGGAAGAGGTCGAGCGTGACGGCGCGGCGAGCATCCTGGGTGGGATTGACGGCATCCTCGTGCCGGGCGGCTTCGGGATGCGGGGGATCGAGGGGAAGATTGAAGCCATCAAGCATGCGAGAGTCCGACGGGTGCCGTTCTTCGGGATCTGCCTGGGGATGCAGTGCGCCACGGTGGAGTTCGCCCGCAGCGTCCTCGGTCTGGACGATGCGAATTCCACCGAGTTCGACCAGACGACTCAGAACCCCGTCATCTCGCTGATGGAGGAGCAGCTTCGCGTCCGCGAGCGAGGCGGCACGATGCGGCTGGGCGCCTGGCCCTCGCTGCTCTCGCCCGATAGTCGGGCCTTCCTGGCGTATGGGAAGGAGAACATCGAGGAACGGCATCGACATCGCTACGAATTCAATAATTCGTACCGGCGGGCCTTTGAGGAGAACGGACTGGCCGTCACCGGCACCAGCCCCGACGGCGAGCTTGTCGAGATCGTCGAACTCCCCGACCACCCCTGGTTCCTGGCCGTCCAGTTCCACCCGGAATTCAAGAGCAAGCCGACCAAGGCCCACCCCCTGTTCCGCGACTTCATCGGCGCGGCGCTGCAGAGGCGGGAAGGGGGACGAGTGGAGGTTGAGGCGAGGTGAGACGTTGATGTAAGCGATCGCAGGAGGTCTGACCATGGCGACCAAGATGCAGCAGGCTCCGAGGACGCGACGGCTTGGTCCGCCCGAGCCGGAGTCCAGGATCGTGCTTCCGAACGTTTCCTGGAATGAATGCGAATCACTCGTGAAGCTCTGGGAAGGCCGCCACATCCGTCTGACCTACGACAGGGGCCAGCTCGAGCTCTTGACAACCTCCTGCGAGCACGAACGATTCAAGACGATCTCCGGGACAATCCTGACTTTCCTGGCGTTCGCCCTGGACCGCGGGATGATCAGTGCCGGGGAGATGACATTCCGAAAGAGGTTTCGCGAGCGCGGTCTCGAGCCGGACGACTGCGACTGGATCTCGAATCATCGGCGGATGCTTGGAAAGCGGGATTATGAGCACGACGTTGATCCGCCACCGGACCTGGTCCTGGACATCGAGCTGACTTCGGGTGCGCTGAACAAGATGTCGATCTATGCCGGCCTCGGTTTTCCCGAGGTTTGGCGATTCGATGGGGAGACCCTGCGAATTCACCGAATCGGGGACGCGGAGAATATCTCATCGTCGAGGCCAGTCACGATTTCCCGGAGGTTCCTGTCCGTGAGCTGACGACCTGGGCCTATCGCGCACTCGACCTCAGCCTGATCGATGTCGGACGCCAGCTTATCGAGTGGGTCCGCGCGGGTATGCCGCCCCTGGACTAGGAGGCTCGCTCTCTTGCCGGATTCCCATACAATCACTGCCCGCGATTACCAGACCGGGCGCTGGCTCGGCATCGACATCGACGGTTCGGTGTTCGGCGACGTGGCCTCGTGCGAGGGGCCGGAGGCCTTTCACGACCTGGATCCCTGGATTGCTCCGGCACTCTGGGACCTGCAAACGAACGGTCGCTGGGGGGGCTCGTTTTCCGACGGCAGGCTGTCCGTCGAGCAGGTCGCCCGGATCGTTCGGGCACAGGCCGCACTTGGGACGGCGAAACTGTGCCCGACCTTGATTACCGCGAGCCGGGACGCCTTGATGCAAGGCGTCCACGCGATCGCGGAAGCCTGCGACGCCGACCCCGAGATCAATCGGCGCGTCCTGGGCATCCATCTCGAAGGGCCCTGGATCTCCCCCACGGATGGGTACCGGGGCGCTCATCCTCGGGAGCACGTCCGCGACCCGGATTGGGAGGAGTTCGAGTCCCTTCAGAGGGCCTCGGGCAGCCGGATCGTTCTGGTCACGCTCGCGCCCGAACGTCGCGGCGCGATGGCGATGATCGAACGACTCACGGCGGCGGGCGTCGTTGTGGCGATCGGTCATTCGGAGGCGGACCATGACACGATCCGCGCGGGTGTGATAGCGGGGCTCCGCCTGTCCACCCATCTGGGAAACGGGATACCGGCCATCCTCCCACGGCACCCGAATCCACTCTGGTGGCAGGCGGCCGAGGATGGTCTGATGGCCTCGTTCATCGCTGACGGAAGGCACATCGATCCGATCACGCTCGGCGTGCTGATGCGAGCGAAGACCGCGGCACGATCGATACTCGTCAGCGACGCCAGCCCCTTGGCAGCCGCACCCGCCGGCCGCTATGGGCCATGGGAAGTCCTCGACGATGGGGCGATCGTCGTGGCCGGGACGCCCTATCTTGCCGGGTCGAACCTCGACCTCTGGAGAGCCATTCCCGCGGCGGTCGAGGCGGCCGGATTCACTCTCGCTCAGGCGATCGACTCGGCGACCCTTCGACCCGCGCGACTCCTCGGTCGCACCCCGCCCGCTGTTGAAACGGGGGAAGCGGCGGACCTGATCGTGTTTCGCTGTCGCACCGACGACATGGCCTCCTTTGAACTGGCCGCATCTTGCGTTGGCGGCGAGTGGGACTTTTCCATGTCTGTCGATTGACGCCACGGACGGTCCCAAAAAAATTGCCGGGCCGCGCGAGTGAAATTTGCGCGACCCGGCAATCTCCTGGAACAATTGGAGGGCTCAGACCTTGGCGGGGTCCTTACCGTCAACCCAATCGCCCTCTAGCTTCTGGTAGTTCGGCGCCTTCAGGGTCGAGCCTTCCAACGGATCGGCCTTCCAGCCGAGGACGTGGACGGGCTTGCCGCGCTCGTGGCTGACCTTTTCCCACTTCTTGGCCCACGAGGTGTCGGCGTCGGTGGCCTTGCCGGTCTCACCGTCGAAGTAGTAGGCCTTGCCCTGACGGTACGAGTCAACGCCGAGGTTGACGGTGGCAATCGCCGCGTAGCCGAGCTCGGCGGGGCAAAGCGTCTCGGGATTCCGCGAGCGGATGCAGCCGAGGAAGTGCTCCCACAGGGCGGTGGTATCGTCCTTGGGCTGAGAGGGCTTCACGATCTCTCCGCCTTCGCCGGAATTCGAGCCCGGAGGGGCGGGTCGGCCCTCGATCTTCTGCTGGACCACCGAGAACCCGTCGCCCGGCGAGCCGCCGAACTTGATCGTCGCGGTGTGGCCGCGGATGATCTCGCCGAGCTGGACGTCGTTGCACATCGTGGCCGAGATGATGACCTGGCAGCCCTGGTCATAATCGGCGACAACGGTCGCAACGTCCGGCACGTCGCGGCCGTCGTACTCCATGTACAGACCGCCCGCACCAACAACCCGGCGGGGGAAGCGGACGCCCATCGCCTGGATCAGGTGCGTGAGCTGGTGGACGAAGAGGTCGGTATACATGCCGCCGCCGAAGTCCCAGTAACAACGCCACTGAGCGTAGCGGGCGCGGTTGAACGGCTGGTCGGGGGCAAGACCGAAGTCCGTACCGAGGAACATCTTCCAGTCAACCGTCTTGGGGTTCATGTCCTCGGTCAGCGGATAGTAGCGCCACTGGCCCATGCCGCTGTTGCGGTAGTAAGAGGTCTGACCCTGCATGACCTTGCCAATCTTGCCGCTGGCGATGAGCTCGTTGGCCATCCTCCAGCGCGGGTCGGCGGTGGACTGGACGCCGACCGTCATGATCTGCTTGGTCCGCTTCACCGTGTCGGCGACCTTCTTGGCCTCCTCGATGGTGTGCGTCATCGGCTTTTCGCAGTAGACATCCTTGCCCGCTTCCATGGCATCGACGGTCTGCCGACCGTGCCAGTGGTCGGGCGTCGCGATGACAACGGCGTCCACATCCTTGCTTTCAAGGATCTTGCGGTAATCCTTGGTCACGAGCTTGTCGTCGTGCTTCAGGCCGCATTTGTCGGCCGAAGGATAGAGGCCGCGACCGACCCCCTTGTTGCCGTCCCATACGTCGCAGATGCCGACGATGTCGACGAGCTTGCCGTCCTTCTTGAACTTCAGGAGATTATCGATGTGGGCCTGCGCGCGGCCACCGGGGCCGATGATCGCGAAGTTGAGCTTCTCGTTGGCTCCCTTGACGTTGCCGATCGCCGGGTGGGCGAAGGCGCTGGGAGCGAGCGCGGCGGCACCGGCCGCCACTCCGGCGGTCTCGAGGAATCCACGGCGCGTCACCGGACGCTTCTCGGTCATGGGTCGGTCTCCTGGCCTGGTGCGAATCGGTTCGAGTCGGAAGGACCGGGCGTCCGCGGGAACGCAGCTCCGGTAGAAGTGAAGACATCGTGCCTCGATTGTGTCCACTCTGCAACTATTTTCTGGCCGGACAGCCGTCATTTACCCGCTCGATCGTTTTCCTCGGTCGAGCTTTCCGCGCCGGTCGATGGCGACCCGGCCGCACGCGTCTACAACGATCTCAAGCATCTTTACCGAGTCAACTTTCGAGATGGGACGCCTCGCATGCAATTCATCAAGGAGACGTCGATCGCGGCCACGCCCGAGGCCGTCTTCGCCTTTCATGAACGCCCGGGTGCCCTCCATAGCCTCGTTCCTCCCTGGGAGAGCGTGGAAGTAATCGAGGGCGGGAGTTCCATTCGCCCGGGTGCCCGAGTCGTGATACGGACCCATTTCGGCCCGATTTCGTTGCGCTGGGTGGCGGAACATACCGAGTACGATCCGCCCCATCTGTTCGCGGACAGGCAAGTCTCCGGCCCATTCAAGTCCTGGTATCATCGCCACCGAATTCTCGACGATGGAGCAGGCGGGACGATCCTGCGAGATGAGATCGAGTACGAGCTGCCCGGTGGGCGTCTGGGTCAGCTCTTGCTCCGGCGAACAATCAGAAGAAAGCTGGAGAGGATGTTCAATTATCGACACGAGGCAACGCGGAGGTCCCTGGAACGGCAACCGATTTCGCCGAAGGTCCGTTGAAAGAACGCATGACCGAACTGGGCGGCTGGCGTGATCGTTACTCAAATGGACTCGGGGGCGGGACGAATCCTTCGCATCGTGTCCAGTTCCAGAAACGTCCGCAATGGCATGGATGGACGAAGGTACGGCCGGTAAAATAATCACTACCGACCGGGTCGCGTTCCATACCGGACGAGAGTCGATCGATCGAAACACCGTCTGGCTGCGATCATGACGCGCACCATCCACTGCCCAAATTGCCAGGTGGATCTCACGATCCCGACCGAAGCCGGATCCAAGCGGTTGCGTTGCCCGAAGTGTTCGACACGGTTCTATCCGCCGGGCGTGACGCCACCCTCGGACCCTCGGCCGGCCAAGAGATCCGGCCCGGCCTCTTCAATTCTTGCTCATTCGGTTGAGCCTCCTCGGCCGAGCAAGAAGGTCAAGGTCCCCCCTTCCTCCGGCCAGCAGCCGGCGCGAGGGTATCCCGAAATACCGCCGCCGCCGAGAGACCTGAGGGACATTGCGGATATCCCGCTCCTGGGTGACGAGCCGGACCTGCCCGCGGCGCCAGCCGCCGGAGTGGCGGACGCGGCCGCGCTCTTTCGAGACGACCCGGCACCCCAACGAAAGCGCCGTCCAGCTGCTGAGGCCCGTCGGGAATCGCGTAGATGCCCGACCTGCGGAAGTTTCGTCCCGACCGGGATGTCCCTCTGCGACCGTTGCGGTCTCGACCTGGACACGGGACAGCAATACGCGGTCGAAGAAGTCCTCGACGACGGCCCTCCGATCGAGATCGATCCCGGCCCACCGGCGTCGGTCATCGTGATCGGATTGACGACCCTCATTGCCAGTTTGTTGCTGTGCGGCCTGACGATCTTTCAGCTCGAAGGCCTAGGCCGGATCTGCCTCGTGCCCGTGTGCCTATTTGGCGTGCTCGGAGCGACCCAGTTCCTCCAGGGTCGCTCGATGAAACCTCTGGTCGTGGCCCTGATGATCGGCGGCGCGGTCGACATTCTGACGCTCATCGTGCTCCCGATCATCCAGGCCGACGAGATGGTGGAAGTCGCCCCGCCCATGGCTGATGGAGCGGAAACCGTCACCGCTCCGCCCGCCAGGCCGGAGAGCGAGGACGCCGAGCAAGGGGATGGCGCGTCCAAACCGATCACGAAGCATCTCAGCGACCGGATCGACTATACCAAGATCACGTTGGGCATCGTCGTGCTGCTCCTCGATGCGGCCATGTTGATCGCGCTTTCGGCCCCCGGAGTGAACCGCCATTTCGAGCATCGGCACAAATATACCAACGATTCGGGCTACATCATCCCATAGCTCGTGCCACGCCGGTCAGCCAGGATCGATCACGCGGTCGCGGCATCGAGCGGGCTGCGCCAGATCGGCGAAACCGGGAAGAGCATTCGGGCGACGTCGACCGCAGTAGCCGTCGAGGCCTCGGTCCCGTCCTCTGCCACGGAGCGATCGATTCCGCTGTGGCCCATGACCAGGCGGACGAACGCCGCGGACGGCAAAGTAAGGTGGCGGCGGCTCAGCTTGTCGGGCTCGACTCGTGAATCCTTCTCGCCGATGTGCAAGAGCCATCGATGGTCCTCGACCGTGAGTCCAAGCTCGATGGGCAAGGCGACGCCGGACTCGCGGGCCCGACGGGTCAGTTCGGGAAGGATCGCGGTCAGGAATCCGCCCACATCCGGGATATGGTACATCGAAGTCGTGCCGTCCCATTCCTCGGCATCCACGATTCGGCCCGAGCCCAACCGGATTTCGTCCATGACCGGATGATCGCCCGGCGCATGCACGATGACCTCCGGATAAGCGCGCTCAAGAGCCTCCGCCCGGACCCGGCCCAGCAGGGCACGCATCGCCTGAGGATGGGCCGGGTGGGTCGCCATTTCGAGGATCTTGTGATCCTTGACGAAGGCATAGCCCCGGACGGACTCGCCCTGGCAAGCAACCCAGACCACGTGAGCATAGCGCCGACCGATCATCCAGCGCCAGTAATCCTCGGTCCTGAGGACCGTCCCGGTCGTCCTTGCGTATTGCGCGTCATAAAGTGACATCAGGTCATTCAATTCGACCTGTCGCCAGGGGCGTACGTGCCAGGGTCCGCCCTTGACCTCGATCAAGCCGTCCCCCGTGGCGGGGAGATTTCGACTCATGATAATGCCGACACTATGTCGCCCGCACGCACCCCAGCCGAGCGGCTTGTAAAACTTCGTCATCCCGGTCGTGAGTGCCTGGAGGACGCTACCGGTCTCTTTCGCCCGGGAGTCCGCCAGCCGGATCAGATTCTGGGCGAACCCCAGGCCCCGGTACTCGGGCAGAGTTCCAACCCACATCACGCCGTTCATGGGCACGGAGACCGACCCGTAGCGGACCTTACGTTCGGTGAGGTGGACATGGCTGACGACTCGATGGTCAACCTTCACCAACAAACGCTGATCCGGGCGGTACGAGGGATCGCTGAGCGCACCCAGGAACGCTTCACGGTCCGGACCATGGAAGACATGGAGCAGGTTTTGAAAGACCGCTTCATGATCGGCTTCGCTTCCGACGGCGAATTCCACGGAACCACGACGATAGGGGAGCCGGACGACCGGCGAAGAGGCTTTCATCGGTAAACACACCTGGGAAGCCGACCGATTGACTGGGACGGGACGAGGACGTGAAACGCGGCCGGCCGAAACCCTAGCGTCGCGCTACGTCGAGACTGCCAACCAACATTTTAGAGGGTCGGTACCCGCTCCGCCTCAAAATTGGCGGCGGAGTGCGGATTTTTTTCAAGTTCGGACCGCAGATGGGAAAATCGTCTCGATTGTCCCCTGCCAGCGCGAGCGAGAATGGAGAACAAATGCCCACTCGCGACTCATCGCAACGGCGTTTCTGCTTTCAATCTCACCAAGTCTTGTGCCGTCGCGAACCAGTTTCCGAAATTCATCCTCCACGTACCTGGCCATCAAGGCATTTTGCCGACGAATCTGATGAAAGCGGGCGATCCGGTCGCGCCTCGTGCCCACCGGCGCGGCAACGGCCGCGCGCTTGGCGGCAACCAGCGATTGGATTTCGTCGTCGTCCGTTCTTGCGAGAAGACGATCCGGGTTGAACGTCAAGTCTCGACGCGCGCGGTCCAGTGCCTTGAGCTGACTCGCGGCCGAGGGGTCCGCCTTCAGATCGAGCCAGAGGGTCATCGACAGCGTCATGTAGTCGGGAGGCTCGATCCCGAAGAATTCGCGGATCACGTCGTCGCCGAGTTCGTCGTACTTTGCGCCCCCGATTCCGTGGACGAAAAGGTCGCCAAGCAGCAACCGCGCGAACATGGTCGTCGTGAGCGCACGAGTTCGAATTCGAACCCCTCGACGAATGAGGTCCTGGAGTTCCTCAACGGCACAACACGCTTCCCGATCAGGAGTTAGTCGCAACGAGCCGAGCACTTCCGACTCACCGGCAATACGAAGGTCGAGGGTTGTTCGGCCCTGGCGTGCCATCAGGGGACGCCGTCTCGGTGCCTCGGCCCGCCAGGCCCAGAACGGTGATTCGAGCCATTCCCCCTCGCGGTCCAACCGCGGAACTGGATGATTCTTGCTGCGAATCCCGTAGGTGGCACGATATCGCGCTAGCGATGCATTGTGTATCGACTGGAACCGCGGGAGCTGGGCGAGGAGATGGCAGGCGAACCAACCGAATGCCTCGGTGTCGCAAACGACGCTTAACGGAATTTCCGCGTTGTTCACCCCGAAGGATTGCTCTAGAGCATGGCGAGCCGCTGCGAATCGATAGCCGATCCGGTCGGTAGCCGCCCCGGCGCGAATGGCCTCGGGCCAGGCGTCGTCGATCATGGGATCGGGGACCAGGTCGCCCAGAGTCTCGCGCACTCGCCTGCCGAACGACGCGAACAGCGACTCGTCGGCAACCGTCCAATCTTCGTAGGGAACCTCGCCGGACCAGGCGTCAAATTCAACGAAGGCGGATTGGAGTCGCGACCCGACGGCGTGGGGGACCCGGATCGTGGAGGACTTTGGGATGTCATTATCCACGATCAGATTCAGTGCGGTCCCGCCTTGCTCGTTCGCGATGGCGGCGATTGCGAAATTCTTGATCCACACACCCGGATGGAACAATTCCGGCTGATGGCCGGTCACGACCAGGGGCAATTGAGGATCCAGCGTGTCGGGCAGGGCGACTCCGAAGCGAGCGAGGTACTCTCGCGACCGCTCGAGAATTTGGGTGCGGGCGAAGTCCCTCAGGCGGCTCGAACGCCTACCCTGGAAGTCGTAGTCCCAGCGGGCGAGATGTTTGGCGTTCGTACTCAGAAGCCGGGCGGCCTGCTCGAGTGGAGGAACGGCGAGAACGGCCTGGTCGGTCTTCGGAGTCCGAAGGTGATGAGGTTCCATCAAGCCCGGGCCTCCGTGGCGGCATCGGTCGGGAATCCGTTCGACCTCAGGGCCTCATCAAGCACGGCTCGGTAATGCTTGAGGCGATAGTCGGCATTGTCGAGGGCCCCACCGAACGCCCGGCTCTCATCGAGATAGATCAGCGGAACGGGCACCTCGATAATCGACAACCCCTGGGCAACGGCCTGGACCCAGAGCTGGATCGGCATCGCATACCCTTCCTCGGTGATCCGCAGCCGCTCCAGCGCCGTCCTTCGGTAGGCCTTGAAACCACAGAAGCCGTCCGTCAGATTCAGCCCGAGCCGCTCGTTCAACCATCGCGTGACCTCGACGTTGATCCGCCGTCGCGCCTCGGGAGGGGACTGACCGGGATCAAACACCTTGAGATACCGGCTGCCGGAGACGATATCATGGCGATCGAGCGGCCGCGCCACCTCCGGAATCCGGCAGGGTTCGTGCTGACCGTCGCAATCGAGCGTGACAAGTCCGTCGTAGCCGCCTTCAATGGTCCTGGCGAACGCGCTCCGAAGCCCCGCGCCGTAACCGCGATTGGTCGGATGGCGGATAACCTGGATCTGAGGGAACGCCTTGAGGCGATCCGGCGTGGCATCGGTCGAGCCGTCGTCCACAACCAGGACATCCGAGGCGTAGCGTAGGACCTCGTGGAGGATGGGCTCGATATGATCCTGCTCGTTGTATACCGGGATCGCTGTCAGCACGCGCATGGAGGCGTTCCGGTCGAGGACGGCGAGGAGGCGAAGAAGCCGTCTAGGATTCATGAAGGTGCAAGTCCCGCGCCTCCGGCATTCTAGCCAGGGTGAAGGCGAAGTCAACGAGCCCGACGATCGGCGAATTTCGCACGATCATGGCTCGCTCGGTCCTGGGCGATCCCCTTGACCCGAGGGCGAATACGGACTTAGCATGGGAATGTCATTATCCTTCGCGGCGATTCGCCGCGGGCTCAAAATCCCCTCGCGAACTCGCACACGATGGCTATCTCCGAACCGACAGAACCGACTCGGCCTGCGGGCTCGGGCGCCATTATGGCCGACGCCGCCGCGCCGGAGGTCGAGGCCGCGCCAGCGCTGGAACCGCTGACGCCCGAGCGTGCGCTGGAGTGGAACCGGTATTACGACCGCTATATCGTCGGCGGGGTTCTGCTCCTGGTCTTCCTCGTTTCGGCCCACCGGATCTCGAATTCGACGATCTGGCCGCTCCTGAAAACGGGCGAACTCATCGTTCGGAGAGGCGCGCCGATCACGACCGATCCCTACTCATTTACCGAGGCGGGCAAGCCCTGGGTCAATATTCCCTGGATCTATGAGGTCGTGAGCCACGCTCTCTACCAGGGGGGCCGGTCGGTGTTCCCCTCCGAGGCCCCCGTTCGCGATCAAGTTGGCGCGGGTGTGCTCGTCGCCTTCAACGCCCTGGCTCGCGTCCTGACGGTGGTCCTTCTCCTTCGCTTGCGACGGCCCGGCCCGGGGACCTGGTGGTTTGCGGTCCTGGCCGCACTGACGCTGGGGTGCGTGTTGACCCCGCGCGGCGAACTGCTGGAACTGAGCGTCGGCGGGATCGCACGTCAGGCGTTGATCGCACCCGAGACCTGGGGAATCCTCCTGCTCGCGACGGAGATTCTCCTGCTCGACCGGGCCTTCACGCTCGGCCGCAAGTATGCGCTGTACGCGATTCCTCCGTTATTCCTGCTCTGGGCCAATCTCGACGAGTCGTTCGCTTTCGGGTTAGTCGTGCTGTGGGCGACCACTATCGGTTCGATGCTGGGCCGACGGAGCCAGGCTGCCTGGCGTGCTTCGCCCGGTCTCGCCGCTCTCATCGTGCTGGGCTCGACGGCCATTTGCGTCGTCAACCCCTCCCACGTCCGGATTTTTCCGGCAGCGTTTGAGCCCATCTTCTCGATTCCCAGGATAATCTTCGGCTCCAATAACACATCCTTGCTGCCCGATCATCTCGCGTTCTTCGGTTCCGAGAGCACCCAGTTCGTGGCGGCCAGCGGCGGCGATCAGGCCCCGTTGTATCGCGCCGGGTATTACGTGCTGGTCGTCGTCGCCGGGCTCGCGACCTTCGCTCTCGATCGTCGCCGCCTTAACGTCGGGCGTCTTGTGACGTATCTCGCGGCCGCCCTACTTTGGGGAGGATTGAGCCGACTCTCGGCCGAGTTCGCCGTAGTCTTCACCTACGTGGTCGGTCTGAATTTCCAGGAGTGGTATCAGGATCGTTATGGACTATCGGGTCGCGTCAGTCCCGGCTGGACCGCATGGTCGATCGGCGGCCGGGCGCTGACGATCCTGGTCTTCTTCCTCGTGATGGCCAAGACGTTGACGGGATACGGCTACACGCAGGGCCGCCCGACCTTCGGATTCGGAGTCGAGCCGAGCGAATTCGATTTCGAGTCTGCGGACTTCCTCCGCTCCGCAAAAATCACGGGCCGGGTGATGAATCTCGGAGAATCCCAGGGTGACGCGTTGATCTGGCGTGCCTACCCGGCGCGAAAGACCTACATCGATCGGCGTCGGGGCGTCTTCACGTCGGACGTTCGCAACGATCTCAGCGCGTTTCGCAGGGCGTTCGTCACCGAGGGGCAGGGGGGGCTGGTCGCCAAGGAAGATCCCTCGCAATGGCGGCCAATTGTCGAGAAATATCAGGTTTCCGCCGTTTACTTTTCGCCGACGGACAATCCCCTCATCTACGACGCGATGAAGGCGAGTCAGAACTGGATCCCGATCCGCGATGACGGAAGAACTGTCCTCTTCGGTCGAGCCGACGCACCGGCCGATGACCTCGCGTACTTCAAGGCAAATCGACTTGATGCGAATCAAATCGTTTTTCACCGCAAGGAGAGCGTGCCGGACCCGGACCGTTCTCCGTCCGCGATGACGGTGATCGACCGCGTGATTCGCAACCGAGCGCTGACTCCGGCCCAGCCGCATCTGAAGGCGGCCTATCGCTGGTTTCAAGCGGGTGAGAAGGCTTCCGGTAACGGGAATCCGGACACGGCCCATTGCATCATGGCGATTCGAGAGGCGCGGATCGCGCTCCATTTCAGCCCCGATGAGACCGACGCCTATCGATTGCTGGATGTCTTGTATGAGCAACTTATCCGCAACGAAACCAGTACGTTGAGGGGCAAGACGAGGACCGCGCCCTCAGACTATCTGAATTTCCGTGCGAAGCAGCGAGCCACGGTCCTGAATTATGCAATTCAGACGACTCCTCCGCCCCGCGACGCGGCCGAGCGGGAGGGACTGGCCGAGGTTTACATCCGCCTGGCCCGCGTCTTCCGCTCGACGGGCGACCTGGATCTGGAGCGCGACAACCTCGCCGCGGCTCGCGACCTTGTGCCGAGCGCGGACTTCCCGCCGAGTGAGCTGAAACGCCTGGAACAACTCGAAGATGAGATCGAGAAGTTCAAGGAAGACCTCCAGAAATTCACGACGGATCGCAGCGCCGACAATCTCCAGCGAGCCGCCAGGGCCATGCGGGCGGGATTTCCCGGCATCGCCCAGCACGAGCTGGAAGAAGCGGAGAGTCAGGGCGTGAGCGCCGACCAGCTCCTCTCGGGACTCGTGAGCCTGTACTGCCGATCGGGCCAGCCCGAGAAGGCCAACGACCACCTGGCCGGAGCCGGCCGCGTGCTGGATGACCCCGCGCTGTACAGCGGCCCGGGTTCCCCCACAAACACACACGGGCTGGTCAACCTCCTTCTGGGATTCTACGACACGACCGCGACCTTCTGGAACCGCGCGATCGTCCAGGCCCATCGAGCTGAGACCGACCAGTGCCTCTCCGTCGCCAGAGAGATCCTGACCGGACAGCCCCTCGCGGCCACCCAGGCCACGCTCGAACTCACCGGCCAGGGCGGACTCGTCGAGACTCAGGCGAACTGGGAGTTCGAGCTCGGCCTCTGCCTCATCGAATCCGGCGACCCCGTGGAGGCCGGCAAGCATTTCTCTCGGGCCTTGCTGCTGAATCCCAGGCTCGTGACCAGGCCCCTCATCGAGGATTACCTCAAGAAGCTGGGCGTCCCGATCCCCGCCGCTGCGCAGCCGGAGGCGGGCGAGACGGCCGCGGGCGACGTCAAGCCCGAGGTCGCCCCCGCCGAAGTCAAGGCGCCGGCCGAGACGAAGCCCGACACGCCGAAACCGTAACGCCGCTTGCGGACGTGCGACAGAGGCAAGGGCGCGGGACGGATTGCGGGGCGGAGGCGGCTCGGCCCTCGCAATCCACTCCGGTAGGTCCGACTTCAGTCGGTCCTGTCCATGGGTTCCGTTCAGGAAAGGACCGACTGAAGTCGGACCTACTGCGAATTCAAATCCCTGCGAAATTTATCCGCAATTCGTTATATCCAAGAATAGTCACTTTTTGACAAGAACGACGTTTTCTACCCGGCAGACGACGTCCTGAAAATCGTCGTTCGTCGAGTATTCCCAGCAGATCAAGTAGCTATTTGGAATCGCCTTCCCTGTTTTCGTGTCCCTCACGGGATAGACCATCGCCTTGTACGGCTGTTTGGCCAATCGCGGATTGGAACGGGCGACGCGGGCGGGCTCGGTGAAGACGCGATCGTGGAATTGATCGTTGCCGATCCAGAGACCGAAGGCAACCTCACCGGGATCGAACCTGGTGGTGGAGTCCTGACGCAACGGCGGGAGCGAATGCTTTCCCTCCTCGATCTCTCGACCGGTCGTCTTGTAGGCGTAGGACCAGAGTTCCTTGTCGGCTCGCCCTTCCTCGGCGGCGAGGTAATATCCGCCGTGGATCGGCACCACCAGGCCCAGCGCAAGGATCGGGGTCAACGTAACCTGACCAGGCCCCGCCTTGTGAAAGAGCCCCGCAGTCGCTTCGGGCGTCGTCGTTACCGGATTGAGCAGGTCGTCGAACATCCTCAGGCCATAGAGCCGGTCAAGGATCACGAGCAAGTCCGGCTCGCTTGGACCGGGTTGAACTTTCGGCTGTTTCGCCGTCTGACCCGAGACGGCGCTGGCGGCGATCAGGACGACGAGAACGGGACGCAGCAAGCCATGAGCAAACATCGTGTCTCACCAGGAAGAGGAGAGAGTCGGGGAGAACCGACGGGACCGGAACGCGATCACCAGGATGATCAGCAAGCCCACACCCCAGAAGGAAATCATCATCCCCACGCGCACGGACTGGGGCCGGTATCGATACACGAGACGATGAACACCGGCCTCGACGGCCGCGCCTCGCATCATCCGGTTTGTCCGTAGGATCGTCGCGGGTTCGTCATCCACGGTCAACTCCCAACCCGGGTAGAACACGTCGGCCAGCACCACGATGCCGTTGCTCTTCATCTCGACGTCGATGACGACCCGCTGATCGTCGACCTCGACGCTGGCGGTTTCCTCCTCATCGCGCGCGCTATGCGAGAGGAATCGATTAAGCTCGGCGCCGCCTTCCATTTCGATGTACGCCTTCTCGCGGAGATCCTGGACCTGAAGCCGGGGCATCGTCCAGAGCCTGTCATTCTGATAGAGCATCTCCTGAATCATGGACTCGCGGCCCTGGCGCCCGATACCGCTGATCGGTTGCCGAAACTCCGCGTTGTGGACGATCCAGGCCCTGGGGAAGACGTTCTTGTTCTTGACCAATCGCCAGTCCTCGGCCTTCGACCAGCGATCGAAGAACCGCTTGCCCTGCTCACCCTCGAGTTGCTCCTTCCTGGGCGAGATGGGCTCGGTATCAAGAACAAACGAGCCGATGGATCGTTTCTCGTCGTTCGCGTCAATGGCGGGGACGATGAAATAGCGCGTGTTCCAGATGTCGAACCCTCGCCGAGGGAAATAGACCCGCCTCGGATTCTTCTCGTCGTCGGCAGGTCCGTCCGGCTGAGTTCGATTGCCGTAGAAGGGCGAGAAGAACCACCGGTAGTCGTACAGTTCCGCCACACCCTCGGTCATGGTGTAGGCCACACCGTCGTAGACGATTCCATATTTCGGCTGAAGCGTTTTCCGTTCCCATTCCACCATTTCGCGAGATCGCGCAGGGGAGCCCGACAGATACCATCCGTAGGGGTCCCAGTAGGGCATCCGGTGAATGCGGAACGGTCCTGGAGACGGATCTTCTGCCTCCGCCTCCGCGATCTTCCTGAGAACCTCCGGCACGCCTTCGAACACCGGTTGCGGGACCGTGATCACCAGATGGGCATTCGCGACGATCAAGTCCGCCGTGAGCAACGCCAACGCAGCCCCCCCGGCGAATCTCGGGGCGTGCCGAGCGCTGCAGAGGACAGCGAGAGCACACGCAAAGACGATCGTTCCGTGAAACAGCCCGTTGCGGGATTCTCGCCAGGCCCCGTCCGGGTTGAACGGGCCGAACGCCGAGATTCCGCCCCCCGCCAACCGCGTCTTCAGCCAGGCGGTGAAGGCAGGTTGGTTGAACTGGATCGCGACGAGTAGCGAGGCGCTGACGACAGCGAGCCCCAGTGCGAGATGCACCGCCTTCCTCGACCGACCCGCGAGCAAGCGATCGAGCCCGATTCCCGACAGCCCGGCCACGCCGAGACAGACGAACGTCAGAAGCTTGCTGGGATATCGGAATCCGCCGAACCCGGGAACAACAGTCGCCATCAGCCCATAAACGCTTCCATCTCCGTCGCGGAGCATTCCGTCCTTGCGGATCGCCTGGGTGTCGGCCGTATCGTGCTCTCCGATAACGTTGGCGATCGCGGGCACGCATCGGGCCACCCAGAGCGGGCCGCCGAATTCCCCGAGACTGGCGAGAAGTCCCAGGGTCGCGATCCAGGACAGCCAGACACGTCGCGGCCCGTCGCCTCGGAGTCCGAACGCCGAGAGCGCGAGGACCAACGTCAGGCCGCCCAGATAGAGCGAGGGGACCCAGACCTCCATGCTATGTCTGGGCGGCAGCAGACTCGACCACGAGTGATTGCCATATCGATTCGAGCCGTAAACTTCCGGCCAGATCAACTCGGCGAGGCGAACCGGTTCGAGGCTGAAGGGGAAGATGTCGTGCGGACCGTCTTGGGCGGCGCGATCGCTCTGACCGGTGAATTCCGTCACGGGAAGCAACTGAGCCGCCGACATCATCGCGGCGAGGCTGGCCGCGCACGCGAGGCCCACAAACATCGTCAAGAGCGTCCCCGACCCCCGATTCCTCCTCATGACGCACAGCGACGCTACGGCCCCCCATGCCGTGAGGACCCCCAGTTGAACCCAGGGCCAGAGGGGCAGGGGAGGGCGCGGTCCTCCCGAGAGATTCTTGGGCCTGTACCCGGGCAGGAGCCAGGCACAGAGGAGCACGGCCACCGTCCAGGCGACGATCACGCCCAGGATCGAGATAAGACTCCGTGCACCCCGCGCCGGCGGTCGACCGACCCTCGCTCTCCATCGAGCGATCGTCAATCCCAACGCATATCCGCCCGCACATAAGCCGGTGACGTAGGCCGCCTGCGGATCGCCGCCGAGCATCTGCATTGCCAGGGCAAGCGCCAGGATGAGGAGCGACGAGCGCTGGCCTGTCCTCAACCAGCCATCGACGGCCCCGATGGCGTACGGGACCCAGGCCGCGCCGACGAGATAGATGATATTGCAATACTGGAACAATACCGGTGCGCCGAACGCATAGGCGATTGCCGCGAACGCCGATCCTTCGCGGCTGGTCTGCCAGCCTCGCATCAATCGATACATACCGACCAGCGCGATCGCCACGTGCGCGATCGTGTAAACTCGCGCCGCCCACGGGTACGGGAGCACGGAGTAGATGATTTTTCCGGGATACAGCACTGCGGCCGTCGGGTTACCAAGGAGCGGCATCCCGGCGTTCTCGCGGGAATCCCAGAGAGGTAGCCGGTGCTTCGACCACTCCTGCTGCACGCGCTGATAGAGCGGATAATAGAAATGCCCGGCATCGCGGTAAGCGAACTGCTCACCCGAGAACAGCACCTGGCCGAAACAGGCCAGCACCAGGGCCAGGACGCATCCCAGGCCCAGCATGGGACCGATCAAACGTCGCATGGAGGAACCACTCCGAGAGGTAAGATGGATGATGAGTCCATCTTAACCACTCGGTTCGGTCTCCGCGTCTTGTGGATGGACGGAAAACGGTCGGAAAAGGGGAGCCCGGCCGCTTCGATCCTATCGCACGATCAGCCCGTGCATGTCCATCGCCGTCGACTTCGAGGGCGGGGTCAACGCCGATTTCGGATCCACGGTCTTGCCATCCGGCCCCGGCGGCAGTGTCGGCAGGGCGACGGCGATCGGGGTCCCGGTCAGCGCCTTCATGAACTCGACGAGGTCCGCCTTCTCCTGCTTGGTCAGCTTCAGGGGCTTGATGTCCTTATCGAGCGTCGCGTTTGCGTTGCCGCCGCGGTCGTAATACTCGATCACGGCCTCCAGGGTCGGTTCGCTGCCGTCGTGCATGTACGGAGCGGTCTTCGCGATGTCGCGGCACGTGGGCGTCTTGAACGAGCCGAGTTCCATCGTGTTCTTGGCGCCGACGGCGGTCACGGCCCACCGGCCTGGATCTTTGAAGGCACCCTGCTTCGCGTCCCAGCCCACGCCCAGGTTATGGAACTGCTCGTCGGTGAAGTTGAACCCCGCGTGGCACTTCGTGCAGGACGCCTTGCCGCGGACAGCGTCGGTCTTGTAGTCGTCGTCGCCGTTCAACTGGAGACCGAAGAGGATCAAGCCGCGCTTCTGGCTCTCGGACAGGATCTTGTTATGGTCAGGCGCCTCGGAGTTCTGATACTTATCGAAGGCCGAGCCGCCAGAGAGCGCCGTGACGCGCTCGAACGTTGCGATGGCCTTGGCCACGCCATCCAGCGTGACGTCGGTTCCGAAGACGTTCTTGAACTGTTCTTTGTAGCCGGGAATCGCGCGAAGGCGATCGACGATCTCCTCGTAAGACTGCTCGCCCATCTCAATCGAATTCTGCGGAGGTCCCTGCGACTGCCCTTCGAGGGACGGGGCTCGGCCATCCCAGAACATCGACCTGCCGTAAACCGTGTTCAGGACCGTCGGCGCGTTGCGGCCACCCTTCTGGCCAAAGATTCCGGTCGAGGTCATCAGGCCGTCTGTCCAGCCCTTCTCCGGGTTATGGCACGTGGCACAGGAAACGGTCCCGTTCTTGGAAACACGCGGCTCGAAATAGAGCTGCTTACCCAGTTCGACTTTCCCCTTGGTGACGGGGTTCGATGCCGGGACGTAGACATTGGCCGCGAGCGGCGGAAGGCCCCTGGGCGGTTCGATCTCCAGCGGCTCGTCCTTGATCAGCTTCGCATCTGGATAGGCGAACAGGTGGTCGGTACGGCTCGGGCCCTTGGTGGACTCGCCGCCTTTGACCTCGCCCTTGACGACATCCACAACCTTGTTCGTGTCGATTACCTGATCCGGGGTCACGCTCTTGCCCGGAATATCACCCTTGGCCGGCTGATCCTGGGCCTTCTCGGCGGTCCCGGTCGTGGCCGTATCTTCCTTGCCCGACCCTCCGCAGCCCGCGAGGAAGAGCGGCGCGGCGAGGGCGAACGGGACAATTCGACTGAGCAATCGCTTCATGAGATCTCTCCGGAGACGACCACGATGCGACGACGACGGGACAACCGTTCTCGCGCGCACGGCGTGGACCTACCGAGGTTATTCGGGCGGAAGAGGCGGTGAATCCGAAGCAGGCGGGGTTATTTCGTCTTCGATCCGAGGGCGTGGGCGTTTCTCTGCGCCGAGTCCACCAGGTCGTCCCAATGTCGCTCGACGTACTCGGGCGGTCCGCCCTTGTAAGCCACCGCATGAGCGACCTCGTACGTCGAGATCATGTCAATCGCGTCCCAGGGGCAGACCTGGGCACAGTGCTTGCATCCAATGCAACGGTCGAGATCCACGTCGCACCACGACTGCAAGCTCGGGTGTTCTTCCCCGGGGACTTTATAGATGCATTCGACGGGGCAAACCTCGATACAGGCCTCGCAACCCGTGCATCCGTCGGCGTGAATCACCGCGAGGATCTTCGGTACGACCTTCCGGGGTTTGCCTGCGATGGAAGACGCCATGAAATTGGTGTCCAGAACGGAAGGAAATATCACTCGATCGCCAGACGGGCTTTCCACCGTCATCAGGGCGAAACAATAATCATTATCGTTTTCCCGATGTCCTGGGTCAAGCGTCACCCTCGGGAACCCGATGATTCGATCAATCTGTCCAGAAATTAAGCGAGAGCTGTGAGGAACTTCCCGTGAAACAGGCTCCGAGGCTGGGCATGTCGGCCGAGGAAATCGTCGTGGTCGGCCCCGGGAACACGATCGTGTTCGCCGATGATCGAATGCCGCGCGTGCTCTCGACCCCATCGTTGATCGCCCATCTGGAATACGCGGCGAGGCATGCCCTGACGCCCTGCCTCTCCGAGAACGAGCGAAGCGTCGGCTCGTTCATCGAGGTCGAGCACCTCGCCCCGGTCCCCGAGGGCTTCACAGTCACGTGCCGCGCTCGCGTGATTCACGCCGACGGGCCGATCGTCACCTTCCAGATCGAGGCCCACGACGGCACCGAGATCGTCGCCAAGGGACTGCATCGCCGTCGGGTCATCGACGTCGATCGCTTCCGTCGGCGAGTCGAACGAAAGCTGAAGAAGGGCGGTGCCTAGCCGGATCGAGAATGTTGAGAATGATTGAACGACTCTCGCGGCCTATTTATGCTCCGCCTGTTGTTCTCTGATCGGTGACGCCACGGCTCTCCTACCGGGATCGAACCCGTACAACCACCTCAGGGCGGTCTTGACGAAGCCTTTCTCCAGACGGGTTTCGCCAAACTGGCTCGCCAGGGACCGGATGACCGAGGCCATGGTCGGGAAAGGTTGCATCGTCGCACTCAGATCATTCAGCGAAAGATTGTGTTCGATCGCCAGGACGAATTCCTGGAGCACCAGGCTGGCGTCCTCGCCGACGATCGTGGCCCCGAGGATCTTGCCCGACTCGCTCGTGAGGACCTTCGCGATCCCTCCGGCGGCATCAATCCTGGCACGTTCGAGCCCGGCGAGGTCGAGCTGAAATACACGGCAATTCGGGTGATCGTGGCGAGCCTGTTTCTCGGTCATCCCCACCGATGCGAATTGCGGATCGGTGAACGTCGTCCGGGGCATGGCGTCGTCGCGAAATTTTTTCGACAGCCGCAGCACGGCATTCTGGAAGACGATCGAGGCCTCGCGCTCGGCCGCATGGGTGTAGCGATCGCGGCCCGTGACGTCCCCGATCGCGTAAATGTGGGGGCTTTCGGTGACCAGGTATTCGTTAACCGGGATACCTTGCTCCGGCGTCGCGTGGATTCCGACGGCCTCCAGATTCAGGCCCTCGATATTGGCCAGCCGGCCCGTTGCGACCAGCAGATGAGAGCGCATCGCCTCGTACGTCGAGCCTTCCCGTTTCGAGCGGAATTTGATCAGCGTCTTACCGTCCTTGGGTCCAACACCCGTGACCTCGATGTCCGTGAAAAAAGTTATCCCTTCGTCGCAGAGTCGCTGGCGCAGTTCGCTCGCGCCATCGGGGTCTTCCTCGCTCAAGATTTCTGAGTCCGTTTCCAGGATCGTGACTTTGGAACCTAGCCGGGCGAAGGCCTGGCCCAGCTCCAGCCCGACCGGCCCGGCGCCAAGGATGGCCAGGGATTCGGGCAGCTCGTCGATCCCCCAGATCGTCTCGCTCGTGAGGTATGCGCTTTCGCGCAGGCCGGGGATCTCGGGGATGGCGGACCGCGATCCGGTGGCGATCACGAACCGCGAACCACTGACCCGGGTTTTCCCGTCGATCACGACCGAGTCGTACGCCTCGAACGCCGCCGTTCCCGGAAAAACGTCGATCCCTGTCGACCGCAGACTCTCTTCGGAGTCACGATTGGAGAGGCTTTCGGCCAACGACCTCACTCGCGACATCACGGCGGCGAAATCGATCGTGACGGGGCCACACTGGATTCCGAAGATCGACGACTTGCGCGCCCGGTGCGCGACCTGGGCCGCCTTGAGGAGCGCCTGCGTCGGGATGCCGGCCGTGTGCGTGCTCTCGCCGCCCAGCCTGGCCTTCTCGATCAGGGCGACTCGGGCGCCGACCTTCGCGGCGGCCACGGCCACGCCCACACCGCCGGCGCCGCCTCCAATCACAACGAGGTCGTACATGTCGATTCCTGGTCCCTTGCCCGTGGTCAGTTCGCCCGTATTCGCAATGGCTAGGTCCGAGCGGGTTCGTCGAGTATAGTGCCCTTCTACAACGCCCTGTGCCCCGGGACCAGTGACCAGTGATCGAGGACCAGTGACCATGTCGCGGAAAGTCGCCGTTTTCTGGCCGGGAGACTATCGGGCCAAGCCGAATGAGTGGGCCTTGCCCCAGTCGCGAGAGACCACACGGCAGCTTTTCCTGGCGCTTGAGAAGCTCGGCCGCTCGCCCTATCTCGTGGAAGGCTATCTCACCAGGCCCGACGACGCGATCCGCAAGCTCGGGCCGATCGACGACCCGATGGTCGGGGTCTTCGTCCACTGGACGTACGCGCCGCATACCGTGGACGGCGTCGTCGGAAAAGACAATCCCTTGCTCCTCTCATCCAACTTCTCGGGGACATGGCCTGGCCTGGTCGCACTCCTCAACACGGGTGCGTCCCTGGAAAGCGTCGGGCGTCATGCCTCCCGGATCTGGTCGGATGCACCCGATTGGACGGCGGACGCCGGCTTCATGGAACGACTGGACGAATGGTGTTCGACGGGGCAAATCGCGTACGACAGCTCGGAAATCCATGCCTCGGCGTCGGTCTCCTCGGACGCCGTCGCCATCGCCGATCGTGTGCTGGCCCAGATCAAGCGCAAGCGCATTCTCGCCCTGATGCTGGGCGACACGTCAATGGGCATGATCAACGGCTATTTCGGCCCGAGGCTCCTGTATCCGATCGGGTTCAGCGAGCACAAGGTTGACCAGGCCTGGCTCGTCGATCGCGCCCGATCGATCCAACCCGGGCGGATTGACGCCGCATTCCAGTTCGTTCGTGAGAAGGGCGTCACCTTCCACTGGGGAGAGCCCGACGCCGAGGACTTCACCGAGCAGGCGACGAAGGAGCAACTTCGCGGCTATCTCGCCGTCCTCGACTTGATGGACGAGTTCCAGGCCGATTGCCTGGGATGGCAGTATCAGCTCGGCCTCTTGAACCTGCTGCCGCCGAGCGACTTCGCCGAGGGGCTCTTGAACTCGCATGCTCGGCCAGAAACCAATGGGCACCCGATCATCACGAGTACGGAAGCCGATCAGGGCAATCTGGTCCCGATGGAGCTCATGAAACGGATTCTGGAAGCCAGTGGCCAACCCGGCGCGGTGATGTTCCACGATGTTCGCTGGGGAGCGATGCATGAGGGACGCTTCCTCTGGGTGCTCCTGAACTCGGGAAGTTGCTCCGCCTACGCCTTCAACCACGACGTTGACAGCCTTCGCGGGGTCCACAGCTATCGACAGCCTTCCGGATATTTCCCCGTTCCCGGCGGCACATTCGCGGGTGTCAGCCTCCCCGGTCCAATCACGTGGGCGAGAGCCTGGATCGACCGTGAGGGAGAGCTCGTCATGGATCTGGGTCGCGGGGAATCCGTCGAGTTGCCCGAGGCGGTCCGCGAATCCTGGTGGCGTGGCACCACGCGTCAATGGCCTTTCATGGCCGCCGACCTGGGCTGTTCACCGGATACCATCATGGCCCACTACATGAGCAACCATATCGCCGTGGCCTACGGCGACATTTTCGGCGAGATGCTCTCCCTGTCGCTCGCCCTCGGCTTCCGGGTGCGCGTTTGGTCCTCCGGATGATCAAGAAATTAAGGGTATCATGTGCGAGGCTTGTGTTCTGAAGCTGAACCTGTCATCCTACCGTGTCCGCGAGCATTGAGCTTCTCTGGAGCCGTGGAGGCGATCGTGTGAGCGAGAACATCGCGGACTTGGGCGGTTGCGACGAGGATGAGACAAAGTGCGTGCTGGTCGTCGAAGATGACGCCATGCTTAGACGGGTTGTCGTGCGAACGCTTCAGTCCTGGGGATTCGATATTCGCGAGGCCCCCGACGGCGAGGCGGCGATCGATCAGGTCTGCGAGTGTCATTCCGACCTCAGCGTGATCCTGCTCGACATCATGCTCCCGCTCCTCGATGGCGTGGAAGTCGCTCGCAGGGTCCACCGTGATCGCCCCTCACTCCCGATCGTGGCCTGCTCGGCCGCTCTCGACGATCAGATCATCGCCAACCTCCGCGAGGCGGGGGTCCGCCATTTCCTGCCGAAACCCTACTCGGCCGCCTCGTTACGGGCGACCCTGCATAATGCGATGGCGGGGTGAGGCCGCTTGCGTGGCGAGAATCCCACGCGATTCGTGAGATTCTGGGATCAAATCCCGGTCTCATCGCGATGATTTTCGTGAGGACCGAGGTCTCGACTCTCGATCGACGGCGAAAATCGCCGAGTGAAGAGTTTCGATTCCTCCCGGGGGATTTTTATTCATCGTGAAGTGATGCCGGAAGAATGCTGGACTGAGGCGATTCAGGCCGAGACGTGCGGTCACGCTCCATCGTGACGAGACTTTTACCTGAGAGAGGCTGCGGTCGTCCTGCTCACGCACTTGCCCATTCGCTCAAATTTTCTCGTCTCGTTTCATCGCGTCCGCTGCGTTCCCTCCCCGTCACTGCGTGAAACACCTGGATTTTGACCAGGCAATCCTCTCGACCGCTCGCCCGTTGGCGTTGCGATCGGCCGGGTTGCGCGATATCATATTTTGCTTGCGACCCGACCGGACTGCGGAATTCACCGGCCATGTTCGACGATATCCAGAAACGTCTCGGTACCGCCTTCGGCCGCTTCCGCGCCAAGGGACTGCTCACCGAAGCCAACATCAGGGAAGGTCTGCGCGAAGTCCGCTCCGCCCTCCTGGAAGCTGACGTCAACTATGACGTCGTTCAGGAGTTCATGGCCCGGGTCACGGAGAAGGCCGTCGGAGCGGAGCTGATCCGCGCGGTGCGGCCGGAGCAGCAGATCGTCAAGATCGTCCACGATGAACTGGTCGCCCTGATGGGGCCGGCCGATCCGTCGATCCGCATCGAGAAAACCGGCCCGACGATCCTCATGCTTTGCGGGTTGCAGGGCGCCGGCAAGACGACGACGTGCGGCAAGCTCGCGAGGCTCCTGGCCTCCCAGGGACGTAAACCGCTCCTCGTCGCGGCCGACCTCCAGCGGCCAGCGGCCGTCGAACAGCTCCGGGTGATCGGTCAGCAGCTTCAGATCCCGGTGCATGCCGGAGAACCCGGCGGCAATCCCGTCAAGGTGTGCCAGGACGCGGTGATCGAGGCCAATCGCCAGGGCCGCGACACGATCATCCTCGATACGGCGGGCCGTCTCCACATCGACGACGACCTGATGGCCGAGCTCACCCTGATCGAGAAGAAGGTCAAGCCTCACCAGGTCTACTTCGTCTGCGACGCGCTGACCGGCCAGGACGCCGTCGCCTCCGCCGCGGCCTTCAATGAAGCGCTCGAGCTGGACGGGGTGATCCTGACCAAGCTCGACGGTGACGCTCGCGGTGGCGCGGCCCTTTCGGTGCGGCAGGTCACTGGTGTGCCGATCAAGTTCGTCGGCATGGGCGAGAAGCTGGATAAGCTCCAGCCGTTCGACCCCGAGCGTCTCGTTGGCCAGATGCTCGGCATGGGCGACATCGTCGGCCTTGTCGAAGCCGCCCAGGACGCCGTTGACGAGGACGAAGCCCGCAGGCAGCAAGAAAAGCTCGCCAAGGGCAAGTTCGATCTCACCGACTTCCGCCAGCAGATCGTTCAGATGAAGAAGATGGGCTCGGTCAAGGATCTGGTGAGCAAGATCCCCGGCATGAGCCAGATGGCCGGCGGCCTGGACGGCATCGACGCAGACGGCGAGGTCAAGCGGATCCAGGGCATCATCGACAGCATGACGCCCCAGGAGCGCAGCAACCCCCACCTCATCGACATCCCCCGCCGCCGCCGCATCGCGGCCGGTGCCGGCGTCGATCCCTCCGATATTTCCGGCCTCGTCAAGCAATTCGACGCCATGGCCGCCTTCGTCAAGCAGATGGCCACGATGTCGATGCTCGACAAGATCAAGATGATGTCCGGCCTCGGCAAAGCCGGCGCCTTCAATCCGGGCGCCAGACTCGTCGCCCCGAAACAAGGGACCGGGAAGCGGCTGACTCCCAAGGAGAGGGAGAAGCTGAAGAAACAGAGGGAAAAGGAAGACCGAAAGAAACGCCGCGAGCTGCGCGGTGAGCGAGACGACGATGGGGCTTCGCCCGTGCCGCGAGCCTGACGATGAGCAACGTCGGTCATCGCCGACAACCAGAGGATTCGGGAGCGTTTGGTAGGGCAGGGATGAAGTTTACGATTGGACCATCCCGGCAAACTTACGTCTAATTCTCGCATCAGCTAGAGAGAATGACGTGATGTCCGACAGGCCATTGGAAAATTGTGGCATCTTCGACGAGCTTGAACCTGTCGGCGACGTTCAGCAAAGAACCTCTCGAAGTCGCGATTCGAAATGCTCGTCTCGCTCGCGAATCAACGGTCAAGACCATTGGCTTGACCTATTTGATGATCGCGGCTTAGAGGCTATCCGGATTGTGGTCTTTGCCCCGGAGGGGCCGGGGTCAATAGCCAGGGGCGGTACGCCCCTGGTCCCCGGCATACCCCGCGCACGCCACAAATTCTCGCCCGGGACGGGCGACGGGATCGGCGTGACGCGAAGGGCTTCCGTCGCCCGTACCGGGCGAGTGCGACCGGCGTGACCGGGACCAGGGGCGGGTCGCCCCTGGCTATTCACCCCGGCCCCTCCGGGGCC
>JAQGHR010000130.1 GCA_028291545.1 Planctomycetota bacterium | reverse complement strand
AGGCTCCGACGACGCCCTTGTGGTGGACCTCGGCGGCGAACCTGGGCTTGTCCCCCTGGGTGAGGGCCGCCGGGGCCTTGAGGTCCACGAAGAAGTCCTTGCGCACCGCCAGGTCCGCCGTGGCCTGGCCGACGAGCGTCTCGGCGCCGGAGACGCCGCGTGCGGTGAATCGGTAGTCCGACAGCGCCGCCGGGGCCGTGAATTTGACGGTGGCCTTGCCGTCCCTGCCGGTGACCACCGCCGGGTTCCAGTACGCCGTCTCCACGAACCGCTCCCGAGGCGCCACGCCGCGGTCGCCACCGGCTTTGAGGCTCATCGCTCGTGTGGCGAGCCCCTGGATGTCGGATCGCCGCGCGTCCAGTTGCTCGTTCGCTCCCTTCTCCTCCAGAGCATCGGCGGCAGCACCGTCCCGTTTCTTGGCGAAGTCCATTTCCGCCGACGCGTCCTCACTCTTGGGCGCGTCTTTCATGCCTTCGGCTCGCAGCTTCGCCTTGCCCGCCGCCCCGGGACGCCTGCCCATGCCGCCTCCCCCCATGCCGAACCCGCCACCTTGCGGGCCGCCGGGAGGAGCGGGCGCCGGGGACGCGGCAGGGGCGGGTGCGGCCCCCGCGGCCATATTCTTTTCGGCCGCTTCCCTCACGCCGCCGAGACGCGCCGCGTCGGCCAGTTGCGCGGCCTGTTGTGCCGCCTCCTCGACGACCGCCTCGGGCACGGGCACCGTGGCCGGGTTGTAGTGGAACGTCGCGCTGGACTCGCTCGCGAACGACGAGGTCCGCGTCTGGTCGTAGAAGAATTGGTCGATCGTCGGTAGCTTGTCGGCGAACAGGCGCAACAGCGAGCGATCGACCAGCGCGACAGACAGCTCGGCCGCCACCGGCTTGCCGTTCTGGTCGGTGGTCGCGACCTCGACCTCAACCTCGCCGCCGGGGGAGACGCTCGGGGCCTTGGGCGTGACCGTCACGCGCAGGTCGCGCTCCACGCGCACGTCCAGCCTCGCCTCGAAGAAGGCGGGCGGGGCCATCCGCGACGCGGCGAGCGTGAAGTTCGGAAACTGCTTGCCGTCCACGTCCCAGGACAGGAGATTCTCGCCTTCCTTCACGGGCACGATCTTATAGGACAGGATGCGGTCCGCCTCCCACGTGAGCAGGGCGGTCCCGGCGGCCCCGCGATTCACCAGCCGGACCTCGGCCGACTCGCCCACCTTGAACGTGGTGCGGTCGGTCAAGATTCGCAGCTTGGTCTCATCCTTCTTGCCGGAGATCGTCAGCATCCGCTCGGAGATCACGGGATTGCCGAACCGGTCGGTGCCGGAGGCGCGAACAACATAAGAGCCGCCTTCCTCGTCCTCAACTTTGAGACGGACGGCACCCTTGCCGGTCTTCTTGTCCGTGACGACCTCCTCGCGACTGGCCTCGCGCTCGGAGGTCTGCCCATTACGCTCGACCCGCTTCAGCACGGTCACGGACAGCGACTGGCCCGTCGGCTCGCCCTGGGCGTCGAGCGTCGTCACACGCAGGGGGATCGCTTCACCGTCGAGGTACACGTCCCGCGACGTGTTCAGGTCGATGCGGAACGCCCGGACGGCCAGCATCACGGTCGCGGCGACGGCGACGTTATCCTGCGGCAGGCGGGCCACCAGGCGGAGGGCCTGCTCCTCGGCGAACCCGGTCGTCTCCAGCTCGAACGCGTACTTGCCCGCCGCGTCGGTCTGACCCGACAGCGTGCGCCCGTCCGGCAGTTGCACGGCGATCGCGCGGTTCGCCAATGGCGTGCCGTATTGATACCTCGCGACTACCGTGCCCTTGATCGTCTCACCCCGGTAGTACACCGTGCGCGGCAGGTCGAAGGCCAGGTCGATCTTCTCCAACTGGTAGGCCTGGACCTCGAAGGCGCCGGCGAACTCGCTCTTGCCGGGCTGGGTCAGCCGGATGCGGTAAGAACCGACGGGAGCGCCGTCGTCGAGCGTGATCGCCTCGTGGAACGTGCCGAACTCCGAGAGCTTCAGCGAGCGGTTGACGAGCTTGCGGCCCCGGCTGTCGTAGACCTCCAGCCAGTAGGTGGCGCCGGGCACGTTGGCGTACTGACCGTCGACGACCTCCCGGACCACGCCGCGCAGCTCGACGTCGTTGCCGGGACGGTACGCGGGCCGATCGGTGTAGAGATACGCACGAGCCGAAAGGCCCTGGGCGATTTTCTGGGGAATATCCAGCCCCGAACCGGCGGCATGACCCGCATCGAGGACGAGGTACGAGAGACGGCCTTGCGGCAGATGGGGCTTGGGCTCGGGCGCGGCCGCCTTGGCCTCCTGACCTTCGAGGGCGGGTCCGCATGGAGGCATCACGGGTTGGGGGGCGGCGGCCGGGATCGCTTCAGGAACGGGAGCGCCCTGGCCTGGAGGCAGTGGCGCATCCCATTCGCGAAGCAAGACGCCGTCGGCCCCGGCCTTGGCGTCGAGGATCACGCCGGTCTCGTCCGAGATCAGGACCCTGGCCCCGGCTCGGCCCTTGCCGGTCTTCATGTCCTGGACATAGACCAGCAATTGTTCACGCGAGGTCTTCACAATCGCGTCCAGGTCGCTGCCGAGCACGAGGGTCGTCGCCTGGAGCGCCTTCTCGTCGGAGACTTTGACCACGTAGACGCCCGGCATTTCCAGCTTCTTCAGCTCGTAGCTGGTCTCGATCGGCTTGTATTTGCCGTACTTCGGCACGTCGGCCGTCCACTCGGCATCGGGGGCGACGAGGCCGATATCGAGAGCCTCGACGCCGGAGACCGTGTGCTTCTTGCGGAAGTAGGTCTCGGGGTCGAGCTTGTAGGCGGTGAAGGTGAGCTTTTCGAGGTTCCTCGTGGCGATCTTCAGCCTCGGCGTCTCGCCCGTCCGGAACGCGCGCTCGGTGACGACCGACAGCGATTTCGCCTCCATCAACGCAACCCGCTGGAGGGCCTGCGAGTGCCAGGGCTCGACGGCCGCGACCTTGCGATAGCGTTCGATCGCCGCGGCGGGATCGGCCTTGTCGTTCTCGAAGATCCACGCGATCGAGAACTGGGCATGAGCGGCCGGCTCGGAGCCGGGGAACTTGCCGGCCAGGGTCTCCCAGGCGGCGATCGCCTCCTCGTACTTCTTCTCGGTGGCGTAGGTCTGCCCGACCTCGAAGAGCAGTTGCGGGATGCGGCCGTCCAGCGGGTTCTGGGCCGCGAACGCCAGGAACGCGGCGCGGGCCTCCGCGTACTTCTCGCGGCGGACCAGGTCGTAGGCGACCTGGACCTGGACATCGAGGACGGCGCGCTGCGCATCGGCCGACTGCGGGCCGTTGGGATACTTGGCGAGGTAGCCCTTGTAGGCCGTGATCGCCTCGTCGAACTTGCCCTGACCCTGGAGGATCTGGCCGATCTGGAACTGGGCCGACATCAAGAGTTCCGCCCGCTCCGGGGTGACGAGGCCGCGATCGAGTGCGTCATCGCCCTTGAGGAAGGCCATGAAGGCCGCGAGGGCTTCCTGGCTCTTGCCTCGGGCGAGATAGGACGAGGCGACTTCGTAGGAGGCGCGGACGGCCAGCGGGTGGGACGGGTACGAGGCCAGCATCCGCTTCAGGGCGGCGACGCCCAGGCCGAGCTGAGCATCATCGGGCGGAGCCGGGATACCGTGCGTCTTGGCGATGCCGTAGAGCGACCGGGCGCGGAGGTCGGCGGCTTCCTTGGTGTCGACCTTTTCCAGATCCCGGGCCAGGTCCGTCCAGGTCAGCCGCGCCGGCAGGGCCTGGCCGGCGCCGAGCTGCGATTCGGCCAGCTCGTATCGCACCTTGTTGCGGTCCGCACCATTCTTGTACTCATTGAGATAGGACTGGAAGTCGGTGATCGCGCGGCCATGATTCCCGGCTTTCTGGCTTACCACGGCCATGGCATGGAGGAGCGAGGCGCGGAGAGCGTGGCCCTTGGCGAGCGATCGGGCCTGGACGAGCAAGGCATACGCGCCCTCGTAGTCGGGCGGGATCGTCGGTAGATCGGGCTTGATCAGGCGATCGGCGAAGCCACGATAGACCTCGGCCAGGCGGTCCTTTCGGTCTCCCGCAAGCAGCCCCTCGGCCTCTTCACGAGCGAGGGCCTCGGCGGCGGCGAACTTGCCCGAGACGATCTCCACGGCCGCCAGCTCGGATCGCAGCTTGGCGGACCATTGGCCCTTGGGGGCCGCCTTCAAGGACGCGGACAAGATCTCCCGCGCAGCGTCCAGCTTGCCCGAGAGCCGGAGGGCGACGCCCCGGATCACCTGGATGTATTGCTTGGTCTCCGCCGTGGTTTTCAGATCGCTCGCCAGGGCCGCAAGCGCCTTGTCGGCCTCGGCGTACTTACCATCCTGCATGGCGGCGACGATCGCGGCGGGAAGTTCGGGGGTGGCCCTCTCGACGGCCCGAGCGGCCGGAGGCTTCGCCGGGACGTCAGGGTCGGCGGACCGGGCCACGGGGCCGCCCCCGAGCGCGGCCACGAGGGTCAGGAGTGCGACCGATCCTCGACCGAAGGCGTGTCTCATGGCGATCTCCTCCGCTGGCGGGTTCGTCGCGGCCCCATGTAAGAGAGGACGAGGCCGCGCATCGCGTGACTTTGGACGCTGGGACCGAGGCTTCCGTTCCCGACGGTCGGATGGGCTGCCGCGATCGTCGGCATGCCGTCATGATCCGTCGCGGACACCTCGCGGTCAACGGTCTGGCCTCGGCCGAGACTTGACCCGAGGCACGACGCCCCTTTACTCTGAAACGATCCCAAGACGATTGTCTTAGAGACGACCGGCCGGATCGTTTCCGAGTGACAGCACCCTCGACGTCGTGGGCCTGTGACCCGACCCGCGACGATCGCGCCCACCGAGCGGAGGTCTGCCGACGATGCCCAGTTCGCTCGCCCCGATCCTCCTGGCCCTCGGCCTCGTCTCGGCGGAGAATCCCGATCTTGAGCCGGCGATCACGGTCCGGCTGACCCGACCCGACGTTCAGCTCGAACGACTGATCGACCTCTTCCAGGGCTCGCGAGCCACCGATCCCGCCTCGGCTCTGGCCGCCTGGAAGAGGGCCACGAAGAATGCGGAAGGGCTGGGCAAGGCGGCGGAGGCGGGAATCGCGGCCCTGAACCCGAGAATGATCGCTGAACTCAAGAACTTTGACGGCGCTGGATTCCTCCTGGATTTTGTTCGCGACCGACCGGAACCCATCTGGGTGCTGGCCCTCCCTCGGGACGACGGCACACTGTCGGCGCTTGCCACCGCGATGGCCCTTACCGATGGAGCGAGCGAAGCCCCCCTGCTTGGCGTGCCCGTCGATCGTCTTGGACCTCCGGGCGCGGCGCTCATGTCGCGATCTCAGGACGAGGTCGTGATCGGAGGCTCACGCGAGGCGCTGACTCGGGGTTCGACCTGGCTCGGCGAGCAGCGCGCAACGGCACAGCGCCTCGGGAAATACTCGTCGAAAGCCAACCTCGACGTGAAGGCCCAACTCGACGGGATTTCACGATTGGCGTTTGAGCTGAACGCAAACGCGTTTCTCCGATCCAGTTCGATCTCGATGAGGCGGGTCGGTGAGGGGTTGCTGGGCCTTGGATTCGAGAGAGTTCATGGGTCGGTCACGATGATCGAACGTAATGAATCGTTCACGGTCACCCGCGAGTCACGAGAACCGCTTCAAGCCTTGAAGATCGATCCGCAGTGGCTGGGAGACCTGCCAAACACCGCGACCGTGGCGTTTTCCGTGGCGCTGGATTCCCGGCCGGAAGGGTGGGATAGGCTCTTCAAGTCGATCGACCGGGTCGAGAAGGCCGACCCCGATCGGGCCAAGGTTGCACCGATTCGAGTGCGACTGAACCTGATTGCTCGTGCGGCACGGCTCGATCCCGAGGCCGACCTCTGGCCCAAGCTCCATGGCGTCTCCGGGTTCATGATGGGCGAGGCAAGAAATCCTGGTGTCGTCGCGATCGGATTGCACGCAAAGGACATCGCCTCCGCGGCGAAATTGCGCGATGAGTTCCTCCCCCGGGCGACCAAGGCCCTGTCGATCGAAGCAACACCGCAGGCTGATCCCACGCTGGCCTGGAGGCAGCTCGGTGTCGTCGCGGGCCGACCGCTCGTCGTGATGAAGGACACCGGGCCGACGGTGTGGATCTGCTGGGGAGACGGAGGGATTTCCGCGATCCAGTCGGTCCGTCGCGAGGAAAGAAGTTCCTGGAAAGCCCCAGCCGTCAACGCTGGGCCCGGGTGCGCTCGTCTCGCATGGATCTGGCCGTCCCGACTTGGGCTGTCACCGGCGGGTTCTCCGATGGCGGAGGCACTCGGAAAATCGCCCTTGATCATGTGGAGGGGGAAGAACAAGGACACCGCGGCGAGCGACTCGGTGATGTGGGGCGATCTTCGGCCCGCGATCCGACGATTTCTCGACGTGATCCCCCAGGAGCCCGCCCCCGCGCCGGGGCGATGAGGGATCGTCCCATGTCGCAACAACCGCCGAGATTGATCGATCTGCACACCGACTGGCTCCTGCAGTACGCCCCGGAGACGAACCTTTACACGCCGGAAATGGCGGATCACGCACTGAAGGCGCTGCCGCAGGCGGAAGGCTACCTCGGAGCGACGGGGGCGGCGATCCTGGCCGTTTATCGCGACTCCGAGGACTGGGAGCAACGCCCCGACCCGTGGGCCGCGCTGGGCGATTTGATCACCCGGATCGAGGCGGAATTCTCCGGCCGGCTCCTGTTCGGCCCGGACGATCTGGCTCGATGGCACGACGACCCGGACGGACTGGCCTGGGGCCTGATCGCGATCGAGGGATTCGACTACCTGATCCGCTCGTCGGACGACCTGGACCGGCTCCCTCGCTTGTTTGATCGGGGAGTGCGCGTCTTCCAGCCGGTCTATTCGGCGAAAAGCTTGCTTGCAGGCTCGTCCGTGCCTGGCGATGATCGTGGATTGACGGACCTGGGCCGCGACTTCCTGGAGATGTTGCTGGCAACGGCCACCTCGACAGAGGAGCCTCGACCGATCCTTGACCTGGCTCATCTGAATCCGACCTCGGCTTCGGATGTCCTGTCCTGGATCGAGGCGGACGGCCGGAGAGCGGACGGCCTCATCCCCGTCTATAGCCACGGGGCCGTTTATCGCGAGGGATTCACGAGACCTCGGGCGCTTACCCTTGAAAATCTGAAACGGCTTCGAGCCCTCGGCGGAGTGGTCGGATTCGGAGTGTCTCCGCCGTTCTATGAAACGCCGGAAGCACTCAGGCGCAGCATCGAGGAGACGGCCGCGATCCCCTATCAGGGACGAGCCGGATACGAGGGAATCGCGATCGGCACGGACTTCATGGGCGTCGATCAAACGCTGCCGGGACTTGAAAATGCGCCCGGCGTGATCGCGTGGGTGATGTCCGCGTTTTCCGCCGAGACGGCGAGGGCCATCCTGCGAGAGAATGGGTTAAGACTGATCGAAAGGTGCGTAACGATTCCGAAGACAGGTGCGATTGAAGCGTCGTAGCTCAATTCGCGGGTGCGCTTACCATGCGGCTCGGGGATCATGGTTTGATCGCCGGCGTCCCCTGTTCGCGGAGCATCGCGGGAATCAATGGAAAAGCCCCACCCTCGTCTGACGACAAGGGCGGGGCTGAAAGTGCGACCGAGCTCTCGCGTCCGGCTCAATGATGTCGTTGGAGGGCCTTGAACTTCTTGGGCGGCTTGGGAGTCTGCGCCGCCGTGATGACTTGAGGCCCGGCATTCGTCTGACCGTTGGTGACGAGCTGGGCGATGTAGGAACTCTTCGGCGAATTCGGAGTCTGGAGGGTGAAGAACCGCTCGTCCAGGCCGTTGCCCGCCAGGTCGCCGAGGTTCGCCCCGTTGATCGCGAGGACGTAGCGGCCAGCCTTGGCGCTGCGTTTCTTGCTGGCGGAAAGGGCGACGTCGAGCGTGATGACGCGGCTGTCCCCGCTTCCTCCCGGCGAGATGCTTACCCCGGTGATCGGCACGGAGTTCGTCCCGGTCTTGGTCGGGAGGCCCAGGCTGTAGTTTGCGGCGCTCAGTAGCTTGGCATCCAGGAACCCGGAGCGATCGTCCTGCACCGTGATCTTGACCTTGCCGCTCTTGGGATCGAGAACGACTCCCGTGATGCGGGGACCGGCCGTATCGACCACGAGGTTGGGGAACGGCTGAACCGGCGAGCTGACATGCCCGGCCGAATCGGCGGCGCTGACCGTCAGCGTGTAGGTGCCGTCCACGAGCGGCACGGTGGCCAGTCGCCACGTGCCGTCCGGGGCGGTGACGACCTGGCCGATCACGATCGGGCTGGCCATATCGGCACGCCGGCCCAGGAGGGTCACGATGTCACCGGCCTCGGCCTCGCCCGAGAAGACCGGCCTGTTGTTCTGCGTCACGCCGTCGGACGAGGAGGCGCCGGTATCGCTCGATGCTTCGAGGCCGCCCACGACGAAGACGATCCGGTCGGCGACAGTCACCGTCCCGGAAGCCGCCGTCTGGACGCCGTCGGAACTCTTGATCGAGATGCTGACGGGGACCGATCCGGAGGTCGCGTAGGTGTGTGTCCCGTTGACGCGGAAGGTCCGAGGGGAGATCGAGATCACCGCGCCGGGCGTGCTTGTGCCGTCGCCCCAGTTGATCGTGGCCAGGAAGTCGGACGGCTGGGCCAACGAGTTCTCGGTCGTGAAGCTGGCGACATCACCGGCAAACGTCGCCTTCTCCGTGACAGAGAAGCCCAGGAAGGTGGAAGCCAGCGATGCGGACGAGATCGTGACCGGCACGCTAACCGCGGCATTCGCTCCGCCCACGTCATTGACGCTGACGCCGGCCGTGTAGGAACCGGATGCGAGGTAAATATGTGTGCCGGCCACCGAGAACTGGCCCGGGACCCCGGTCGGAATCAGGATGCCGGGAGTCCGCTGACCATCGCCCCAATCGATGGTTGCCGAGAGGTCCCCGCTCGGAGCGAGCGGCGTGCTGGTGGAGACCAGGGTGTTGCCGTCGTTGACCTGCGCCAGGACGAGCGTCACGCCGGAGCCGACCTTGAGCGCGACCGGGAATCCCACGAGTTTCAGCGGCGCGTCGGTGACCGTGGCCTTGCTCTCGATCTGGACGCTCGAGCCGCCGGGCGAGAGGACGGATACGATGATCGGAATATTCTGGCCGAAGCGGTAGGCGTGCTGGCCTGAGACCGCGAACGAGCCGTTGATGCCGGCCGCCGTGATCAGTGCCGGTGTGGTCGTCCCATCGCCCCAGTCGATCTGCGCCGTGAAGTCGCCCGCCACGGACAGGGGGTTCGCCGAGGTGAAGAAAGCCACGGGATCGGTGAAGTTCGTCCCTTCGGTGATCGCGAGCTTCGTCAGCGCGGAACCCGTGATGGACGCATCGTTAACCGTGACGGTGCTGTGCGCCTCGGCGGTGCTGCCGTCGGCGTCGACGATGAAAACCGCGATGTCGTAGTCGCCCGGCTTGCTGTAGAGGTGACTGCCGCGCACGTCAAACTTGCCATTGCCGGTCAAGATGGTGGCTTGCGAAGCCGGCAAGCCATCACCCCAAAGAATCTTCGCGGAGAACTCGCCGGGCTTGGGATTCGGGTTGGTGTCGATGAACGTCGCGATCAGGGCGTTGAACCTGATGCCCAGTCCCGGAGCGGGAGAGATCGGGACCGGCGTGGCAACGAGCGGGGCGGGGCGCACGCCGATGTTGCTCTGCACGGTCTGCCTGGAACCGCCGGCATCGAGGATCGTGATGGTCACGGCGTAGGGATTCGGACGGACGGCGAAGATGTGGTTCCCGGAGACCTGAAAACTGCCGTCCAGTGGGTTCCGGCTGATCGTGCCGGTTGCAGTCGCCCCGTCGCCCCAGGCGATGGTTGCGCTGAAGTCACCGAGTCGCGGCCTCGGATTGGTGTCCGTGAACGTCGCCAGCAGATCGGTGAAGGGAGTTCCTTCCTTCGCGGTCAAGATGTCGAAACCCGCGGCGGAAATCGGCGAATCGCTCACCGCAATCGGGATCGACGCCAGGACCGAGATCCCGGAGTTGTCCCTGACCGTCGTGGAGATCGTGTACGTCCCGAATCCGTCGTACACATGCGAGCCCGAGACCTGGTACGAGCCGTTCAGGAGCTGCGTGAGGACGCCCGGCGAGGTAGGCGTGCCGTCGCCCCAGTCGACTGTCGTGGTCAAGTCGCCAATGGGCTTCGTCGGGTTCGCGTGCTTGAAGTTCGCAACGACCCCGGAGAAAGCCTTGCCTTCGATGCCCGTCAGGGGACCCAGCCCGGTCGTGTTCGCCGACATCGGCGCCACGCTGATCGTCGCGGTGGTGATCGACTGAGTCGTCGAGCCGCCGGCACCCGAGATGCTCACCAGGATCCTGTAGATGCCGGGCTCGTTGTACGTGTGACTCGCCATCACGAGGAAGCCGCCCGATCCGCCCGGAACGACCTGGCCCGTATCGAGTTTGCTGCCATCCTTCCAGTCGATGATGGCCGTGAAGTCGGACAGGGGCGCCGCCGGGTTTCCGTCTTTGAGCTGGGCGACCAAGCCGCTGAAGAGCTGGCCTTCCATGAGCCCGAACGCCGTCCCCTGGGACGTCAGCGCGGCGTCGGCGACGACCACCGTGCCGGGGATGGTCGCGAGACTGCCGCCGAGGCTATCAATCTCGATCGAATAGTTGTAGGTACCATAGCGGGTGAACTTGTTCGATCCGCTGACGAGAAACCCGCCGGCCTTCAACAGGTCATGCGCCACCAACCCCGGCGACGTGTGGCCGTCGCCCCAGGTGATCGTCGCGGAAAGGTCCGAGAGCAGGCCGAACTGGTTGCTGTCCGTGAACGACGCCACGTTACCCGAGAAGAAACGCCCCTCGACCGGATTGAACCCGGAGGGTGTCGTGCCGGCCTGCAGCGGAGCATCGGCGATGGTGGCCGTACCCTGGTAGATCGCCGTCGCGCCGCCGTCGTCCGCGACATTCACGGTGTAGGTGTAGTTGCCGAAGCGCTGGTAGGAGCTCGTGGCCGTCACGTCGAACATGTTGAACGTGCCGGCATGAGGAGTGACCTTGCCGACACCCGTCGTGCCGTCGCCCCAGGTGACGTTGACCTTGAACTCGGAGGCCGAGGCCGCGAGCTTGTTGGTGTCGATGAAGGTGCCGAAGACGTACTTGGCCGAGGTCCCTTCCGTCCCGGAGAGGGCGTTGGAGAGCGACGCGATCAGCGGCGCATCGTTGACCTGGATGGTGACCTTATTCGAGCCGGTGGTCTTTGTTGACGTGTTGAGCACGGTGATCGTGACGCCGTAATTCCCGCCGTCCGCATAGGTCTTGCCGACCGCGTTCACGTCGAACCCGCCCTGGAGATTGGCGGAGACCGCGCCGATGGACTTCGTGCCATCGCCCCAATCGATGGTCGCCTTGTAGTTTCCGGGCGACTGCCCGGAGACGGGGTCGAAGAACGTGGCGACCTTGACCCCGTCGAGCGAGATGTTCTCGTCCACCGCGATCTTCTTGATCCCCTGGACGAACAGGACGTTCGGCAGGTCGAACGCCTCGACCACGATCGGCGAGTTGGATGAGCCGCCGTCACTGAAGCTGAACCCCATGCCTCGCCTGGCGAACGCGGTCCAGATCTCATACTGGTTCGCGCCACCGGTCAACGCCTGATCGGCGGCGAGGATCGCGTTGCGGGCGTCGGAGAACGAAGGATTCGCCGGCTGAAGCTTCATGCCATCCATGACGAGCTGCATCGCCAGTTGGTTGCCGCCCGAGGTGTCGTCCACGTATCCCTTCGACAGATTCGGGTTGAACCCGTACTTGGCGGTGAGGAGCATATTCATGTCCCACAGCGCCTCGCACCAGATCTCGCCCGTGTCGTGGACCTCGCCGTTGGAGTTGTAGCCACCGATGGTGCGGGGATCGGCGAGCTTATTGAAGCTGTACGGAAAGGTGCGGATACCGCCGCCACTATTGGGCAGTCCTAAGACATAATTGCCGACGGGCCGGAGGGTCGAGAAGCTGTCGGTCGGGAGCTGGGTAAACATGAGCCCGAACCAGTCGCTCCAGCCCTCGCCCATCCCGCCGCTCTGCACGGCTCGGAGGGCGTTTGCATCGGCCGGACCGCCGGTGAGGCGATTGGATGTGCCGTGATTCATCTCGTGGATCACGACGTCCGCGTCGAATGCACCGTCCCGATGCGGGTTGCTCAGATCCCAGAGGAACATCGCCTGAAGTGGCGACTGACCATCGGGAGGAGTGGACATGAAGGCGTTGTCAATGCTACCGGTGTCCGCACCGAATTGATCGGCCGCCAGGACCGCGTCGCCGGCCAGCCCCCCCCGACCGTAATTGTTGAGCTGGAAGTTGCCGGAGACCTCGTCGAACCCGTAGTGGTAGAGGACATCGTGGACGATGTTGTCCAGATAGAACAGGTTGACCGTCGAGGCATCCTGATAGGTCGAGGGGTCAAGAGCCAGGTTGAGCGGGAAGTCAAAGTTGAGCGAAGGGCCACCGTTAGGGCGGGGGCCGAACCCGGTGCCGGTCCCCTTCAAGTCGAGGTAGGCATTGACATTGGCGCCGTTGGTCACGGTCGTGTCCGCCCCTGCCTTGCCGTTCCTGTCGAACCAGCCGAACGGAGACGCGACCGAGTCGCTGGGATCGCCCAAGACGGTGCGTGGGCCGTCGTTGGGGCTGCGTCCCGGCAAGGCGTCAACGTTGAACTTGGACCCGTCCGACAGGTGATCGACCCAATCGTTCTGATCAAGGATCTGGCCGGTCGTGGCATCAACCCGCACGTCATACCAGTGGAACCTGGGCTGGGTGGGCGTCTTGATATTGAGGGCCCACACCTCGCGGATTCCCTGGGAGGTACTGACATATTCCAGGTGAACTGGGATGTCCTGGACCGCGATTCCCGGGAAGCTGTAGGAACCGGACTGGCTCACGCCCGATGGAGTGGAAGCGACCACCAGGGTGCTGATATCACCGGAGAGGTTCAATTGAGACGCGGCGGCGGAGATCGCCTGCGCCGCGGTGATCGCGGGCGCCGGCGGGGCCGGGGCCGACGGCCCGTTACCCAGCCCCGAGACGAAGTTGCCGCCCGCGAAGATGACCTGGCCGAGCGGCCCGATGTGGATCGAAATTTGCGCATTCTCGACCTTGATACCGTCGAGACCCTGCATCATGTAGATGTGTGTGATGCCGGACGACACATCAGTGTACTGGTCCGTGATGACCGCCCGGCTGGCGTCGCCCGGCGAGAACCCGAAGGCGGCGCCGTGCTGGGAAAGGTAGTCCTTGGCAATGTCCAGAGGGGCGCCGAGGTTCGGGCCGGTCAGGAACCCCGATATCGGGTCGGAGGTGGTCAGTAGGGTTCGTTCCTCCAAAATCTCGAGGAGAACCCGTCGCGACGACGGACGCGAGGCGCCACCTACCGACAGGCCACGCCGCGTCCTCGCGGCACGTCGCAAGATCTCACTCCAACGGAGACTCATGGAAAGACCCCCTCGGTCTGGCTGCCAATGAGGACAATCGTCCGGGCATTCGGGATGAAAACTTACGACGTTTCATCTGCGAGTCCGGCACGACCGGCCGGGCTGTGGATATCGAAGGCTGCGTGCGGTTCGAGCAAGACGCGGGGGTCGAGGACGGCGACCCAACATAGACTAACGGAATCGAACGGAGGCGTCACGACCCTGCAAAAAGTCACAGTCCGGCCGTCGTCGGCCGATGGGGCGGTCCCGGGGCCGTTGAGCCCCGGACCGCACGGTTACGGCTCGCCGCCGCTGAGCGCTCAGCGGCGGAAATGCTTCCGAACAAAGAGCCCGTGCTTCTTCGCCGCGACGATCTCATTCGGCGGGATGAATTGCGTTGGCTGGGAAACCGTCCGCCCGTCGGTCTTGAACGACGCGATGAAGTTCTGCCCCGCGCGGTTGTACAGTCCGGGGAAGGGAACGAAGTAACGCTCGTCGAGCACATTGCCCGCCTGGTCGCCCGCGCCCTGTGCGTTGATGGTCAAGACGTAGGAACCCTTCTTCAACACCTTCGGCGTGTTGAAGGTCAGGGTGGCGGTCTGATTGGTGTTGGGCGAGACGGGAGAGACAACCAGGCCGGTCACCTGGAAGGCTTGCCCGTTGGATGAGGCGAGCGAGAAGTTGGCCGCATTCAACACGCCCGCAGAGAGGCCGGACAGGTTGTCGCTGAATTGGATCGTGACCTTACCGGTCTTGGGATTGAACTGCGCGCCGGTCACCTTCGGGCCCTGGGTATCGACGGTCAACCGGCCTCGGGACGGAGTCGGGTAGAGCACGGTCATGTTGCTGGATGGCTTGCCGAACCTGTCCGTGGCCGAGGCCATGACGGTATAGACGCCGTCCGCGAGAGGAGTGCTGACGATCGCGTAATGCCCCGTCCCGTCCGCCTTGCCGGTGCCGACCAATACCGGGGACGTGCCGTTTGACGCCGTGGTGAAGACCTGCACGTTCGCGAAGGGTTCGGCCTGCCCGGTGATCGTGGGCTGGCTCACATTGGTCAACCCGCTGGACGTGATTGCGCCACCCGGAGTGCTGGCGACTCCCCCGGTGATCGGCGTCAACAGGTCGCCGATCGTCGCGGTATCGTTCACAACTCCGACGATACGGCCGCTACCCGTCAGGGTCACCGCCACCGCGAAGCTCCCACCCTCGGCGTAGAGATGGTCGCCGGTGACGAGGAATGCGCCCAGCCCGTTGGCTGCCACGGTGCCGGCCGTCGTTTGCCCGTCGCCCCAGTTGATCGTGGCCGAATACGTCGAGGCCTTGGCGTGCGGGTTGGGTGTCGTGAACGACGCGACGGGAATGGCGGTCATCGACGTCTTCGAAATGCCGTTGATGGGCAATGACGTCGTCGTGATCGGCGCGGCGGTGACGGTCAAAGTCGTGCCCGTCTGGACCTGGGTTCCTCCGGGGCTGGTCACGATCACGCCGATCGGGTAACTCCCCGAAAGGTCGTAAGCCTTGTTGATCACGATCGAGAATGTCGACGTGATTGACGTGGGCGTCGCGGGGTTCGCGACAATCCTGGCCAGACCGGTGGTTCCGTCGCCGAAGTCAACCGAGGCCGTGAAGTCAGTCGGGAGGGCGAGGCGATCCGGCGTCGTGATCGTACCGATGATCGCGTCCTGAGCGACTCCCTCGGGCAGGACGACCTTCGTTGAAAGCACGAGCGTCACCGGCGAATCCGGCACAGTGGCCGTACTGGTGGCAACCGTGGTCGCGCCGGCATTGTCGGTGATCGTGGTGCTAATCTGGAAGCTGCCGGGCCGGTAAGCGTGGATTCCCTTGACCAGATAGCCGCCGTCCTCGTTGACGACGACTTGGCCAGGTTGCGTCGTGCCGTCCCCCCAATCGATCATGGCGGCGTATTGAGAGCTGGGATTCAACCTCGGGTCGGAGTCGCTGAACCCGGCCACGATGGAGTTGAAGGTCACCCCGGCCGTCTGAGCCATGTCGAATCCCTGCGACGTCAGCGGCGCATCCTGCACATCCGCGGAGGAGACGGCGACCGCCGTGCTGCCGCCAGAGAAGTTGCCGATCGTGACGACGACCGTGAACGAGCCGACGTTGTAGGGATGGTCGCCCTGAACAATGAAACCGGGACCGACCGGATTGGGTGCGATGCGCCCCGCCGTGGGACTCGAGCCGTCGCCCCAGTCGATCGTGGCGAAGTAATTCGTGACGCCGGGCACCCGGGGATCCGCATCGGTGAAGGTGGCGAGAGCGCCCTTGTAATTCTGGCCTTCAAGCGGATGAAAATTCAGGCCGGCGGCCGTCAGCGGACTATCGGTGACCAGAGCAGACGACTGCGTGGTTACCGTCAGTCCCGGCTTGGTGATCGAGATGATGACCGTGTAGGTTCCACCGCCGTAGACGTGGCCCGTCGGGTCGAGGATATCGAATCCGCCGGTCGGACTCGCCACGACCGTGCCGGTCCCGTTGACCCCGTCGCCGAAGCTGATCGTCGAGGAGTAGAATCCGGCGGGGCGAACGACGGGGGCCGTGTCGACGAAATGAGCCAGGATGCCGCTGAACGAATCGCCTTCCTTCAGAGTGAGCGTCGTTCCGGTCGCATTGATCGGCAAGCCCACAACCGTGGCCACGCCCGTGCCGGTCGCAGTTGTGCCGCCGAGCTGGGTGACGGTGACCACCGTCGCGTAAGTCCCACCGATCCCGTATGTGTGATTGCCATTAACCTGGTAACCGCCGCCGACATTGGTGATCGTCCCGGCGCTCAGTGTGCCGTCGCCCCAGGCGATCTGGGCGGTGAACGACGTGGTCGGGATCCCGGCCGAGGCCGGTTTGAAAGTCGCGACGACTCCGTTGAACTGGGTCAGCTCGGTCGGAGAGATCGGCTTCGCCGTTACGGTCAGCGTCGCCACACTCACCTGGGCCGTGGCGATTTCCAGGTTAGGACGATCCGGGTTGCCGCCCAGCGTCGAGCTGTTGTCGGTCCAGATCGGATAGAGGATATTGTGAGCAAATGCTAGCCCTGTATAGTCGCCGTAATCATTGCCGTTGTTGCCGCCGTTGCCGGACTTCTCCGCGTTGGAGGGGCCGTTGCTCACCTGGACGTTGGTGAGGAACGACTGTCCGCCGTCGGTACTGACCGTGGCGAAGAACTCCGCATCGGTGTTGGCAATGCCGTCGAGATCGTCGGAGCCGCTCCCCTTGTCATTGCGGCAATCCTGGAATGAGACGCCGACGTTTCCGGAGTACTGATCGACGGCGACTCTGGGGAAGAACTGGCTGTTCGTCGTGGTATCGTCGTTGACCCGCGTTCGGGCGGACCAGGTCTTGCCGTCATCGTCGGAGTACATCAAGAAGATGTTCGTGTCGGCGTTATTGACGGCCGGCGAATCGGTAAACACCGCGTAGAGTCGTCCGTCGTGCGTGCCGCCGCTGTAGTCGTACGCGAGGCACACTTCGCTGTCGATCGTCCGAGCGGGCTGCGCGGGGATCGGGGCGAAACCACCGACGTTGACGTCGGTCAGCTTGACCGCCGCCGCGAATCCCAGGGCCGTATCGAGTCCGTCAGGGTCTAGGGCCGTGTACAGCGTAGCCGGGCCGACGCCACCGGACGGTAACTCGAAACTGAACATGACCTCGCCCTTCGGGCCGATCGCCGGCTTCCCGAAGTTCCCACCGTCCGAACCAGGCACGAGTTGCGCGACGGTCGGGGCGCCCACCGTGCCCAGACCGGTCACGGCCATGCCCACGCCGCCGATCTTGCCACTGTTATCGGCGTACTCGATCCAGAGGCTCTCAGCCGCTTTCGACCCACCGGGTCCGATCGCAAGCTTGGGCTGGTCGGCTGCGCTGCTGATGGTGGTCACCAGTGTGTAGCTCTTGCCGCCGTCCGTGCTCATCACCAACGGAGCCCGCCCGTCCCGGGTCAGGTAGACCATGAACAGGTTGCCGAACTGGTCGAACGAGGCGCTGGCGTCGCAGCAGGCGTGCGGCAAAGCGTCCGACCCGTTGGCGAACAGACCATTCACCGTCCAGGTCTTGCCGCCGTCGTTGCTATACGACGCCACCAACGCCTCGGGGTTCGCATCGTTGTTGTTGGCGAACGCCACGAGATTCTTGGTGTCGAGCGGATTGAGCGCGATCGTCGGCTCGGACTGGTTGCCGGCGAGCTGGGTGACGTTGAACGGACCTGTGACGACCAGGCCCCCCGCCAGGAGCTGCCTCTCCTCCAGTAACTCCAGCGACATCTTTCGGCGCAGAGATCGGGGACGATCGGCGGCCGATGCGGAAAAACGCCTGCTCCCGCCTCGGCGCAGGAGCTCTCGTAGATTCGCGATCATGGGTCTGGGGCTCCCTCGTGGGATCTCGTTTCTTGCGGGTGCGTATTCCGGCGATGATGCCGACCGTCACGGACAGAGAGGTGGATCGCACACGATTCGATCACACCTGGGTGTTTCGAAGCGGCTCGCGTTCTCCGTCGTTCCTTGACGGTTCGCAAGGCCCAAAACGAGCCCATCCCTGGCTCGGGTCGTCGAGATTTCGGGATCGATGGCATTCATCGATCCACAAACGTGGCTTCTGCGCCACTACCCCACCTCAAATCCTCCCCGGTTTCACAACCCATCACGGATGTGGACGTGGTCCCCACACACGGAGAAAAGGACCAGTCAACGACGCACGGGAGCCCCCCGGACGTCAGGATACCGAACCGCGTAGACGCAATCGTCGCGACGAAATAAGCTCGGCGGGGAAAGCTATGAACCGAAGGCATGAGTGACAGCAGCGTGCATCCATACTAACGATTCGCGACAACCCGTCAATCACTCTACCCACGGATCTTTTCAAAATAATCGCAATTCCTTTCCTCTCCATATGGAAATTTGCTGTAATTGCATGCACGCAATTACTTTACGCGATCTCTCGATTGGAGAGACTTTTCGCGATTTTTAGGCCACGCGGGGTCGCCGGCCAGGTTGGTCACAAGGGGGTTGTGGAATCGGGAGGTGCGGCTGGGCCGGGATTCTCACAATCCTATCACACGAATCTTTCCCCGGCGGTTCTCGGACAAACCGCGAATCGGGAGACGCGGCTTCGGCTGCCGAAATGGCAGGACGGTATGAGCCATCCAGGCGGCTTCGGCAGTTCGCCACGGTTGAGTCGGACCCGGCATGATTTCTTGCAAGTTAATATGCAAGTTCGACTTACATTGCAGGATCGATCCGAGGCACAACGATTGCATCTTGGGTGTCGCGAACGTCCGTCCGTTCTCGTGTCGGTAGTGGCGCGGTGACGAGTCGGATTCGAGATGACGACTTGTGACCGGCTCGGCGCTGCGGCGAGAATCGGGCCGGCGATCGATCGAGGAGACGAGAGCGATGAAGATTCAGCCCCTAGGGGATCGGGTGGTTGTCGAGCGTGAGGAGGCCAAGGCCACCACGGCCGGTGGCATCGTGCTGCCGGACACGGCCAAAGACAAGCCGCAGAAGGGTAAGGTCGTGGCCGTCGGCGACGGCCGGATCACCAAGGACGGCAAGCGTCGCGAGTTGCAGGTCAAGATCGGCGACAACGTCATCTTCACCTCCTACGCCGGCGACCCGTTCAAGCTGGACGCGGGCAAGGAAGTACTCCTGATGCGTGAGGATGACATCCTCGCTGTCGTCGAAGGTTGAACCCGTCCCGGAAGGATTTGAGATTCCCAGTTCGAGATTCGAGAGGATAGCCCGAGCGGCTCAACTCAGGGATCGCTAACGTCGCGTCCCTCGTTCTCGATTCTTGGATCACCGATCTCGAATCCGGCACGTTCCCCACCGAACTCACCTCATTGCACGGAGACGATACAGCACATGGCCGCCAAGATGATTGCGTTCGATCAGGATGCCCGCCAGGCGATGCAGCGCGGGGTGGCGAAGCTCGCCCGCGCCGTCAAGGTGACGCTCGGCCCTCGCGGTCGTAACGTCATTATTCAGAAGTCGTTCGGCTCTCCGACCGTCACCAAGGACGGCGTGACTGTGGCCAAGGAAATCGAGCTGGAAGACAAGTACGAGAATATGGGCGCGGCGATGGTCAAGGAGGTCGCCTCCAAGACCTCCGACGTCGCCGGTGACGGCACCACCACGGCCACCGTCATGGCCGAGGCGATCTATAACGAAGGCCTCCGCGCCGTGGTCGCGGGCGTCAACCCGATGCTCATGAAGCGGGGCATGGACAAGGCCGTCGAGGACATTGTCGGCGTCTTGAAGAGCCTCTCGGTCAAGGTCTCCAACAAGAAGGAGACCGAGCAGGTCGCCACCGTGGCGTCGAATTTCGACACCGAGGTCGGCAAGATGATCGCCGAGGCGACCGAGAAGGTCGGCAAGGACGGCGTGATCACGGTCGAGGAGGGCAAGGCCCTGAAGACCGAGGTCGAGTGGGTCGAGGGCATGCAGTTCGACCGCGGCTACCTCTCCCCCTACTTCGTCACCAACCCGCAGACGATGGAAGCCGTCCTGGAGGACGCCTACATCCTGATCCACGAGAAGAAGATCTCGTCGGTCAAGGACCTCGTCCCTGTCCTTGAGAAAGTCGCTCAGACCGGCAAGCCCCTGTTGATCATCGCCGAGGAGGTCGAGGGCGAGGCCCTGGCCACCCTGGTCATCAACAAGCTCCGCGGCACCTTCCGCTGCGCCGCCGTCAAGGCGCCCGGCTACGGCGACCGCCGCAAGGCCATGCTCGAGGATATCGCCGTCCTGACCGGCGGCAAGCCGATCTTCGAGGCCCTGGGCATCGACCTGGAAAACGTCGCCCTGTCCGACCTCGGCCAGGCGAAGAAGATCCAGATCGACAAGGACAACACGACGATCATCGAGGGTGCCGGCAAGACCGACGCGATCAAGGGTCGCATCGAGGCCATCCGCCGCGAGATCGCCGACACCAAGAGCGACTACGACAAGGAGAAGCTCGAAGAGCGTCTCGCCAAGCTCGCTGGTGGTGTCGCCAAGATCAACGTCGGTGCCGCGACCGAGAGCGAAATGAAGGAGAAGAAGGCCCGCGTCGAGGACGCCCTCCACGCCACCCGCGCCGCCCTGGAAGAGGGCATTCTCCCCGGCGGTGGCGTCGCCCTGCTCCGCGCCGCGACCCAGGTCAAGCCCAAGGATCTGACCAAGGACGAGGAGACCGGCTTCAACATCATCGTCCGCGCCTGCTCCGCGCCGATCCACCAGATCGCCGAGAACGCCGGCCAGGACGGCGGCGTCGTCGTCTCCAAGGTCGCCGAGGGCAAGGGCAACTTCGGCTACGACGCCCTGAACGACAAGTACGTTGATATGGTCACCACCGGCATCATCGACCCCACCAAGGTCACCCGTTCTGCCCTCCAGAACGCCGCCTCGGTGGCGACTCTCCTCCTGACATCCGACGCCCTCATCGCCGACGCCCCCGAGGGCGGCAAGAAGAACGAAGGCGGCGGCCACGGCGGATACGACGACATGTATTGAGATTCAAGTCGTCCACTCGGAAGAATCATGCGGGGGCCGGTTTTCCGGCCCCCGTTTTCGTTGACGATCCGTTCGACCTCCCCGGCCTCACCAATCCCGGCGTCACATCCACATCCAGTTCCGCAACCTGTCCCGCCGCGAGCTTCGCGAACGCGATGCCGCCCATCGCGGCATTGTCGGTGCAGAGGGACAACGGAGGGATGAAGAGCTCGACGCCCTCATCCCGGGCCATGGCGGCGATCCGATCGCGGAATCGGCCGTTGGCTGCCACGCCGCCGCCCAGGCCGAGCCGGCGGAGGCCGGTCCGGCGCAACGCCTGGCGAGCCTTGGCGGCGAGGATCTCGACGACCGCGTCCTGGAAGCTCGCGGCCAGATCGGCCACGAGAGCGGGGGGAGGCGCAACCGACGTTGTTCGGGCGTCTTGACCTTTCAGGGCATAGAGCACGGCGGTCTTCAGGCCCGAGAAGCTGAAAGCGATCCGCTCGTCGTGGAGGAATGACCGGGGGAAAGCGAATGCCTTCGGATTGCCCGACCGCGCAACGCGCTCGATCTCGGGGCCGCCGGGATAGCCGAGGCCGAGAAGGCTGGCAACCTTGTCGAACGCCTCACCGGCCGCGTCGTCGATGGTGCCGCCGAGGAGTTCGGCATCGATGGGACCTCGGCAATGATACAGGCTCGTATGCCCACCGGAAACAACCAGACCCACGCAAGGATAGACTTCGCGATCGGGATAGGCGAGCTGGCAGGCGTAGAGATGTCCTTCGAGGTGGTCGATCGCCACGAGAGGTACGTCGAGGGCCAGGGCGAGGCTCTTCGCGGCGGTCAATCCCACGATCAGCGCCCCGACGAGTCCCGGCCGGGTTGCGACGGCGATCATGTGGATCTGGGCGAGGGTCACTCCCGCGCGTTTGAGGGCCTCGTCGATCACCGGCAGAAGCTGCCGGACATGCGCCCGCGCCGCGATCTCCGGGACGACGCCTCCGAACCGCTCGTGCAGGTCGATCTGCGAAGCAACGACACTCGATAGCACGCGCGGGACGCCGATCATCGGCGGGGCCGGCCCGTCGAGCACGGCGGCACCCGTCTCGTCGCAGGTTGTCTCCAGGGCGAGGAGCAGCACTCGTGGATGTCTCCATAAGAAGACAGGCCGGTTCCACGCCGCGAAGGATCGGGCAGGGAACCGGCCGGGAACGGATTGAGATTTCCGGAGGCGAGTTCGAGATTCGAGACCCACTACTAGAGCGGAGTCAATCCGGCCTCGAACTTCGCGGGATCCAGGATCACTTCGGCGGTTCGGCCTTTGCGCCCTTGATCTGAGCCTGAACAAACTCCAGGGCTTTATCGAGCGGCTTGTCCACGTAGGGCTTGACCGGCTCGGGCTTCCCATCTTTGCCGATCTTGGGCTTGACCGGGTTATGGCTGGAGATCAGGTCGCGGTCGCGCCGGGCATACAGCCAGGTTTCCAGCTCGGTGTCCGAGAGGTTGACCTCGTAGCCGGGGTCGGGCGAAACGCCCCATTCATCTTTTTCCTTGGCGTTCTTGAAGCGGTGGATATTCTTGCCCGAGGGCCGCCAGTAGGTTGCCACGGTCAGCTTCAAGACGCTGTCGCCGTCGTCCAGGGGCACGATGTTTTGCACCGAGCCCTTACCATACGTGCGATGTCCAACGACCACGGCGCGATGGTGGTCCTGCAGACAGGCCGAGAGGATCTCGGCGGCGGAGGCCGAATACTGGTTGACCAGGATCGCGATCGGGAGCCCTTCCGATGGCTTCGCATCAGGCGCGTCGTACAGGCCGCCCTTCTCGGCGTCGTACACCTTTTCCTTGGTGTTGCGGCCCTTGGTGCTGACGATACGGCCGCTCTCGACGAACATGTCGCACATCTCGACCGCGGCGGTCAGGAGGCCACCGGGATTGTTGCGAAGGTCGATGACGAGGCCCTTCATGCCCTGAGCTTTGAGTTCCGTCAGGGCCTTCTTGAAGTCCTCGGGCGTATCCTGGTGGAAGCCGCCGAGGCGGATGTAGCCGATCTTGGCGTCCTTGTCGATCAAGAAATCCCACGAGTCGTCGGGCTTGCGGAGGTCGCCCAGGACGCTCGGCTGCTCGATCACCGCCCGCTGGATCGCGAGCGTCTCGGTCTTCTCCGCCCCGGGGTGCAGGACGGTGAGCTTGACCGACGTTCCGGGCCGGCCCTGGAGCGCTTCGACGGCCTTGTCGCGGGACCACCCCTCGGTGGACTGGCCGTCGACTTCCAGCACCGTATCGCCCGCCATCGCACCCGCCACATACGCCGGGGCGCCGACGAGCGGCGCGAGGATCTTGAGCCGGTTCGTTTCGGCGTCGATGACCACACTCACGCCGATCCCGATGTAGCTCTCGCCGATCTCTTTCTGGAACTGCTTCCAGTCCGTCTCGTTGAGGTAGGTCGAGTGCTCGTCCAGATTCTGCAGCATGCCCCGAAGGGCACTCTCGAGCAGTTCCTTGCGGGGCACGGACCGCACGTAATTGGCTTCCACTTGCTCGACGGCGTCCACGAAGACGCCATAGAGTTCCATGATCTCGTCGCGAGGTTTGGCCGAGAGGCTGGTGCGCCAGCACAGCAGCGAGATCGCCAAGACGACCAGCACCGCTCGCAAGTTTCGGCGAGGCATATCGCCCTCCTGGGGCCTGAGTCATCCGTCCGGGTGGAGTTCCGTTCAATCTCGGCCGGGGGAGGCGGCGCGCCGACGCCGAATCGACCGGGGCCGCGCGGACGCGCCCCCTATCAATCTAGTCCACCAACGGGCCGGGAGGCAAGATGCCCGTAGGGCATGCCATGGCGACCTTACGCGGAGGCTTCCAACCCTTCAACTCCGACGATTGGGGCGGCACACGAATAATTCTCACAGACATAGGTCGTGACGTGGCCATCTCGCGCGGGGCGATCGGCCAGCAGGGGAACGGCGGGCGGCGACGACGCATGAGGATTCGGCGCGACGACCGCGTGGGGTCGAAAGCGAGACGCGATGGCCTCCAGAGCGGCGACGAATTCTTGCCGGTCGCCGCCCGAAACGACGGCGAACTCCTGCCGGTTTCCCAGCAGGAAATCGAGCGCGACGAGGCTCTGACCGGCGGCGGTCGGCATTTGCTCCAGGACATTGCGGACGGCTTGAAGCGTCTCTCGCCCCGTCGTCTCCAGGTCGTCGCGACCGGTCAGGGCGGCCAGCCGCAAGAGCGCGGTCGCGGCCATCGCGTTGCCCGAGGGGGTGGCGTTGTCGTAGGCGTCCTTCTGGCGGGCGATCAACGCCTCGTGGCTCTTGCCGGTATAGAAGAACCCCCCCTGCTCCGGGTCCCGGAATTCGGCGATCATCACGCCCGTCAGATCCAGCGCGGCGTTGATCCATCGCGGTTCGCCGGTGGCCTCGAACAGTCTCGTCAGGCCATCGATCAGGCATGCGTAATCGTCGAGATACCCGTTGAACTTGGACTGGCCGTCCTTGTAGCCATGCCAGAGCCGGCCGTCGGGCTGCCGCATCCGATCGAGGAGGAACCCGGCACAGGTGCGGGCGGCGTCGAGATAGCGTTCATCCCGAAGGATGCGCGCGCCTTCGGCCAGAGGCGCGAGCATCATGCCGTTCCACGAGGTCAAGACCTTCGAATCGCGCGCCGGGGGAATTCGGCGTTCGCGGACCGCGAGCAGCTTCGCGCGGTCGTCATCGAGCTCGGCTCGCAACTCGGCCTCGTCACGACCGAGCATCCTGGCGGCCTGGTTCAGGGGTTTCGGCATGTTGAGGATCGACTGCTCCTCCCAGTTCCCCTGGACGGTCACATCGTAGACATAAGCGAAGGCCTTTGCCCGCTCGGGGCCCAGGATCGACTCCACTTCCTCCAGCGTCCAGACGTAGTACTTCCCTTCGACTCCCTCGCTGTCGGCATCCTCGGTCGCGTCGATCCCGCCCTCCGGCCCGATCATCCGCGAGAGGATGTAGTCCATCGTCTCGCGGGCGACGCGAGCGTATTCGGGATCGCGGGTGAGCTGGTAGGCCTCGAGGTAGACCGAACTGAGCAAGGCGTTGTCGTACAACATCTTCTCGAAATGGGGCACGAGCCAGCGATCGTCGGTCGAATACCGGGCGAAGCCGCCGCCGAGGTGATCGTAGATCCCGCCCCTGGCCATCTTGTCCAGGGTCACGCGGACCATGTGGAGCGCATGAGGATCGTCCGTGCGGAGATGGTGCCGCAGGAGAACCTTGAGGTCCATCGCGTGCGGGAATTTGGGAGCGTCGCCGAAGCCTCCGTGCTGAGGGTCGAAGGCGCGGGAGAGGCGGCGGTACGCGTTGTCCAGGAGGGAGACGTTCAGATCCCCGTCGGACGTCGCGATCGTCCCGATCGCCTGGAGTTGTTCGGTCATCTGTCCGGCGGAGGCGACGATCTCGTCGCGGCGCTCTGCCCAGGCCTTGGCGACGCTCAGCAAGACCCGGGGGAAACCGGTCATTCCCCGAGCATCCTGCGGGGGGAAATACGTGCCTCCGTAGAACGGTTTCAGATCGGGCGTGAGGAAGACAGACATCGGCCAGCCGCCGTGGCCAGTCATCGCCTGAACCGCGCTCATGTAGATTTGATCGAGGTCGGGCCGTTCCTCCCGGTCCACCTTGATGTTGACGAAGTGCTCATTCATGAGCCCGGCGATGGCCTCTTCCTCGAAGCTCTCCCGCTCCATCACATGGCACCAGTGGCAGGCCGAATACCCGATCGAGAGGAAGATCGGCCTGTCCTCGGCCCGCGCTCGCGCGATCGCCTCCGGGCCCCAGGGATACCAATCCACCGGGTTATGCTGATGCTGGAGCAGGTACGGACTGGTCTCGCCCGCCAGACGGTTGGGAGGTCGGTCGGTGGCATGCGGCATTTGGGCGTATCCAGATCGGTGCGTTACGGGTTGCTCAGCCCGCGATTATCGCACGCAACACGCATGCCCGCCAATCCAGGCCCAAACGATCAGCCGGGCGCCACGCTCAGGAAGACGTAAGACTCATCCCCGGAGCGGAACCGTCCTCGTCCCGCCGGGCCGGGCGAGATTCCGGCGGCCGATGTGGGCCGCGAAGGGTGGCCGATCGACCTTCAATCACGCCGATGACACGATCCGCCGCTCGCTCCGACGCCCCGGGGACCGCCACCCGATTTCGCAACGAGGCCAGGCACTGGGATGCCTTGGCCCGCTCGGCGGGGTCGTTCAGCCAGAGGAGCGCGTGTTCGGCCATCTCGGACGAAACGTCACGGTCGGTCAGATACTCGGGCATGACCTCGGCGTCGGCGAGGAGATTCACGAGGCTGATGAACTTCGTGGTCATGAACCGGCGGGCCACCATCAGATCGAAGGGCTTGATCGTGTAGACCACGACCGTAGGCAGCGCCTCGTTCATCAACTCCAGGCCCACGGAGCCCGACACGGCCCAGGCGAGGTCGGCCATGCGGATCAGCTCGGCCGTCCTGCCGCAGTGGATTTCGAGCGAGGGGATCAGCAGTCCCGATTGGCGCAACATCTCGCGGGCCAGCGATCGGTGCTTTTCGTGGAGGCATGCGACCACGAACCGGACGTTCTTTCGCCTCGCCAGCACCTTCGACGCGGCGCGGAGCATCGCCGGAAAGTTGCGCTCGAGTTCCTGGGTCCGAGAACCGGGCAGGAGGACAACGACGGGGGCCTCCCGCATCGACTGCTCGCCGAGGAACTCATGATCGAGGGGACGGTCGGCCAGCTCGTCGAAGTAGGGATGTCCCACGAACGTCGCGCCCGGCACTCCTCGTTCGTGATACCACTGCGGCTCGAACGGAAGGCTACAGAGGACGTGATCAACCCATTTCTGGACCTTCTTCACCCGCCAACCGGCCCAGGCCCACAATTGCGGTGGCACGTAGTAGATGACCGGGATTCCCCGTGCCTTGGCCCTCTTGGCCAGCGCCCAGTGGAAGCCGGGGTAGTCGATCAGGACGACGGCATCCGGCTTCTCGTCGCGGAAGTAGGCGTCGGCCTGGTCGGCCAATTTGAAGAACTTGCGCAGGTTGAGCAAGACCCGGCCGAACCACATCACGGCCAGCTCGGTGAGCGGGTAGAGCAACGTCGCGCCGGTGGCCTTGAGGTGTTCGCCCCCGAAGCCGACGATTTCCGTATCAGGCCGCCGGGCAAGGATCGCCCGCGCGAGATTGGCGGCGTGGAGGTCGCCGCTCGGCTCGCCCGCCGAGATGAAGATGCGCATTGGTGTCCGCCCGCGTCCGTGCTTTGGCGATGGGGTGTCCTGACCGACTGGGGCGAGAATCTAGCAGAAGTCCCCGGAAACCGGTAGGTGAATCGCCCGGTGAAACGGCATTGCGTCGTCACGAACCATGGGGATTTGTGCCAAGACGACGAGGCCGGCGAATAAAAATCCCCGGAGAGGGATCGAAACCCCTTCCCTGGCGTGTCCTCCACCGATCTGAGGTCGAGGACCCCGGCCACCGATGAAGATTATCGTGGTCAGCGGGACGTCTGGCTCGCGACCTCCATCGGATTGGAGCGATTTCATTGGATTAATCCGCTCTTTTTCATTTTAGCATTTTTCAATCGTCTTAATACGATACCGATGAATTCCGTCGCTTTCCCACGCTCCGCGTCGTCCTCCGGGTGGCACCCATAACAAGCGGAATTTCTCGAGTGGGCGAGACGCCGACTTTACCCCGTCCGGCACCTCAGCGACTCTCGGCGGGCACGTCCTCGGCGGCGTCGCCTTCATCGGGGATGTTCAGCTCTTTGATGCGGCGGTAGAGCCTGGGGCGCGAGATATCGAGAAGCTCGGCGGCGCGAGATTTGTTCTGCCGGGCGCGCTGGAGAGCCTGCTCGATCAAGCGGCGCTCCAACTGGGTGAGCCAGAGATCCAGAGGAGTGATCGCCGGGGTCGGCATTGGCGCGGCGTAAGAGGAGGCGAGGTCACCCCGGATGGCGGCGGGGAGGTCCTCGGCGGTGATGCGATCGGTCTCCCCACGACCGTGCGCGGACTCGATCACGCGGGCAAGTTCGCGGAGATTCCCCGGCCAGTCGTACGCGGCCAGGACTTCAAGGGTCTCGGGATGGAATCCGGAACGCCTGCCGGGGCCTCGACGGTTCGCGACCTCCAGGAAATGCTGGGCCAGCAGCGGAAGTTCGTCAATGCGTTCCCGCAATGGGGCCAGTCGAAGGACGAGAACGGTCAGGGTGTAATAGAGGTCGCTCCGCAAGCGGTCGTCCCGCGCCGCCTGCTCGGGATCGACGCACGTCCTGGCGATCAGCCGGATCGAGGAGCCACGGATCGCGGTGGCGAGGCGGGCCTGGAGGTCGCGAGGAAGATCGACGAGGTCGCCGAACGAGAGCGTCGCGTCCTCGGGCAAACCAAGGCGGGCCGTCCCATCAACTTGCGGGAAGAACAGTTCCTTTTCGACCACGTCGGCCGACAACGCGGAGACGTCGATGGGAACGAGCGGGGCGTCGGGTGTCGAGCCCCGCTGATGGAGGATTCGCGCGATCTGCCGCTTTCCCGTGCCGGGCTCACCGACGAGGAGAACCGGTGCTCTGGAAGACGCGGCGGCGGTGATCTGTTCGAGCAACCGCTCATGTCGAGGGCCTCGACCGACGAGCGTGTCGAACCCATGTCGAAGTCGGAGTGCCTCGCGGGCTTCCAGCAATTCGGATCGGGCCTTCAAGGACTCGGCCTCGGGGGCGTGAGGATGAGCGTTCACGTCCCGGACCAGCCCGAAGATACCCAGGAGCTTGCCCTCGGGGTCGTGATAGGGCCAGAACTCGACCCGCCGCCAGAGGCGTTCGCCCCCCTCGCGAACAATGAGATTGATGCCACCGGACGGGACGCCGTTGAACGCCTCCGCCGGCGGGAAAAACGCGGACTCGGAGTCCGTTGCCGACGACGCGCCGACGGGGATCGTCGTCCCGCCCAGCGTCCGCTCGGCCGAGTGGCCTGTGAGTTCTTCCCAGGCCCGGTTGACGAAGACGAATCGGCCTTGCGGGTCGATCACGAAGACCGGCTCACGCGACTGTTGCAGCAGCGCGTTCAGCCGTCGAACGCCGGAAGCGCGGAGCGACGTCATGGCGGACGGATGCCTCGAAGACAGGATGCGCCGCGCGGTCGTCGGAGAGAGGGCGACGCGCGGCCATAGGCTTCAGGATGGGGGAGGCGGATCGGGAAGGCAAGCGAAATCAGGACGATCTCGCGGCCACCGGCTCGGCAAACCGGTTCCGATCGCGGATCACTCCCCGAATTGGCTCCAGGACCAGACGACTTGACCGAGGATCGATTCCTGAGCCTCGCCACCGAGCTCGAGCGGGATCATCGGATAAGCGCGACTGATCTGATTGGGGCGCAAGACGATGTGGCGGCCGGTCAATTCCAGCCATCGCACGATCGCGACTCCGCTGATGCAGATGACGGCCAGGCGCCCGGTGAGAAACGCGGGATCTCGCACGGAAAAGTCGATCGCCACGACCGACCCGGCCGGTAACACCGGGGTCATGGCTTCATCTTCAAGCCGAGCAGCCACGGTCTCGGACGGATGAGGGATCCATTGCTGATCGGCCAGGACCTGATCCTCGGAATCGACCGTTCCGTGCCGGTACTGGCAGAGGGCGGACAGCGGCACCAGGTCCAGGGATAGGCAGTCTTGCACCCGGTTCTCGGCCGCTCCGCTCGACGATTCCTCGAGCTTTTCCAGGCCACGACGGATGAGTTGCTGAGGCGTCATGTCGTCCAGGGCGAATTCTTCGGGGCCGCGCGTGAATTTCGCCCCTTCACCGCTGAGGAGCCAGACCGGGTTGGTCCCGGTCTGATCGATGAAGCTGAGCAGCACCTCGGCCGGGACGGTGACGCCGGTCTCGTAGTTGTACCAGGTCCGCGCGGGAAGATTGAGGCGGCGAGCCAGCTCCGGCCCGCCGTGCTCGCCGAAAAGCTCCTGACGGATTGCACGGAGGCGGCCCGAGATTTGCGCCTTCACGTTGACCCGAACTGTCGCTGTCTTCTTTCGAGCCACGCCGTGCTCCCCGGGCCAACGATCGCCGAGCCACTCACACCGGGTCCGGCAGGGTGCGGCGACGTCGCGCGAGGAGTCTTCACGACTCCTGCTGCACACCCACGAGACCAGCCTAAGTCACGAGGCCAGTGAACGCCTCGCTAAAAATCTCGCTATCATGTCATCTGTGGCGGGAGTGTCTACGGAGAGTCTGGCAACGTCCTCAAAAAGCGACACCGCCGGGGGAAACCAGGTGTAGCTCGGCCGAAGAAGGCCGATTTCGCCTCAGAAAATTCCTAATTCGTCGCGGGCGGCATCGCTCATCTTATCCTGGGACCAGGGAGGATTCATGACGAGCCGGACGTTGGCCTTCGTGACGCCCTCGATCTTCTCCAGTGCCGCCGCCGACTCACGAAGGATCTGGGGACCGGCGGGGCAGGCAGGTGAGGTCAACGTCATTTCCACGTCAACCTGGTCCTCTCGGGTTTGGACCGTGTAGACCAATCCGAGATCGACGACGTTGACCCCGAGTTCCGGGTCCTTCACGGTGCGGAGCGCGTCCAGGATGGTCGTTTGGTCGGGCATGATTCCAATCCTCGGAGAGGTTGCGACGGGTCTCAATTCGCTCGATCTCGCGACGCGGCATCCACCGCCGCGGCGCGGGCCACCATCATTTTCATCCGTCCCAGGACCCCGTGAAGGCCGCGGACCCGGAGCATCCCGAGGATCTCCGGCATCCCGGTCCGCTCGACCAGATCGGACGGGAGCGTCAGGATTTCCTCGACCGTTGCCCCATCGAGCCCTTCGACCAGGATTGCGACGAATCCGCGGACGGTCGGGGCCTCGATGGGTGCGTCGGCGAACAGGCGAACGCGATCGCCGTCGATCTCCACCACGAGGAACACGGGCGACTGGCACTCGGGGACGCGGTGGGCCTCGTCCTTGAAATGCGCGAGGCGGTCCGGCAGAGGGGGGAGCCTTTTGGCCATGTCGATCAGGAGCTCGATGCGCTCCTGCCGATCGGTGTCCCGCAGTTCCTCAATAATCTCATCCAACGCGGCGGGCACGGGTCATCCTCGCGGTACTTATACTCATGTTCTGAAAAGGGGAAGCGGGCCGAGGCCCGACCTACAGTTTAAATTTTCCCCGGCTCTTCACCCAGGGCAATGGGGACGCGCACGAGGTTACCCCACTCGGTCCATGAGCCGTCGTAATTGCGAACCTTGGGGTAGCCCAGGAGGTACTTGAGGACGAACCATGTGTGACTCGACCTCTCGCCAATCCGGCAATAGGCCACGACATCATCACTCGGCTTCATGCCGATCTCTCCCTCGTAAAGCGCCTGTAGCTCATCGGCCGATTTGAAGGTCCCGTCGGCGTTGATGGCGCGCTTCCAGGGGACGCTCCGGGCACCGGGGATGTGGCCGCCACGGAGGGCGCCCTCTTGCGGGTAGCCTTCCATGTGTAATTTCTTGCCGGTGTACTCGTCGGGGCTGCGAACATCGATCATGGGCCTGCCGGCCTTGGCATGGGCGAGGACTTCGTCGCGGAAGGCGCGAATTGCGGCCTCGTCGGCCTTCTGAACCTTGTAGGGCGTGGGTGTGGGGGAGGGAATCTCCGTCGTCATCGGGCGGCCCTCCGCCTTCCAGAGCGCATAGCCGCCGTCCATGATCCGGCAGTCTTTGTGGCCGAACAGTTGGAACGCCCAGAGGGCGTAGCAGGCCCACCAGTTCGCATTGTCGCCGTAGAAGACGACCGTCGTGTCGTTCGCGATCCCCGCGGCCGAGCACAGGGCCTCGAAGCGGGGGACATCGATATAATCGCGGCGGAGTTGATCCTGGAGCTGGAGGTGCCAGCCGATCTCGACCGCCCCGGGGATGTGGCCCATATGATAGAGCGCGGCATCCTCGTCGGTCTCGACGATGCGAACTTTCGGGTCGTTCAGGTGTTCCTGGACCCAGTCGGCCGAGACGAGGGCTTCGGGACGGGCATAAGTTCCAGACATCGCGCTTGCTCCGGGAGAAGGTTCCGTCGTCAGTCTGGGCTCCGGGCGCCAAGGCGACGGGCCGAACACCTCGTTCTAAAAGCTGACGACGGTCAACGGACAATGGTTCTTAGAGTTCGAGTTTATCGGCAACCGCCTGGCGGAGCGTCTCTCGGACGGGCTCCAGCGTGATGCGGTCGTAGACGTTGGCGAAGAACCCCTCGACGATCAGGCGGACCGCCTCGTCGCGATGGATGCCCCGCGAGCGAAGATAGAAGACCATCTCCTCGTCCACCGCGCCGGCGGTCGCGCCATGCGTGCAGCGGACGTCGTTGGCCTCGATCTCCAGGCCGGGGATCGAGTCGGCCCGCGCGGCCTCGGAGAGCAGGAGGCTGTTGTTCTTCTGATAGGCGTCGGTCTTCTGGGCATCCTTCTCGACGCGGATCATCCCCTTCCAGACGATCCGGGAAGAATCTTTGAGGCCGCCTTTATACAGCAAGTCGCTGGTGGTGTGAGGGGCCATGTGGTCCTGTCGCGTGAAATACGCGAGATGCTGCCGGCCGCTGGTGAACATCACCCCATTGACCTGGGCCTTGGCCCCCTGCCCCGTCAGCGCGACTTCCTGATTCACCTTGGCCAGCCGCCCGCCTAACCCGCCAACAGTCCATTGCAGGCGTGCATCCTGGCCGACCAGGGCCCGTTCCCGGCTGAAGTGCCAGGTGCCGCGGTCCCAGTTCTGGATGTTCACGAACCGGAGGCTGGCCCCCTTGCCGACGAAGAGCTCGACGGCCCCGCAATGCAACGCCGCCGCGTCATTGCGCCCCTTGCCCGCCGTCTCCTGGACGAGCGTGGCCTCGGCCCCCTCTTCCAGGATGACCAGCGTATGGTTCATGTCCACCGCCCCGGCCGAGGACAGGCCGACGAGGCTGAACAGCGGGACGTCCACCTTTACGCCCTTGGGAACGTAAAGCAACGTACCGCCCGTCCAGAACGCCGCGTGCAAGGCGGAAAATGCGTCCGTGCCGGGCTGGACGGCATCGGTCAACAGGTAACGCCGGAGCAATTCCTGGTGCTGGCTGGCGGCGGTCGCGAGATCGACGAACACCGTGCCGGGCGGGAGCGTGGAATTGTCGGCCCGACGCGTCACCGACGCATCGATCTGCTCGATGCCCGAGGTATAGTGCGTGCTCAGGGCGTCCCACGACGGCGCGAGCGCCGCCCGGGATTCCGCCGAAGCGGCGACTTGAGCCGGGGGACGGAAGCTTGCGAGCTTCATCGCCCGGATATCCGTCCGCCTCCATTCCTCGTCGCGCAGCGTCGGCCAAGGCGCGGCCTGGAACTGGGCGAACGCCTCGCGGCGACGATCGACGAGCCAGGCGGGTTCGTCCCGGCCGGTGAGGAAGGCCTCGAAGGCGGATTCGGTGAAGCCGCCAGTGGCGGAGGTGGTGACGGGTGCGCTGCTCATCTCGGATATCTTCCCGCTAAAGTCCCAACCAGTACCGCACGGCGTTCTCGACCTCGGCAAGATCGTCTGCCGCGAGGCCGCCGAGCTTCTTGATCAATTTTGCCAAGGTCGTCGTTGTCGGATTCTGCGCATCGAAGACGCCGGGCCGGAGGAATGAAACGGCGATATTTACCTCGAACTGCGTGCCCCACGGAGACGTCGTGTGAGGAACCAACGTCACCAAGGCTCGTTCTGTGTCGACAGGTGGAATGCTGAGTACAAGACACGGTCGAGTTTTCGCCGTATATCCGAGATCGACGAGCCAGACCTCGCCCCGATCAACCCTGGGCACTGGCGGCCTCGCGTCGATCGTATTCGCGGAACGATTCTTCGGCGATCCGATTGAGCGTCTCGTCGTCCAGCGGGGAACACTCCGGTTCACTGGAGCGACGAAGGATTTCGGCGGCAGCCTCGAGTCGTTCGGGCTCGGACAGGCGATCGAACGTCTCGAGGAGTTGTTGTACCGACGCCGTCATGAAATCGTCCTCCTCTCGGCCAGAACGCGTGCGAACTTGAACGGACAGGCGACGAAACCGGCCGAAATCGAGGGTCGCCGCCCGACCCTCTCTTCCCACGGCATCAAGAGCGACTCCAGATTTGCGCGGAGGAAGCATTCCACGCCGCTCGGGCTCACCCCACCGAGCCTTCCATCTGCAACTGGATCAGCTTGTTCATCTCGACGGCGTACTCCATCGGCAGCTCTTTCACGAGCGGCTCGATGAATCCGCTGACGATCAGGGTGGAGGCTTCCGCCTCGGAGAGCCCACGGCTCATGAGGTAGAAGAGTTGCTCCTCGCCGATCTTGGAGACGCTGGCCTCGTGGCCGATCTTGACGTCGTCCTCGTCGATCTCGATGTAGGGATAGGTATCCGATCGGGACTGGGGATCGAGGATCAGGGCGTCGCAGACCACATTCGAGCGCGAGCCCTTGGCACCGGCATCGACCCGGAGCAGACCGCGGTAGCTGGCGCGGCCGCCGTTCTTGGAGATGCTCTTGGAGATGATCCGCGACGACGTGTAGGGCGCGGAGTGGACGACCTTCGCGCCGGCGTCCTGGTGCTGGCCCTTGCCGGCGAAGGCGATCGAGAGGATCTCGCCGCGAGCCCCCTTGCCGACCATGTGGACGGCCGGGTACTTCATCGTGAGGCGGCTGCCGAGGTTGCCGTCCACCCACTCCATGACCGCGTCCTCGTAGGCATACGCCCGCTTGGTCACGAGGTTGTAGATATTGTTCGCCCAGTTCTGGATCGTCGTGTAACGGCATCGGCCGGACTTCTTGACGATGACCTCGACGACGGCCGAGTGCAGGCTCTCGCTGGTGTAGATCGGGGCGGTACAACCCTCGACATAGTGAACCTGGGCGCCTTCCTCGACGATGATCAACGTCCGCTCGAACTGGCCCATGTTCTCGGCATTAATACGGAAATAGGCCTGGAGCGGGACATCCACCTTCACACCCTTGGGGATGTAGACGAACGATCCGCCCGACCAGACGGCCGAGTTGAGGGCGGCGAACTTGTTGTCCTGGATCGGGATGATCGTGGCGAAGTGCTCGCGGACCAGGTCGGGGTACTCACGGACCGCCGAGTCGGTGTCGGTGAAAATCACGCCCTTCTTGGCGAGATCCTCACGTAGCGAGTGGTAGACGACCTCCGACTCATACTGCGCGCCGACGCCCGCGATCAACCCTCGACGCTAGGCCTCGGTGATGCCGAGCTTGTCGTAGGTGTTCTTGATCTCCGAGGGCATATCATCCCAGGACTGGCCCTGGCGATCGGCGGCCCTCATGTAGTAGTGGATGTCGTCGAAGTTCAGCTCGTTCAACTGCCCGCCCCACTGCGGGGTCGGCTTCTGCCAGAAGACTTCCAGGGCCTTCAGGCGAAAGTCGCGCATCCACTGTGGCTCGTCCTTCATATCGGAGATTTGCTCGACGATCTCCTTCGAGAGGCCCTTGCCGCTCTTGAACGAGTAGTTGGCGTCCGAGTCCCGGAAGCCGTACTTGTAGTCGTCTTTGATGCCTTGAACTTGTAGGCCGAGGTCGATGGACATGGGCTTGTATCCTTCTTCGGGCGGGGAGCGAGGTCGTCCAGAGTCATATTAGGGTCTTGGGAAGGCGATGGCCTCAGCGGAGGGCCGACGTCCCTAGCGTCAACGAGGCGAGAACTCGACATCTCCGAATTGATTCGGGCGGATGATTTCAATCCCCTTGTATCGCTCGAGGACCGGGCGATCCTTGTCGCCTGTCACGAGGCAAGAGGCACGAGCGGTGACGGCTGTCGCGAGGATGAGATCGTCGTCCGGGTCGCGACATGCGGGTAATTCGAGGGTGGCGGGCTCGACCATCCGGGAAACGGTCCGAACGACATCCACGACGTCCTCCGCGTCGAGGGAGGAATATTTGAATTTGCCGACGAGGTGGTGGCGCAACTCTCCAAGGATGACATCCGAACAAGCGATCTCGTGCTCAAGGGCACACTTCTCAAAAAGGATGGCACACACTCCACGGCCGATAAAGGCGGCGATCAAGACATTTGTATCGAAGACCAGGGTCGCGAGACCTGCTCGAAGACGTCGTCATCCGTCAAGACGCCTTGCTCTTCAGCCCGGGGCACGAGGACCTCACGCAAGCGGTGGAATCGATCCGAAAACAGCATGGATTCCAGGAGTCCGCGGGAAACATCCTCTGTGCTGACCCCTGTCCTTCGCACGTATTCATCGAGCGCAGCCCTGGTCTCGTCAGGCAGTGAGAGGCAAATTTGCTCGGCCATCGGACCGATCCCCCAGGTTCTCGCGGGACTCAGGAACCATCACGCGAACTGGCCCGCCTTCTCCTTGGCCTCGAGCTCGTCCTCGTCCTTCGCGGCCTCGGGATGCTTCTCGCGGATCCAGTCGTAGCCTTCAGCCTCCAGCTTGTCCACCAGCTCCGGCCCGCCGCTCTCGACGATCCGGCCGCCGAGGAGAATGTGGACGAACTGGGGCTTGATGTATTCCAGGATCCGCTTGTAGTGGGTGATGACCAGCACGCCGGTGCCGATCTTCGAGGCCACCCGGTTCACGCCCTCGGAGACGACGCGGACGGCGTCGATATCCAGGCCCGAATCGGTCTCGTCGAGGATCGCGAACGCGGGGCGAAGCATGGCGAGCTGCAGGACTTCGGCCCGCTTCTTCTCGCCGCCGGAAAAGCCCTCGTTGAGGTAGCGGCGGGCGAACTCGGTGTCCATCCCCAGCTCGTCCATCTGCTCGCGCAACTCCTTGCGGAAGTCGCGCATCGGTATCAGGTCTTCGCCTTCCTTGCGGTCCGGGTTGCGGACGTTGGAGACGGCATGCCGCAGGAAGTTCGCCACGGTCACGCCCGGGATCGACGTCGGGTACTGGAACGCCAGGAACAGGCCGGCCTTGGCACGCTCGTCGGCTTCCAGCGTCAGGATGTCCTGGCCGTCGATCGTGGCGGTGCCCTCGGTAACCTCGTAATTCGGGTGTCCCATGAGGGCGTAGCTCAGGGTCGATTTGCCTGACCCGTTCGGACCCATCAGGGCGTGGACCTCGCCCTGGCGGATCGTGAGCGTGACCCCCTTGAGGATCTCCTTGCCGTCGATGCTGGCGTGCAGGTTGTCGATTTGCAGGACCTTGGCTTCCACCAATCGTTCTCCTATCGGAAAGTCAGCGAGAGTCGGGTTACTTCACGTTGGCCAGGAAATCCTCGGTCTCGACGTCCGCATCACGGAGGGCATTCTTCAAAGTCGCCCGAGCCAACTCGTCGTGATACGGAAAAATGATTTTGCGACCATCCGCATGCTCCATCTTCACATGGCTGCCGCGACGGTGTATTTCCTCAAATCCAAGCCTTCCCAGTGCCGCGAGGACTTGCCGCCCCGACAAGAGAGGCAAACTCACAGGGTTAATTCCAGGACTTCCCGACCTTCTCGCTCAGCCAGCTCGTTCGGTGACGGTTCCAGGTAGAGCTCAATCGCCTCCCGGATATTCGCGATGGCTTCCTCTCGGGTCTTCCCTTGAGAGACGCATGCTCTGAGCGAGGGACAACTCGCGACGATATACCCCTCATCTCCCTGTTCGACGACGACCTTGAAGATCATGGGACAACCTCAATCAGGGATCAACCGGCCTGGGCCGGGGGTGGCTCGTAGCCTGGCTTCGACTCGAAGTCGCACGAGCGATGGCCATCGAGGCGGCACTGGCTGAGTCGCAGGCTATGCCCGAGAACCTTCTCGAACATCTTCCGCTCCATCGCGCAGACGGAGCGGTCGGTCTCGGCCAGGGCAAAGTACGGGCAGGAATGTTGCTTCAAGATGGGCGATTCATCGCCTTGCCGGGTGACCTCGGCCTCGACGCCACGACCGTGGAGGATCGTGCCTAATTGAACGAGTCGGCCTTCCCAGGCGTCGGCGGTGATCTCCGACCGGTACATCTCGGCCATTCGGTCAGTGATCCGGCCGAACAGGAACCGGCGGAGCTTGCGGTCCTCGACGGTCCGCATCATCTCATCCCACAGGACCAGGGCCAGGTCGGCGTAATTTTGGCCCAGACGCTTGTGAGCTTCCGTACTCGCCTGATAACTGTGTTTGGGACGTCCCCGGGCACCGACCTGCGCCTGACGCTCGACCAGGCCCGCCTCGACCAGGCGGGTCAGACGATTGCGAACGGCCGTCTGGGTGACGCCCAGATGCGACACCATCTCGGCCACCGTCAACGGACCGTGGCGACGGATCGTATCCAGCAACTGGCGATCGGAGGTTTCCGTCATCGGCGTCGCGCCTCGCGAGGATTCTCTCTCGTCCTGTCTATTGTAGAAATGGCTTCCCCGACCGTCTATGCGGCTCCGGACCTTTTTCACAATTTTTCTTGTGAATAATGCTGGGGCTCGGCCGACGAATCCTCCTCAAACCACCCCGATCCACACCTGGGAGCCTCGGACCCGACCTTATGGATGCAATCTCGATCCAGCACGTGACCAAGAGCTACGGCAAGCACGTCGCCGTCAACGCCCTCTCGCTGCACGTCCCGAGGGGTTCGCTCTACGGGTTCATCGGGCCCAACGGCTCGGGGAAGACCACCACCCTCCGTATGATCATGAACATCTTGCTGCCCGACAGCGGCGAGATCGTCGTCCTGGGCCAGACCGATACCCGAACGGCGCGCGACCGGATCAGTTATCTGCCGGAGGAGCGCGGCCTCTACAAGAAGATGACCGTCCGCAGGCTGCTCCGTTACTACGGCCAGCTCAAGGGGATGAAACAACCGGCGCTCGACGCCTCCATCCGGTCCTGGATCGATCGCATGGAGCTCTCGGACTGGCTGGACAAGAAGGTGGACGCCCTCTCCAAGGGCATGGCCCAGAAGGTCCAGTTCATCGCGGCGGCCGTGGCGGCGCCCGAGTTATTGATCCTCGACGAACCGTTTTCGGGCCTCGATCCCGTCAACGCGGAGATCCTCAAGGAGGCGGTGCTGGATCTGCGAAAGAACGGCACGACCGTCGTCTTCTCCACCCACGACATGGGCATGGCCGAGAAGCTTTGCGATCGGATCTTCATGATCTTCAAGGGCACGAAGGTCCTGGACGGGACGCTCGACGAGATCCAGGAGTCGTTCGGCTCGGACACCGTTCGCGTGCGGACCGCCGATGGCATGGCGGCGCTGGATGGACTGTCCGGGGTCGAGTTCGTGAATGATTCCGGCAACGTCCAGGATGTCCGCTGGAACGGCGACCCGCAGGATCTGTTGCGGGCCCTCTTGAACCGGACCGAGGTCCACCATTTCGAGATCACGAGGCCGAGCCTCCATGACATCTTCGTCCGTATCGCCCACCCCGAGCCGGAGGCCGTGAGCCGTGGATAAGATCCTGATCGTGGCCCGGACCGAGTTCGGCAACGCCGTTCGGACCAAGGCGTTCCTGGTCAGCCTGCTGATGCTGCCAATCCTCTATTCCGCGATGATCTTCATGCAGATCTTCGCGAACCGGTCGGACACCGTGCCTCGGCCGTTCGCGGTGATCGATCGGACGGGCAAATTGTTCCCCGCGATCAAGAAGGCGGCCGAGGAGAGGAACAAGAGCCTGGTCACCCCCGAGGGTAAGCCCACGGCTTCCGCATTCTACCCGACGGAGGTGAAGGACGGGGACCAGCCCCCGGATGCCACCGTCCTGGCGCTCTCGGAGAAAGTCCGTGCCAAGGAACTGTTTGCGTTCGTGGAGATCCCGGCCGATGCGATCGAGGCCAGGGCGGGCGCGCCCATCGTGCTGAAGTATTACTCGGAGAGTCCGAATTATCGTGAGCTTCACGGCTGGCTCGAAGGGGTCGTCTCCCCGATCGCCCGATCGCAACGATACAAGGCGGCGAACGTCGACCCGAACCTGGCGGCCCGCATCGACCGATTCCTGATAACCGAGAACCTCGGACTGGCCAGCCGTGGCTCGGCCCCATCGCAAGTCGCGACAACCCCGGGGACAAGCCCACCACCGAATTCCGGGTCGATCGTGGCGGCGAAAAAAATCGATCCGGTCCGATCGATCTTCATGCCGATGGGCCTGGCCATGATCGTCTACCTCATCACCATGACCACGGCTCCGCAACTCGTCGGCACGGTGATCGAGGAGAAGATGAGTCGGATCAGCGAGATGCTCCTGGGTTCGATCTCGACCTTCGAGATGATGATGGGAAAGCTGCTCGGGAACGTCTCGGTGGCGATGCTCACGACGACGCTGTATCTGGCTGCGTCGTATGCCGGCGCGACCCGGTTCGGCTACGCCGATGCGCTCACGCCGGGCCTGATCGCGACCTTGGTCCTCTTCATCGGGCTGGCCATCCTGCTGTTCGGATCGTTGTACATGGCGGTTGGCTCGGCCTGTAGCGAGCTGAAGGACGCGCAGACGATGATGATGCCGATCATGATGCTGGCGATCCTGCCGATGGGCCTTCTCGCCCCGGTGCTCACCAATCCTTCGAGCACGGTCTCTGTTGTGGCGTCCCTGATCCCTCCGGCCACCCCGATCCTGATGACCCTGCGGATCGCGATGAGCCCTGCGCCCCCGGCGTGGCAAGTTATCCTGTCGATCGTCCTGACGACCACGACCGCCGTGGCCTGCGTCTGGGCGTCGGGCAAGATCTTCCGGACCGGCCTGCTCATGCACGGGAAGGCACCGACCTTCCGCGAGCTGGCGAGGTGGGTCCTGGCCCGTTGAGCGGGGGCGGACCAGAGCGGAGAGTCGAGGCGGCGGCCATGTCCACGGGTTTCCTGGACAAGGCCGCCCCGTTCGACGCTCACCTATACTAGATATTGCGTATCCCTCGAAGCCAAAGGGGACCGCGCGTTGCCGGACTCTATCTCCGGAAGTGTGGGCCGGATCAGGGCGATTGCCCCGTGGGAACCATTTCCGAAGGAATTCGATGCGGGTCTATACTCTGCTGTTACTCGTCTTTGGCGGCATCGTGGCCATGCTGATCGTGGCGATCGTGCCGAGGCTGGGGGTCGACAACGAGGCGGACACCGATCGACCCCCGCCCCGCCTGAGCGCGCCGAGAGTGGAGGAAGCCGACGGGCCTGGGGAATTCCGGCCGAAGTCCATTCTGAGCCCATTCTCCGCGGTGGAGAGCTTTCGCATCTTGTCGGCGACGCAGGCCGGGGGCGAGATTGGCGACGACGAGATCGTCATCGGCGTGGAAGAGGTGAAGGAAGCCCGCGCCTACCCGATCAATATGATGGCCGAGCCCCAGCAAGAGGTTCTCAACGACACGATCGGCGGCAAGCCCATCGCCGTAACCTGGTGCAGCCGATGCCAGAACGCCCAGGTCTTCAACCGGAATTGCGACGACCGGGTGCTCACGCTATTCCTGCCCGGCCTGATCTGGGAAGGTAGCATGGTCATGGCCGACCGTGAGACCGGGAGCCTGTGGAGCCAGGTGCTCGGTCACGCCGAGGACGGACTGCTCAAAGGCAAGGATCTCGCCGTCGTTCCTTCGGTCTTGATGGATTGGAAGTCCTGGAAGACGCAACATCCCCAGACAACGGTCGTGACCCTCCCCCGACTCTCCGATACGTATCGCCGCCGGACGACCGATGCCAAGCCGACCGATCCGCCGCTGATCCTGGGCATGACCCTGGGAAATCGGTCCAAGGCCTGGCCTTTGGAGGAGATACGACGCCTCTCCCCCATCAACGATCGGATCGGGGATCAGGCGCTCCTGACGGTCTTCGACGTGAAGAGCCAGGCTTATGGGGTCTTCGACCGCACGGTCGATGGTGAGCTTCTTGAGTTCGAGAACCGCGACGGATCCCTGGTGGACCTGAAGAGTCTCTCGACCTGGGACCCAGCCACCGGGCGATCCCTGGGAGGGCCTTCCACCGGGAAACGCCTGGTCCGATCCCCCGCGTACCTGATCCGTCAGGCGACCTGGATGCAATTCCACCCGAAGACGACCGTGTGGGGCGACGAAGCCGGGAAGCGACCGTAGAGTGGATCGCGCGCCGCGCCATCAAACATTTGTCCACGTCGGGTTCCCCGTTGACTTGGGGCGCCGGTTCTGTTTGATTTGATTTACAGAGAGGTTTGTTTAACCTCTGTGAAACGAGACTGAGCGCCAGACACTGGCTTGCCCGATGACGATTGTGGGTCCGCGCTTGCGAGGCGACGCGACCCTCCCACCTTCCGAACGCCAGAAAACACCGGAGACCGCAATGCTGAACCTCAGCGGGCGGCGACGAACGGGGTTCTGCGACGGCATCAGCCGCCGGGACTTCCTCAAGATCGGCGGACTTTGCCTCGGCGGATTGAGTCTACCCGAAGTGCTTCGCGCCGAGGCGCAGGCCGGCGTCGGCAAGTCTCACAAAGCCGTGATCATGGTCTTCCTGGCCGGCGGTCCGCCTCACCAGGATATGGTCGACCTCAAGCCCGAGGCTCCATCGAGCATCCGGGGTGAGTTCAAGCCGATTGCGACGAACGTGCCCGGGCTCGAGATCTGCGAGCACATGCCCCGACTCGCCAGGATGATGGATAAATTCGCCGTGATCCGCACCCTCGTCGGTGCCCACGGCGAGCACGCCGCCGTGCAATGCCACACGGGCTACCCCGATGTCATCAGCAAGGCCCAGGGCGGCCGACCGAGTCTCGGGGCGATCCTCTCGAAGCTCAATGGGCCGGTCAATGAGTCCGTTCCGCCGTTCGTGGGCCTCTCACCCCGGATGGGGCACAAGCCCTGGGCTGACAACGGCGAACCCGGCTACCTTGGCCTGGCCCACGCCCCATTCACGCCAAACGGAGCAGATCTGCCTTCGCTGGCGAAATTGGGCCTGAGCGCCGGTCGGCTGGGAGATCGAAAGGGGCTTCTGCGTAAGCTGGATGGATTGCGGCGTGACATGGATAGCAGCGGCTCCATGGCCGGCCTGGACACATTCTCTCGTCAGGCGTTCGACATCTTGACCTCAAGCGCGCTGGCCGACGCCCTGGATGTGACCAAGGAGGACCCCCGACTACGGGCCAAGTATGGCATCGGCGACATGAAGAACGTCGACGACGGCGGGCCCTGCTGCAACGATCAGTTCTTGATGGCGCGCCGGTTGGTGGAGGCCGGGGCACGCTGCGTCACGATCGGCTTCGGTCGGTGGGACTATCACTCGAACAACTTCGGCCAGTGCCGCGAGCGGCTCCCGAAGTTGGACGCCGCGCTGTCGACCCTGGTCGAGGATCTGCATGTCCGCGGACTCGACAAGGACGTTTCCGTCGTCGTCTGGGGCGAGTTCGGGAGGACTCCGAAGATCAACAAGGACGGCGGTCGCGACCACTGGCCCGCCGTCGCTTGCGCGCTGCTGGCCGGGGGAGGCATGCGGACCGGACAGGTTATCGGCCAGACGAATCGTCTCGGCGAGATCCCCAAGGATCGGCCCGTGACCTTTCAGAACGTCTTCGCGACCCTGTACCACAACCTGGGTATCAGCCCCTCGACGACCGTGCCCGACCGAGCCAATCGGCCCATGCCGTTGCTCGACGATTTCGAGCCGATCCAGGAACTGATCTGAGGTCTTCAGCACAACGTCGCAAGCCATCGACAACGCCCGCGCCATTGAGAAATTTATTCTCAATGGCGCGGGCGTTGTCGATGGCTTGCGATTACGTTGCCGACGCCGAGATTTACAGCCCGACGCCGCCGAGGTGCTTACGCTTGTGCGGATTACGGCCCTGCTTCTTGGGGCGGCGACCCTTGGCGACAGGGGAACTGTCGCACTTCTTCTTCCAACTGTAGCTCTTGCGGTGCCGGGTTTTCTTCTTCATGACTCGCGCAGACTCCCTGCTCGCCGGAATGGCGAGGAAAGAGCCCATTATGCGGACCGACCGGCCCGCTTGCAACCCGATTCGTCGAGCTCGCCTTCGGATTCGGAGATTTGTTGGGCCGGAACGCGCTTCCTCATCGACTGCGGGTCGAGTCGGGTTCTCGTCCAGGCCCTTGGGCTGTCCGAGTTACTCGTTGTACCCGCCGCCGTAACCACCTCCGCCGCCGGCACCGCCACCGCCGCGCTCTTCGCGGGGACGGGCTTCGTTGACAGTGAGCGGGCGACCGCCGAAGGGCGAGCCGTTGAGGTTGTCGATGGCGGCCTGGGCCTCATCGTTATTGGCCATCTCGACAAAGCCGAACCCGCGGCTCCTCCCGCTAAATTTGTCCATGATCACCTGGCCGCTCGTCACGGTTCCGTGGGTCGAGAACAGTTCCACCAGATCGTCGCCGGCCGTGTCGTAAGGGAGGTTGCCTACATAGATGTTCGTGCCCATGGTCGTCGCTGCCTTGTTCGGAAACCGTCCGCGTCCGTCCCGTTACGGATCGTCGGTGCGTCGTCGCCATTAGAGCGTGGCGGAGTGACGCCGCTCGCCCCGGAGCGACCGGTCCGGACGGGCCACTTCACGCCATGCTCACTATGCGCGAGCCGTTTGGCGGGACTCAAGAAAAAAATCTTGACGAATTTGCCAGTGCTTATCTTGACGAAATCCGCGCACGATCGCGGCCCGCAAACTCCGCCTCATGGCGAAGGTCGCGGGCCGTGAACCGACCGATCGGATGTTCTTGAACGGGAATTCAGCTCAGGAGATCGTCGGCCTTCGGCAGCAGCCGGGCGAAGTCCAGCCCGCTCGGGCACGCTTCACGCGCGGCGGCAAGGTCGGCACCGCGCCAGTCGCGCTCGGCCTCGGTCAGGGCGGCGTAGTTCTGTCGGGCCTCGTGCTTGTCACCGTGGTATTCGTGGTAGGTGAGATACCGGGTCAGGTCGCCGAGTCGGGCCTTGGTGCCGGCGGCCACTGCGCATCGGCCATCGCAGTCGGCGCACAGGGTGGGGCCGGCGGCGAGGACGGCCTCGTGGAGTTGATGCAATTCGGCCTGCTTGAGCGGCTCGAAGCGCCTGGCAGCATCGACGTTGGAGCGAATTTGGTCGGTGTTTCGCATGGAGACGCAACTGGTGGAAATCCGCTCGTCGGTCCAGATCGCGTGCAGCAGCGCCTGATAGGGAGTCAGCCCTTTCTCCTTGAGCATCGGCGCCTTCTTGAACACCTCGTCCAGGGGGCCGCCCTTGGTGGCCTCGCCGAACTGCCCGGCAACCTGCTTCATCGAGACCAGGCCAATCCCCTTCTTCCAGCAGGCGTCGAGAGCGCGATTCAGGGGCGCATCCTTGTCCAGCCAGGGGGTGTACTGGAGCATGATCACGTCGACGAACCCGCCATCGGCCGCAGCCTGAAGGTACTCGGCGCGGCGGGCGTGGTGCGTCGAGAAGCCGACGAACTTCGCCTTGCCTGACTTCTTGATCGTCTCGATCGTCTCTTTGAATTCCTTGCTCTTCGGCCAGTCGATCGGCTCGTTGTGGTCGCCCATCGCGTGGCAGAAGATCAAATCGACGTGATCGACGCCGAGGGCCGCGAGCCTCTGGTCGAGCATCGGGATCAGTTGCTTGGGTGTGTGCGGGGAATCCTTCGTGACCAGGAAGATATTCTTTCGGACCTCCGGCATCGCCTGGAGCCACTTCTTGATGCCCGGCTCGGAGCCATAAGACTTGGCCGTGTCGAAGTAACGGATGCCCTGGTCGTAGGCGAACCTGAGGATTCGGTCCAGGCCCGAGGCCTGCCAGGTCCCCTGGTTCAGGATGGTGACATCGACGCCAGTCTTGCCAAGGGGACGGGTGGGAAGAGTCTTCTTCGACTCCGGTTTCGGATCGTCGGCCGCCGTGGCCGGTGTGGCGCCGCCCAATGCCAGGCCCGAGACGCCCGCGACTGCGGCGCCGGTCTGGAGGAAATCGCGACGACTCACGTCATTGATGTCGTTATCCTGCATCGCTCATGACTCCAGGGTCGCCTCGGCCTGCGCGATATGCGTCACTCGGCCCACGATTGTTGAACATACGGGACCGAACGGCGGATGTCGAGCGACAAACCGCGACAATCGTGGGAATCTTCAGGCTTCGATCAGCAGTTCGGCATCGCGATGGCTGTTCACGTTGGCCGGCAGGATCTCTTCGCGATAGACCGGAATCTCGCCGGGGGCTTCGATGCCGATCCGGACCTGGTTGCGATCAATCTTCACGATCGAGATCACGATGTTGCCGTTGATCACGATCTTCTCGTTCAGCTTGCGGCTTAAGACGAGCATGGCATCCTCCGTGTCGATGAAATCCTGTAGTTGCGAACGACTCCGACATGATCTTAGAACGTCGGAAGTCGTCCCGCGTGACATTCTCGCGAGACGAAGCTCAAGAAATGCACGCCGCATGCCGACAATTGCGTGTCTCCGACGGTTTCGCCCAAGTTATTTCTAGCACAGTAGTTATGCAAGAACCACCGATCCGGCGGGAAACCGGCCTGGGAAGCCGCTCTGCTACATTGTCAACATTTCTTCCCGGAATTCCAATCCGGATGAGAAACGGTGAACCCATCCCTGGTTCCGGTCCAGCTCGGGTCATCGCCTGGAGTCTCGGAGCACCACTGACCTTGACGACATCCTCGTGTCGATCTAGACAGACCGAAGTCGGTCGTCGCCACGAGGCCGTGGCGAGATTTACAACCGTCGGGAGGCTCGTTCATTGGAGTCCGGGTGCCTTTTCCAGGCAATTTGCCCGCGGCCCGAAGCTCACTTACTACACCATTGAGGGCCTGACGACGATCCCTAGCGCCGTTCGCCTGGAGCTTACCGGCGGAGGCACCCTGGAACTCTTCAACGACTCGTCCGGTTCCTATATCTTACGTCCGATCGGCGCAACCTCGGACAAGAGCGTGTTGCGCGGGGGGATCTCGTACCGAGGTCGTCCGAGGCCCCTCGAACAGCTCGGCGGGCTCACGCTGGACGATCGCGCCGGTTCCGTCATCAATCGGGTGAAACCGCTGTTCGATTAAGACGCCTTGGTGGCCGATCACGGGCGGATTCGGACGCGATTTCCCCGCTGGCTTTCGCGGTCCTCGGGACGAAACTCGATCCCCTGAGGGGAATCGGGAGGATCTCCCCCGCGTTCCCCGGCTCGATCCGTGTGCCTCGACCCTGGCTCTCCATAACAACATCGTGACCGGCCGGGCTTTACGATCGCGGAATCCGACGCCATCGCTCGGTCACGAGCCAAGCCGGCGCCACAATCCACAGACCGGGGCGGGCGAGGCAATTCGTCCCATGCGTCTTGGCAAGGCAACGTCGATCGGGGTACCATCCGGACCGTCCCCATCCGACGACCTTGGCTCGGTCCGGGGGTTTGACGGAGAGGGAGGCGGCGCCGTGAGGGTGGGCATCGGACACGACACGCACCGCCTGGTCGAAGGACGGCCTCTGATCCTGGCCGGAGTGACGATCCCGCATCCCAGGGGGCTCATGGGGCATTCGGATGCCGACGTCGTGATGCACGCCGTGGCCGATGCGCTCCTGGGAGCGGCGGCACTCGGCGACATCGGCGAGCACTTCCCCGACACCGATCCTCGGTGGAAGGGGATCGCGGGCCGCGACCTGCTGGCCCAGGTGTACGAGATGGTTCGGTCGCGAGGCTGGGTGGCCGTGAACATCGACGTCACGATCCATGCGCAGTCGCCCAAGCTCTCCCCGTACAAGCAGACGATGGCGGCCCATCTCGCAGAGACGCTGGCGCTGAACCTGAGCGACGTGAACGTCAAGGCCAAGACCGGCGAGGGTGTCGGGCCGGTGGGCCTCGGCGAGATCATCGGGTGCGATGCCGCCGCCCTGATCCGCGCGAACCAATTCGATTGAACGAGACGAGAACTCCCTCCCATGCCGTTGCGCGTTTACAACACCCTGAGCCAGACGAAGGAACCGTTCCTTCCGGTGTCGCCCCCCAAGGTCGGCATGTATGTCTGCGGCCCGACGGTCTACTCGAACAGCCACGTCGGCCACATGGTCGGCCCCGTCATCTTCGACACGATCAAGCGGTTCCTCACCTTCCGCGGGTATGACGTCACCTGGGTCGTGAATATCACCGATGTGGACGACAAGCTCATCGTCCAGGCGCAAAAGGAAGGCACAACCGTCAAGGAGCTGGCCGAGCGCGTCACGGCCGATTATCTGTCGTGCCTTACGGCGCTGGGAGTCGACGGGATCGACCATTTCCCCCGCGCGACGGAGTACATCGACGAGATCGTATCAATCACCGCCGGCCTGATCGCCAAGGGGTTTGCCTATCCCTCGGGCGGCGACGTCTATTTTGACGTGACGAAGGCCCCGGAGTACGGCAAGCTCAGCCATCGCCACCTGGAGGAACTCCAGGCCGGGGCGAGGATCGAGCCCACGGCCATCAAGAGGCATCCCGGCGATTTCGCGCTCTGGAAGAGTTCCAAGCCGGGCGAACCGTCGTGGGACAGCCCCTGGGGTCCCGGGCGGCCGGGCTGGCATATCGAATGCTCGGCCATGAGCATGAAGCTCCTGGGCGAACATTTCGACATCCACGGCGGCGGTCTCGACCTGGTCTTCCCGCACCACGAGAACGAAGTGGTCCAGTCCGAATCGTTCACCGGCAAGCCGTTCGCCTCGTACTGGCTCCATAACGGGCTCTTGACCAAGGGCGGCAAGAAGATCAGCAAGAGCGATCCCGAGACGATCGTCTTGATGGGAGACCTTCTGAAGCAGCACGACCCCGATACTCTCCGAACGCTGCTCCTCTCCAGCCATTACCGTCGGCCGATCGATTACGGACCCTCTCGGTTGGAGGAGACCGCACGCGGGCTGCAAGCGTTCCGTAACTTCTTCGACCGGTATGAACGGCTGACGGGCGAGAGTTTCTACGCGATCGACGCGCCCCGACGCGAGCCCGAGGGTCGCCAGCCGACCGTCATCGCCGAAGTCGAGGAGCACCGGACCCGGTTCCTGGACGCGATGGACGACGATTTCAACACGGGCGGGGCGCTGGGTGAACTGTTTGAGCTGCTGCGATCGCTCAATCGATTCGCCGATCAACACGGTCTCGACGCGGCCGGCAAACCGTCGGAGTTGATGGCGTTCGAGTCCGGAGTGTCGGTCCTCCGCGAATTGACCCGAATTTTAGGTTTGTTCCGGGTCGCACCCGAGTCGCCCATCGCCCGGAACGATGGGCTGACGGCCGCGCTGCTCGACATGCTCGTGAAACTCCGTACACAAGTTCGGAAGGAGAAAAACTTCGCGCTGGCCGATCAAATCCGTAAGGATCTTGCGGCGATGGGCGTCGTGCTCGAAGATCGGCCGGACGGTACCGGCTGGAAGATCGAAGGCTGAACGCATCCATCCACCGTCACGCCGCAACGGATTTTGTGGCGAAAGGTGTTTTTCCAAGGAAGGCCCGTCCATGGCGACGATCTCCCCAGAAATCCCGCCGCTGTTCCTCCCCGTTCCCGGCCGGGTGGTGGGGATCGACCCCGGTCTGAGCGTGACGGGCTATGCGGTGGTCGAGCCGGGTGAGCGCGGCGCACGGGTCGTGGAAGCGGGCGTGATTCGCGCGGGGCGCGATGCCAAGGCGCTGGCGCAACGCCTGGAGACGATCCATCGGGGCATCCTGGAGGTCCTGGACGCCTACCCGCCGTCGGCGGTGGCCCTGGAACAGGTCCACAGCCACCCGAGGTTCCCGAGAACGGCGATTCTGATGGCGCATGCGCGCGGGGTCATCATGCTGGCGGCGGCCTGTCGCGGCGTCCCGGTCACCGGCTACGCCGCGGCCCGCATCAAGAAGAGCCTGACCGGCAGCGGCAAGGCCCCCAAGGAGCAGATGCAGCACGCCATCCGCACCGAACTCGGCCTGGATCTCCTGCCCGAGCCCCACGACGTGGCCGACGCCTGCGCCGTCGCCCTCTGTCACTACCAGATCGACCGCAATCGCCGCGCACTGGGCCTGAATCGGTGACGAGGACGAGACATCAGCCGAGCGGGGGCGAGCCGAACTCCTGGCAGAAGAACAGGACTCCCTGGGAGTCAACCCCAACACCCACGCCGGCCTCGGTCAGATTCGTGTTGAGGATGTTCGACTTGTGCCCTGGGGACGCCATCCAACCGGCGACGAGCGACGTCGCGTCGTTGAAGAACGCGGCGATGTTCTCGCCGAGGTAACCGCGCTGGTAGCCGACGAAGGCGGCGCGGCTGAGCAGCGTCGGCTGCGCGATCGAGGGAACGTTGCTCAGGTCGTGCTCCATCAGGTCCGTCGCGGCCATGTCCCGGGCGTGGATCTGTGCCGCGGTGACCAGCTTGGCGTTGAGTGCCAGGGCGGGGACGCCCGCCTTGACGCGCTCGGCATTGATCAGGTCGAAAATCTGCTGTTCGAGGGTCGAATGTGCGCCGGTGACGCCGGTCGGGACGGGCGGCTTGTTGGTGTTCGGGGCTGGGATAACGACCGGGGGTGTTCCGGAGGTTCCATTGATACGGAATGCGATCGCCTTCCTCGACGGCTGGTGGACGATGATATTGTCCGTCGTCCAGCCCGGATTGATCGAAATCGACTTGACCTTCCTGGCCGCGAAGCTGCCGACGCCCTGCACGATGACGGTGCCACCGCCCGGCGCGGGCGCCGCCTTGCCATGGGCCTTCACGGTCAAGGTCTGGACGTCCACCTGGAGGACTTGCGATGCATCGGTGCGCGTGATGGTCAGAACGCCGCGGGACAAGCTGGCGGTCGCGCCGGAGAGGAGAGCTCGACCTTCGAGCGATTGCAGTTCAGGTCGAAATCGGCTGGTCCGAGTCGAGGTCACGAGTTGTATGTCCTGCTCAGGGGTCCCAACGTCGGGACCGACGTTCCACGAAGGCGACGCGTCGCCCGGAATTGCCCTGGATGGACGGAGGTGTCGGCCCTGGGCATACAGAAGGGTCGAACCGCTTGCGAGAGCCCCAACGCACCCGCGATAGCCATCCTGGCCTGAGCCGCTCTCATCAATGAACGACTCGCAGTATCTCCCGGGACGGCCGATTCTCTCGGGCCTCGTCCGCGGGTGCACGATTCAAACAAATTCGTATCGTCATGAAAAGACATCTGCGCCGGGATTCTGCTGGATTTCGCGCCGCGTTCGTTCCTTCGTCCTTCAAGGGGCTCATCAACGGATTCGGCCTCATGAGCCGAATCCCAGCCGATGACCGGACGATTGTCATCTTGCAACATACGATTCCTGAAAACGTTAGGTGGATTTCTCGATGACTCTAAAAAGCCGGGAAAATCGCTCTTTCGGAGCGGGAACTCGCATCGCTTCCCCCGATCAAAGCTCCCAGTCGCACCAGTCAACCCCCAGAAAATTTTTTTTGCTCGCGTTTATTTTCTGCATCAAATTGCCCATTCTCTATTCTCAATTCGCTTCACATGAGAAAGATCGAAGGAAATGAATATGAGGGGAAACCGCGCGTATGAAAACGTACACACACAATACGATTTAGTCATGCACGATGCCAAGCATTCACCATTGATCTGACGCAGCGGCGTCGAAATCGGTGAACCTTGACCGGAGCGGCGAGGTGGTCTTACGATGGACAGGCGTGAGGAACCTCGCAACCGACGGCCCTGACGGCGAAGTGCTTCCGTGACGATCCAACTAAACGGCGAGGCCCGCGCCCTGCCCGAGTCGATGACGGTGGCGGAGTTGATCGCTTTTCTCGGGTTACGGCCCGAGCATGTGGCCGTCGAGGTCAATCGCGACCTCGTGCCCCGCGCCCGCCACGAGGAGGTCCGCGTGGGCGACGGGGACGTCCTGGAAGTCGTCACGCTGGTCGGGGGCGGATCGCCGCAATCTCCGCGATCGCCCGAGCTGGTGATCGGTGGGCACCGGTTTCGTAGCCGGTTGCTGGTGGGGACCGGGAAGTACGCCTCGCTCGAACTGATGCGCGATTGTCTGGACGCCAGCGGCACCGAGGTCGTGACGGTCGCGGTCCGTCGCGAACGCCTCCAGGATACGACCGGCCGGAAGCTCCTCGATTTCATCGATCCCGCCCGCTACACGATCTTGCCCAACACAGCCGGCTGCTTCTCGGCCGACGAGGCCCTGCGAACCGCGAGGATGGGGCGCGAGATCCTCCTGGGGATGGAGAATCCCGGTTCCGACTGGGTGAAGCTGGAGGTGCTGGCCGACACCCGCACGCTCCTGCCCGATCCCGTGGCCACCCTGGAAGCGACGCGGGTCCTGGTCAAGGAGGGGTTCCAGGTCCTCTGCTACACCAGCGACGACCCCGTGATGGCCCGCCGCCTCAAGGCCGAAGGGGCGGCCAGCGTCATGCCGGCCGGCAGCCCGATCGGCAGCGGGCAGGGGGTCCTGAATCCGAACAATATTCGAATCATCCTCGAGGATCTGAAGGCCGATGATCCGGACTACCCGGTGATCGTGGACGCCGGTGTCGGCACGGCCAGCGACGTGGCGATGGCGATGGAACTCGGCTGCGACGGCGTCCTGCTCAACACCGGGATCGCCGGCGCTCGTGACGCCCTCCGCATGGCCCACGCGATGCGTCTGGCGATCGAGGCCGGCTGGCTCGCGGCGGGTGCGGGGCGCATCCCCAGGAAGCTCTACGCCACGGCGAGCAGCCCGACCGAGGGGCTTGCGACCCGATAGCACGTGGGGAGAGTCTCATCGAATCCGACGACATCCCAGGGGACGGCCGGATGCCGAGCCTCGACCCAGCTTCCATTCTCGGCCCCGGCGGCGCCGTCGCCCGTCGCCTGGCGGGCTATGAGGCCCGCGCGGAGCAGCTCCGCATGTCCGAGGCCGTTTCTCGCGCCATCGAAGAGTCGTCGCATCTGATGGTGGAGGCCGGTACCGGCGTCGGAAAGAGCTTCGCCTACCTCGTGCCGGCGATCCTCGCGGCCGCGGAGATGGGCAAAAAGGTCGTGGTCTCGACGCACACGATCAACCTTCAGGAGCAGCTCCTTTACAAAGATATCCCGTTCCTCCGCGCCGTGATGCCGCAGGAGTTCACGGCGACCCTGGTGAAGGGGCGGGCCAATTACATCAGCCTCCGTCGCCTCAAGGCAGCGGTCGGCCGGGCGGGTGCGACCTTCGACACGCCGGAGCCGTTCCATCAACTGGAGACGCTGCGACGATGGGCCGAAACCACGACCGACGGGAGCCGCTCGGACCTGGATTTCTCGCCCCGGCCCGAGGTCTGGGACGCGGTCGAGAGCGACCATGGGAACTGCCTGGGGAAGAAGTGCCCGACCTATCGGACCTGCCACTATTACAAGGCGTCGCGGCGGGCCTGGACCTCCAACATCCTGATCGTCAATCACGCGATGTACATGACCGACCTCGGTCTTCGCAGCTCCGGCGCCAGCCTGTTGCCGGAGCACGACATCGCGATCTTCGACGAGGCCCAGACGCTTGAGGAGGTCGCCGCCTCGCACCTCGGCCTGAGATTGGCGAGCGGAGGCGTCGCGAAGCTGCTGGGCCGGCTTTTCAATGAGCGGAACGCGAAGGGCCTACTCGTCTACCATCGCCTGGACGAGGCCCAGGATCAGGTCCGACGTGCAAGCCGCGCCATGGACGACTTCTTCGATGACGCCGCCGGCTGGCTCGAACGTCAGCCTCGGCCGAACGGTCGCGCTTATGCCCCGACGGGGATTCCGGACACACTCGCCGAGGAACTGCTCAAACTCTCGACCGCCGTCCGGCGGGGCGCGGCGGGGATCGAGGAAGAGGAGCAGAGAATTGAGCTGGAATCGGCCGCGAACCGCTGCGAGACGATGGCGATGGCGGTCCGCAACTGGCTCGGTCAGGAAACGCCCGAAAGCGTCTACTGGGTCGAGGTCGAGCAGAAGGCCCGTCGCCGCGTCACGCTGGCCGCCGCGCCCCTGGACGTCGGCGCGACCTTGAAGCGGGACCTTTTCGGTCGCCTGCCGACCTGCGTCCTGACCTCGGCCACGCTCTCGGTCGGTTCACCGCCCAGCTTCCGTTTCTTCCAGACGCGGCTGGGTTTCTCCTCCTGCAAGACGCTCCAGCTCGGCAGCCCCTTCGACTACAAATCGCAGGTCACGATCCACATCCCTCGCGACCTCCCGGACCCGTCGCTTGACCCCAAGGAGTACGAGCGTCGAGTCATCCCGGCCATCCGGTTTTACCTGGAAAAGACCCACGGGAAAGCCCTGGTTCTGTTCACGTCCTATCGCATGCTGAACGACTCCGCCCGCGCCTTACGCCCCTGGTGCGAGGCCCGGGGGATCGCCCTGTTCTCCCAGGGCGACGATCTGCCTCGCTCCAAGATGATCGCCGCCTTCAAGGCCGACGTGGACAGCGTGATCTTCGGCACCGACAGCTTCTGGCAAGGCGTGGACGTACCCGGCGAGGCGCTCTCGAACGTGATCATCACCCGCCTGCCCTTCAGCGTGCCCGATCATCCCCTGCTGGAAGCCCGCCTCGAAGAGATTCAGCGCAAGGGCGGCAACAAGTTCTTCGACTATCAGGTTCCCGAGGCCATCCTCAAGCTCAAACAAGGCTTCGGCCGCCTCATTCGCTCCAGGACCGATACCGGCATCGTGGCCATCCTCGATCCTCGCGTCCTGACCAAGCCCTACGGCAGGCAGTTTCTGGGATCACTGCCGGAGTGTCCGCGAGTCATCGAGGTGATCGGTTCGTGAAATCGCGGCGTCTCCTGCATTGCAGACCCGCCGAGGCCAGGCACGCAAGGCCCCAGAAGGCGATCGTGGACGGCTCGGGGATGCCGACAACCTCCAGGGACGCGCTGAAGTGAACCTCGTATTGACTGGACGACCGCCAGGTCGCGTCCACATCGGAGGATCTCATCCGCAGGAGCGAGAACGATCCGTCGGGAAGTCCCCCCGTCCCGTTGAAGATCAACGAACTGGATTGCGTCGCCCCGATCAGTCCGTCCCCCGAAATCTTGAGGCCGTCGGCGAATGTGCGACCGTCGCTGAACCTGGGCGGGTCGAAATGAATCTTGACGCTGGACTCGGGTCCGCCCAGCACGCCCGAGAGTTGTCCGTTCAGGATGAGCGGGCCGACCCGGAACATGTCCCCAGGGTCCGAGGGCGGGTCGAACTTGACCTCGATCCGGAACTGGGACGTGAACGCACTCCCCACGGACGTATCGGGTTCGGAGACCCGCAGGGTGAAGTTGACATTTGTCGAACCGGGCACGAAGGGGTAGGTCGATGAGTTGACATCGCCGAACGAGAACGCGCTGGCCAATTCAGGGGACGCCCCCACCAGCGCCCCCGTCGTGTGATAGTTCAGCGAGAAGTTCTCGATCGAACCGCCCGAGGCTCGCGCCGCCGAGAGGACCGAGACCGGCAATATCAGAAACGTCAGAATCCGGCGAGGAAATCTCGTGCGTCGGAACATCATCGACTCCAGCATGGGCCGTCCCGCTGCGAATCCCGCGGCGAATCAAGACGAGGCCGGGATAATATCGGGTGTCGCCGATCCGTCAAGACGAATAAGGAATCGGCCGTCGCCCGTGCTATGATCGTCCTTCATGGACGAATCTCTCTCGGAACGGCTCGCACGAGTTGATGCGCTGATCGCGAAGACGCAAGGCCAGCCGCAGGACAGCGGGTCGCTGGCCTCGGTCCCGGTGGAGAGTCTGCGCCAGACCGTTGAAGACCGATCCCGTCCGTCGGCGGAGCGCCTCGCGGCGTTCTCGGCGCTCTCGGACCGTTTGCGGGGCGAGGGGGAACTGTCGGAGATCGTCCTGGCGATGATCGACGATCCGGACGAAGAACTCGCTCTCAATGCGATCCGCGAGGCTCCGCCGTTTGACGCCCGTGTGATCGACCGATTGAGGTGCCTGCTCGATGATCCTCGCCCCGCGCTCTGGGAGGCGGCAGCTTCGGCGCTCTCGCGGAAGAAAGATCACTCGCTATTGCCCCGGATGCTCGACTGGGCGAGGAACGGGGATGCGGACCACCGTCGCGTTGGGCTGGCGGCGGTGGCGTTCCTGCTGATCCCCGAGGAACATCTGGCGGTCGTCGAGGAGATCTGTGAAGAAGGCCCCAGGGATGAGCACGACGAATTGGTGCTCATTGAGGCGCTGCGAGTGGCCGAGGGGCGCGTGGCCTTCTGGAGGAAGGCCCTCGGGGGAGAGAGTGAAGGATGAGCCGTGGAAATCTCGCCCAGACGCCTCGACGCCGGTTCACGATCCTTGACGGGTTGAGTCTGGTCGCGGCGACGGCGGTCGGCCTCGGCATCTCGCGGGCGGTGATTGCCCCGATGGTGGGCGGCTTCCCGACTTCGCTCCCCGACCTGAAGATGGCGGCGCTCGTGCTCCTGATCGCAATGCTCCCGGTCGTCTGGGCGTGGACGCTTGCGCTGATCCCCCTGCGTCTACGCGGCCCACGCCCATCCTACCGCCGCCTGTACCGGCAGCCGGGATGGACGGCCGCGATCGCAACGCTGATCGGGCCCCTCGGCGAAATGTGCCGGTGGGCCTGGTTTATCCTGTTGCCTTTCGGTAGCTCGATCAGGTTCGATCTTCCATTCGCTCCGTTCGATGTCTTCCGCCGACTCCTCCCGCCTATCGGACTTGCGGTGGCCCTTGCGTGGACCCTGCTCTTCCTATCCGGGGGGTGGCGTGCAGAGCCGAGCTGGATCGATCGACTGGGCCGCGGCCTCGGCGCGATGTGGATTTTGGGGTTGCCGTTCCTTTTCTGGCTCGCGGTGATCTCGTGAGCCGTCAGCCCTTTTTCGCGAGCGTCTAGGATTGCCAGGACCATCCCGATAAACTGGGTGACTGGGATGTCCGAATGCTCGATTCGGGTCCCGCCACCGTTCGTCAATGCGGAAACACCCACCGGACCCCGGAATGCTCGCAAAGCGGATCATCCCGTGCCTGGACGTCGAGTCGGGGCGCGTGGTCAAGGGCACGAACTTCTTGCACCTTCGCGACGCGGGCGACCCCGTCGAGGTCGCCTCGCGATACGAGGCGGAAGGTGCGGATGAGCTCGTGTTCCTGGACATCACCGCCAGCCACGAGAATCGCGGGATCATCCTGGACGTCGTCCGCCGCACGGCTGAGGTCTGCTTCATGCCCGTCACGGTCGGCGGGGGAATCCGCGACCTGGAGGACATTCGCGCCCTCCTGAACGCCGGGGCCGACAAGGTTTCGATCAACTCCGCCGCCGTGCGCGACCCCGATTTCGTCCGCCGTGCCGCCCGCCGGTTCGGCCGCCAGTGCATCGTGGTGAATATCGACCCGAAGCGAGTGCAGCGCGACGGCCGGGAGGTGTGGGAAGTCCACATCAATGGCGGGCGCATCCCCACCGGCCTGGAGGCCGTCGCCTGGGCCATTCGCGTCCAGGAGCTGGGGGCCGGTGAGATCGTTCTGACCAGCATGGACGCCGACGGGACCAAGAATGGGTATGATCTTCCCATGACGCGCGCCGTCAGCGACGCCGTCGAGGTCCCCGTCGTGGCCTCCGGTGGAGCGGGCGAGCCGGAGCACCTCCGGGCGGCCCTGGTCGAAGGCGGCGCCAGCGCGGCACTCGCGGCGAGCATCTTTCACTTCCGTGAATTCTCGATCTCCGAAACCAAAGACTATCTGGCCCGCCACGGGGTGCCGGTCAGGATTCTCGAGGATTCGACAATCGAAACTTGAATGCCAGGCTCGGATAGCTGAGACCTCCCTTTCGTATCTCGAATCTGCACTCGTGAATCTCGAATCCTCGAATTTGGATCCTGCCTCTGCGATCCCCGGAGCACGTCCCATGTCCACCGTGGAAGCAACCTCGATCGAGCCGCTGGCCAGCGAACCCGAGGCCAATAAGCTCTTCCGCATGGTGATGAAGCATAAGGGGTCCGACCTCCACCTCAAGGTCGGCCTCGCGCCGGCGATGCGGCTGGCCGGTGTGCTCCGGGTCATGCAGACTCCGCCGCTGACGGCCAATGACATGGAACGGCTGATGTTCCCGCTGCTGACGGCCAGGCAGAAGCAGATCCTCGAAGAGACCGGTGGTATCGACTTCGCGCACATCATCTTCGACGGCAAGCTGGAGACCCGGTTCCGCGTGAATCTGTTCCGCCAGCGCGGCCGATTGAGCCTCGTCGCCCGGCGCGTGAGCACCTCGATCCCCAACTTCGAGGGCCTCGGCCTGCCGCCGATCATGGCCGAGATCACCCAGTACGATCAGGGGATTATCCTGCTGGCCGGCGTGACCGGGTCGGGCAAATCCACGACGATCGCGTCCATGCTCCAGTTCATCAACGAGAACGAGCGGATGCATATCGTCACGATCGAGGATCCGATCGAGTTCACGTTCACCGATGACAAATCCATCATCAATCAGCGCGAGGTCGGCATCGACGTCGTCGATTGGGACACCGCCCTGAAGCACGCGGTGCGGCAGGACCCGGATATCATCCTGGTGGGCGAGATGCGTGACCGCCACACGTTTGCCGCCGCCATGCACGCTGCCGAGACCGGTCACCTGGTGTTCGGCACCATCCACGCCTCGTCCGCCCCGTCTACGATCGGCCGAATTTTGGACCTTTTCCCCCGCGACATGCACGGCGCGCTGCGGCAGTCGATGGAATTCAACCTGAAGACCGTGATCGCCCAGAAGCTCCTGCCCACGACCAAGGAGTGGGCCACGAACACCGGGCAGACCCGCGTGCCGACCGTGGAGATCATGCGAACCAACCCCACCGTCCGCAAGCTGATCATGAATGAGGAAGACAACAAGCTCGGCGACGCCATCCGCATCGGCAAGGAAGAAGGGATGCTCGACTTCACCGAGAGCTTGCGTCAGCTCGTGGTTGCCGAGAAGATTGAACGATCCACCGCCTATGAAGTCGCCCCCAGTCCCGAGGCGCTCAAGATGGCGCTCAAGGGGATCACGATCAATCAGCCGGGTATCTTGTAACGCAAGGTGGGTGAAACCCGCCGATCGCCCTCGCCTCCTGCCCACCTCACGAAGATTTCCGCCGGAGCCATCGATGTTCCGTTCGCGTCTGACTCTCCTGATCCTCGCCCTGATCACCCTGGGCGTCGCCTCCGCCGCCGACGCCGTCGAGATCGGGGGGTTGCTGCTCGCGCAGTCGTCCACGATCGTGCGCGGGGCGGGCTTCTATCTGAATCTGTTCAAGTTCATCCCCGTCCTGCTGATCTACATCCTCTGGACGAGGACCACCTACTGGGTGGACGACGACTGCAAGGATCTGGGCAACCTCAAGTTCGAGACCTGGAACTCGATCATGCTCGGCACCGGCCTGCTCGGCTTCGCCATGGTCTGGTTGATCCCGCTGTACATCGTCGGGCTCCTGCTCCTCCTGCTCCTGGACTTCGGCCCGCTCTTCTACTACATCGTCCAGCGCAACGCGACGGTCCCCGACGACCGCAAGGTCTTGACTGCATACCACCTCGGTGAAGTCGCCAATTCCGTGATGAACAAGGTCGGCATGCGTGGGATCTTCAACCGGTCCGACGACGGCATGGATAAGACCGGCCCGCCGATCGTTTTCATGGGTAAGAGCCAGGGCAAGATCGACCCCACCGGCGTTCAGAAGGCCGAGGAATCGCAGTTCTACATGAGCGCCAAGGAGCTCGTGTACGACGCCGTCCTCCGCCGCGCGACGGACATCCACCTGGAGCCGACCGAGGAACAACTCTCCGTCCGCTACCGCATCGACGGCATCCTCCACGCCGCCGAGCCGTTCGACCGGCAGACCGGCACGGCCGTCGTGAACATCTTCAAGGTGCTCTCGGCGATGGACATCTCCGAGAAGCGCAAGCCCCAGGACGGCTCCTTCGGCGCGAAGCTCGAAGGGCGCGAGATCGACTTCCGCGTCGCCACCTCGGGATCGAAGTCGGGCGAGAAGCTGGTCATGCGTATCCTGGACAACGCCGCCAGCGTCGCCAAGATCGACGAGGTCGGCGTCCGCCCCAAGATGGCCGCCGAGATTCGATCGCTGGTCACCCAGCCGCACGGGATGTTCCTGTGCTGCGGGCCGACCGGTGCGGGCAAATCCACCACGCTCTATGCCTGCCTCCGCGAGATCGACCGGTTCCAGCGGAACATCATCACGGTCGAAGACCCGATCGAGTATCACGTCGACGGCATCACGCAGATCGAGATCAACACGAAGGCCGGGCAAACCTTCTCCACGAGCCTCCGGTCGATCCTCCGACAAGACCCCGACGTGATCATGATCGGTGAGATCCGCGACCAGGAGACCGCGACGATCGCCTGCCAGGCGGCCACGACGGGTCACATGGTCTTCTCCACGGTCCACGCCAACGACACGGTCACCGCCTTGTTCCGCCTGCTGGATCTGGGCGTCGAGCCGTTCATGATCGCATCCGCACTCACGGCGGTACTCGGCCAGCGGCTCGTTCGGTGCCTCTGCGAGACCTGCAAGGAACCGTACAAACCGAAGCCCGAGTTCCTCCAGAAAGCCAACCTGCCGGTGGACAAGGTGGACGTGTTCTACCGTCCTCCCGAAGAGCCCGAGCAGGTCTGCCCCACGTGCGGCGGGACGGGCTATCAGGGCCGGACCGGCATCTTCGAGCTGCTGGTCCTGTCCGAGCCGATGCGCGACATGATCCGCGAGAACCCCTCGATCAACGCCATCAAGGCCGAGGCGCGAAAGAACGGCATGATCTACCTCCAGGAAGACGGCCTCCGCCAGGTCATCCAGGGAAAGACCTCGATCAAGGAACTCTTGCGAGTTGTGAAGTAATCGCAGGGCCGGTTATTCACCGGCCGTCTTGTCTTTCTCTTACTGCGAACCGCGAACTGCGAACTGCGAACCGCCCAGCGGAGCCCGCCCGATGCAGATGGAATTGGTGGTCAACCTCGTGATCTGCGTCCTGATCCTCGGGATGACCTACGCGCTATCGAGCGAAGGGGCCTGGGGAGCGATCCTGATGTTCTTCAACGTCATGTTCGCGGGCCTGATCGCATTCAATTTCTATGAGCCCCTCGCTCAACTGCTGGCCGCCAACGCCAGCGCGATGGCCGGCTGGGCAGACATGATCTGCTTGCTCTTCCTGTTCCTGATCACCATGGTGATCCTCCGCGTCATCACCGACATGATCGCGCCGCGGATGGTCCGGCTCCCGACGCCCGTCTACCACCTGGGGCGTCTCCTGTTCGGGTTCGCGACCTCGGCGATGACCGTCGGGATCATGCTGTGCGTGCTCTACACCGCGCCGGTGCATCGGCGGGTCTTCAACGCGATCGATTTCGAGACCAAGCCGCCATTCGGCCAAGGTCTGGACCGGCTCTGGCTCGCGTTCGTGCAGTTCACGACCGAAAACGCCTATTCGGCCTACGACGAAGACGGCGAGATCGCCATGTTCGACCCTCGCGGCGCCTGGCTGATCGATCACCAGAATGCCCGCCCCTACCATCGTACCAGTTACGAAGACACGGTGCCCGAGCCCGAGACGCCCGCGACCGCGCCGGTTCCCGCCGCCGCAGCGGCACCAAAGGGACAGTAGAGCCCAGGGGGGTCGGGCGCTGATGAGCGTTTCCGATCTATCCCGATGAGGCTAACCCGAGTAGGTCCGACTTCAGTCGGTCCTTCCACCAGGGAACCAAGAGAGTGGAAGGACCGACTGAAGTCGGACCTACTGGCAGGAACTTCTCTCCGGACTCCTTCCGACACCCTCATAGGCGTACACGACGGGGTCAGAGTCGACGATCCAGAGCGGGCCGCGCTAACGCGATCCCGCGGTGATCGCTCGACCCAGGCGTGCGTCGGTATGGCGGTCGAGAAGCTGGAAGCTGGGGCGGGTCGAGCCCGGCGTGGACTGGGCGGTCACCTTGTAAGTCGCGACCTGGCCGCTCTCGGTCTCGACGACGAAGAGGGGCGACCAGCCCGCGCTTCGCATCCCGAGGCTGCCAGTGGTCATCAGGAAATGCGGATTCATGCCCGGCTTGATGCCGAAATCCGCAATCAGGTCACGCTCGGCGAATTCCGTGAAGACCTGCGTGCCCGAGACCGTCTGTTGATAGGTGGGGATCGTGGAGAGTAGTTTCCCGGTCGAATAATTGAGGTAATACAGCGCGTCTTGAGCAATGGGGATCTTGTCGGCGGTCATCTCCACGGCGATCGGCCCCGCCGCAAGGGCCCGGTCGCCCCAGCGATCGGCGCCGTTGGCGAGCAGCTTGGGAGCGTTTCTTGAGGCCAGGCCCCATCCGATGCCGACGCCCGCGAGCAACACAATCCCGAACGAAACCGGTGGACGACGGGCCGTCATGGCGCGATACTCCGTGATACGAGGCAACGCTTCGCGAAACGATGGGCCGACTTCGGGCCGGCATTCTGCGCCGGAGTCGCCGGAAGGTCCAGACCGATCCGTGGGACGATGGTCTTCAGGAGGCGATCGAGAATGATTCCGGTCCTCTGGTTCACGGTCCTCAGTGGCGTCCTTCTGGCCCCCGCGGCTAACTCCGGTGCGGCGGCGTCCCGAGCCTTGCATGCGGAATTCCAGGCGGTTCTCGCCGCCGAGCGCACCGATCTGGAGGCGCTCGCCACCACGCTCGACATGGAAGGCAAGACCGCCGAATCCAGGACCGTTCGCGCGTTAATTGAGCCCGACGCAGGCTCCGGCCCCATCCGTTTCCGACCGCTCCCGGAGTATGTCCCCAAGCTCGGCCGAGGGCTGGCCAACGTGCCCGTGTCCGCCGCGTCAGGCCTTCCCGAACGGGCAAGAACGATTCGCGAGACGAGCGCCAGGAGCCTGTTCAAGCTCGCCGGCCGGGCCGCCGCACCGGGCGTCCATCGCTTCGCGCTGGCGGATGCGTGCTTGCGAGCCGTCCTCGATCGGGATCCGAACCATGCAGAGGCCCGCCGTCTGATCGGATTTCTCCCCTACAAGGGCGGTTGGGCCACTCCGCACGCCCTCGGCTTGCTGGAGAAAGGCTATGTCCTGCACCCCAAATTCGACTGGGTCCTGGCCGACTGGGCGCCGCACCTCGATCGCGGCGAGCTTCCCGGCGACTTCAGCTCCAGTGGCAAGCCCGTGAGCTGGCTCCCGGCCGAAGCCGCCGACGCGAAGCGGGAGGAGTTTTCGCGCGGATGGCAGATCAAGACCGCTCCCCACTTCGAGATCCGGACCAACGTCCCCCTCGCGGAATCCATCGTCTTCGGGCGCCGCCTGGAAGGGTTTCAGGAGATGTTCCTCTCCCAGTTCGCCGACGTGATCGGCGCGGAGCGATTACCGCTGGCGATCCGATTCGCGAAACCGACCCAGAAGCCGGTGGCCGCCGACAAGAAGTTCGAGGTCTACTACTTCGCCAGGCGGCCCGAATACGTGCAGTTCCTCAAGGACCAGTTCGGCCTGAATGAAGACATCAGCCTGGGCTATTACATGCCGCCTTCCGAGGCCAGGCGATTCGCCAAGGCCAAGCCCCGCAGCTACTTCTATCGCGACCTTGAGAATCCCATCGCGGCACATTCGACGCTCTATCACGAGGCGTCGCATCAGATCCTCTTCGAGATGGCCGGTAAGTCGAACGTGGACTCCCTCCCGTCCAATTACTGGATCTGGGAGGGACTCGGGACTTACTTCGAGACGCTGGAAGCGCAGGAGGACGGCACGCTCCTGGTCGGCGGCCTCGTCGGTCCCCGGATCGAGCAGGCCAGAGAAAAGCTGATCGTGAACGGCGAATACGTGCCGCTCGCCAAATTCGTCGAGATGGATAAGGCTGCGTTCGGCGATCCGCAGGACGTGTATCGCAACTACGCCCAGGCGATGGCCCTGACGGCGTTCTTCCTGAATGGAGAGAACCGGACCTATCGCGAGGCCTTCCTTGACTACGTTGCCGACGCCTACCGCGGCAAGCTCAAGACGCCGCTCTCCGGGCGCCTGGGCGTCCCCTACACGACGCTCGATGCGCAGTTCAAGGCATTTCTCAAGTAGGCTATTCGCCGAATCGCCTCTCTTTGGCGAGCCCGCTTGACGGCATCGCTCGAGGCGCGCTGGAAGGCCGCGCAGTTGCCGCTCCGTTTGCGGGAGAACATCTTGCTCTGGTTGGTGCAGAGCTTCTTCAACAAGCCAACGTCCTTGTAATCGACGTAGGCCGGCCTGGGGCAGCCTTCGGGGGTGCAGAAGCGGCAACGATTCTTACGGTTGCGGCCGAATTTTTTGCGGGGCATGAACGCGAGGTCCTCGGACGAACGAGATCAAGATCGCGGAGCGGGCTCGGCGCGCTGCCGTAGAGGGAATCCAGCACCAGCCCGATCGGAAACCACAAATTTACGGCCTCCGGCTTCATCCGTCAAGCCATCGGGCGGCGACCGAAGGGAGATTATTGCAGACTCGGAGGTTGAACCGTTTCATGCTCAGACCATAGCGTTTCGCGGAGTCCCGCGAAATATCGGGAACGACCCGGGGAACGCCCGGCAGCGAGAATCTTCGGGCCGGGGCTTGGCGGGGGGGCCGAGATCGGGTATTCTGATCGTCTTCCCGCGATTGTGACGTCCGGGCGGAGCCGATACCCCTTTGCGGGGCCGTGCCACCGACTTCGGTGCGTTTGCTTGATCGCGTACCGATTGCGTTTTTTCGAACAGGCTAGCCTTCTTCACGCGGGGGTCCGGGTTGTGGTGAAGCTTAGGGTACGTTCCGGCGAGTCGATCCAGGATGCCGTTCGTCGATTCCGCAAGCTCTGCGAGCGCAGCGGACTTCGGAAAGAAATGCGTCGCAAAGCCTATTACGAGAAGCCCAGCGAACGCCGCCGACGCGAGGAGCTCAAGCGGCTCCGCAAGGCCCGTCAGGCCGCCCGAGTTTGATCGGGCAGCCAGCCGGCCCATGTTCCAAGACGAGAGAGTCGCGGTCGACGAGCCCGGGCTCGCTCGGATCAGACATCGACGTCCCGACTCTGGCTCAGCGCCGCCGGATATTTCCGGCGGATCGGCTCGACCTGCTCGGCCACGAACGCCTCGACCTGCTGGGGTGAGCGGCCGACAAAATTCGCCGGGTCCATGACGGCGGCGATGTCAATCCCGGCGAACGCTCCGTCCGCGCGAAGGCGATCCAGGAGGTCGTTCGTCGCCCCTTCGCCCTTGATCCTCGCGCCGGCCGCGTGGGAGTGGGTGCGAACGCGCTCATGTACGTCCTGACGATCGCCGCCGGCCTGAACGGCGGCCATCATGAGGTTCTCCGTCGCCATGAACGGAAGCTCCTCGGCGACGTGCTTCGCGATCACGTTCGGATAGACGACCATCCCGGGCACGACGTTCAGGTAGAGCGTCAGGACGGCGTCGATCGCCATGAACGCTTGCGGCAGGAACAGCCTCCGCACGGCGCTATCGTCGAGCGTCCTCTCCAGCCATTGCGTCGCCGCCGTTTGCGAGGCGGGGGCCGTCATCCCCATCGCGAACCTCGCGAGCGAGCACATGCGCTCGGCTCGCATCGGGTTGCGCTTGTATGCCATCGCCGACGACCCGATCTGCTCGGCCTCAAACGGCTCTTCGATCTCCCTCTCATGGGCGAGCAGGCGTAGATCCGTTCCGAACCGGTGCGCCGTCTCTCCGATCCCGGCCAGCGTGGCGACGACGTGCGCATCGACCTTTCGCGAATAGGTCTGCCCCGAGACGCTGTAGGTCTCCGCGAATCCGAACGCCTCCGCCACCTTGCGGTCGAGCGCCTCCACCTTCTCATGATCGCCATCGAACAGCGCGAGGAAGCTCGCCTGCGTCCCGGTGGTCCCCTTCACGCCGAGGAATTTCAAGGTGCTCAATCGGTGCTCGACCTCGTCCAGGTCCAGCATCAGCTCATGGCACCACAGCGTCGCCCGTTTGCCGACGGTCACGAGCTGCGCGGGCTGAAAGTGCGTGTAACCCAGGCAGGGCAGATCCTTCCACCTCATCGCAAACGTGGCCAGGGCGTCGATGGCCCCCACCAACCCGTCGCGAACGTGTTGCAGCCCCTCCCGGATCAGGATCAGGTCCGTATTGTCCGTCACATAGCAGCTTGTCGCCCCCAGATGAATGATCGGCCTCGCGCTCGGCACCACGTCTCCGAACGCGTGAACGTGCGCCATCACATCGTGGCGAAGCCTCTTCTCGTGCTTCCTCGCTGCGTCGAAGTCGATCTCCTCGACCTTCGCCTTCATGTCCCGGATCTGCGCGTCCGAGATATTCAGCCCCAGCTCCCGCTCCGCCTCGGCCAGCGCCACCCAGAGCTTCCTCCAGGTCGAATGCTTCCGCTGGGCCGACCACAGGGTCGCCATCGTGCGGGAGGCGTAGCGGGTGATGAGGGGGTTTTCGTACGTGTGGTGACGGTCCATGAAATATCCCGAGATTTACCGAGTCTTTTGAAACAGGAAACGGCTCAACTGATCTTATTGGGGCTGCTTGATATCGGCGAGGCTGCTCATGACCGTAGTTGTCGGGAGTCTGGCGCGCAGAATCTCGACTCCCTTGGGAGTGACTTTCGTCTTGATGATCACGAGCGACTGCAATTCGGTCATTCCGCCAAGGCGTGCCAGCCCCACATCGGTGAGATCTGTCCGGGAAAGGTTCAGGTACTTGAGTCGAGAGAGCCCAAGGAGGTGCGGAACGCCTGCATCCATAATCTTCGTGTCCGCGATCGCCAAGGCCCTCAGCTTGGGCAAACCGGAGATCGACCTCAGACCCTCGCCGGTGATCCGACTTGATTGGACGAAGACTGTTTCCAATTCGCGGCACTCCGCGATCGGTGCGAGACCCACGTCGCTGATAGGCGACCCGTAGACGTCGAGCATCTTGAGATACGTCATTTCGCGGATCGGTCCCAGGTCGGTAATCTTCGTATTGTGTAGACTCAGGCTCTCCAACTTCCGCATGTGGCGAAGGCGGAACAACCCCGTGTTTGTGAGTCGATCTCCCGAAAGCCCGAGACTCTTCAGCTTCGTGAGATCAGCGAGAGGAGCAATGTCGTCGTCGGAAACGGCAATCCTCGGAAGCCCGAGTTCTTCAAGGTTCACCATCTTCTGGAGATGGACAAGGCCCGGCCCTTGAACGGCGGTTTGGTTCAGGTTCAGCGTCTTGAGCCGGGAGAGTCCGCGCAGCCGCGCTAATCCCTTGTCCGTCACTGCCGTATTGATGAGGACCAGATATTCAAGACGATCAAGCCGACCGACGTGGACCATCAAAGAATCGTCCGCACCAGACCCCTTGTTCCCAAGCCAGATCGCGACGGGACGACTCAGGAAGTCGATCCCGACCACATCGATCAGCCACTTCGGCCAAGGGGGCGCGGAGGGATATTGCAAGGGCTTGCCGTCCCGCCATTGCCAATCGTACGTCACACTGCCACCGGCCTTCTCGATCGCAGCGACAGCCAATTGCTGCTCTCGCGCGTGTCGTGCGAGATACGCCAAGCCGCCAAGAACCCCTCCCACGAGCAGGACCAGCCCGATGAGGCCGCGGATGCTGAGGCGGGATCGGCGACGCCACCATCGCCCGGGTTGTAAGGGTTCCCTCACTTCGAAAGCCTCTCTTTCCTCCGGTGGGGTTGAACCCCAGCGGGCAAGGGAGCTCAAACCGACTTATCATGTTTCCCGAACGACGCTGGATCGATCCCAAAGTATCGGGCGAAGGCGTGCATTTCACTTTCGTCGATCCCAGGTGCGCCCGTAACGATTGCCGCGATACGCATCTCAGCCAATCCGGTATCGGCAGCGATCTGGGAGACTTCAGACTCGCAAGACTCCAACCGGATCCGATACGGCCAAAGTTCAATTAACCAACACCCGTACCCAAACGAACAACCTCAAATCCCCCCCAGCACCCTCGCCCTGCCCACGCGATTGATGGCGAGCATGAACGCGGCGGTGCGCATGGAGACGCCCTTTTTCTGAGCGAGGTCGTAAACCTTGCCGAAGCTCTCGACCTGGCGGGTTTCTTGCTCGCGGCGGACCTGTTCGAGGGGCCAGCGGAAGTGCTGGAGGTTCTGGACCCACTCGAAATAGCTGACGATCACGCCGCCGGCATTGGCGAGGATATCGGGGACGACGGGAATGCCGCGACGGGTAAAGACGACGTCGGCCTCGGGCCAGGTGGGGCCGTTGGCGGCCTCGACGATGAGCTTGGCCTGGACGGATTCGGCGATGGTCTTGTCGAAGACGCCGCCGAGGGCGGCGGGGATCAGCACGTCGACGGGCATCGTCAGGAGTTGATCGTTCGTCCCCACCTCGCCGCCCTTGAAACCGGCGACCCGGCGAGCCACGGTGACGTGGCGTTCCAGCGCGGCGATATCGAGGCCCTCGGGACGGAGGATCGCGCCGGAGGCATCGGAGACGCCGATGATGATCCCGCCCAGATCGTGAAGGAACCGCGCGGTGAAGCTGCCGACGTTGCCATAACCCTGGATGGTGAACGTGGTGCCCGCGATGGTTTGGCCCTGACGCTTGAGCATCTCGCGAGTGCAGAGCATGACCCCGTATCCCGTCGCGGCTTCACGGCCGGCGGAACCGTGGTATTCGACCGGCTTGCCGGTGACGCAGGCGGGATGGAAGCCGTGATATTTGGAGTATTCGTTCAAGATCCAGGCCATGACCTGGGCGTCGGTGCCCATGTCGGGGGCGGGAATATCCTTGTGGGGACCGATGAAGTCGTGGATCTGCTGGACGAATCGCCGGGTGAGCCGCTCCAGCTCCCCGCGAGAGAGCTTCGCGGGATCGCAGTTCATGCCGCCCTTGGCGCCTCCATAAGGAAGGTCCACGACGGCCGTCTTCCAGGTCATGAGGCTGGCAAGGGCGCGGGATTCGTCCTGATCGACGTGGGGATGGTAGCGCAGGCCGCCCTTGAAGGGGCCCCGGGCGTTGTCGTGCTGGATGCGGTAGCCGATGAAGTTGCCGATCTCGCCGTTGTCCATCTCGATGGCCACCTCGACCCGCAGCTCGCGGTCGGGCGTAATCATCATCGTCCGCATGTTACCGGTCAGATCCAGGAGCCTGGCCGCCTGATCGAAATAGACGTTCGTCGCCTCGAAGGCTTGCATGAAGAGCCCCGACCGGGTTCATTGACAGGGAGAAATGACGGCCTCGTAGCCCTCCTGAATCGTACCGGTCCGCCCTTTCGCATGCAACCGCGACACCCCCATCCCCTTGCGTGAGACCCGAATGATGAAACGCCCCTGGCAACTGGGCGACCTGAGCTATCATGACATCAAATCGGGCCCGCCGATCGAGGTCGCCGTCCTGCCTCTGGGCGCGACGGAGCCCCACAATCTCCACATGCCGTATGCGACCGACACGCTGCAGGTCGACACGATCGCCGACCTGGCGTGCCGCCGCGCCCGGGAGCGAGGCGCGCGAGTCGTCGCGCTCCCCGCCCTGCCCTACGGGACCGAGACGAACCAGATGAGGTTCCCCTGGGCCATGAACCTGAACCCGACCACCGTCGCCGCCGTGATCACGGACCTCATCGCTTCGCTGGCGACCCACGGCGTCCGCAAATGCCTGCTCCTGAACGGTCACGGTGGGAATGACCTGAAGTGGGTCCTCCGGCAGCTCCACGGGTCGACGACCGTCCAGATTTTCCTCTGCAACTGGTATAAAATAGCTTCCGATCAGCACAAGGCGATTTTTGAGGACGCGGGCGACCACGCCGGTGAGCTGGAGACGAGCATGATCCTGGCCCATTATCCCGAGCTGGTCTCCCTCGAACGGGCCGACCCCGGATCGATGGCGGCGTCCAGGTTCGAGGCGGTGAATCGGGGATGGGTCGAAATCACGCGTCCCTGGCATCTGCTGACGACCAACTCGGGCGCGGGCGATCCTCGGCCCGGGACCGCCAAGAAAGGGCAAACCCTGACCGAGATCGTCGTCGAACGGCTCGCGGGGTTCCTGGTCGATCTCTCGGGAAGCCCTCTGGACGACGCGTTTCCCTTCCGAGGCGAGGACTCCCTGTCATGAGCGGTCGAGTGGCGGCAATCGGGTTGATGGTCCTGCTCGCGGGGTGCGGCAAGGACACGGTGAAGACTGCCGTGACGACGGCCGATCCCATCAAGAAATACCCGATCGTCGGCATCGTCCGGAAGGTCGATCCGGGCGCGAAGACGGTGACCCTCCGCCACGAGGAGATCCCCGGGTACATGGTCGCGATGACCATGCCGTTCCACCTGGAGGACAAGGATGCGCTCGAGAGCCTCCAGGTCGGCGACAAGATCTCCGCAATCCTCAAGGTCCAGGGGAGTCATTCCGAGCTGATCCAGTTCGAGGTAACTCAGGCCGCCGAGCCCCAGGCGCTGACGCTCGATCTTTCCGGGAGCGAGGCGAAGCTCCGGCCCAGGGTCGCCAAGCTGGAGCCGGGGGAGCTGGTGCCCGACTTCACGATGACGACGCAGGAGGGGACGCCGCTCAAGCTGTCGGACCTGCGCGGTAAAGTTGTCATTGTGACATTCATTTTCACGCGCTGCCCGAGGCCGGAATTCTGTCCGAAGATGGACGAGCGGTTCGCCGAGCTGGCACGAATGATCGCGTCGGTGCCGGGCCGAGCGGACAAGGTTCGGCTGCTCTCGGTGAGCTTCGACCCGGAGCACGACACGCCCGAGGTCCTGGCGAAGCATGCGAAGCTGAGAGGCGCAAAACCGCCGTTCTGGCAATTCGCGGTCGCCTCGCATGAGGAGCTTCGCAAGGTGGTGGAGCCGATGGGACTGACCTACGGCCCGATGAAGGACGAGATCATCCACAACCTGGCGACGTCGGTGATCGGCCCGGATGGCCGTCTGGAAAGGCGATTCGGGGGGTCGGACTGGACATCCGAGGACGTGTTCAAGATCGTCCGTAAGCTCCTGAAGAATTGACGCGAGGCGCGAAGCCCCCCGGTCAAGTGGCATGCCAGCACACCGGTACTCGTTTTGCGCGTTGATCCCGGTGTGTGAGCATCGATCGAGTCGGCCGATCGGTCCGGCGGGGGCTCACCTGCGATACATGGTCAGTTGAAGGAATTCCGGCGCGTGGTGACAGAAAAAGATCGGCGCAATTTCAGAGAATGAGAAAAAGATGTTGTCAATCGCTGAGGTTATGCTAGATTATCGCGCGTCTGGCCTCGGTGAATTGACACTCGGGGTGGGGCTCGCCGCAGTTGCGGCGTGGACCGTGTGCGTCCAAATGGCCTCAGGGTCCAGTGCGGGGTCCGGCGGACGGCGACGTAGCCCGCAACCTGGTCTACACCGGGGATGAGAGGAGAATTCGGATGGCGACGACGAAGACGAGCACCTTGAAGGCCGTGGTGACGGCGCCCAAGGTAGCGGCCAAGCCTAAAGGTGCCAAAGAGGCCGAACTGCGGATCCAGCAGGTCCGCCGCGCCTCGATCTTGTTGAAGCACGTGAGCGATCCGACTCGGCTTCAGGTGATCCTGATCCTCGCCGAAGGGGAGCGCCACGTCGGTGCCCTCTGCGACCAGCTCAGCCAGAGCCAGCCCGCCGTCAGCCATCATCTCGCCCTTCTGCGTCACGGTGGCGTGATCGCCCCCCGCCGCGCCGGCAAGAACAACTTCTACAGCCTCACCGATATCGGCACCGAGCTTGCCAAAGTCGTGCAGGGCCTCGTGAGCTGAGCCACCGAACGCCGTCGCATTCCCCCCGCACAATCGATGGCCGGTGGCCGACTCATGAAGTTGGCCCCGGCCATCGGTGTTTCGCTCCCCGTCGCTCAGGGCTCAGGGCAGGATGCGCTGGCCGACGGCCGTGTTGAGGTCGAGCATCGCGCGGCGGTGGCGAATGATGGTGTCGAGGTTCTGCTTGACGATCGACACGTATTCATTTCTAGCGTAGAGGAAAATGATCAGGCTGTCCTCCCCGAGGGTGTATCGCCTCTGGGCGGTCTCCAGAATCTCGCGGGCGAGCGGGGCGAGGATGGTGCTGAATCGCTCGGCGGCGTCGCGGGTGACGCGGTACTCCCGGTCGGCCAACTCCACGTCGGTTATGACCTGACGGATCTGGCCGGCGAGCTGCGTGTGCGTCTGGCCGACGTTCAATTCCGCCCGCATGATATTGCCCTGGTTCCGGTTGTAGATCGGGATCGGCACGGTCACGCCGAGTGCCCAGGACGTCGCGCTCTTGAGTCCGTTCGGCGTGTTATCCTGAAAGGTATACGGCTGCATGAGCACGTATACGTCCTGGTAGCGGTTCCTTTTCGCGAGGGTGACGTCGGCCTCGGCCCGAAGCACGCCGAGGCGATAGGCGATCAGGTCGGGGCGGCTCGCCAGCGCGTTCTGGATGAGGGTCTCCTCGGGTGGGGCGGGCGGTGCGGTGTCCCGGAGGGGGCTTTGCAAGTCCAGCGACTCGGCCTGATCGGGCGGGATGTTCAGTAGGTTGGCCAGGCTCCGCTTGGCCTTGCGGAGTTGCGTCTCGGCGTCGAGGCGGCCGTTCTCGGCCGTCTCGCGCAGCACGGTAACTCGCAGGTAGTCCGGCTTGTTGCTCCCCCCCAGCTCGAATTTGCGCCGCACCGGGACCAGGATTTTATCCAGCCCCTCGACGCTGGCCTCGGAGTAACGCAAGGTCGCCCGAGCCGCAAGGACATCGACGTAGACCGTATAGAGGTTGTCGATCTGGAGCCGCACGGCATCCCTGTATTGCTGCTCGAGCACACGCTTGGCTCGCTGAGCCACGGTCGTCCGCGCCTGGCGCTTTCGCGAAACGTCCAGAGGATACGAGATGTTCACGTCGTACTGTGTCTGGCCACCGGGGCGGGCGCGGGAATATTGCCCATAGGGGATGAGCTGACTGTCGGCGTAGAAGATGGGGTTGGCCCGTAGGCTTGCCGTCAAGACGTCGGCCTCGGCCTGGGGAAGCTCGAAGGCGGCGGCCTTAAGGTAGAGGTTTTCGCGAACGAGTCGCTCGATCGAGCCGTCCAGGGTCAGGCCGTTGGGCGGGCCGGGGTCGTCGATCACTGTGGGGAAGTCGAGGCTGCCGTAGACCGGGATCTCCGCGTTTGGCAGGGCCGTCGGCGCGGCGATCCGCTGGCGCACCGCGGCGTTCGCCCCCCCCATGCCTGGGGTGGAGATGGATGCTGGCGCCCGGCTTGTCGAAGCACCGGGTCGCCCGCCAAGGACGCCCTGGTCCAATCCGGGCGTGTTGTCGAACCCGCTCGCTCCCGCGCCCGGAGAGGCGCCGAGCAGCGATTGGCTTCCCCCGGGAGATGGCGGCAAACCCGTGTCGATCGTCGGCGCCTGGGCGCTTGCCGAGCGAGCGCCTACACTCCACCCGACAACCATCACCAGAACCCACGGCACGAAGTGTCGTGACATGTCCGCGAACCCCTTCCTGGGCAGTCCCGCCGGGCCGCGATCCGGACGGATCGATGACCCACGCCGGCATTCCAATGCCGACGCCTCCCGACCCTTCTTATCGGGACCGCTCGCCGGTGGGCTTTTGCCCCGATCACTCAATTCCCCTTGAACCCTCATACCTTCAGACCAACCCCCATAATCCAACCGACCATACCGGACGACTGTCGGCGGATTTCGACGCGGCGCCACTCCTCCGAGAGTTGTTACACAAATCGCCTTAATTCCCTCAGAGGTCTCATGATCGGGCGGTCCCTGCCAAGTCAATATTGCGCATGCGAGACTCGGCGGTTCCCTCTGCGGACAATTTTGACGAAAATATGTAGGACTGGATGACGCCTAGGCACTATAGAGTTGAAATCGAGACCTGCGACCGATGAGGGGGCGGGGTTTATGGCTAGCGGACGGTTTGGAGCAACCTTCCGTCACATGGATACGTTGATGCGGGTCGGGGCGGTCGGGAACCTGTCCGACACGCAGCTCCTGGAACGGTTCCTCGACCGTCGCGACGGCGGTGAAGCGGCCTTCGAGGTGCTCGTCGCGCGCCATGGCGCGATGGTGATGGGCGTCTGCCGCCAGGTGCTCGGCCCGGCGGACGGGGTGGAAGACGCGTTCCAGGCGACCTTCCTGGTCCTGGTCCGCCAGGCGGGTTCGATCCGCAAGCGCGAGTCACTCGGCCCGTGGCTCCACGGGGTCGCCCGCCGCGTGGCCATGCGGTCTCGCCGGGATGCGGCCCGGAGACGTGATCGCGAACGAGCCGCCTTCCGGGTCGTCCACGGCGACGAACCCGACTCCTCGCTCGCCGCGACGCTTCACGACGAGATCGCCCGTCTGCCCGAAAAATACCGGACGCCCATCGTGCTCTGCGACCTGGAAGGTCAGAGTCACGCCGAGGCCGCCCGGCGGTTGGATTGGCCCATCGGCACCGTCAGCGGGCGGCTCTCGCGGGCCAGGGCGCTGCTGCGCAGCCGGATCGCACGGAGAGGACTCGCGCTGTCCACCGCGGCCATCGCCTCGACGCTCGGCACGGCTCGCGCGTCGGTTGCCCCCCAGCTCGTCACCCGGACCGTGGAGCTTGCGGCCTCCAGTGTGACGGGCCTGTCCGTGTCGCATTCGGCCGCGGCGCTTGCCGCGACGGTCCTCCAGGTTCGTGCCCTACCCTTCTTGAAGATAGCCGCCGGTCTGATCCTCTCGGCGGGCCTCGGGGTGAGCGGTCTGCAAGCGCTGCGCGAGCAGGCCGCGGCCGAGCCTTCAAGATCGGTGAGTGCGGCCAGTCCGCAAACGTCGCCCGCGACGCCGCCGACAACCCGGCGCGAGCCAGCCGCGGCACGTCGCCGCCAGATCGAGGACGAGCGGCACATCACTTCCGTCGCCCTCGCGCCCGACGGGGTGACGCTGGCGTCCGGCAGCCTCGATGCCACCGTGACCCTCTGGGATCTGGAGACCGGTCAGGAAAAATCGACCTTTCTCGGGCACACCGGGGCCGTGACCTCGCTCGCCTTTACCCACGATGGCCGGATGCTTGCGTCGGCCAGTGACGACCATACGGTGAAGCTCTGGAACGTCGCGACCGGACGCGCGGCCCTGACCGTCACCTGGCTGGAGCCTGCCGAGGCTCCGCCGATCGACCTCGGCTCCGGGTCGCCCGACTCGGGCCGCGGCGCCCCCGGGCGGGACCGTTGCGCCGACGGTCCCGTCCGGGAGGCCGATTGCTCGGGTGCGTGAACGGGTGCTTCGAGTTTGAGGCTCGAATCCGCGACCCGTTGACAGCCCGGCGAACTCCTCGGCCATCGCCTCTGTCGTGATCCTGGGCGGTGTCGTAAACTGGCACGGCACGTCCCGGATCCCGAGCGAGGAGAGCTGCCGTGACGACGGTGATCAAGAACGTCTGCCCGCTGGATTGCCCCGACACCTGCTCCATGATCGTGACGGTCCGGAACGGTCGGGCCGAGGACCTGCGCGGGGACCGCGATCACCCCTTCACGCGCGGGTTTCTCTGCCAGAAGATGGCGACCTACCTGGATCGCGTCTACAGCCCCGAGCGACTGACGCACCCGATGCGGCGTATCGGTCCCAAAGGCTCCGGCCAGTTCGAGCGGATCACCTGGGACGAAGCGATCGCCACGATCGCCGACCGGTTTCGCGCGATCGCCTCCTCGTCCGACGGACCGCAGGCGATCCTGCCCTACAGCTATTACGGCACGATGGGGAAGCTCCAGGCCAGCAGCCTCGATCGCAGGTTCTTCCACCGTCTCGGCGCCTCGATGCTCGATCGCACGATCTGCGCCTCGGCCGGATCGCTCGGATACGAGTACACCGTCGGCCGCAACCGCTTCGGCGCCGACCCGATGGGTGCCGCCGAGTGCAACCTGATCCTCAACTGGGGATCGAACACCGTCAACACGAACAGCCACCTCTGGAGCCTGATGGTCGAGGCCCGCAACAAGCACGACGCGACGATCATCACCATCGACCCCTATCGCAGCCCCACCGCCTCGCGATCGGACGAACACATCGCCATCCGCCCCGGCACGGATGCGGCCCTGGCGCTCGGGCTGATGCACGTCATCTGGCGAGAGTCCCTTCACGATCAGGATTATCTGGAACGAGGAACCACCGGCGCGGCGGCGCTTCGCGACCGGGTCCTGGCGGACTACGCGCCGTCGCGCGTTTCCGAGGTCACCAGCATCGCTCCCGAAACGATCGAATCCCTCGCCCGGCGGTATGCGACGGTTCAACCCTCGCTGATCCGTCTGAACTACGGCCTCCAGCGCCATTTCGGGGGCGGGATGGCCGTGCGGACGATCGCATGTCTGCCTGCCATCGTCGGCGCCTGGCGTCACTACGGCGGCGGAGCGCTGCTCACCACGAGCGGCACCTACGACTTCGCGATGGGTCCACTCACCAGGCCCGACCTGGCGCCCCCCGGCACCCGCACCATCAACATGAACGAGCTGGGCGAGGCCCTGGCCGGGGAGTTGCCTGGCCCGCCGGTGAACGCCCTTTATGTCTACAACTGCAACCCGGCCGCCGTTACTCCCAATCAGAAAAAGGTGCTCGACGGCCTGATGCGCGACGATCTGTTCACGGTCGTCCACGAGCAATTCCCGACCGACACGGTCGACTTCGCCGATATCGTCCTGCCGGCGACGACCCAGCTCGAACACGTCGACATTCACGGCTCCTACGGCCACCAGTTCGTGATGTTCAACCCCCGGTCGATCGAACCGCTCGGCGAGAGCCGTTCGAATAACGACGTCTTCCGGGCGCTGTCCAGGGCGATGGAGTTCGAGCCCGAGCTTTTCCCCGACGATGAGGCCCTGATCCGAACCGCTCTCGATGGCGGCCCGACCATGCGGGGGATCACCCTGGAGCGCCTGAAGGACGAGGGCTCGATTCGCCTCAATCTCCCCGATCGGTTCGCCCCGTTCGCCGAGGGCAAGTTCCCGACTGATTCGGGCAAGTGCGAGCTTTACTCCGAGCGGATGAAGGCCGCCGGGCTGGACCCGTTGCCGACGTACGTGCCGCCCCGAGAAGACCCGCAGACCCGGCCCGACCTGGCGGCGGAGTATCCCTTGCAACTCCTCAGTCCCCCCCGTCCGCAGTTCCTGAACTCGACCTTCGCCAATTCGAAGAAGCATCGCGACGCCGCCGGAGACCCCACGATCGAGCTGTCGATCGAGGACGCCTCCTCGCGAGGCTTAACAGACGGTCAGTGGGCCGAGGTCTACAATGCTCGCGGACGGTTTCGCGCCCGGGTGTCGCTCAGCGGCGCGGTCAAGCCGGGCGTCGCCGTCTCGCTCGGCGTTTACTGGAACAAATTCAGCCCCGGCGGGACGAACGTCAACGGCACCACGTCCTCCGCGTTGACCGATATGGGCGGAGGCGCAACCTTTTTCGACAACCTCGTCGAGGTGAAAGGACTGGATTCGCCATGACCTCCCTCCTCAGTCGATTCGTGCGACGAAGGCCCAAAGCCCCTTCCATCCCGGTGACGGTTTATACCCGCCAGGAATGCTGCTGCTGCCATAAGGCCCTGGAGATGCTCGCGAAATATCAACGCAAGTACAACCTCGCGATTGACACGGTGGATATCGACGGCGATCCGGAACTGGTCGCGGCCTACGGCCTGCTGGTTCCGGTGGTTGCAATTCATGGAAAGGTGCGATTCAAGGGAGTTGTCAATCCGGTCCTGCTGGAACGATTGCTCTCTCATCCGTAGAGTTGGCCCAACTCTACGTCCAGATCTTATATTTGCAAACGCTTCTAGCTTATCTCACACCAGGTTGAAACTCCACTCCGCCGGGTCGGGTACCGACCTTCGCAGTGACCCGGTTCCGCCGTCCTTTCGGAGATCTCAACCATGCGTGCTACCTTCGCCTTGGTGTTGCTCGGCCTGGTCGCCGTCTCCGGTGCCCAGGCCGCCGAGGATCGCCCGGTCGCGGAGCAATACCTGATTTCGGGCGACCTGGCGGGAGGCGAAAAAGCCCTCAAGGCGATCCTCAAGAACCATCCGGACGATGCCCAGGCGCGGTTCGGGCTGGGGACGGTCGAGTTCGTCCAGGCCGTCGAGAATCTTGTGCAGGGGTTCCACAAGTACGGCCTGCAATCCGACCTCCTGGGCAACGCAATCCCGTTCGCTCGTCTGCCGATCCCGACCAATCCCAGGCCCGAGCCGATCACGTATGGCGACCTGCGCAGGATTTTCGAGACCTTCGTCGCCGACCTGACGACGGCTGAATCCACCCTGGCCGAGGTCAAGGACAGCTCGGTGAAACTCCCGATTCGGTTCGGCCGCGTCCGGATGGATTTCGACGGCGACGGCAAGGCGACGGAGGGCGAGACGCTGATGGCGGTGTATGCCCGCCTGAATGCCCAGGTCGGGCGGAACGGCGACAACACGCGTAACGATCCCGAGGGATCGCCCGTCACATTCGATTACGGCGATGTCGCCTGGATGCGAGGTTACTGCCACCTCTTGATGACGTTCAGCGAGGTCTACCTCGCCCACGACGGCGAGCGACTGTTCAATCACACGGCCCACCTGTTCTTTCCCAGGCCGAAGACGCCGTTCCCGTTCCTCAAGTTCGACCCCGCCGCCCTCAACAGGTTCCGCGCCGCGGAAATTTCCGATCTCGTCGCCTTCATCCACCTGCTGCGATTCCCCTTGAAAGAGCCCGCTCGCATGGAGTCGGCGCTCAAGCACATGGAGACGATGATCGCGCTCAGCCGGGAATCGTGGAAGGCGTACCTCGCCGAGACCGACAACGACCACGAATGGATCCCGAACCCGAAGCAGGATACCGTCATGCCGGGCGGCAAGGTCACCGACGAGATGGTGAAGGGCTGGACGAGCTTCCTCGACGAGGCGGAGATGATCCTCTCGGGCAAGATGCTCGTGCCCTTCTGGCGCGACGCGGACGGCATGGGCGTGAACCTGCGGAAGGTCTTCACCGATCCTCGCGAGATGGACCCCATCCTGTGGATCCAGGGCACGGCCGCCGCGCCCTACCTGGAAAAGGGGCCCGTCACGAAACCCGAGACCTGGGCGCGCTTCATGCGCATCTTCCGGGGCGAATTCATCGGGTTTGCGCTGTGGTTCAATTAGCGGCCCGTTCGGTTGGCCAATGCGGACGGTGGCCTTGCCGCCTTGGCTGGTGGGGCGGGGCGTCCATGCCCGCCTACAAACGCATTTTCATTTGAGCAGGCGGGCAGGGACGCCCGCCCCACCGCGAACGGCTGACCTCTTGCCAACCCGTCCGGGAGCACGACCGCCGTCACTTGATGACGGCGATCTTCTCTCCGGTCCCGCCCTTTTGCGACGTATACGTCACCTTCGCAGCGCCCGTCCCCTTGACGTACCAGCGAACGCGGACCAGGTCGGACCCGATCCCGTTCTCCAGCTTGATCGTGCCGGGATCGCGCTCGACGGCCTGGACTTCGCCGGTGTCTCGATTGAGCAGGAGGCCGCCGCCGATCACCTCCAGGTCTTCTCCGGAGATGGTCAGTACGTCGGGAAGGCCTACCTGGCGGCGGGCCGCTTGCGCGG
>JAQGHR010000119.1 GCA_028291545.1 Planctomycetota bacterium | reverse complement strand
CATGCTTACGAGAGCTACGTGTTGAGCCCTCGGTGTCTTGATCTGCGTTGAGCCCCGAATGGGGCGAAACACATGCTTACGAGGACGTAAGCATGCCACCCGGCAACCTCCGCGCCTGGGGTGAGGTTCGCGGACGGATTCCCCGATCGAAGGCCCGGCGGGTCACGATGGTGTGATGGGCGGACGAGCGAGGCGGAGGGGCAGGGAGGGGGGCCGGGATCGTGGGGGAAGGGGACCCGGTTCCTCACAGGGAATCGGGTTCCGGGTCGGAAGCGGGCGACGGGCCGGGACCGATCGTCGTTGACAGCAAGAGTCGGGAGACCGATGATCGAGGCAAGTGTGGAAGTGCGACAATCGACGTGCGATGCCGCGTTCCGAGGGCCGAGCCGATGCCGGGGCCGCCGTATGATACCGCACAGTCGCTGATGGCCGCGCGGGCGGGCTCGCCCGAGGCGCTGGGCGAGGTGCTGGAGGCCTGCCGGTTCTATCTGCTGGGCGTGGCCGGTCGGGAGATGGACGCGGGCCTGCGGATGAAGGGCGGGGCGTCGGACCTGGTGCAGGAAACGTTCCTGGAAGCTCAGCGCGATTTCGCCCAGTTCCGGGGCGAGTCCGAGTCCGAGCTGCTCGCCTGGCTGCGTCGGTTGCTTTTAAACAACATGGCGAATTTTCATCGCCACTACAAAGAGACCGACAAGCGCCGCGCCTCGCTGGAGGTCGGCCTCGGTGGCGACGACTCGGCCCGAGGCCCGGGGCCGATGCTGTCGGATGGCGCGCCGACGCCCAGCGTGCAGATGATGGCCGACGAGCAGGTCCAGGAACTGCGAAGGGCGATGGACAAGCTCCCCGAGGACCAGAGGCAGATCCTGGCGCTCCGCTATCAGGAGGGGCGCTCGTTCGAGGAGATCGGCGCGCTGATGGGCCGGTCGTCGAACGCGGCGAGGAAGCTCTGGGGCCGGGCCGTGGAGCGGTTGCAGGAAGAGCTGGATGCGCCATGAACGACGACGCGGTCCAGGACGACGACGCGTTCATGAACCTGCTCGCCGCCTGCGATGACGCGATGGCCGCCGGCTCGACGCCTCCGATCCCCGAGGACGACGGGGCGATCGCGCCCGACCTGCAACCGCGGTTGCGCCGCGGTCTGGCCTGCCTGGAGCTGCTGAACGGCCTGAGGGCGACGCCGGCCCCGGATCACGGGGGCACCTGGCCGAACCTATCCGGTCCGTCTCGCCCCGGCGATGCGCCCGACCGCCTGGGCCGGTTCGTGATCCGCCGCGAGCTGGGCCGTGGCGGATTCGGCGTGGTGTTCCTGGCGTTCGACACGACGCTTCGCCGCGAGGTGGCGCTGAAGGTGCCGCATCCGCAGGCCCTGGCCTCGGCCTCGTTGCGGAGGAGGTTCCGTCGCGAGGCGCACGCGGCGGCATCGCTCGATCACCCGAACCTCGTGCCGGTTTATGAGTGGGGCGAAGCGGGACCGGTCTGCTACATCGCCTCGTTTTACTGCCCCGGACCCACGCTGGCGACGTGGCTGAAGGATCGGACCGAGCCGGTCTCGCCCCGCCGCGCCGCCGAGCTCGTGGCCGCGATGGCCGACGCGATCCAGCATGCGCACTCGCGCGGGGTGCTGCATCGCGACCTCAAGCCGAGCAACGTCCTGCTGGCCCCGTCGGCCGGGGACAAGGCCGCGACCGACGGCGCGGACCTGGTCCCTCGCGTGACCGACTTCGGGCTGGCCCGCTGCCTGGACCCCAGCGATAGCGACCAGGCGGAAGACGGCGACGCGGGCGTGCCGACCCACTCGGGCGTGGTCGCCGGGACGCCCAGCTACATGGCCCCCGAGCAGACCGGCGGCCGGGGCGGCGAGATCGGCCCGGTGACCGACGTCTACGGGCTCGGCGCCGTGCTCTACGAGTGCCTCGCCGGCCGCCCTCCGTTCCTCTCGGACTCGGCCCTGGACACGATGCGGCAGGTCCTCGCCGACGAGCCGGTCGCGCCTCGCTTGCTCCGCCGTCGGCTGCCGCTGGACCTGGAGACGATCTGCCTGAAGTGCCTGGAGAAGGAGCCCCGCCGCCGCTACCCGTCGGCCGCCGCCGTGGCCGAGGACCTGCGCCGCTACCTCGACGGCAAGCCGATCGTCGCCCGCCCCGTGGGTCGCGTCGCGCGGGGCTGGCGCTGGTGCCGCCGCGAGCCCCGGGTCGCGAGCCTGATCCTCCTGGTCGTGCTGGCGGTCCTCGGCGGGTTCGCGGGCGTGTCGTGGCAATGGCAGCGTGCCGAGAGGCAGACGATCCTGGCCCGCAACGAGCGCGACCTGGCCAGGCTCGAACGGGTCCGGGCCGAGGGCCACTTCCGCAAGGCCCGTTCCGTGGTCGATCGGCTGGCGAAGCTCGCCGAGGATCTGCGCTATCAGCCCCGCCTCGGCCCGACGCGGCGGCTGGTCCTGGCCGAGGTCTCGGAATTCTATCAAGGCTTCCTCGCCGAGAAGAGCACCGATCCGGGGGTCCGGTTCGAGGCCGCCCGGATCTGCAATCGCCTGGCCGAGGTCCGCGACTGGATGGGTCAATGGGACAAGGAGGAGGAGGCCATCCGGCGCGGGGGCGAACTGCTCGACAGCCTCCTGATCGAGTATCCCGGGAATGCCCGCTACCGCGAGGAGCGGACCAACGGCTACTGGCGACTGGGCAACTTCTACAAGGCGACCAGCCGCCACCTGGAGGCCGTGGAGGCCTTCGGCAAGTCGATCGCCAGCGAGAAGCTCCTGATCGCCGACTACCCCGACGAGATCGTCTATCAATCGCAGCTCGCCAATACGTATATGAATCTCGCCTCGTCCGAGCGCGATCTCGCCCGGAAGGAGGACGCCCGAGAGCACAGCCTCCTCGCGATCGATTTTCAACGCCGTTGCCAGGCCAGGTTGCCCGACAACCCGTACTATCAACGGGAGCTGGCCCTCGGCGTCGACGGCCTCGGCCGGATCCTCCGTGAAGAAGGACGCTATCCCGAGGCCGAGGTCTTGTGTCGTGAAGCGCTCGGCATCTGTCGAAAGCTGGCCGCGACGCATCCCGAGGTCTTCTGGAACAACTATTTCCTGACGGTCAGCCAGGCGGAGCTGGCCCAGATCCTCATCGGCACCAACCGGCGACCCGAGGCCGAGGAGAATCTCAGGACGGCGATCGGCACGCTGGAAGCCCTGCTCGCCGATTTCCCCGAATTCCGCGCGGTTCGCGAAGCGCTGGCCTCATGTTCGGAAGACCTGGGAAAGCTCCTCGACGTGCCCGGCCGATTCGCGGAGTCGGCCACGTGCCTGCATCGCGCGATGGAGAACTTCGACAAGCTGATCGCCATCTTTCCCGACTCGAAAGACGTGCTCGAGAGCGCGTGCCGCACCCGTCTGAATCTGGGTCAGGTGCTTCAGCAAGCGGGGCAATTCGCCGAGGCCTCGAAGGTCTTGAGCGAAGCCCTGAGGCGCTGGCCCGCTCGGGCGGGCGTCCAGAACGACGCGGCCCGGTTCTTTGCCGCCTGTCCGGCCCCCGAATTCCGCAACCCCTCGCGAGCGGCCAAGCTCGCGAAATCGGCCACGGATGCGGACCCCAAGAACGGCTCGTACTGGAACACCTACGGCGTCGCGCAGTATCGCAACGGCGACTTCCCCGCGTCCCTCGCGGCCTTCGAGACGTCGATGCAACTGCGCAAAGGCGGCGACGCCTACGACTGGATCTTCCTTGCCATGATCCGCGCCCAGCGGGGCGAGCCCGCCCTGGCCCGCGAGTGGTTCGACCGGGCCGCCTCGTGGATCGCTCGCGAGAAGCCCGCCGACCCCGAGCTCGGCCGCTTCCGCGCCGAGGCCGAGGCCCTCCTGGCCTCGCCCCATCCCGAGAGGCCGTAGGACGGGGCCGCGGCCCCGATGCCCGGGGCAAAGCCTACAACCCGGATCGCCTCTCACAGGACGGTCTTATCGTTGCCTTGCATGTCGATGATGTGATCAATAACAAAGAAGCCGTTGCCGAGATAGGCGAGGTTGAGCTTGAACGTGTCGGCCCCCGAGCCGCCGAAGAGGACGTCGGAGTTGAAGTCATCTCCGCCGTCGAGGAAATCATCGCCCGCGCCGCCGTCGAGGACGTCCAGGCCATCGCCGCCGTGGAGCGTGTCATTGCCGCCGTTGCCGTTGAGGAAGTCGTTGCCGTCCTTGCCGGTCGAGGTCGTCTCGTCGCCGTAGATCTCGTCGTTGCCTGCGCCGCCGGAGACCGTGTCGCTGCCCTCGCCGCCGAAGAGCGTGTCGTGGTCGGTCGCCGGGCCGCCTCCGTTGGCGTCAGATCCGAAGAGCGTATCATTCCCGATGAACCCGCGGACCTTGTCGGAGCCATTGCCGCCGAAGAGCGTATCGTTGCCGATGCCGCCGTCAAGCTCGTCATTGCCGTCGTTGCCCCAGGCCGAGACCGGGCTCGCGCTGAACGTGGCGTCGAACGTGTCGTCACCGCTGCTGCCCAGGAACGTGATGAGGCTGATCGGCGTGGCACCGTTGTAGACGTAATGCTGGGTCGAGCCCGTCCCATCCCGTCGTGAGTAATCGATGTCCACCTCGTGGCTGCCGGCCGTGCGGGATGAGCTGACGGTGATGTAGTCGCCCGTGTGCTTGTTCGGCAGGGTGAACGTCTCGGTCGTCGCGTCGATCGTGATCTTGCCGCCGACGTTCGTGATGACCACGGTCTTCAGGTCCCGCGACTCCAGGGCCTCCACGGTGAACTGCGAGGCGTTCCCCCGGCGACGTCGTGACGGGGTTCCGAGCCAGGTCTTCAGGATCTGACGCATGTTTCATCTCCCAAGGCGCGGGGCTTCCTCCGCGCTGGTCTTGCGCTCCGGGTCGACATCGCGGTCACATGCCGCAGTCCGTTTCTCGGTCCCCCGTGCGGCCCTCTTGCCGGGCCTGTGTAAGCTTCTAAGCCCGGAAACCCCGCGAGCGCGTCGCGCCGTCGAAAAGATTTGTCGAGATATCTCGTGATCGCAAGAGGACCGGCTCGCGGACGAGGACTCCCGCGTTGCCATTGGTCGGTCGAACCTGGCCTCGTTACAATGCCGCGATTCACGATGGCGCCGGTCGCCGCATCCGCATCCTCTCTGTTGTCGAGGAAACCTCGTGCCGATCCCTCTTGTCGAGCCGCTGGGCAAGGTCCGGACCAAGATCGTCGCCACGCTCGGGCCGGCGTCGCGAGACCCGGGGACCCTGCGCCGCCTGATCGAGGCCGGGGTGGACGTCTTCCGCCTCAATTTCTCGCACGGAACTCACGAAGAACACTCGGCCTTGCTCCGCGACGTACGCCGGGTCGCCGAGGAATGCGACCGCCAGATCGGCGTCTTGCAGGATCTCGGCGGCCCCAAGATCCGCCTCGGGCCGATCCTCGGCGATTCGGTCGCGTGTGCTCCGGGCGCGGAATTCCAGCTCGTTTTCGACCGCAAGTCCGATGATCCTCATGAATTGACGTGCTCGTACCGCGAGCTGGTCAATGACCTCAAGCCCGGTGACCAGGTCCTCTTCGCCGACGGCGCGGTCGCGATGGAGGTAGCCGACGTCGGCCCCGGCCTGGCCCGGCTCGTAGTCACGCTCCCCGGCCTCTTGCGCTCCAACCAGGGGGTGAACCTGCCGGGGGCCGATCTCAAGATCAAGGCGCTCACGAATAAAGACCTTTCCGACCTCGACTGGACCCGCGACAACCCCGTCGAGTTCGTCGGCCTCTCGTTCGTGCGCTCGGCCGACGACGTGCTGTGGCTCCGGTCCGAGCTTCGGGCGCGCAATATCGACTCGCTGATCGTCTCCAAGATCGAGAAGCCCCAGGCCGTGGCCAATTTCGACGCGATCCTGGCCGCGACCGACGCCGTGATGGTCGCGCGCGGCGACCTGGGCGTCGAGATGGACGTCGCCCGCGTGCCGGCGATCCAGAAGCGGATCATCTCGGCCTGCCACGCCGCCCGCGTGCCCGTGATCACCGCGACCCAGATGCTCGCGAGCATGGAGACGTCCAGCCGGCCCACCCGCGCCGAGGCGGGCGACGTGTTCAACGCCGTGCTCGACGGCACCGACGCCGTGATGCTCTCCGGCGAGACCGCCATCGGCGCGTATCCGGTCGAGTCGGTCTCGATGATGAGCCGGATCGCGGCCGAGGCCGAGGCGCTCTTGACGTCCCCGTCGTTCTCCTCCAGCCATCCCGACCCCGGACCCGCCGCCGCCCTGTACAAGCTGGGCTGGATCACCGAGACGACCGAGGTCGTGGTCGAGGCCGCCGCCATGTGCTGCCGCCGGCTGAAGGCCAATCTCGTCGTCGTCGCCACCCACTCCGGCAAGACCGCCATCGCCCTTTCCAAGCAGCGCTACGACGCCCCCACCCTGGCCCTGACCGACGGCGCACCCCTCGCCCGCAAAATGTCCCTTCTCTGGGGCGTGACCCCCATCCTCGTCCCCGAGCTGACCGACGGCAACCAATCCCTGGCCTTCGCCCTCGACTGGGCCCGCACCCGCGGCCTGATCTCCCGCGGCGACCGCGCCGTCCTCGTCCGTGGCACCATCCCCGGCAACCCCGTGCATAACGCGGTGCTGGTGCAAGAGGTGGAGTGAGAGGTAGCTGGGGAATTGAAGATTTCACGCAGAGACGGGGAGGGAACGCAGAGGACGCAGAGACGAGAGGATTGAAGGATTGGAGAACGATTCACAGGTCAAGGATGTTCAAGGATTTTACCGAACCCGAGCCTGCCTTCTCTTCTCCGCGTCCTCTGCGTTCCCTCCCCGTCTCTGCGTGAAACTCTTCGATTTCTCTTCCATTTCTCTTCCATTCCCGCCCCACCCCGCTCACCATCCTCCCGATCCCTCTTGCCACGATCCGCAAAATCCGTACGATGCCGCCGCGAATCATGACGCGCCGGCCCGGCGTCCGCGCCTTCATCTCGAATTGTCTCGGGCTGTTCCCGTCAAACCCTGTCACGAACCGTTCCCCTCGGTCGAGGCCCCGCCATGCGGATCAAAGCGATCGCGGCCGGACTGGCGGCGCTGGCCACCTTGGTGGCCGGGTGCGCCACGATGCCCGAGGTGACCCTGCCGTTCGCCTCGCGATTCATCCGCGAGACCGTCTCGCCCAACCCGTTGATCGTCTCCTCCGGAGATTTCGATCTGGTCTGGAAGCAGACGATCCGCGTGCTGGACGAGTATTTCGACATCGCCTCGGAGAACCGCCTGGCCGGGACGATCGTCACCCAGACCCAGATGGGTGCCAACCTCGGCGAGCCCTGGCGAGGGGACTCGGTCGGGTTCCACGAACGGCTGGAATCCACCTTGCAGACGATCCGACGGTTTGCCCAGGTCACCGTCAAACCCGCGCCCGGAGGCGGGTTCGCCGTGAAGGTGGAGGTCTACAAGCAGCTGGAAGACCTCGCCAAGCCCGACCGCGCGGCCGGCGGACGCGCCGTGTTCAACAACGTCTTCCCCATCAACCGCACCCGCGAGGTCGTCGGCCCCGTGCCGTTGCCCTTGCAGTGGATTCCTCGTGGCCGCGACCACAAGCTCGAACAGGTGATCCTGGCGAGGCTGCGGCACGATCTATTTATGTAAGAGGAAGAGCAGAGTTTCACGCAGAGACGGGGAGGAATCGCGGAGGACGCAGAGAACATCGTCCATTTCTCCCGTGGGGCGGGCGTCCCTGCCCGCCTGATAAGGGATTCACGTCTTGTAGGCGGGCAGGGCGTCCCTGCCCGTCGTATTGAGCCCCGACGGGGCGGAAGTGCGTAGCCCGGGGCGTCAGCCCCGGGACAGGGACCGAGCGCCACGCACCCAGCCCCGCAGGGACGACACTCCGGGCGACGCAGCGTGCCGAACCCTTGGTGTCGCCCCTTCGGGGCTGGTGCCTTTGGCCAATGATCTTATCCCCCGGGCTTGACGCCCGGGGCTACACAATTCCGCCCCGTCGGGGCTCGATCGGTACGAGCAGGGACGCCCGTTCCAAGGGAAGGCCGTCGGCCTTCCACTGCGCACCTTCGATAGAGAACGGAATCCCGACCCTAAATCCCTGCCGCTCACGCCAGCAGCTCGCGAATCGCCTTGCCCTGGCTCAGCTTGATGGGCCGGGTCGTGGCGGGGGCGATGTTCTCCTTGCCGGGATTGAGGCCGAGGGCCGTGAGCACCGTGGCGTGAACGTCCTCGACGGAGGTGGGCTTGTCGGGGCCTTTGAGGCCGTAGGGGTCGGTCTTGCCCAGGGCGTACCCGCCGCGAATGCCGCCGCCGGCCAGCGCCAGGCTGAAGCCGTTGGGCCAGTGGTCGCGGCCCCCGGCGACGTTCACCTTGGGCGAGCGGCCGAACTCGCCGCCGCAGACGACGATGGTGCGGCCGAGCAGGTCGCGGCGCTTCAGGTCGGCCAGCAACGCCGCGAAGGCCGGGTCGAGCTGCGCGACGAGCTTGCGGTGGATCTCATGGTTATTCACATGAGCGTCCCAGCCGTCCAGCGTGACCTCCACGCAGCGGACGCCGACCTCGATCAGGCGGCGGGCGGCCAGGCAGCCGCGGCCGAACGGCGAGTTGCCATACTCGGCGCGGACGGCGGCCGTCTCGCGAGAGACGTCGAAGGCCCGCAGTTGCTCGGACGACATCATGACCCGGGCTCGCGCCAGGGTCTCGCGGTGCAGCGTGGCCTCGACGCGGGTCTTCCGCCCTCGGGCGAAGGAACGCTCGACCACGTCCAGGTCGCTCAGACGCGCCGCATCGCGGGCCGGGGAGACCGCCGTGGTCACATCGGGCAGGTGACCGCTCGGGTCGCCGATCTGGAAGCCGTCGAACTCGCCGCCGAGGAACCCGCCCCGGCTCGGCCACTGGCCGGTCAAGATCGAGATATGACGCGGGATGTCCGTCCGCCCGACCGGCAGCTCGTGGCAGCAGATGGCACCAATCGAGGGATGTTCAACGGTCGGGTCGGGACGATATCCCGTCTTCATCATGTACGTCCCGCGCTCGTGGTCCCCCTCCTTGCTCACGACCGAGCGGACCAGCGCGACCGACCCCATCTGCTCGGCCAGCCGATCCAGCCCCTTGGCGAGCCGGATTCCCTTCGCGGCCGTCTCCACCGCCCTGGTCCCGGCCGCGATCGGCTTGTCCGGATGCGGGTCGAACGTTTCGAGCTGGCTCGGCCCCCCGCCCAGCCACAACAGGATCACCGACTTCGCCGGCTCCCGCGACGTCTCCGCCTGTTGAGCCAGGAGCCGGCCGACCGGCGTGAGCCAGCTCATCCCGGCCAGGGCGAGGAATCCACGGCGGTCGAATGTCGCGGGCGAGTGAAGGGGCATGACGGCCTCATCTACGAACTCAATGATTCCACGAGAACTCCGTCGAATTCAGCAGGGTCCAGTACAGATCCGTCAGCCGACCCTTCCGTTCGTCCCCGTCGGTCCCCTTCAAGCGAGCCTCGAAGTGGGCCGATTCTTCGGCCGAGGGGCGGCGGGTGAGGATGGAGAGGTAGGCGACCTCGACGGCCTTGCGATCGTCGGGAGAGAGGGCGGCGATCTGGGTGGACGCATTGAGGGGATCTTGTTTGATCATCTTCTGAGCGAGGTCGCCGTTCATGAGTAATAGCCGCTGCGGGATCGTGCCCGCGCGGGCGTCGAACTCGTCCTCGCCGGTGTCGCCGTAGCGCCGCACGAAGTCATTCCGGCTGGTGTAGGAGAAGAAGCGAGTCACCCAGTGCGAACCCGGCCCCAGGGTCGTGAGCGAGGCCGATTGGTAGAGCGCGCCGGCCACCTGCTCGGGCCGGAGGCGTGTCATCGGGAAGGCCGCCCAGGCGGTGTCGTGCGCGTCGGACGGGCTGTCGGATCCGCTGCCGCCGAGGCTGTCGAGCCGGAACACTTCGCTCGCCACGATCAGGCGAATCAGGCGATGCAGGTCGAACCCGTGGGACGAGAAATCGTCCGCCAGGACCGTGAGGGCCGGGGGCAGGGGGGCGTCCAGCGGCAGGTCGTCCACCGGCTCGACCAGGGGACGGCCCAGGAGCAGCGCCCAGACGCGGTTGGTGGTCGCGCGGGCCAGGCTCGGGTTCTTCGGGTTCACGACCCAGGCGGCCAGCCGTTCGCGGGCCGAGCCGGAATCGGGGCAGAGCTCGGGCAGGGACGGCACGCGGGGCGAGACGTCGGTCGCCTCCTTGGTCTTGCGGTCGAGCGGATGATAGCGGGCCTCGCCGTCGCCGATGCCGCGGAGGTCGGAACGGGCCTCCCCGAAGAACGCGGCCAGGCTGCGAAAATCGCCCTGCTTCCACGGCTGGAACGGGTGGTCGTGGCACTGGGCGCAATCGATCCGCACGCCGAGGAAGGCTCGCGAAACCCGCGCCGCCAGCCGCTCCGGGTCCGGTCGGCCTTCGTCCGGGTTGAACGTGACGGAGACGAAATTCGTCGCCGGGTGATCGGTCCACAGGCCCTTGTCGGCGATCATGTCCCGCACGATCGCGTCATACGGCCGATTGGCCAGGATCGCGTCGCTGAGCCAGGACGCGAACCGTCGTCGGCGGAACAGGACGAACGGGCCGTCTTCCGTCCCGACGAAGGCGCGGGCCATGCGCTCGGCCAGGTAATCGGCGAACCGGCGATCGTGAAGGAGATCGTCGACCCAGGCGTCAATCCTCGCCCCGGCGGGCCGCTTCTCGAAGCGGCGGATCTCCTCCAGCGACGGGATCGAGCCCGTGAGTGCCAGCGAGAGCCGCCTCATCACGGCCAGTTCCGGGGCCTGCGGTGCCGCGTCGAGATTCTTCTCGACCCAACCCTTGCGGATCGCCGCGTTGACCTCCGCGACGGCGGGCCTGGGATCGGCCCCCGGCTTCGACGCCGCGGCCTTGTCGCCCGGTCGGGTCGCGCTCGAGCCCGCCGGCCGAAACAGCCCGGCCCCGAGCGTCGCCGTGCCGACCAGCACCACGCCGAAGAAGAAGAGATCGCGCACGCCCATCCCGGTACCTCCTTGCCAGAGTCGCTCGTACCAGGATACCAAGATACGATGGGCCGTGTTTCAGGAAAGCTGCGAGCGACCGGTGTTACTGAAGGAAGGGTTCTGAGTGGGGCGGGCGTCCCTGCCCGCCTACCAAGTCTTCAAGGAATTTGTAGGCGGGCAGGGACGCCCGC
>JAQGHR010000097.1 GCA_028291545.1 Planctomycetota bacterium | reverse complement strand
AATTCCGCACCTTCGGGGGCTCAACATGCATTCGGCCCGCCGGTTCCGTCACTTCGCCAACATCCCCCGGACGACGGCCAGGTTGGAACCGAAGTGCAGGTGTGCGTATCCGGCGAGTAAACCGCCGATCGTGATCCCGTCCGGCTTCACCTCTCGACCTGCGGATCTCAGCTCGGTCGCGTATTGCAGCGGCCCGAGAGGTTCTTTGGTCGAGTAATGAAACTCGTGGCCCCGCGCCTCGGTCCCGGCCGGACCGAGGAGGCCATCACCCGTCGTGCGAGCCGTGACGTAGGCCAGTGCCGCGAATCGCGATTGCATGACGGTCCGGGCCGGGATCAGGTCCCACATCGGGTAGTCGTGGCCGTGCAGATCGCGTAACGAACGTGCGCACGCCATCATTCCGCCGCATTCGGCATAGATCGCCCCGCCGTCACGATGATATCTGCGGATTGACTCCCGAATCCCGGCGTTACCGGAAAGGGCCTCCGCGTGGATCTCCGGGTAGCCGCCCCCGAGATACAGGAGATCGATTCCCGCAGGAAGTTCTCGATCGGCGAGCGGCGAGAATGGGATGATCTCGGCGCCGGCGTCCCGCAGAGCGTCCAGGTTGTCTTCATAATAGAAGCAAAACGCCCGGTCTCGCGCAACCGCGACTCGTCGCCCGGTCGGCTCCGAAATCCGAAGGCTGGCTTTGACGTCGTTCAAGGTCGGAACCTGGGCGAGAGCGAGCAGACGGTCGAAGTCGATCGACGCTTCCGCCGCGTCGGCCAGCGCGTCGTGATGTTCCGAGGTTGCCGCAAATTCCTCCGCCGTTAGCAGCCCGAGGTGCCGGGAAGGAACCTCTATTCGGGGGTCTCGCAGCAGGTATCCCAGCGGCTCCACGGACGAGCCCTGCCGCAAGGCTGGGCGCAGATAGTCCTGATAGTGCCGGACGCCACCGACTCGGTTGGCGACGATCCCGGCCACATTAACCCGTGCGTCATAGGTCGCGTAGCCGTGTGCCATCGCGGCGATCGACCGGGCCATCCCCTTGGCGTCCACGACCAGGATCACTGGCAGATTCCAGAGTCGCGCCAGATCGGCCGTCGACCCGGCGTCTTCGTCCGTGCCCCGGCCGTCGAAGAGGCCCATCACGCCTTCGATGACCGCAATATCAGCCCCCGCCGCGTTGCGTCGATAAGAGGCCGACGACGCCTCCGGCCCCATCATCCAGGTATCAACGTTGCGACTGATCCGCCCGGTGATCGCCGTATGATGGCCGGGGTCGATGAAGTCGGGGCCGGCCTTGAACCCTTGGACGATCTTTCCCCGACGCACGAGGGCGGCCATCAGCGCCCTTGTCACGGTCGTCTTTCCCGAGCCGGAATGGGTCCCGGCGACGAGGATGGCGGGTGGAAGTGGGGTCATGGCGTCGAACGTGTTTTGAGTCGTCCTTCCGGAAATGCAACGAGGAGGAGGCGAAGAATCGACCATTCTTCGCCTCCTCCTCGATGTGCCGCACGCCATCTGAAAGCGATTTGCGACGACTGAGCTATCCCGTTCACTTCGCCTTCGGCGCGGCGTCCTTGGCCTTGGGCGCGGCGTCTGCCGGCTTGGCGGCGAACAGGTCGCTGGGCATCGGCTTGATCTCGATCTTGGCCTTCTTGCGCATCTCAGCGACGATGCGGTTCTGCTCGTCAACGGCGTATTGATTCAGGATCTTCTCACGGAATCGCTCGAATTGCACGGGTCCGCCGTCCTTGCGGTCGGTGACCTGGATCAGGTGCATGCCGTACTCGGTCTCGACCGGGTCGGAGATTTTCCCCTTCGGCAGGGAGAAGGCGGCGGCCGAGAACGGTTCGCTGAACACCTTGCGGGGGAACCAGCGGAGGTCACCGCCGGAGGGCTGCTCCTTGTTGGAGGGGTCCTCCGAGTACTTGTTCGCGGCGTCGGCGAAGCCGATCGTGCCCGACTCGACCTCCTTCTTGATCTTCAGCAATTTCTCTTTCGCCGCGGCCTTCTGGGCGGCTGTGGCGGTCGGCTCCAGGTTGAGCTGGATGTGGCTGGCCCTGACCTGAGTGCCGTTGAAGACGTCTTTGTTCGCCTCCATGTATGCCTTCAGCGTGGAGTCCGTGGCGGTTTTCTTGACGAATTCCCGCCATTGAAGCGTCGTCTTGATCGTCTCACGCATCTGGTCGATCGTCGTGTTCGAGTCCGCCAGCGCGGCTTCGAGGCTCGTGCCGTTCTCGGTGAAGGACTTGCGCTGTTCGTCGATAATCTTGTCGATCTCGGCCGTATCGGCGGGGACGCGGTTCTGCTGCAAGAACTGGGTGAGGAGTCTCGTATTGATCAGGAGATCGATCCCGGTCGTGTACGCGCTTTGCTCGCTACCGGGGGGGATGGGATACTGGCTAATCAGCGTGAGGAACTGCGCTCGCGTGATCTTCTCGCCGTTCACGGTGGCCAGGGGTTCGTTGAGCTTGGCCTGCTGCTCCTTGGTGAGCGCCGGGCCGGCCGGCCGTGTGGCCGGGGCCGCCGCTTTGCCAGTGCCCGTCGGGGTTTGCTGGGCGAGCGCCATCGAAGAGACGCCGAACACCAGTAGGGCGGCCAGGCCGGATCGGACGGATTGTCGCATCGGACTCCACTCCCTCGCGCGTGTACACCACTTCCATGTCCCGACCGGACCCTGCTCCAGGCCGGGCTTTTCCTGATTATACGGATTTCGCCGATTTTGGGTGCGCGAGTTGGGCGGATTTGCCGACGCGACCGGCGCAGACGGGCTTATGACCTCCCCAGTGTCTCATTGATCACCTGATGCAGGCTCTCTCCCAGCCCCTTCTGCCGGATTGCTACGAGATCGGGGCGGCAAGCGAACAGCGCCTGGACGACGCGACTGTCCCACTGGGTGCCGATGCCCTGGCGGAAGACATCGTCGATCTGACCGGCCGTTTTCCGGCGGCGGTAGGGGCGATTGCTGGACATGGCATCGAACGCGTCTGCCACGGCGAGGATGCGGGCGGGCAAGGGGATGGCCTCGCCACGGAGACCGGAGGGGTAGCCGGAGCCATCGAGACTCTCATGGTGATAGGCGACCCCGGGCAAGAGGTGATGGAGCTTCTTGAGGTCTGTAAGAATATGAACACCTATACGGACATGGGCCTGGATCTGATGGTACTCGTCGGAGGTCAGCTTGCCGGGCTTCTTGAGCACGACATCCTCGACGCCGATCTTGCCGACATCGTGCAAGAGGCCCATCAGGTACAGGTCGCCCTGTTCGTGGGGCGACATCCCTAACTCCTGGCTGATCCGCACGGCGATCCGGGCGACCCGTTCGGAGTGGCCGGAGGTGTAGGGGTCCTTGGCGTCGATGGCGGCGGTGAGCGCGCGAATCACGCCGAAGAGCAGGTCTTTCAGGTCGGAATAGATCCGGGCGTTGCATCGCTGGGTACCGATCAGCGAGGCGACCGTCGAGATCAGATCGGCCTCAACGCCGAAGGGGCGGTCGTCCGTGGGGTTCGCGGCGATCAGCCAGCCGCCGTCCTTCTCTGCGCCCGCGGTCGCCACAACGTACCGACGAAGGCCGGTCGGAGTCGAGCTCGTGGGTGAATTTACGATCCTCAACGCCTGGGCGCCCGGCTCACGAGCCAGGCGCCCGTACGCCTCCGGCAACAGGCCATGGACGCCGCCAACCACGACGATGGAGTCGCGCGACGTGTTCGGAACCCAGGCCACGACCTCGACGCCTACCAGGTCTCGCAACGAGGAGGCGGCCCGGCTCTGAAATCGCTCGGGCGGATCGGATATCCTGAGCCGCCGAATCAGATGTTCCGCGACCTGGACACTCCTGGGCAGTTGATTCGGTCCGCTTGCCCCCTCCAGCGCCAATCGGCCCGCGACTGCGTTCCCCCACGCAAGAACAGCCCGATCCGCCCATTCAGGACGGCGGGTAGACTCGTCCGAGAAGGCGGCCAGGGCGAGCCATGTTCCGGGCGCGTCATCGCGAGGCACCCGGAGCGCCAGCCAGGTGCGTCGAGCGGACTCCTCGCGCACGATGGCGACCGGGTCGAGGCTGGGGACGCGTGGTGGACTCGTCGGAGCGTCTTCTCTGGCAGGATGCGACCACGCAAGCCATCGGCTCTCGGTTGGTTCCAGCACACCGGCCGGGACTCCGAATTCCTCCTGCAAACGATCCGCCAGCTGGAGAGCCTCCCGCGATTCGGTCTGCATCCATGGAGTCTGGGCGTGTTCGTCGCCGGCAACGATCAGACCTAGTCCAGTCATGGAATGGCCTCGTGACAGGATGACCCCGGTTCTCTCCGATAGCCTAGGACGCGGATTCCTCGCTCGCCGACTGCAGGCCCACCGCTTCCTGCCAATTGGACAGTCTTCGAGTCGCGACCTATTTACGATCGTGGGAACCGACCGCCTTCGAAGGCCAGGCTCGCCGGTTTACCAGGAGGAACCCCGACATGCCCGACCTGTCCGAGAGCCGGTGGGCCGAGACGACCGGCCCCGTTATTGACGGATGGCACCTCGGATCGGCGTCCTCGGGCGCGACGAGCGCCTCGGGCAGGGTCGATCCGGAATCCGACGGTTCCGATCACATTGATCTCGCGTTTCGCCTGGCGGAGCCTGCGAATGCACCATTTGCGGATCGCTCGATCGCGACCACGCAATCGCATGTGGCCTCGCGGCAAGGAGCGAAGAAACGCGAGGTCGTTTTCCCGGCGATCGGTGCCTCGATCGGTGGATTCAGGATCATTTCCGAGCTGGGCCGAGGCGCCTTTGCACGCGTCTATCTTGCCGAGCAGACCGAGCTCGCAGGCCGTCCCGTCGCCCTGAAAGTGGCCGAGGCCCTGGGTGATGAACCCCAGGCACTCGCCAGACTACAGCACACCAATATCGTCCCGATCCACTCGGTTCATGACGACATCTGCACAGGGTTGCGCTTGTTATGCATGCCCTATTTCGGAGGAGCGAACCTCGCTCAAATCCTGGAGCGAGGCGGGATGAGACTACCCTCGCAGGCCACCGGTCTCAGCATCTTGAAGGCCGTCGACGATCTCGGCGGCCGTACGCCGACGCGCCCCGGTCTGAGTCAGTCCGGGCCGAACTCCGTGCGTGGCGCGATGACGCGAGGCATCGGCTCCCCCACGGCGGTTCGCTCGATACTCGGACGCTACTGGGCAAGGTTGCCCTGGTCACGAGAGCCCGATCGCGAGCAATCGGGGGAGCCAGGGATCGCTTCGCACGTCGATCACGACCAGCCCGCGCGGCGGTTCCTCCGGTCGCATTCGTACGTCCAGTCCGCAGTCTGGATCGGCGCCCGACTGGCCGAGGGGTTGGAGCACGCGCACGCCCGGGGCATCTTGCACCGCGATTTGAAGCCGTCGAATATCCTGATCGCCACCGACGGGACGCCGATGCTTCTGGACTTCAACCTCGCCACGGAGATCTCCGACGCCCTTAACGAAGATGCCTCCCGGGCAATGCTCGGCGGCACCCTGCCCTACATGGCTCCCGAGCACCTGGACGCGTTTAATCCCCGTGGAACCACGTCCGCCACGGCCGTCGACGAGCGCTCGGATATCTACGCGCTCGGCTTGATCCTCTACGAGTTGATCGTCGGCCGGCACCCGTTCGACGACCCGCCCGCCGGCATGCGACTCATCGACGTCGTTGCCCGGATGACCGAGGAGCGCCGTCGAGGTGCCCCCCCGGCGCGCAAGTCGAACCCAATGGTCTCCCATAGCCTGGATGCCATCCTCGCCAAATGCCTCGCCCCGGACCCTTCCCGCCGCTACTCGCGGGCGTCCGACCTGGCCGAGGATCTACAATGCTTTCTCGACGACCGCCCCAACATCCACGCCCCCGAGCCTAGCGTACGGGAGCGCGGGGCCAAATGGTGGCGCAGGCATCCCGAGGTCCGAGGCGCGGGGCCAGTCGCCGCACTGGGGGCGGCTCTCTTGATCGCGGTCGGAACGGCCGCCTGGTCGATCTATGACCATGCGGAGACGGCACGGACCATGCTGCGATGGAACCAATTTCACGAGGACTTTGCCCAGACTCAGCTCCTGCTCAACACCACGAGCGGACCGTCATCACACCTGGCGCAAGGGATCGTGATGGCGGAAAAAATCCTGGCCGACTACGGTGTCGAGACCGACTCGGATTGGACGGCCAGTCCGCTGGTTCGCCGGTTGCCGGCGACCGATCGACACACGCTTCGCGAAGAAATGTCGGAGTTGATGCTCCTGCTCGCCCGCGCCCGCCTGTCGGAAGTCGGCAAAGGCAAATCCGAGTCGGTGCGCCGTGAGACCGTCGAGACGGCGTTGACGCTCCTGGACCGGGCCGAACGGATCGATCCCAGGCCCTCGGCCGCTCTGTTCGCGACCCGCGCTCGCTGCTTCACCGCGCTGGGAGAGTCTTCCCGAGCCTCGTCCGAACGGCGGAAGACCGAGCGGACAACACCGGTGACCGCGAGAGACTTCTATCTCCGGGGAACGTCGCGCGCCGCCCTCGGTCAGGCCGATGCCGCCGAGACGGACCTCGGCCGAGCGGTGGCCCTCGACCCCAAGCGATTCTGGTCATGGTTCGTGCTCGGGTTGTGCCACTACGAGCGCGGTCGGTATGCGGACGCGGCCGGTGATTTCAGCGTCTGCACCGCGCTCGCGCCCGACTTTGCCTGGCCTCACTTCAATCGGGGCCTGGCACTGGCCCGTAGCGGACGGCCCGAGGACGCGCTGGCCTCGTATAACCGCGCCTTGATTGCGAGCCCTAACTTCGTCGAAGCCCTGGTCGATCGGGCATTAGTCGCTCTCGAGTTGAATGATGCCGCCGGTGCCGTGCGCGATCTCAATCGTGCCCTCGCGCTCGGGCGCCGGGATGAGGGGATTCTCGCCGCACGCGCCGAGGCTCTTTCCCGACTCGGGCGACGCGACCAGGCCGAGCACGACTTCGAGGCCGCGCTGAAGGTCCGTCCCGACGATGTCAGAGTGCTGATCGCGAGGGGAATCTCTCGGCTCACGAGTGATCCGGACGGCGCTCGCGCCGATTTCGATCGCGTCTTGAATCGCGATCCGAGGCAGTCGCGGGCCCATTACGGGATGGCCCTGCTCCTCCGTCGGAATGACCTCCGGGCCGCACTCGACCACGTCAACCGCGCGATTGACGCCGATCCGAACGCGATGGATGCCTTGCGCCTGCGCGCCTTGCTCTTCGGCCGACAGGGGAATCCCGCCGCCGTCGCGGATTCCGACCGTCTCGCCCAGACGCCCTCGGCGCAGAATCTCTACAACGCCGCCTGTGCGCTGGCGTTGCTGGACCAGGCGACCGGTTCGCCAATCCATCGCGACCGGGCCAAAGAACTCTTGCGCCGCGCCCTCGCCTTGGGCTTCCCCGCGGCTCAAGCGGCGAGCGATCCGGATCTGACCTCGCTCGGGAAATAAGGACCCTCGCCCGATCTCTCGGGAGGAGGTCCTCATCCCGAATCACTTGAGACCGGCGATCCAGTCACCGATGACCATGAGTGCGTCGGGGTTGAATGTCTCTTCGATCTGGGCGTACTCGGCCGGCGTTCCGGTCTTGCTCGTCTGAAACAGGTGGTTCAGGTCGCGGAACTCGCGCACCGTCACCTTGTCGTTGCCGCCCGATTTCACGGCCTTTTCGATCTCGGGCAGGTTTTGCTTCGGCGGCACCTGGAGATCCTTCTCACCGTTGACGGCGAGGACCGGGCACTTGACCTTGGCCAGGGTCGGACGAGGGTCGTACGTCAAGAAGTACCGGAACCAGGGAGTCTGGATCATCTTGATCTGAGCTTCCATCAACTTGAGCCCGGCGTCGCCGGTCTTCTTGCGATCCTCGGGTGAAAGCGCCCCGATCGCTTCCTTGCCGAGCGCCTGCAGGGCTTTGGTCACGGCCGCCTCATCCGTGCCAGTACGGATCTCCGCGTACATTTTCTGGGCGATGGCGACCTGCTTGGCGACCTCTTCGTCCTTTCCGCCCATCGCCTTGCCGATCAGGGCGGATTGCGCCACCAGGATCTCATTGCCCGGAACGCCCGGGCCGGCCAGGAGCACGATGAACGCCACGTCGTCCGGGTTCTTGGCGGCGACCATCGGGGCGATCAGGCCACCTTCGCTGTGGCCCATCAGCCCGATCTTCTTCGCATTCACGTCCTTGCGAGTCTTCACGTATTCAATGCCCGCCTGGACGTCGGTCGCGAAATCCGCGCTCGTCGCCTTGCCGTGGTCGCCCGTCGAGCCGCCGACGCCGCGATCGTCCACGCGAAGGACGCCGATGCCGCGCCGCGTCAGATAGTCGGCCAGCACGAGGAACGGCTTGTGGCCCATGAGGGTCTCATCGCGATCCTGCGCGCCCGAGCCCGTGATGAGGATCACGACCGGGAACGGCCCATCCCCCTTGGGGAGCGTGAGCGTGCCGGCCAGAGAGTTCCCCGACGCGGCATTCGGGTAAGAAACCTCGATCTCCTGGTAGGGGAACGGCCCCTTGGGCATCTGGGTCCGACGGGCCTCGCTGACCTTATCGGTCTTCTTCATCGTCAGCGGCATGGCGGCGCCAGCCTGCTTCCACTCCCCGACGGCCTCCGTCCCGGCTTCGTTGAGCTTGCCGGAGAACTCGCCGGCGATGGTCTTGACGGTGAATTCCAGCGTCGTCTTGTCAATTGTCACCGTGTCGACCTTGAACCCCGTCGCATTCTGGTCGGGACTATCCATCCTGCCGGTGAGCTTGCCGTCCTTGTCGGACCGTACCCGGAGGACGATCTTCAGCTTCAGCCCGGCCTGGATCTTGATGTCGCCCTCCCACAGCGACTCAGGCTTTGTGGACGGTCGGGTCAGGGTCAACGGGAGGGCCTTGCCCCCCTGATTCCACTCGCCCTTGAGCTCGCTTCCCTCGTCGCTCAACGTCGCGGCAAACTCGCCCTTGTTGGCCGCGACGGTCATCGTCAGCTTGTTCTTCTCAAGCGTCACGCCGCTCACCTTGACTCCCTTCGACGCCTGATTCGGACTGTCGCATGTGGCGGTCAGCTTGCCGTCGTCTCCCTTTTTGATGTGAAAGACCATCAGGAGCGACGCGGTGTCGCTGACCTTCATGAAGCCCTCCCAGTCGCCTTCGACCTTGGGTGGGTCCGCCGCCAGTGTCGGAGCGATTACCAGGCCGAGCAGTGCCGCCAGAGTCTGAAGCGTCCTCATCATCGAAGTCTTCTCCAGGAGTAGTTCCAGCGTTGGACCGGGCCACACGTCCCGTCCTCGCGCCGGTTGAATCGACGGCACTCGGGGGCCGATTGTATGAGCGCACCGATACAAGGAAAACCCACCGCGTCCGGTCGTCGCGAAAAAGTTGCGAGGCCCGGATCGCCCAGATCGTAGAATAGGTTCGTCGCTCGATCGCGGATATTTCGACGACCGTCGAAATTCCCCCTTCGTCTACTCAACCCTCTCGGATCGGAGGCCCAACCGCCGTGGCCGACACCTATTCGTTCGACATCGTCAGTGAGATCAACCACGCGGAGATGCATAACGCCGTCGTGCAGGCGCAGCACGAGATCGCGGTGCGTTACGACTTCAAGGGGACCCGCGCGTCGATCGAGTTCAACAAGAAGGACAACACGCTCACGCTTCTCGCCGACCACAAGGGCCAGCTCGACGCCGTGCTCCAGGCCCTCAAGGAGAAGATGGCCAAGAGAGGCGTGGCCGTCAACGCCCTGAAGCGGGGCAAGCTCGAAGAGGCGTCCCACGACTCCGTGCGCGAGACGCTCACGATGCACGTCGGGATCGACAAGGACTCGGCCCGTGAGATGGTCAAGACGATCAAGGGTCTCGGCGCGAAGGTTCAGGCCCAGATCATGGATGAGAAGATTCGCGTGACCGGCAAGAAGAAGGACGAACTCCAGACCGTGATCGCCCACTTCAAGGAGCATCCGCCGGAATTCCCGATCCAGTACAACAACTTTACCTGACCGTCATGCCTTCGCCGGTCGGTCTGGCCCTTCTTCGGCGAGTTGACCAGGTCCACGAATCGGTCCAGACCTCGGGGGAGAGCGTCCGATCAAACAGGGGTAGAAGACAGGGACGGGGAGGTGCGCCGTGGTCATTGCGGTGAACCTCCCCGTCCATGGGCGTTCTGGCGATTCATCTCCCGATTCTCCCGGCAAAGGAGTGCCCCCATGGGCTTCTTGAATGGCAGGGTGACGTTCACGCGATACCGGGTCGGCGGCGAGAGCCCGTTGCCTTTCGGCGAGGAACTCCTGGAGCAGGTCGAGGCCCATGCGATCGGCAAGCACGGAATGGGCGATGCGGCCGACGGCATCACGGTGGGCTGGGCCGGCGGCAATCACGTCCTGGATCTGACCTTCGGCGTCGAGAAGAACCTCTTGACCGACGCCTTGCACCTCGCGATGCGGATCGACACCGACAAGATCCCGGGCGACCTGCTCCGCGCCTACACACGCATCGAGACCGACGCCCGCGCCCATCTCAACCCCAGCGGATTCGCCAACAAGGCCCAGAAGCAGGAGGCGAAGGAAGCGGCCCGCGTTCGGGCCGAAGCTGAAGCCGCCGATGGCCGGTTCCGACGCCGCAAGCACATCCCGATCCTCTGGGACGGACAATCGAACGTGCTCTACGCGGGCACGAATAGCGCATCGGTCCTCGACCGATTGCAGGGCCTCTTCCGCGAAACGTTCGACCGCAACCTGGAGCCGATCACGTCGGGCAGCCTGGCGGCCGAACGGAATGATTCCTACTTCGCACCGATCGCCTACATCGGCAACGATCCTGACGCGGTCGGCCAGGTTGCCTGGGCCGAGTCCGATCCGACCAGGCCCGATTACTGGGGCAACGAGTTCCTGATGTGGCTCTGGCACACGCTTCAGAACGACAGCGATACCATCACGCTCTCGGACGACTCGGAAGTGACCGTGATGCTGGCCAAGACGCTGACCCTCGACTGCCCTCGCGGCATGACCGGCAGCGACAGCCTGAAGGACGAAGGTCCGGCGAAGCTGCCCGAGGCGTTCCGCGCCCTCCAATCGGGCAAGCTGCCGCGCAAGACCGGCCTGATCCTCGTACGGCACGGGATTCAGTACGATCTCACGCTCCAGGCCGAGACCCTGGCGGTTTCCGGGCTCGCACTTCCGAAGGTGGAGGGCGCCGTCGGGACCGATGCGCAGATCGCCCGGATCGAGAGCTTAAGACATCTGGTCGAAACCCTCGACCTCCTGTACGATGCCTACGGCCGCCGCCGGACCGGTCCCGATTGGGCCGGCAATCTCGGACGTATCCGTCAATGGCTCACCGCCGCCTGATCGAGCGGAGAACCGGAAAACGGGGAACGGGGACGCGAGCGGCCGAGAGCGGTTGACGACCGAAGGAGTGGTCGCCGGCCCCGGATTCGGCATCGTCGCCGAGAGTCCGGCCCTCGACTCCCGTCCCTGACCCCCGTTTTGGGTGGGCAATTACCGCCAGCATATGTCGTTCGCCAGCTCCCTTGGTATCGTGTATGCCATCGGGGTGACCGCGCTCGGCGGTTTGCACTGGATCTACGGCACGGTGGCCGCCCTGCTCACGACCCTGGGCGGTCTCCTGCCCGACCTGGATCACCCGATCGGCGTGGAGTTGAAGGGATTTACCGGCATCCTCGGCGTGCTGACCGCCGTGGCCGTCTGGCATCGCCTTGCGCGCGGCGTCCCCGACCTGCCGTTTGAGATGCACCTCTGGGCCGCCGTGATCGCCTACATCTTCGTTCGCCACGGCATGCGGCGGACGATGGCGAAGATGATGGTGCATCGCGGAATCATGCATAGCTTCCCGACCTGCGCCGTCTGGGGCGCGGCGGCCTATTTATATTATCCCGTCAATTCGCACCTGGTCCGCGTCCTGATGGCCTCATCCGTGGTCGTCGGCTTCCTGTCGCACCTGCTCCTGGACGAGATGTTCAGCGTCGACCTGAACAATCAACGGATCAAGCGCTCGTTCGGCACCGCGATGAAGTTCTGGGCTCCGTCCTTGCCCGCGACTCTGGGGATGTACGCCCTCTTGAGCTTCCTCTCCTACCGCGTGGTTCAGGAGTGGCCCGAGGAATCGTTCAGCCAGATGCTCGCGGAAAAGGTCCCCGCCATGCGTGTGCCCTGGGATGAAGTCAAGGCACTCAAGAGCCTTCTGCCCCTGCAAAAGACCGAGGACGGGATTCCGCCGTCGGAATCGGGTCGTCGCGTCAATCTCGATGACATTCCCCTCGGCAAGACGACCGACGGAGCGAGGCGAGCACGATACACTCCCGAGGATCTGACCGATCGGCCGCCTTCCGGCGTCCGCCGTGCCCTCCGCTGAGGCAATGGCCATCGCGACCTCCCGGAACGGATTGGCTGCTCGGAAGTCATCCGCGCTGCGATGATCTCTGACACGAGCAGGCGCTCTGGCGACCGGCATTCGCCCGGATTCTGAAGGAGACGCCAAACTCGGTTCCTCACAGAGAATCGGGTTTCGAGAGTCGGGTTTCGGCATCGAGCCGCAGTGGTTGGGGCCGCCCCTTGAGCCACCGCCTGTCGCGAGCTATAACGGGTCGTCTCGCACTGGACCCTTGGCCCGCGTATGGGGAGCCTCTCCGCAGATGACAAACCGAATCCGACTTGTCCTTGGCCTCTCTGGACTGATGGCCGCCGCTGCGTTCGCCTCGTCGGCTATGGCGTCGAAGGCGCCGAAGTCTCGCGTCTTCGAAATGAGGACTTACGTCGCCCTACCCGGGCGTCTCGACGCCCTGAACAAGCGGTTCCGCGATCACACGACCGCTTTGTTCGAGAAGCACGGAATGGTCAACATCGGGTACTGGGTTCCGCAGGATGAGAAGGATGGCAAGGAGAACACGCTCGTCTACCTCCTGGCCCATTCGAGCCGAGACGCCGCCAAGGCGTCGTGGGCCGCATTTCAGGCCGATCCCGAGTGGGTCAAGGCCCGCGACGCCAGCGAAAAGGACGGCAAGATCGTCGCGAAGGTCACCTCGGTGTTCCTGGATCCGACGGACTACAGCGCAATCAAGTAGGTGCGTCTAACAGCAAACGAGGCGAGCCCGGTCGCGTCAGCGCCGGGCTCGCCAGTGGTATGTAACCATCCGTCAGGATCTTCCATGTCCCTCTCTTGCGACGACATCCGGGCCGCCGCCGACCGCATCTCGCCGTGGGTTCACCGGACGCCGGTCCTGACCGCGCGGAGCCTGGATGATCGCTGCGGGGGATCGATCTTCCTGAAGTGCGAGAACCTCCAGCGCGTCGGTGCCTTCAAGTTCCGCGGCGCGATGAACGCCGTGCTGCAATTGACCGACGCCGAGCGGGCGGCCGGGGTCGTCACGCACTCGTCGGGCAATCATGCTCAGGCGCTTGCCCTCGCGGGGAAACTGGCGGGCGTCCCGGTCTGCGTCGTCATGCCGAGGACGGCGCCGGCCATCAAGCGGGCCGCGACCGAAGGCTACGGCGCTCAGGTCGTCTCATGCGAGCCGACGCTCGCCGATCGGGAAGCGACCGTTGCACGTTTGATCGCCGAGAGGGGATTCGCGCTCGTCCACCCTTACGACGACTGGCGCGTGATCGCCGGGCAGGGAACGGCGGCGATCGAATTGCTGGAACAGGCCGGCCCGCTTGACCTCGTGGTGACGCCGTGCGGAGGCGGCGGATTGCTGTCCGGCACGGCCATCGCGGTCAAAGGAATCTCGCCCACGACACGGGTGATCGGATCGGAGCCCGAGCGTGCCGACGATGCGAGGAGGTCTCTGGAACTCGGGTACATTGTCCCTTCGGAAGATCCCAGGACGGTGGCGGATGGCCTCCGGACGTCGCTCGGGGAACGCGACTTCTCCGTCATCCGCCGCCATGTGGATGCGATCGTCACGGCCACCGAAACCGACATCCTCGACGCCATGCGGTTCGTTTGGGAGCGCTTCAAGATCGTGATCGAACCGTCCTCCGCCGTGCCGGTCGCGGCGATACTGAATGGGCGGATTGACGTCACGGGAAAACGCGTAGGTGTGATCATCAGCGGAGGAAATGTTGATCTCGATCCGCTCTTCCAGTTCCTCGCTGCGAAATCGTTGTAGAGGGCACGGAGCCCGCGAGCCTATCGGGTCTTGGTTGACAGCCTCGGGACACATCCCTAGCCTGGACTTCAGAGAGATCCGGGTACGAGCGAGAGGATGCGCCTGGTGGCCAAGAAGAAAAAGGTGCGCGTGGCGTTCAAGAAGAACCGCCAGCATCGCGCGCGCGCCAACAATCTGACACGATCGTTCGCCCAGGGGAACGCCTCGGCCGAGGAGGGCGTCTCCAACGAGCGGATTCGCGCCAAGGGGGACTTATCGCGCAAGAGGACCATCGTCCAGGAAGTGACCGAGGGGCAGGCACCGGCGACGATCGACGACCCGGGCGCGTCCCTCTCCGTGGACTTGACGCTCTGTCGCCAGGGCCGCGTCATCAAGGTCCACGGCCTGGATACGGTGGTCGAGGCCGACGATGGAACACTCGTGCGGTGTGGCGTGCGACGCATCCTCAAGACGCTCGCGATCGATGGCCGCAACGCCGTGGCCGTCGGCGACCGGGTGTGGTTCCTGCCTGGGAGCGAGGGGCAGGGCGTCATCGAGAAGGTCGAGACCCGGAAAGGCACGATCTTGCGATCGTACCAGCGCAGACGGCACATCATCGCCTCCAACGTCGATCAGATCCTGATCGTTTCAGCCCTGGAAGCGCCGGGCCTCAAGTTGCCGTTGATCGACCGCTACCTGATCTCCGCCGAAACCGGGGGCGTGAAGCCGATCGTCGTGCTGAATAAGGCGGACCTGGTGGATCTGGTCGACTATCAGTGGGTGATCGGCCTGTACACGCAGCTCGGCTACGAGACCCTCGCCACGTCCGCCGCCGACGGTCGCGGACTGGATCGCCTGCGACAGATCATCCGGCGCGGCGTGACGGCGTTCTCCGGACAGAGCGGCGTCGGCAAATCGACCTTGCTCAACGCGATCCAGCCCGGGCTCAACCTTCGTGTTCGCGAGGTCTCCGACTGGACGAGCAAGGGGAAGCACACGACGACCCACGCCGAGCTGATCCGCCTGAATGACGGCAGCGGGTATGTCGTCGACACCCCCGGCCTCCGGCAGTTTGAACTGTGGGGCCTCGACCCGGCGGAAGTCGAAGGATACTTCGTCGAGTTTCGCCCTTACATTCCCAGATGCAAGTTCCCCGATTGCTCCCACACCCATGAGGACGGGTGCGCCGTCAAGGAAGCCGTCCACTGGGGGCAGATCGACGTGGGACGCTATGAGAGCTACATGAAGCTCTACCTTCAGCAGCCGATCGAGGGCTCTTGAGAAGTCGGCGCTCTTGCGACTATGCCACGAAGCACGGCCGGTCGAAGTTGTCTTCGACCGGCCGTGCTTCGTGGCCCCTGGCGGATCAAATCAAGCAAAGCCCGGGATTATTGACACGTCATGCAGGCTGGGACCGCGACAGGAACCATCGTGCAGGTGGTGACCGGCACCTGACGAGCGACCTGTCGGGCAACGCAGCGTGTCAAGGTGACGGGCACCTTCTCGGCCACGCAGACCGGCACCTGACGGACGGCGGTCTCCTGGACCATGGAACACGTCCTTACCGGGACCTGCTCGGTTCGTTGCTCGCGGACCATGGAGCAAGTGGTGACCGGGACGTTCTCGACCTTCTCCTCGCGGACCATCGAGCACGTGCGCACCTCGTACGGCTCGACGCGTTCCTCTCGGACCATGGAGCAGGTCGTGACGGGGACGTTCTCGACCTTCTCCTCGCGGACCATCGAGCAGGTCCGCACCTCGTAGGGCTGCACGCGTTCCTCGCGAACGACGGAGCAGGTCGTGACTGGGACGTTCTCCACCTTCTCCTCGTTCACCATCGAGCAAGTGCGGACCTCGTAGGGCTGGACTCGCTCCTCGGCGACCATCTGGCAAGAAACGACGGGAACCCGCTCCACCTTCTCTTCATTCACGAACGAGCAGGTCTGGACCGGAACCTGCCGGCTCATCGTCTGGCTGACGTAGCGCGTCTCGGCGACCTGGCGAGCGACCGTGCGAGGCACATACACACGCTGGCAAACGGTCCTCGGTGCGCACTGGACGGTGACGGGAGCACAGCCCCCGCATGAATCCACCGCCATGCGCTGCACGACGGGGCCGGGAATCTGGACGGTGCGGGTCTCGAAGTAGCCGCACTCAACTAGTTCCTCCCGCATGGTCGTGACCGGTCGGCAGACCGTATACGGTTGCTCGACCATGGACGTTTGAACGACTGGACGGGAGACGGTGTACCTGCGCTCGACGTAATTGGTCTGATAGGTCGGCCGCATGACGGTATAGCGCCGCTCCATCTTCTGGGTCTGGTAGACCGGGCGGCAGACCGTGTACCTGCGCTGGACGAAGCTGGTGCTGTAGACCGGCCGGCGGACGGTATAGCGCCGCTCCATCTTCTGGGTCTGGTAGACCGGGCGGCAGACCGTGTACCTGCGCTGGACGAAGCTGGTGCTGTAGACCGGCCGGCAGACGGTGTAGCGCCACTCCATCTTCTGGGTCTGGTAGACCGGGCGGCAGACCGTGTATCGACGGGGCACATAAGCCGTCTGGTAGACAGGGCGGCACACAGTGTACGTCCTGGGGACGTAAGACGTTTGGTACACAGGTCGCTGAACGGTGTAACTCTGAGGCTGAAGAACGGTGCGGAATCGGGTTTCCATGACGGAGTACGGCTGATTTTCGTACACCGTCTCGAAGACCGTCCGCATGGTGGTGGTATAGGTCGGCCGTAAGGCGACCGTATCGCACTGGGTGGCGACGACCGGCGGTGGCCCGCAACGGAACGAGGCCCCGCCGCAATACGTCGCACTGGCCGTCGCCGACAGTCCGAATGCCAGCAAGGCTCCGGCCGCGATCGTCCGCACTAACTTCGCAATTCCCGACATCATTGCTCCTCCTCGGCAGGACGAACGTCCCTGGTGCGTCCGCCTTCGGTGTCCATCAGAAATGGTGCCGGGAACAACGCGTCTCGTCCCTGAGAAGGCCCCCGTTCAACCCAAATTTGCAATCCTGCCCCGCTTCGTCATCTAACCGGGGTGCATGACCCGATTCGTGTATCCGATACAGTATAACATGGGCAAGATGCGGTGCCAGGGAAAATGAAAAAATGCCTCAAGTCTTGCTCGCTCATGGCCGATAGGAGACAGCTCACGGACAACCGTTCACTGCAACGGCGCGCTATCCCATCGCATGAGAGACGCGTCTCCTTCAATTTCTCCAAAGCCCATGTGGCCAGAGGCATCCGACGCCTATCGGCCGAACTCAATGGGCAAACGCCGTTCCGAGAGGGTCATCCCGGGTTGTAGATTATGGCGCAAATGCCGACTACGGCGTCGGTTTTGTAAGAAGGACCGTCGATGGAATCGCAGTGAGAGCGGCCCAACTGTTCGCGATTCTCACGGTAATTTTTTCAATAAGTTTTGTGCTTCGATCCTCACGGCGGGCGCAGCGGTCTTCGCCAGCGTCTCTAGCTGCGGCTTGACGGCGATCGTGAGGTCCGGATGAGACGTGACGGACGCCTGCAATCCCCACAACGCCTCCAACTCAACCGCCTCGATGGCGGTCTGGGTTTCGGAGGGAGTGGAGGCTTTGAGGGTCTGGGCTAAATCGGCGGGGGAGAGCATTTCTTTCAAGACGCGCGCCGCTTCAGGGTCGCCCCGTCGGGCGAGAGCGGCACCGGCGTTGTAGTAAACGACTCGGTCTTCCTCGTCGCTCATTCGCCGACGTAACGCGGCGAGGGCCTCATCTCCGGAAAAGTACCCCAGGGCGTACGAGGCCCTTTGGCGAACCGCGGAGTCTTCGGCCGAGGCGGATGCGGCGGCCAGAGCATGCACGGCCGTTGGATCACCGAACGACCCGCCGGCTCGTTCGGCCAGACGCGAGAGGCTGATGGCCGCCGCCACGCGGACCGTCCTGGGCTGCTTGGGGCCGAGGGCATTGGAGAGGGTGGCGATCGGATCGGTCGATCGCCCGTCCACAGGGTTGGATTTGGTGGTCTGGAACGCGCCGAGGCTGAGGGCGAGATATTCGGCCAGCTCGGGATTCTCGAGCTTGGGTTTCGCCAGTTCGCCGTCGAGAGCCACGGTCAATTCGCCGAGCAGGTTGCCGTCCTTCGCGAGCCGGCCGTCGTTCTGAATCAGGCTCGCGAGCTCGTAGGCCGAGCGCCACCGCCGGTTTTCGTTGCTCCCCTTGATCGAACGGACGTAATCCATCACGTCGCGACCGCCGTTCGCGAGCCGGCCAAAGGGGAGCTGGACGAATGCGACATAGGCCACGACCAGGACGATCACGATGGCCGCCGGGATCACGAACAGTTGGACGATGAAGCGGGCGGACGGTGGCTCGACCGGGGGCAATTCGGTGGGCGGGTCGTGACGGACGAAGTTCTCGGTCGGTTCGCTCATGGGTACCGGCGGCGTCCAGAGAGTAAATCGCGAAAGGTGGAATCTCTTCCTAGTTTAAAGAACGCGGGCGGGGCGTCAAGCGGATCAGAGATCCGAGGACCCCGGCCGCTCAGGCGGCTTACCTCGTCGGCCCAGAAAATAGACCGGTATCCCGGCGACCACGCCCGCCAGACCGGCGAGCGAGGTGAGTCGCTGTTCACGGTCCACGAACGCGAAGCCCAGGGAGGCCGCGGTGAGGACCAGATAGATCGCCGGCAGGACGGGATATCCGGGAACGCGAAACGGGCGGGGCAGATCGGGTTGCGACCAACGTAGAACGTAGACGGCCGCCACGGTGAGCAGCGAATTCAACGCCAGTCCGACCCCGGCGGCGAACACGATCGCCTCGAAACGGCCCGACCAGAGCAGCACGATCGCACCGGCGGCCACGAGTGCGGTAGCGGTGGCCGGGGTCTCGTTTCGCCTCGAATTTCGGCCCAGGAAAGAAGGCATCCTCCCCTCCCGCGCCATCGCGACCGCGACGCGCGGACCGGTGAGCAACATCGCGCTTAATGACGCCAACAGCACGACCCCGAGCCCCAGGGAGACCGCGTTTGCTCCAGGAGGGTTGAACAGACGCCTCGCGGCGATCGCGGCGATCCGTTCGATGGAGTCGCGGCCCTCGCGATCGGCCATCATCCGTAGTTCCTCGATCGGGACCGCCAGCGCGAAGACAGCGTTGAGGCCGATGTACAAGGCCACCACCATGCCGGTGCCCAGCAGAATGGAGAGCGGAAGAATCCGTTGCGAGTCGGCGATCTCGCCCGCGACGTAGGATGCGCCGTTCCATCCTGTGTAGGCGTAGGAAACGAAGATGAGGCCGACGAACATTGCCGCGCCCGGAAAACGAAGAACCGGAGGGCGATCCGTGATCGACGCAAGGCCTGGCGATGCAACCCAGATCCCGGCGACAACGAAGGCGGAGAGCGCCGCGATCGTCCCCGCCGTCACGAGCCCCTGGACACGCTCGGTATGCGCCCGTCCGGCCGCGTGCGTGAGCGCGAATCCGACGATAGCAATCGTCGCCAGGTTTCGGATGGGCAGGAGGCCCGTCATGCCGCAGGGCGACAGCAAGTAGGATGCGGCAGCGGAGCCCGTCGCCGCGATCGGCGCGACGAAGCCGAAAATCAACGAGACCCATCCGCCGAGAAATCCGATCAACGGGCCATAGGCCTCGGAAAGGATGACGAATTCACCGCCGGACCTCGGTAGCGAAGCCGAGACCTCCGCCAACGAGAGCGCCCCGCAAGCGGCGATCACGCCTCCGATCACCCAGAGCAGCAGCATCAACCGGTTACTGCCGACATCCAGAGCCACATAGCCCGAGGTGCTCAGGACCCCGCCGCCGACGGTGCTGGAGACGACCAGGAAGGTGGCCGTCCGCAGCGAGAATCCGCGGGCGTGGTCGGTCATGAGCGATCCCGATCGGGGTTGGCCCGCCTTACCTCGGCTGATCGGGCATCGGCGGGGGGGGCGGGTCGAGCGATCGGCGGGACCGCGAGGGCGGTTCCTCGTCCGGGAGCGGCAGCGGCGTAGGGGAGGTCGAGTCTGGCTCGGGGACGCGGACGTTCGGGTCGTTGATCGGGGCGCGGTCGAGCTTCTGATAGGCGATCGCGGCGGCCTCTTTGACCTCGCGCTTCCGGTCATAAAGCGATGCCTTCTGCAAGGAGAGCGCACCGCGAGGGTCGCCGATTTCACCCAGTGCCCAGGCCGCGGCGACGCGGACCTCCTTCTCACCGTCGCGATCGAGGCGATCGATCAGCGCCGGCACGGCACGGGCGTCACCCAGCCGGCCGAGCGTCAGAGCGCCGTCTCGACGGGAGTGATTATGGTAGCTCTTGAGTCGATCCATGGCCGCCGCAACAGGGTCCGCGACCACGGTTTGCGCGGGGGGCGCCGCATAGCGGATCGGAGGCTGGTAGATGACCGTCGGTGGCGGAGCCGGCTCGACGAATATCGGAGGTGGGGCGACATAGACCGGCGGCGGAGACGCGAACCCGAAATTGAAGGACGGACCTCCGAATCCGAACCCGAAGAGGGCCGGACGTGGTGGCGGAAGATAATAGTCATTCTCGATCACGACGTTCCGCTGGTACACGTTCGGCCCGCGAGGCCCCGGTCCCGGTACGTGGCCGCCTCCCCGCTGGACGCGGACGTCGCGCTCATAGGTTCCTCCCGGGCGACGAATCGTGATGTCGCGCTCCGCGTAACCCGGTCCGCGCTCGGTATGGATCTGGCGTTCGATCGATCGGCCTTTCGGGCCGGTCACTTTTACATCGCGATTGACGACCTGCGCCCCGGCCAGCGAACTGGCCGCAACCAGACCGAAGATGGCCAGGGAAATACTCTTTCGCATGCCGTGCTTCATGAGAGGCTGCTCCCGCGATCCGTCGCTCGTGGCCGGCTTGGACCCCCGCGAACGACGGGGCCGGCGAGCCTGGATTGTCCGAATCCGCGCAATCTTGTGAAGGGCAATCGCCCCGAGACCGATCGCGAGACCAGAAGGAACACCGGGCGATCCCGAAGTCTTCTGATCCTCTTTATCGGCACAACCCGGCCGGATCTTCGGAAGAGTCGTGGCTCGATTGAAGTCTCTCGACCTGGATAGTTTACCCAGGGAGGCGTGGGCTGGAGATCAGCCCTTGCGCTTCCCTTTGCCCTTCGACTTCTTCGGTGGTGCAAGGCGATCCTTCGCCCGCGGGGCGGAAACGCGCGGAGAGCGCGTACGAGGCCTCGCCGGGGGGGCAGGGGCCTCCGGATCGCGGTCGGTCGGGACAAGGTCTAACTCGCGACGGTCGACGTCCACGCGAGCGACGCGCACGTCCATCCGATCGCCCAATCGGAACCGGCGGCCGGATCGTCGACCAATCAGCGAGTGAGTCTCCGATTCGAGGTAGTAATAGTCGTCGCCCAGCGTGGTCACGTGGAGCAATCCGTCAATCGGCAACTCGACCAGTTGCACGAAGAGGCCGAAGTCCTCGACCCCGACGATGATGGCGTGGAACGATTCGCCGATCCGGCCCTCCAGGTGTGTGAGCAGCTTGATCTTGACCAGTTCGCGTTCGGCCATCTCGGCGCGACGCTCGGTGCGGTTGCAGTGCTCGGCCAGGGCGACCAGTTCCTCCAGGTCGGACGTCGGCTTTTTCTTGTCGAGGATCATCCCCAACTGACGATGGACCTGCAAATCCGGGTAGCGGCGGATGGGCGAGGTGAAGTGGCAATAGTCCTCGCTCGCCAGCGCGTAGTGGCCTTCGATTTCCGGCGAGTACGTCGCCTGCTTCAGGCTTCGCAGAAGGCCGTAATGGATCGCGTACCGCTCGGGCTTATCGGCCGTCTCGTCGAGCACCTTCTGGATGTCGTAACGGCTCAGGGGATTCTCGATCGGGTAGCCAAGGCTCGCCGCGAATTCCGCGAATTGCTTGAGTTTTCCCGGGTCGGGGTCGGCGTGCGTGCGACGCAGGAAGGCGACATGCTTTTCCGTCAGGAACGACGCCACCGCCTCGTTCGCCGCCAGCATGAACTCCTCGATCACGCTATGGCTCTCGTCGTCGTGCGACAGGTGGGCTCCGACGACTTCGCCGTGGTCGCCCAGTTCGACCTCGACCTTGGGAATCGTCAGTTCGAGCGCACCCCGTTTGAAACGGCGACGGCGGAGTATCCGCGCGAGTTCGAGCATTTGATGCAGCAGAGACCGGACCTCGGGCGAGACGCCTTTGACGGGGGTCTCCGGATGCTCCATGCAGGAAAAGGCCTCTTCGTAGCTGAATCGCTTGTCGACCCGGATCGCCGATCGCGCGAATACACGATCGGTCCGGACCCCGGTGGCGTCGAACTCGATGAAGACGCTCATGGTGTAGCGAACGTGCCCTTGCTGAAGGCTCGCGAGGCTGTTGGAGAGCACCTCGGGCAGCATCGGGATCACGCGGTCGGGCAGATAAACGCTCGTGCCGCGATTGCGGGCGGTCTGATCGAGAGGCGACCCGGCGCGGACGAAATGCGACACGTCCGCGATGTGGACCCCGAGGTTCCAGTAGCCGCGATCGTCTCGCGAGAGCGAGATCGCGTCGTCAAAGTCTCGGGCCGTGGCCGGGTCGATGGTGACGGTCGGTACGTCGCGCAGATCGAGTCGTCCCTCGATCTTTTTCTCGTTGAATTTCTTGGCCTGCTCTCGGGCGTCTTCCAGCGTGTCATCGTCGAAGACGTCGGGGATATTGAAGGCGCGGATGACCGTCAGCGTATCGACGCCCGGCTGGCCGCGCTGACCGAGGATCTCGGTGATGACGCCCTCGCCCTCGATCTCGGGCGAAGGATAGCGCACCATCTCGATGGCGACCTTATCGCCGGGCTTCGCTCCCTTGGCGCCGGGATCGCCGACGTAAATGGGCGCCTGAAAGGTGGTACCATCCACTTTCACGTAGCTGTCCGACGTTCCTTCTTCAAAATACGTGCCCACGAACACGCCCGACGCGCGCTCGATCACGCGGACGATCTTCCCCTCGCTATTCGTCCCCGGCGTGTGGGACCGCTTCATGATCTTCACGGCGACGAGGTCGCCCGAGGACGCATCCGTCCCCGCATCCGGGGGTATGAAAATGTCCTGCGACCTCCCCTCCGACTTCAGCGGCCGGACGAAGCCGAACCCCTTCGCGGAGCGTCGATACGTGCCGACAATCAGGCCCTTCGCGGGTTCGGTCGCCTTGCTCAGCGTCTTGTCTTTGCCGATCGCGAGCTTACCCTCGCGCACCATGGCCTTCACGCCCGACCGGAACTCGGCGTAGTCCTCCGGCCCCACCTGGAACCGCCGGGACATCGCCTTGAGCGTGATCGGCCGATAATCGGCTCGGGAGACGAGGCCGAGGATCTTGTCGTCGAACTGGCTCATGGTCTGTGGAACCTCGGGTTCAGAGTTCCGCATCCTCCACGACCCCGTTCGCCATCACATCGCCCTTGTAGAGCTTCCTGCCCAGATTGGGATGGAAGGGAGTCCAGTTCGACTCCCGGCTCGGGTCGTCGCGAATCTCGCGGGTGAAGAGATGGATCTTGGCGTCAAGGTTGTCCAGGCAGTTCAGGGCGATCGCCTCGGGCGTCATCGGCAGCTTGGGCGAGCCGAACTCGAAGGTGCCGTGGTGAGAAATAATCATGTGCTCCAGGCGAAGGCGCAGCTCCGTCGGGAAGGGCTCGCCGGTCAGGTCGGCGGTCTTCAGGAGCTTCTCGCGGAGCAGGGCGACGCCCATGACGAGATGACCGATGAGCTGACCTTCATCGGTGTATCCGAAGGTACGCTCGTAAGACAGTTCGTCGATCTTGCCGATGTCGTGGACGAAGATCCCCGCGAGCAAGACGTCACGATCGACCTCGGGATAGAGGTCGACGATGCGCATGGCGACGTTGAGCATCGTCACGACGTGTTCGAGCAGCCCGGCGGGATAGGCGTGATGGTTCTTGATGCCCGCCGGCGCGGAGACGAACTTGCGCACGAACTCGTCGTCGATCAAGAAGCACTCGGCGAGCGCCCGCAGGTGGGGATTCCCCAGACCAAGGAGGATTTCTCGTAGCCGAGCGAGGAGCTTGCCGGAGTCGCGCACGCTCTGGGGTAAGAACTCGGCGGGCTCCACCTCGCAGGAGTCCACGACCTCAATGTTGGCCAGGATGACCTGCAACGCACCCTGGAAGACCTGGACCTTCCCCTTGGCATGCAGGTAGCCCCCCGGCTCGAAACGGCGGGCCAGGTTCTCGCTGACGTTCCAGAGGCGCGCACCGACGGTGCCGGTCTTATCGCGCAGGTCCAGGTGCAGATAGAGATTCCCTTGACGGTTGGCGCGAAGTTGCTTGTCGGCGACGAGGAAGACCTCATCCACGGACTCGCCGTTGGCGAGCTGGTTTACGTAGCGGCGCGTCATGGTTGCGTCATTCGGGCCGAGGGGAGGGGTTGCCGGGCGATGCCGCTCCGATCAAAGCAATCGGGCGAGGGCGACGGCACGACTCTCGTCGTCCCGCCGTACCGCCCGCCCGCGAGGGCCGATTGTAGGTATCTATCCGCACGGAGGTCAAGCGGAGACACAGGATCGAGCAACGCTCGAATCACGAGTGTGCGCCAGGGGAATCCTCGGCGCGTCGTCCGTGGGTGCGGATCACGCTTTGGGCAACAGCGTCGGCGGGTTCGTCACGCCGGGCTGCGTCGGCACCGTCTTCGGGGGCTTCGGCCGGTTCAATCCCCGGACGCTGGTCAGGAAATCCGACGAGCTACCGCCCGTCGAGTTAATCGTCTGGGCGGCGGCGGCCGCATCTCCGAGGAAGTCCTGGAGACTACCGAGCGGGGCGAACGCCGGGAACGGGAACTGGTTCTCGATCGGAGACGCCGCGCTCAGCACCCCGGCCGGCGGCAACCCCGGGATCGCCGTGACGCGACGGACCAGTTGGAGCGCGGAGTTGGGGCCGGTGCCGATCTCATGCAGCTCGCGGATCTGGTTCAACGGATCAACAATCACGCCGATGAAAAAGCTCTGACCCGGCGGCAGGATGACGATATTGCTCCCGGTCGCCGTCGTTTCGAGCGTCACGATGTTGGGGGCATCGTCGATGTTCACGTCGCCCAGCACGGTCCGGCTCGCGGGCGCCTGGGAGAGGCCGGGCAGGTCGGTGATGACGTAGCGGCCGAGGATCACGTCGTTCGGCCCGAAGTTCGTGTCGGTCGATGCCACGAGCAGGACCGTCACGGGCCCCTGGGTGGCCGTGTCGACCGTCCCGAAATTGGCAATCTTGATGCTCGGCGCGATCGTGTCGCCGGGCTGCATGGCCGGCGGGACGTCGATCGCGACGGCGGCGAGGTCGGGCAGAGCGGCGTTGACGATCACGGAGGCCTTGTTCCCGACGTTATTGGTGCGGTCGAGGTCTCGCGTCTCCCTCAAGTCATCGGCGCGGAACCCAACAAAGATCGTGCCGCCGCTACCCGGAAATCGCGGTGGACGCGAGGGGAGTGTGAAGGTCTGGGTCAGCCGAACCAGGCTGTTTTGCAGCACCGTCGGCGTTGCGATCTCGCCCACGAGGACCGAGCCCGCCCCGCCCGGCTTGGTGTGCGCCGTTCGCAGAAGATAGACGCCGACGTGGCTCGGCGCCGAATCCGCGGTACTGGGCGCATTGGGTTCGAGAGCCAGCGGCTCGGTCAGGGAGTTCGCCCCGAGGTTGCGAACATCCACGGTGACCGTCAGCGGCCCGCCATAAGTGATCGTGGCCCCGGCCTGGCCGGTCACGGTCAGGTCGGGCAAGGAGCCGATGGGGGAATACGCCAGCAACTGGCGTGTTTCCAGGGCCTCGACCCCCGAGATCGACGCGAGGCGGCGGCGAGGGGCGGTGGTTTCGCGGCTGGGGCGGCGGAATCGCTCTGCAAACACCTGTCACCTCCGTGCGGCCGGGGTCGCCGACCAGATCAGTCCAGTAAACCCGAGTACCGGCCTCGCCACGCACGATCGGGCGGGACTCCCGTCCAGATGATTCTAAATCTCGTCAGGAATCCATACCTAGCCGTCTTCAATTTCGTCGCTTTCCCTCGGTTTTTTCCGGTTCCGGACGACGCATTCCGAACGATCCGGATACGACCGCCCTGCCGGTTCCTCCGCCTGGCGCAAATCCTCCGAGCGGGCCTCTTCGGAGGGGGCGCGGAATCTGGTAGGATCGTGGCCGATGCCATCCATTTCGAAACTCGAATCTCCGATCTCGAATCCTGGATTCGCTCCGTCCCCTCGAAGGAGTGCCCCGTGCGCTGGTCGAACGCCCTGATCCCGACCCAGAAGGAATCCCCGACGGACGCCGTCGCGCCCAGCCATATCTTGTTGCTAAGAGCGGGGATGATCCGCCAGCTCGGGGCGGGAGCCTATAGCTATCTCCCGCTGGGGATGCGCGTGCTGCACAAGGCCGCCAAGATCGTCCGCGACGAAATGGACGCGGCCGGCGCCCTGGAATTGCTGATGCCCGCCCTTCAGCCCGTTGAGATCTGGCAAGAGTCCGGCCGGCACGGCCACATGGGCGGAATCCTCATGGAGTTCACTCTGGGAGCCGACCGCCACGTCGTCCTCGGACCGACCCACGAGGAAGCGGTCACGGATATCGTCCGCGATCTCATCAAGTCCTACCGCCAACTGCCCGTGACGCTTTACCAGATCCAGACCAAGTTCCGGAACGAACCTCGACCCCGGTTCGGCATCCTGCGGACGCGAGAGTTCGTGATGAAGGACGCCTATTCCTTCGGCGCGAACCTGGAGCAGCTCAACGCCGCCTACGACACCATGTACGAGGCCTATTGCCGGATCTTCGATCGTTGCGGGTTCCCTTACGTCGCCGTCGAGGCCGAGAGCGGGCCGATCGGGGGCGACAGTTCGCACGAGTTCATGGTTCCTTGCGCCACCGGCGAGGACGTGGTCGTGCAATGCGTCGAATCCGGTTATGCCGCCAACCGCGAACGTGCCGAGATCGGCAAGATTGCCTGGCCGGCTCCGTCGGTTGCGGATGCTCCGCCGTTCGTCGCCGTACCAACGCCCGGCCGTAAGACAATCCAGGAGGTTTGCAAATTCCTCAAGACGCCGGAGAATCAGACGGCGAAGCTCCTCGTGTTCCTGGCAGACGGACAACCCGTGGCGGCCCTGATCCGGGGTGATCACGAGGCGAATGAGGGTAAGATCCGCCGAGCGTTCAAGGCGACGGTCCTCGAACCGGCCGACCAGGCGGCCGTCGAGAAAGCCACGGGGGCGCCGATGGGGTTTCTCGGGCCCGTCGGGATCAAGATTCCCATGGTGATCGACCAGTCGGTCGCGGCGATGCCAGCGGTGGTCGTGGGCGGCAATGCGATGGACGTGCATCTCACGGGAGTCGTCCCGGGCCGCGACTTTCCCCTGGATCACGTCGGCGATTTTCGCAACGCCGTCGAAGGAGATCCCTGTCCGCGATCGGGCCTGGCGATGACCGTGGGGCAAGGCATCGAGATCGGCCACGTCTTCAAGCTCGGGACCAAGTATTCCGACGCCATGGGCGCGACGTTTCTCGACGATAAGGGGCTCTCGCATTCCCTGATTATGGGCTGTTACGGCATCGGCGTGAACCGCATCCTCGCGGCGGCCGTGGAGGCCAGCCACGACGAAAATGGGATCATCTGGCCGCTAAACCTCGCCCCATACGACGTGATCGTCGTCCCCTTGCAGCTCCAGAACGAGGCGGTGATGCAACTGGCCGACGGGCTGGCCAAGGATTTTGAAGCGGCGGGCCTGGACGTCCTGATCGACGATCGCGAGGGGCGACCCGGGGTGAAATTCAAGGACGCCGACCTGATCGGCATCCCCCTGCGGATCGTGATCGGCGAGCGCGGGCTGAAGGAAGGCACCGTCGAGGTCAAGTGGCGTACCGACTCCGCCGCGCACAACGTCGCCGCGGCGACTGCCGGGGAAACGATCCTGGCGGAGGTCGTCGCCGCCCGAGAGGCCCTGGCCACGAAGGCCGCCGAGCGGCGCGCGGCGCGAGCCGCGGCGAGGAGCGGCGAACAATGAGCCGTCGCCGATCTGCCACGGTGTCAAAGCTGCCCATCCTCCTTCTCGGGATCATGTCGATCGCGAGCTTCGGCGGACCATTCGGGCTCGTCTGGATCCTCTCGGGCGGCCGGCGGAGCGGCTGGCCCCCGGACCGCCTGGTGGAATGGGCGAGTTTGCTGGGCGTATCAGGGCTTGTTGTCGGCCTCTTGATGCTGCTGCTGGCCCTCAGCCTGGCCAACCTCAAGGCGATGAAGGCCGAGACCGAGAGCGAGCGCGAGGGGGCGAAGCCATGATCTGCGACGTGCGGACCTGGCCTCGCCGTGGTGGGCTCCATCCGGATCTTTCAGACACGGAGAGGGTATCGGAAATACAGAGGGCGGGATCGTGACCCTCGCTGCGGTGGGAATCGTCGGCTATGCCATGGTGCTAAGTGCAATTTTATGCGCCATTGCCCGTCGGGTCGCCCCACGGATCGGCCTGATCGATAAACCCGACGCACGCAAAGCTCATGAGGCTCCCACGCCCCTGGGTGGAGGCGTGGCAATCTGGATGACGACCGCATTGGTCCTTTCGACGGGCGTCCTCGCCCTGAAATTTGGGCATTCGTGGCTTCCGCCCGATCTGGCGATCCATGCTCAGGGCGCTCTGGATCGAATTGGAGAGCTGGGTGTCATCGTCGGCCTCTCGACCGCGATCATGGTTCTCGGGCTTCTGGACGATCGGTTCAAGCTGGGCTGGCAGCCCCGAATCCTCGTCCAGTTTGCCGTCGCCATCGCCTTCGTTCTGACCGGGGATCGCGTCACGCTGTTTCAAGCGGGAGGCTCGGCGACCAGATTCCTGATGGCGGCCCTGACCGTTTTTTGGATCGTCGGCCTGACCAACGCCTTCAATTTCCTGGACAACATGGACGGCCTCGCGGCCAGTGTCGGCCTGATCGCCGCGCTGCTCTTCGTCGGGGCACAGGTCGCCGTCGGGAGTCTCTTCGTGCCGGCCGTTCTGCTCGTGCTGGTGGGGGCGTTGGCGGGATTCCTCCTGCATAACCGACCCCCGGCGCGGCTCTTCATGGGAGACGCCGGCAGCAACTTTCTTGGTTTCCTGCTCGGTACTCTGACCGTCGCCGGGACGTTCACGCGAGCGGGGTTTCCCCCTTATGGAATCGTCACGCCGCTCCTCGTCATGGCGGTCCCCCTCTACGATACCGCCTCGGTCGTGTTGATTCGCCTCCGCGAGGGTCGCAGCCCGTTTCAGCCGGATCGTTGCCATCTTTCGCATCGCCTGGTTGACCGGGGATTGACCCCGGCGCGGGCGGTCGCGACGATTGGATTGATCACACTCGCCGGAGGCCTCGGATCACTGCTCTTGAGTCAGGTAAACACCGCGTTTGGCGCGGCCGTGATCGTCGCTCAGACGATCTGCCTACTCGGCCTTGTGGCCGTGCTCGAGGTCTCGACGGGCAAGGCGTGATCCCTCACGAGCCAGGAAGTTCCGATGTCGCGCCGCAAGCTCAGATCCATCCCAGTAAGTGCCGCAACGCCCCCCGAGCCATCAGCCTTGCCCTCCGGACTGATGGGCGACGTTGAGCCCGCCGCCGCGACATTGGGTGAGACGTTTCGTCGGGTCGCCCTCGGCCTGACGGGCGCCCTGATCGTCGCCCGCGCCTACTGGCCCGCGGAATTCCGGTCCGAGGCCGACTCGGGCACGAGCTTGCTTTGGTCGTTGATGATGCTGGTCACCGCCGTGATCGCAGTGGCCGGAATGTGGCTCGAAGGCGGGCTCCGTCTCCGTCGATCGTGGGCCGACCTTGGCGTGGTCGCCCTGTTCGGGCTGGTCGCGCTCAGCGCCACTCACGCGGCCGACCGGCGGATCGCGATCAACTTCGCGTGGGAGTGGATCGCCGTGGGCCTGGCGTATCTCCTCTTGCGGAACCTCCCTCGCCATCGCGCGGAATCGTCGGCTCTGGCCGGGATTCTCGTCGCCACGGCGGTGGCCGTCTCCGTCTACGGGCTCTATCAATCGGTCGTCGAGATGCCGGAGGCTCGGGCCTTCTTCCGGGCGAATCCTCGCGAGGCGATGCGACGCGCGGGGCTGGATCCCAATGCGGACGCGATCCAGGTCAAGCGCTTCGCCGATCGATTGATCGGCTCTCGCGAGCCGGTGGCGACGTTCGCGCTGACGAACACCCTCGCCGGGTTCCTCGTCGGCCCGATGATCCTCGGACTGTGCGTGTTCCTGCGAGGAATCGCCCGGCGACCGGCCACGTCCTCGCCATCGGATGAACTCGCCGAGTCTGCGGACGCACGCGCCGGGCTGTTCTTCTTGATCTCGCCGGCGCTGCTGGCCGTGCTCCTGTGTTTTCTCCTGACCAAGAGCCGCAGCGCGTATCTGGGCCTCCTGGTCGCGCTCGCGTTGTTTGCGTGGCGAGAACGCCGTCGCGTTTCATCCCGCACGATCGCCTTGGTCGGTCTGGGTCTGACCGGCACCCTCGCCGTGCTGGTGGCCGTGGCCGCGATGGCGGGGCAACTCGATCGCCAGGTCTTGACCGAGTCAACCAAGTCGCTCACGTATCGCGCGGAGTACTGGCGAGGGGCCTGGGGCGTGATCTGGTACGGGCCGAGCCGCTGGTGGTCTGGTCTCGGCCCAGGAAACTTCGCCGGTCCCTATTTGCAGCACAAGCTCCCGCAAGCGAGTGAGGAGATTACCGACCCGCACAACTTCGTCCTGGAGGTCTGGGCCACGGCTGGATTACCGGCAGTCGTTGCGATGTTGTTCGCTCTTGGGTTCGGGCTACGCGAGATCTTCGGTCGCACGAATTCCTCGCAGGCCGTCGCATCGAGCGCTCATGACGATGAGCCGGACGCGCCGTATTCCACGACATGGCTTGTCGTCTCGGCGGGATTGGGAGGCTCGCTGTTGGCGATAGTCCTCGTCCGCATCAACCCCTTTGATCCTGAGTCCGCTTCAAGGCTGCTGATCCTCACCGTGAGTTGGGGCCTGGCGGCTACCATTGGACGGCAGCTCTGGAACCGCGCCCCGATCGCGGCCGAGGCCTTGGGGCTCGGGGTGGTGGCCATCGTCGTGAACCTCCTGGCGGCGGGCGGAATCGGGTTTGCGCCGGTCTCGCTCATGCTTTGGGGCATGCTGGCGCTTGGGCAGAATCTTCGTGAAGATCGCCGATCGGGCCTTCGGCGACCGTTCGGTGGACGAGAGCTGACTTTCGCGGTCGGGGCGTGTCTCGCGGCCGTGCTCGGGACCTATATCGGCACGGTTCTGCCGTTTTTCCGGGCGCAATCGGCCATGAGCGCCGCGGAAACGGCCCTGATGGGTGTGACCGCCGATGCCAAGCGAGCGGATGACTTGTATCGTCAGGCCGCGGAGGCCGATCGATACGGTTCTCGCGCCCGGATCGCCCGCGCGAATCTGGAAGGGCTGGAATGGCGACGTCGCGGCCGTCCATCCGATGATTTTACATGGCACCGAATTGATTCCGGCCTCAAGAGTGCGAGGACTCGTCCGCGCGATCCGAAATCGCTCCTCGCCCAACGCCTTCGTGCCGCCTGGGCTCGAGAATTTCTGGAACTCCCGAACCTCGTCGAGGGCGAACGCTATCGGATTCGCATTGACCGCCGTGATGCCTGCCGGAAAGCCTGCATCCTCTATCCGACCGACTCGTCCCTGCGCGCAGAATTTGCGGAGGCACTCGCCGATCTCGAACTCTACCCCGAGGCCGTCGAGCAGGCCTGGTTCGCTCTCAAGCTGAGCGATCTTACACCTCATGCCGACAAGAAATTGCGCGAAGATGTTCGCGAACACTTGACGCGCATGATCCCCAAGTGGGAAGTGGCGAAACCGACTCCTCCCCCAAAGCCGTCGAAGTCCTGATCCGTTGAAAAAGAGGTGTCCTGACAGACAGCCTACAGGAGCTTTGCCGCCAGCGCCGCGATCGGGCCGAAGTCCAGCAATTCCTCCCCAAGCCCGGCCACACATCGCAACGGCTCGCGATGAAGTGGGCGAGGCAATCGTCCGGTCCCCACGTCCAGGCCCGCGGAATTGGGAGAAAAGGCGGGAAGGACGATCGTTTCGTGACCGACCAGGAAGCACGGCGCGGACAGTCCGGCCGTTTTGAGCGCGGGGTGATGGTGTCCAATCATGGACTTCCCCTCGCCCAGACCCCGATCCCCGTGTGAGATCCTCCAGCCGTCTAACTCGCACGCTGTCGGTTGCCCTCGGGCAGGATCGTGATTTCCTCGAATCCAGACCGCTTCGACGCCGCGTGCCTTCAGCCACGAGAACAGGCTCGCCACATCGTTCGCGGTTCTCGCGCACGGGCCTGCCGATTCGACGAGGTCGCCCGCGATGATCAGGCGAGTGATCGAGACTCGGCTCAGCAGGGTTTCCAGCTTCGACACCGTCTCCCTGAGCGAGTGCGGCGGAATGCAATCTCCCCGTGATCCGCGCGCCCATTCGTAGCCGAGATGGACGTCGGCGATCACGGCCGTTCCTTCGGCGAGGTGAACTGCGGCTCCCTCGGGCGCCAACGACCAGCCGGACAATTCGGGAGGCGAGAGCAAGCCAGGCGCGGACACACTCGTCATGGAAACGCTCACGAGGGCGTGCCCCCCGTCCCAACAAGCCGTGCATGGAGCCGTCGCAGTGCGTCGCGTGGTGTCTCGAACCGCAATGCCTCGGCGCCGCTCGCGTCAATCCACGCCACCGCGAACGGCGACGGGCCATCGAGCGAGCGGAACCGTATCGGGGGATTGGACTCGATCCACGCGATCGCCGCGCGCGAGTCCAGAAGTTCTTCCAGCACTTCGCGCCTCGTCTCTCGCAGTAACGGATGCTCGGGACAGGACGCCTTCACAAGAGGATAGAGGCGATTGCTGACCCAGAGCATGCCGCCGACTCGCGTTTTGCCCCCGTCAGGTCGCCGCAGGACCATCATGGCCGTCCCGGCGACGTGGCGGAAGCGGCGAGCGAGCAATTCGCCACGATCGAGTCCGTCCAGAATGTCGTCGTCGAGATTCCTCGGGTCAAGGAGGGCGGGCAGGTCGCCCGGACAAATTCGCGCCGCGTCAGGGGTTCGGATCGTGAATCCGAGATCGGCGACCGCGAGCGCAAGGTCTCTGCCGAAACGGCGACCCATCCTTGCGGAAACCGCCCGGCCGAGGGCCTCGCAGGCGGAGCGGGCAAGCGGCACGTGGAAGGCATAGGAGAACCCCTCGTCGCCGGGCCACTCTTCGACGAGGAGTCCGCCGCGAGGGGGAACTTCGCTAAGCTGCTCTTGAGCGGAGAGAAGATCCTCGAGAACACCGGCCGCGTCGGGTTCCAGGCCGTGACCCTCGATGAGCCAGGCACGCAAGGCCGAGGCACCCTCGGTCAAGAGGCGTGCCGCTTCTTCGCGGAAGGCCACCAAAGCATGAGCGAGATCGGCGGAGAGCGACTGCCGATCGCTCGACCATCGGGGTAACTCCGACTCGCCGTCTGAAGGTTGGGCGATCACGGTGAAGCCGTCCAGCTTGCCGAACTTGAGCGTGCGGCCGTCGAGCACGAATTGATCACCCGCCTGGAGGCGTTCGGCATAGTTCCCTTCGAGAGACCCGATTTCACGGCCGTCGACAAGGACTCGGACCGACTCCTCCGACGTGATCGTCCCGACGTTGGACCAGAACCAGCGAATGACCCGGCGATTGCGAACCGAGAACAACCCCCGCGATTTCCAGATCCGTGGGGCCGTCCACTTGGGCGCAGCCCCCGGTTCCGGTTCGAAGGCGCCCGGGGGGGAGGCGAGGTCACCCGCCAGGAAGTCCAGGCAAGCGTCGAAGTCGGCTCGCAACAAGGATGCAAATGGGGCCGATCGCCTCAAGAGGTCGAACGCCCCGTCGGCGGACCACTCGTCACCGCTGGCCATGCCGATCAACTGCTGGCAGAGGACGTCCAGAGGTGAATTGATGGGCCGAAGTGGCTCAACTCGTCCCGCCAGGGCGGCTTCGACCGTGACGACGGCTCCCGCCAATTCGGCGGCGGTGGCCGCGTAGATGACGCCTCGCGTCATGGCCCCGACGCGATGACCGGCTCGGCCCACGCGCTGCAGGCAGCGGGACGTGCTCCCGGGAAGTCCCACCATCGAGGTCAGGTCGGCCGTGCCGATATCCACGCCTAGCTCCAGGCTGGTGCTCGTGACAACGGCCCGCATGTCCCCCGATTTCAGGGCCGATTCGACCTCTCGCCTGCGCGAGGCATCGAGTGCGGAATGATGCGCGGCGACGGATGCTGAACCCGAATCCAGCGTCCGTCTCAGGTCGTGTGTGATCTTCTCGGTCAGGGCTCGCGTGTTGGCGAAGACGATAGTCGTGCGATTGTTGCCGATATCGTGCCGTAACTTCTTGAGCAATCGTCCATAGCTCAGTCCCCGATGATGGGCTTCCTCGCGACGGATGAGACTCGCGACGACGAGATCGGGCGGCTTGTTACCGGCCGGTGCCGGGGCCACAACGACCCGGCATGAGCGACTGGGGCCGACAAGGAACGCCGCCACCGGTTCGGCCGGATTGCAGGTGGCCGACAGGCCGACGCGCGCGGGGTCGCGGGCGCATCGGGCCGACAACCGTTCGGCACTCGCCATCAAGTCCGCGCCCCGCTTGGTGGGAACGAGGGCGTGAATCTCGTCGAGGATGAGATGTTCGACACCCCGCCAGATCTCGTGCCAGGCGGACTGGCTGAGCAGGAGAGACAGGCTCTCGGGTGTCGTGATCAGGACATGCGGCGGCCGGGTGCGTAGCCCTTTTCTCACACTCGACGACGTATCGCCGGTCCGCACGCCAACGGTCACGGGGGAGCGTTCGAGCCGGATCTCGCGGCGGATGGCGTCGAGAGGTCCGGTGAGATTTCGTTCAATGTCGTAACCCAGGCTCCGCAGCGGCGAGATGTACACGCATCGGAGGCCCTCGCGCAGAGTCCCCGCGGCATGCTCGCGGTGGAGGCCGTCGAGGATCGCCAGAAATGCCGCCAGGGTCTTGCCCGTGCCGGTTGGAGAGACGAGCAGAAGGTTCTCGCCGCTTTTGATCGCAGGCCACGCGAGCGATTGCGCGGGGGTCGGCCCGTCCGGGAAATCGCGAGAAAACCAATCGCGCAGCGGCGCAGAAAGTAGGGCCAGAGGATCGTTCTCAATGGCCGACGGCTCCCCCGAGGAGAGTTCGCGGACACTCCGTTGTCTGGGCATCGAAGCCGGCATCCTTGGGACGTGGCGGCGGAATCCTGGGTCCGCATTGTAACCGCCGCCTCGCCGGGAGGGCAGACCCGGCCTGCCGCTTTTTCAGCTATGATCAGCGGGTCCGTCGATGAGGCAGAGGTGATTCATCAACCGGGTCGTCCAGGTCCGTCCGGCACGTCTCCGGGCAGTTCGGCGAAGCTGTCGAGGCTCTTGCGGAGCAGGGGGGCGAGCTCGTCGAACCGCTTCGACTCGATCGTGTATTTCACCTCGTAATCGAACCGCTCGGCCGCGAACCGGCGTTCCAGGACCGTCATCGAGAATGGTCCGCGACGGGTCCTCACGACCGTCTCCAGCGCCGAGAGCTTGCCCTGGCTCACCACCTTGCACGCCAGCACCTCGCAGTTCGGTTCCTCACCTCGGAGCGCATCCGGCAAGGTCTCGGCCAGATGCTTGAGATCGAGGGGACGATGCTTCTGCGCGATGACCAGCGCGTTATCGGACCAGATTCCATGCGCCGGACCATTGGCGTAAAACAGAGCCACCTCATCGGGAGCGAGCGCGGGGCTCCAGTCGGCGGGCAGATCGAGGGCGAACTTGAACTCGCGCTGCGACCAGCGGTTCTTGGCCTTGTGGATGAGATCCGCGCCGGTGTTCGGAGGTGTAAGGACCACTGAGCTGACCATGGTGTCGAACGCCTTCTTCGCCTCCGCATAGCTGGCTTCGTCGACGTTGAGTAGGAATGTGTACATCTGGCGATTGGCGATGACGCGGACGCTCAGCTCCCGCCAAAGGCTGATGGGCGCGGGCCGGAATTCCCAGAGCGATTCGAGGCGGTCGCCCTTCGGCGTCTTGAGGACCTCATTGCGGACGAGCTTGCCGGGACGGCCGCCACGCTTGGCGTTGCCATCAATTCGGGTGCGATATTCATCGAGGGACTCGGGCGCCAGCCCAAGTTCGCACGCAACGACTCCGGGACGCTCCGGGTCCGTCTGCGGGATCAGTGCGACGAACACCCTGTCATCCTTCTCGCGAATGACGACCTTCCACGACTTCGGAAGTTCGGCCTTCACCCCGAACTTGGGGGCGTCGACAGACTGGAATCCGGAGGCTGGGAATGAAAAGGACAGGACGAGCGCGGAGACGTAGGAGAGGATCGGTGTCATGGCGGGATAATTCTCCGGTGCTCCGAGTGGTGGATTATCGACCTAGGTTTCGCGAATGTAATCCGCCGCATACGAACGAATATGCTTGCCGTTCAGGACGTGGAATGTGCGCAATCGCTCGATCGTCTGGCCGCTGAATCGCTTGAGAGGGAGATAGACAAGCTTCACGCCGAATCGCCGGGCGAGTCGGCGCCAGGACGCCAGGGGCGGACGGGGGCTGACGATCGCGACGTGCTTTTCCCTCGTGTGGAGCAAGGCGCCCGCGATCAGCCGTTCTTCCAGCGTATCCGTGAAATCAAGCGTCGTGTTGCTCCAGACATCGGGAATGGCTCGGGGCGGGAAGAGAAACAGCGCGCCGCCATACTGGGCCTGGGCAATCCCGGGACCGACGAGATTTTTCATCGGGTCGGAGGCAAAAAACGCGAGCGTCGATTCCTCCGAATGTTCGGCGTACCAGGTCGCGCGATGGGGATAGGTGCGAGGATCGGCGGGCGTATCAAACAGGAAGACGACGACCTCGATCGAGCCGCGATCGGGCGGGATGACTTTCACGTACAGGTCACCGGTGTGCCAGTTCCTCAGGGTCTCACGCAAGTCCAGCCCGTCCATCACGCTCGATGTGAACTTCTCGGAACGGGCAAGGTCCGCGCCCAGCATCGCCTTGGCCTGGTCGCGAACATGCTTCTGAAAGGATTCGATGCGGTCGTCCTCGGGCGGCCAAGAGCACATGCCGTAGGGGTCCCATCGCTGCGACCACTTCTTGCGGTCTCGCTCCGGCGGACGCGGCTTCAACTCGCAGGTCCGCCACGAGAGGGCCTGACCGGGCAGGCGCGTCGTCATGCCGAGCGTTCCCCACTCGGGAAGCTCGGCACGATCCGTGCTCATGCGCAGGTATCGGCTCTCGTCGATCTCCGTGAATTGAGGATCGACGGGATACTCCCGTGCGGCCTCGGCGACCGCGATCGCGAAATCATCTCCGGCGGTCTGCTTGCTCGCCATGACGAGCGAATAAAGGTCGGGCGTGAGCCGGCGATCCATCAGCGCGAGGTTGCGGACGTATCGAAAAAAGACCGACAGCAATTGCGGGGTGATCCGCTGGGCGACCCGCGGCAGCGTGGACTTGAGGGCGTCCCTGGCGTGGAGGACCAATTCCTTGACGCCATCGACGGACAGGTTGTCGTCGGGCGTCAACTCCCGCCGTCCGCGCTCATAGAGGGCCGTGATGAACGGGAGTTCGCCGAGAAAGAAGATCAGGGTCTTGGGGTCGACGGGGAATGTCTCGATGGGTGAGAAAAACCGATCGGGTTCCTCGACTTCGAGCTTTCGCGCGTAGGCGTCCCGAATCCAGGGCCAATCGAGCAAGGAGCAGACGAAAAGAACCGAGCGATATCGCGTCTCCAGTTTACGGAGCCGGGCGGCCATCCAGGCGATCCGATGCGCGTGTTGTCCCTCGGCGGGTGCCGGGATCATCGGCAACATCGCCGCGGCGAACTTCTCGGGGCTGACAAGCTTCAGCGCGTACGGGTCGGGGAACCAGGCGTGGCGGGCCTCGAAGCTCGGCGTTTCCATGTCGATGAAGGCGCGGGGAATCCTCTCGCCAAGGGCGGTGCGAATGGCCGCGATGACTCCCTGGCATGGGTCGATCGGGACGAAGGACGCCCCGTCGGATTCGCCATCGGCATCGCGTTGGACCACCGCCGCGATCGTCGGCATTCGCTCGACGGCCGCTTCCACATCGTCCTGAAACGACGGCGGCAACGGCACGGCCAGGCAATCATACGGACGCGCCAGCAATTCTTCGCGCACCCGGATCGCGAAGTCGCCCGAACCGTGGATGATCGGCAGGACACGGATGTGGGGACCGAGAGTGAGGAAGTCGTCTGAGGTCGAGGGCATCGTCAGTTGTCATCCTCCTCATTGTCATCCTCGTCGTCCTCGTCGTCCTCTGCATCCGGATGCAACGGGTCGCCCGGGCTGAAAAAGAGATCCCCGAGACCCATCGGGGCGTGTTGTCCACCCATGGCCCGACGTTTGCTCTGGGCGAGGCTATCGAGGTCGAACGCATCCTCTCCCAGGACGCATAGCAGCGCCTCCTGCCAGGCGACGTCGCGCCCCAGGGGATGAGCCGGGTCCTGTGCCATTCGCTTCAGTGCGTATCGCAGCAGGTTGATGCCGTCTCGGGGAGAGAAATCCAGCTTCAATTCGTGAGCCTGCTGGAGGAATTCGACCGTGAGTGCGAGCAGGTCGTCCTCGGCGAACGGCAGATGGTACTTGAGGATCGCGAGCTCGTCGTCGCGATCGGGGAAGCCGAGGGCCAGCGTGGGTTGCAACCGGGAGAGGATGTAGTCGGGCACCTCGTAGGTCGATTCGTCCTCGTTCATCGTCACGCAGGACCGGAAATCGGGGTGGGCGGGGATGGTGATGCCGGCGACGACGCTCTCGACGTAGCGACGGTGGTCGAGCAGGGGGGCGAGGCTGGCCCACGACTTCTCGTTCATCCGGTTCCCCTCGTCCAGCACGCAAACTCCGCCGGCGATCATCGCCGAGACCAGCGGAGAAGCGTGGTAAGCGATCCTGCCAGATTCCGCGAGGACCGGCGTCACCAGCAGGTCCTCGGGCCGTGTATCCGAGGTGCATTGGCTGATGTAGAGCGGCTGCTTACGAAGACGGGCAGCGGCCATGGCCAGGGTCGTCTTGCCGATCCCTGGCGGCCCGATCAGGCGCGGCGAGAGGGGTCGGTCTCGGGGGTCCACCACCAGCCAGCACGCGAGCAGTTGCTTGAGGACAATGTCCTGACCGATCCATCCTTCCTCGGTGGGGTCGGGAGAGCTGAGGTGGAGGGTCACTCCGCCGATCTGGACCGTCTTCGCCTGACTGCTCTGCATAATAGCCCCTCGCGCCCGTGTCGCCTTGCTCACTCGAGAACAAGTGTAACCGTCCGCCATCTTTCTGGCGAGAATTCCTGCGGACGATTGCCCGGCCTCTCTCAGGCCGTTAGGTTGTGGGGCGGATTCGCCCCGATCTCAAGACCGCTCAACCCAGGGAGCCCCCGCGTGGACCCCATTCCCTCGCCTCAGGAAAAAGGGCCGACGACTTCGCCCGCGCCGAAGGGTGTGTTTCGCCGCATGCTCGACGCGGTCCGAGCACGTGTCATCGGCGGACTACTCCTCATGCTGCCGATCGTGATCACGTTCTGGATCGTGTACTGGATCTATTCGACGCTCCAACGGCTGTTCATCGACCCGGCGGCGAAGATCGTCAACAGTCTCATGGCGAACTCGACGCGGGAGAATCTTCCTGACTGGTGGCAGACGTATGTCTCTCCCATCCTGGCGGTGGCCCTCGCGCTGGGATTCTTGTACGTTCTCGGCTATTTCGTGAAATCTCGACTCTCGCGGGCACTGGACTGGATCTTGCTGCGTGTGCCGGGCGTGATGCTCGTCTACAAGGCGGTCAGCAATCTCTTCCAGTCCCTCCAATCCACCGGGGGTGGGCCGACATTCAAGAGAGTCGTCATGGTCGCCTTCCCGCACCCTGGCAGCCGGGCGCTGGCATTCGTGACGAAGACGCTCCATGACAGCGGCACCGGGGACGTGATCCTCTGCGTCTGGGTCCTCACCGGCGTGATGCCCCCGGCCGGGTTCGTCCTGTTCGTGCCGGCAAACGACGTGACCGACGTGCCCTGGACGGTGAACGAGACGCTGCAAATTATCCTCTCGGGGGGCATCACCGCGCCACTCCTCATCCCTTACTCCCCCGGCGCTCCGGCCGGTCTGATCCTTCCGGGGTCGCCGTCTGAGCATATTTCAGATATGTCCTGAATAAGACTTCGGACAAAATGGGGAGTATTGGCAAAGACTAACATTTTTCTTGCGACGGCGAGAGCCGGGTTGGATAGTGGACGTGCCCATGAAGGCTGGAAGTGTTGTCGGAGGGGATGAGTCGCGAAGACTCTCCTCGGAGACTTCGGACCGACCCACCTGGCGTGGGATCGGTCCCCAACCCAAGGAGCCGTGCATGTTTCTCCTCTCCAATCGACGGTGCTCGGTACGCCGCGCTCGCAAGGATCTCACGGTCCGCATCGAGGCGCTGGAGGATCGCTCCTTGATGAGCGTCCTCTTCCCCGGCAATCCCGTCACTGTCGCGCCCCCTCAGCAATTCGCGGCTGTGGGGACGACGAATGTGGCGACGGCGATTTCGAGCTTCAGGACCGCCATCGGCGGCGTCGACAACGGAGCAACCGCGTCGCCTCAGGTCGGCGGATCGCGCACGATCAATTGGGACGCCGTGACGACCGATGGCACCGACTTCGGCGGCGGGGCCAACACGACGGTCATCGCGGCGAATACCGTCGGGATCCCGCAAGATCGATTCCAGACCCGTGGCGTGTTCTTCGAGACAATCTACGCCGTCAGCAGCGACGGATTTGTCACGGTGAACCCGAATGTGACGGGGCTGTTTCCGGCCTTCAGCCCCAGCAATACCTTCGCCATGTTCAACGATCACACCATTGACCTCAGCTTCGTGACCGCGGGCGCCAACGGCACCACGCCGGCTCCGGCCGCGACGCGCGGGTTTGGCGCGGTCTTCCTCAACTCGGAGACAGCGAACACTTCGAGCATCCAGTATTTCGACGGTGACAGACTCCTCGCCACGGTCTTTGTGCCGGCCGGTACGGCGGGGCAGGCGGAGTTCGCGGGCGCGCTGTTCGCTTCGCCGCTCGTAACCAGGGTGAGCCTGACATTGGGGACGGATACCCTGTTCTCGTTCGACGGCAAGACCTTCACGTCCGGTGGAAAGGACGACCCGGCTGGCGGTCATAACCTCGTGGCGACCGACGACTTTGTCTATGCGGAGCCGCAATCGCTCGCCAACCTGCCAACCGTCGTGCCTGGGCCTCAGGGCACCAACGATGCCACGGCCTTGATCACATCGAACGTCGGGGCAGCCTTCTCGGGTACCGTCGCAACATTCTCGTCTTCGAATCCCACCGACATTGCCAAGAATTTCTTCGCCGTGATCAATTGGGGGGACGGTCATCTGACGAACGGGCTGGTGACCTCGAACGGCCAGGGTGGATTCGACGTCTCCGGCAGGAATACCTTCATTTCCGCCGGTTCGTTCCCGGTTACCGTCAACGTCTCCCAGTTCGCCGCGCCCCAAGTGATCACGCTGCTGAATACGGCGAAGTTGAGCAAGGTCACGTCCCAGGTATCGCTCACGTCGTCGTCGAGTTCCGGCTTCTCGGGCCAGCCCATCACGTTCACGGCCAAGGTTACCAATCCCGCCGGTAGCGTCGCCCCGACCGGGAACGTCACCTTCTTCGATGGCGCGACTCCGCTGGGGCTCGTGCCCCTGGATTCCACCGGCACGGCCAAGTTCACGACTTCGCTCACGCCGGGCACGCACTCCATCACGGCGACGTATAACGGGGACACCACTTCGTCCACCAGCACGTCGACCGCAATCAGCCTCGTCGTCAGCCCCGACGTGACGAGCTTCGTATCCGTCGTGCTGGGAGCGAAGCGGAGGCGCCGTGGCGGTATCATTCAACGGATCACGATCACCAATCGCGGGAACAACGCCATTGGCGGCCCGATCTTCCTGGTGCTCGACAACCTGAGCTCGAACGTCAGGCTCGCGAACTCGGCCGGGACGACCACGAACGTTGCCCCCCTAGGCAGCCCGTTCGTCAGGGTCAGTGATGGCCCCCTGGGCGCCGGATCGAGCGTGACGGTCGATCTCGTGTTCAACGTGCGTCGAGGCCGGATCGGCGTTAACTATCGGGTCCTGTCGGGCATCAGCCAGCCGTGATTGATCCTCGCGGCCGGGCGAGCCCCTCGCTCGCCCGGCGCGGTCTCCCGGTGCCGGTCCAGCCGGTTCACGTGACTGCCACTTCGATAGGTTCGCCACCTTGTGGTAGCTCAAGCGTCTCGGTCGTGACGACCGGGCGGGCCTCGCTCTCTGAGCGATGAACCGGGCGTGGTGGCGCGGAATTCGGGATAATTCTAAGATCCTCCTCGCTCGTGCGTGATCGAGGTGGGCGAAGTCACTCCATCGGCCTGGAGGCGGGATGAAGGGCGAGCCGGGTGCAGACATCAATTCGTGGGTCCGCGACGCGGTCACACGGTTCGAGGGTCCCTTGACGCTCTACGCCGCCCGCTTACTGGGCGACGCGGATCGGGCGCGCGACGTGGTCCAGGACACGTTCTTGAAGCTCTGCCGTCAAGACGACGGCGAGATTCGCGACCGCCTTGCCGAGTGGCTCTTCACCGTCTGCCGCAACCGTGCCCTGGACGTACTACGGAAGGAGGGTCGAATGACCCGGCTGAGCGACGAACATACGAGTGTTTGCGCATCCGCCGACCCGAGCCCCGTCGACGTGCTCGAGACGCGCGAGTCGGCCGCTCAGGTCTTGAAGGAGCTGGAAGGACTGCCGTCCAACCAGCGCGAAGTCATCCGCCTGAAGTTCCAGAATGGCTTCAGCTACCGCGAGATCAGCCGGATCAGCGGCCACAGCGTGTCCAATGTCGGGTTCCTCATCCATACCGGTTTGAAGACGATCCGCCGTCGCCTGGCCGATGGCCGCCCGGCCGGAGTTCAGGCTTAACCCCTCGCACAGGAGTCCGCCGATGCCTTTTGATCCCGAAGATCCCCGGCTGACCGCCTACGCGCTGGGCGAGCTGGAGGACGGTGAAGTCGAGGAGATGGAAATTCTCCTGTCCGGGTCACCCGAAGGCCGCCGGTTCATCGAGGAGGTCCGAGACACGGCTCGCCTCCTGTCCGACACCCTGGCCGGTGAACACGCCCCCGGCCTCTCTCCCAAACACCTCAAGGCGATTGATTTCGAGCTGGCCCCCGCCGCCCTGGGGATGACATCCCGGCCGTCGCAGGACTGGCAGCACTGGGCGGGTTATGGCATCGCCGCGTCGATGCTTCTGGGTTTCGGCCTGTCGGCGGCCTGGATGGTGATGGGGGGTAAGAACCGTCCCGCACGTCTGGACGGCCTCGCGATGGCCACCTCCCCCACGTCTTCCTTGCCTGCGGCACGCCCGGACGATTGGCGATTCGCCGCCAAGGATGCCAATCCGGACGCGAGCCAGAACCGGGCGTTGTTCTATTCCGACGAGATGGAGCTTCGTTCGTATACCGCTCCTGTTGCGGGCGCCAAGCCGGCTCGTGAGAACGCGCGTCCTCCCGCCAAGCCCGAGCTGAATATCGCCCGAAAGGGCAAGGCCCTCGCGGATCCAGGCGCGCTCGCCTCGAGTGTCGCTTCGAGTCCGGCAAGTCCAACATTGGACGCGCTCGCGTCCGATGACAAGGCCGCCAACTCGTTCAACGAGTCGCCCGCGTCTCGCAAGCGATCCGATTTCTCCGTCCCAACGAGCCCCGCACCTTCGGACACCGCGGCATCAACCGACGGCTTTTACGGCAGGCCTGCGGCCCCCTTAGCGAAGAAGGCCGAAAAAGCGACGGTTACCCCGCTTCGCACGGGCCGGGGCCTGGGGGGGCAATCGGAGGCGGCGGGGTTGGGCATGCAAGCGACGGGGATGCAGAGTCAGGCCGGTTCCGACCGCGGAGCCCTCGGGGGAGGCATGCCCGCGGCAGGACGGCTCGGGAGAGATTACGTCCCCGCCAATCAAGGTGTGGCGACCTTCACTCGTCAGAGAACGAACGAAGAATTCGGGGCGAAACTTCCCGCGGGTAGCACGAATCGACCGATGGCCCAGGCAGAGGGCCTCCCGAAACTCTATGCACAGGCCGGTCAGGCGGACAAGAAGTCAGGGCGTGCCGGGCTGAAGCAAGCCGGGCAGCCGGATCAGCAGGGGGCGTCGAGCCAGGCTCAGGCCCAGGCTCGCTACAAGCTGGCCGAGGGAAAGCTGGCGCGTCTTGAACAACTCGCCGAACGGTCCGCCATCTCGGGCAAGGAACTCAAGGACGCCAAGGACGAGATGGCTCTCGCCGGGAAGCAGGATTTCGAGGCCCTGGCACTCCGCGACGGAGAGGCCAAGCAGGGAGAGCCGCTGAAACAGCACGTTGAGGCCGAAGTTCAGCTCAATCTTGCCGTTGTCGATGCGCTCGCCGACAACGCCGTTGGCGCGGAGGGCTACACCGATTTCCAGGACAACACGTTCAAGTCGGCCGCCCTCGCGCCGCTCTCGACGTTCTCGATCGATGTGGATACCGCATCGTACTCCAACATCCGCCGCTTCCTTCGCGATGAGAACCGCCTGCCTCCCCCGGCCGCCGTCCGCCTGGAGGAGATGGTCAACTACTTCCCGTACGGCTACCAGGCACCCACCACGACCACGCCCGACGCGCCGCCGTTCTCGGTCAATGTCGAGCTATCGCGCTGCCCCTGGAACGCCGGCAACCGGCTGGCGAGGATCGGGCTCAAGGGCAAGGTCGACGCCAAGCGGTCGGTCTCGAACCTCGTGTTCTTGATCGACGTCTCCGGCTCCATGGACCAGCCCAACAAGCTGCCCTACGTACAGGCGTCGATGCGGATGCTCACCGAGCAACTCGGCGAGAACGACCGCGTGTCGATCGTGGTCTACGCCGGGGCCGCCGGACTGGTCATGGATTCCGTCGGCGGCTACGACAAGCCCAGGATCGCCGAGGCCATCGACCGGCTCAAGGCCGGAGGCTCGACGGCAGGAGGCGCGGGGATCGACCTGGCCTACAAGGTCGCCCAGAAGAACTTCGTCCAGGGCGGTGTGAACCGGGTAATCCTCGCCACCGACGGCGACTTCAACGTCGGCATCTCGGACGACAAGGCCCTGGAGGCCCTCGCCGCCGAGAAGGCCAAGTCCGGCGTCTTCCTCACGGTCCTCGGCTTCGGGATGGGCAACCTGAAAGACTCGAAGCTCAAGGGCTTTGCCGACAAGGGCAACGGCAATTATGCCTACATCGACAACCTACCCGAGGCCCGCAAGGTCCTCGTCGACCAGATCGGCAGCACGCTCGTGACAATCGCCAAGGACGTCAAGATCCAGGTCGATTTCAATGCCGCCAAGGTCGGGTCGTATCGCCTGCTCGGTTACGAGAACCGGATGCTCGAAACCAAGCATTTTGACGACGACACCAAGGACGCCGGCGAGATCGGCGCGGGGCACACGGTCACGGCTCTGTACGAATTGACCCCTCCGGGCAAGGATCTCGCCACCAACGAGCCGGAATCTCGCTACGCCAGGAACAAGGCGAAGGCCAATGTGGTCGGCGACCCCGACAGCAACGAGCTGTTCACCGTCAGGCTCCGCTACAAGGCCCCGGACGGCGATACGAGCAAGCTGATCGAGCACCCGGTCACGAACGCCGGCAAGGATTTCGCCCAGGCGTCCGAGGACTTCAAGTTCGCCTCGTCCGTCGCGGCGTTCGGGATGATGCTTCGCAACAACAAGGACAAGGGCACCGCCACGTTCGACGGCCTGCTCGAATGGGCCGAATCCAGCAAGGGCAAGGATCTCGGCGGCTACCGCAAGGAGTTCTGCGAGCTGGTCCGCAAGGCCAAATCCCTCAAGAACCCCGACCCCGGCCCTGCCCTGGCCCCACCGGGTCCTGTCAAGTAATTCAAGAATCTCACCACAGAGATCACCGAGGGCACGGAGAAGAGAGAGTAATTCTCTTCTCCGTGCCCTCTGTGGTTAAGCTCTTTTCCTCACTTCGTGTTGTTGATCGTCACACCCGGCCAGTCGTCCGTGCGGAACGGGGTGACCGGCAGGCCCGAGCGGTCGTAGAGGTTGCAGACGGGGTTATCGGCCCAGGCGTAGCGAACTGCGACGGGTGATTTCACGCCGTCGGCCCAGACTTCGACCTTGTTCCCGTCCACGATTTTCGCATTGGCCTTCACGAACTTCTTGTCGGCGCCTGCGATCGCGAAGCCTCGGACTTCGGGGACGTCGAAGGCATAAAGGCCGCCCTTGAGGTGCTCGAGCGTCACGATGACCTTGCCGTCCTTCGTTTCCATCGACTTGTACGCCGGACTGCGGTGGGGAACATCGATCCCATAATCCTTCGCGAGTGCCCAGCGGGCCAGTCTCTTGGCCACGTCCTGCTTGTTTCTCGGGTGGATATCGCGGCCCTCGCCAATATCGATGATCACGGCCTCGCCGACCTTCGGCAGCTTGCTCATGGTCATCGTTTGCGCTTCACGTAGCTCGGCCCAGGAGCTTTCCGACGGCTCGGCCTTCTCGCCCAGGAAGTCGGCAAGCTGGACGTAATAGAACGAGAAGTCGCCGATGCCCCACTCGTCACGCCAGCTCTTGATCATGAGGGGGAAGAGGTCGCGATACTGATACGCGCGACCCGCATTGGTCTCGCCCTGATACCAGACCGCCCCGCGAATCCCGTAGCCGATGGTGGGCTTGAGCACGCCGTTGTAGATGTTGGCCGGCTGCTGATTGTCGCCTTCCTTCTCGTGGCCCTTCCACTTATCCAGCAGATCCTTGTACTTCGGGTCGGCCGCGAGCACGTCCTTCTTGATCCAGGTCTCGCACGAGGAACCGCCCCAGGAGTTGTCGATCAGGCCGATCGGCACGTCCAGGGTCTGATGAAGCTGCCGGCCGAAGAGGTATCCGACGGCCGAGAACTGCCGGGCGGTCTGGGGCGTGCAAAGTTCCCACTTGCCGTTGAAGTTGTCCTTCGGCTCCTGGGTTCCGACCTGCGGCACGGAGATCAGACGGATCTTGGGGTACTTCGCGCTCAGGCTCTCCAGGTCCCCGTCGTTGCCACCCCCCAGGTCCCACTGCATGTTCGACTGGCCCGAGCAGATCCAGACCTCGCCGACGAGCACGTCATCGAGCTTGATCTCGTTCTTGCCCTTGATCGTCAGGGTATGCGGCCCGCCGGCCGGCATCGGGTCGAGCATGACCGACCACTTGCCGTCATCGCCGGCCTTGGTCGTCTTGGTCTGGCCGTTGATGCTGACGGTGACCTCTTCGCCCTTGTCGGCCCAGCCCCAAACCTTGTCCTTCATGTCGCGCTGGAGGACCATGTGCGAGGTGAACAGGTTGGGCACTTTCACATCGGCTCTTGCACTGGAATCGATCGCGAGCAGGACGGCCAGGCCCGCGAGGGCAATGGGCGTCCGCGAGGCAGCACTCTTCATGGAGTTTCTCCGACGGTGGGATTCGATGGCGGGTTCGCCTGCACGACGGTCCGCCAGTGTAACGGGCGCGCGGGCCCGGTTCCACCGGTCAGTCTTTGATGGGCGAAATGGATCGAAGCAATCGATAGCCCGGGACGGTTGAATGTCCGAGCCCGCCAGTCACGATCCGATCAACGTCCGAAATTCCCCGAACAGGTACCGGCTGTCGTGCGGACCCGCCGACGACTCCGGGTGATACTGAACCGCCATCACGGGCAACCGCGTGTGGCGAAGTCCCTCGTTCGTCTGGTCGTTCAGGTTGATGTGGCTGGCTTCGACATCGCGGGGGATGGTGGATGGATCGACGGCGAAGCCGTGGTTCTGGGTGGTGATCTCGATCTTTCCGGTTCGCTCGTTTCGTACCGGGTGATTGGCGCCACGATGGCCGAACTTGAGCTTGAACGTCCTGGCCCCGAGTGCCTGACCGAGGAGCTGATGGCCGAGGCAGATGCCGAAAATGGGGATGCCACGGGACTCGGCGGCGATGCTGATGAGTTTTTTCAGTGTGGAAACCGCGGCGCCGAGCGCGGCCGGGTCGCCCGGGCCGTTCGACAGGAATATCCCGTCGGGAGCAAATTCCATGAGGGCTTCGGCTCGCATTGAGCCGGGCACGACGGTGACGCGGCAGCCGGTCTCGACGAGGTGGCGAGGGATATTCCACTTCATGCCGAAATCCATCGCAACGACACGAGGGCGCTTGCTTGAAGGTGCCGTGTCCGGAACTCGTTCGGCGAAATCGCTCTCGAAACCCGGCTCCCAGGCGATCGGACCGGGCGGCATCACCTCGCTCGTCAGGTCGCGCCCGACCAGACCGGGGCTGTTGCGCGCCTTGGTCACGAGGGAGGCGTCGTCGAGGTCCGTGCTGGAAAGAATCCCCTTCATCGCGCCACGTTCGCGAGTCAGACGAACCAGGGCGCGCGTGTCAATGCCTTCGATGCCCGGGATGCCGTGACGGGATAGATAATCCGCCAGCGACCCGCACGACCGATGATTGCTGGCCATCTGGCTCAACTCGCGGACGACGAACCCGCGGACCCAGGGACGGCCACTCTCGACGTCTTCCTCGTTCACACCGTAATTGCCGATGAGCGGGTACGTCATCGTCACGATCTGGCCATGATAGGATGGATCGGTCAGGATCTCCTGATAGCCCGTCATGCTTGTGTTGAAGACCACCTCGCCGTCGGCCTCGTGGATTGCGCCGAAGCCTCGGCCCGTGAATACCGTCCCGTCCTCAAGTGCGAGCTTGGCAGTGGTCATGGCGCTTTCGTGGTTAGCGGTGGGTGGCTCGGCGCGCAACCCCTCCAGCATAGCGAGCGGATCTCGCACGGGTCCAGAGCGGTTTGCGATCGATCGTGGAGACTTCGTTGGTCATGCCTCGGGCCGCCGAGGCGAATCCGGCGCTACGAATCTCGGCGAGTTCGATGCGTCCTTTCGAAGAAATGGCTCCCTCCCACGATCCACGCGGCAATTGGCAGGAGCAGGGCCGTGACCGCCATCGCCGCCGCCTTCCGGGAGCCACCGGGTTCGGACGCGATGGTCAAAACACCTGGCGCGATCGACCGGGCAGAAAGGGTCGGTGAGAGCAGTAGCGCGGGGCCAACTTCGAGAGCCGCCTGAGCAATCGACCAGGCGAACGCACCACCCAGGATCGGCGCGAGCCGGGGGCCAGTGACGTCGAGCCAGGCCGTCCAGCCCGAGGCGCCGAGAGATCGGGCCACGTCGAGACGATCCCGGTCGTCAATCGCATCGGCCGTCGCGATCGCGACGCGCAAGGCGGGTAATCGCAGCATCGCCAGCACGGTCACGAGCACGAACCAGGGCGAGACGAACGGGTCGAGCAGGTTGGCCGCCCGATGCAGCGCTTGTGCGAAGCCCAAGTTGCTCGACGTGATGCGACCGGCCGTCGCATCAAGCAGCCGAGGGACCAGGACCGCGCCAAGACCGAGCGCCAGGGGAGGAACGAACGTGGACCAGCTCGACGGTCTCCTCCACGAGGGATCACGACCGCTGCGCTCCAGACAGAGAGCCAGGAAACCGCCGAACAACGTCGCAGCCAACCCCAGGAGCAAGCCGTGGCCGAGGAACGCGAGCGTCTGCCGGTCCGAAGTCATTCCGATGAACGCATCAAGCGTCAGGTGGCCCGATCGATCCAACCCCACGGCCATTCCGGCCAGGGCAATCGTCGGGACCAACGAGACGATCACCCAGCCGAGGACTCCGCAGATCGAGATCGCCATGCCGACCAAGGACGTCCGTTGCGGCCGATGCGAACGCCCCGACGAGGCGAGAGGCCACGACGGTCCGCCCCACCAGAGGATCAACGAGCGGCCCGAGAGGGCCAGGGCCAGCCCGATCGTTCCGAGGGCCGCGGCGCGGCCAAGCTGGTCGATCCCGAGCACGGCCTCGACTATCCGGAAGCCCAGGGTCCCGCGTACTCCGAGCGCCAGCGGCCCGCCCGGCTCAAATAGAGTCAGGGCGAAAATCTCGGCCACGGCCTGCGCCACTCGCGGTCTCGCGAGCGGCCAGACCACCGACCACCAGGCCCGCCGTCGGCCCGCCCCCGCCAACCGGGCGGCGTCTTGCCAGGCCGGAGAAAGCTGTTCGAAGACCAAGATCGTGGTCGCCATCACTCGGGGGACGGCCCAGGCCAACTCGACCCAAACCAACGCGAGCCAACGCCAGGTCGTGTCCCATTCGACCGGCACGAATCGACTCACGCTCGACAGGCCCATGGCCGCGAACAAGGGCGGAATCGCGCCGGATGCGCCGGCGAAGGGCAAGACGATGTCTCGACCCGGAAACCGGCGATTTGCGAGAAAACCGGCCAGTAGTATTCCGATCAGCATCGCCAGCGCCGCGACCCCGGTGGCCAGAATCAGGCTGTTCCCGAGGGCCTCTCTTGCGGTGTGGTCCGAGGCCGTGAGCGCGACGTGGAAGGCCGTGGCTCGTGCTGAGCCATCGGGGCCGGAATCGACGATGGCTCCGAGGGGTACGGACAGCATCGGCACGACGATGATCGCCGCGACGATGAGTCCACTGAACCCACGGATCGCTTGCCACACCTGCATCCGGCCAGTTCCCCGTGTCGCGAAGATGGAAGGACCGATCTTACGCGACGAGGCGGTTCCGAAGCATCCCTTTCCTCGCTCACCCCTCCCGCCCACATTCGGCGGAGCCCGGTCAGGAGGGACGGGCGGCGGCCTTGCTTGGGAGCAGGACGACGAACTCCGGGGCGACGGAGACGGTCAGGCTCTGTCCGTCACGCAGCCCGTCCGATTGGGCCTGCAAGGCCAGGGCGGTAATTGGCCATTCATTGGGTCCGCGAAGAAAGAGCTGACGGGTGGCTCCCAGGAGAACCTGGCGTTCGATCGTGGCCAGGAACCGATTGGAATCCGGTGGCACCGCGGGACCAATCGCGAGCGACTCAGGGCGGATCGCCACCGTCACCGGCGTCCCGGGCGATGGGGAATCCCCGGAAGGCTTGCCAATCAAGCGACCGATGGGTGTGCGGACAACGACTTCACCGCGGGCGTCGCACGAATCAGCCTGTCCCTGAAGCAGATTCGTCGGGCCCAGCAACTGGGCGACGAAGCTATCGGCGGGGCGGTTGTAGACCTCGATCGGGGTCCCAACCTGGACGATCTTGCCGAAGTCCAGCACGGCCACCCGATCGGCCAGGGCGAGTGCTTCACGCGGGTCGGACGTCAGGAGGATCGTCGTCGTCTCGTGTTCGGTGTGGACACGGCGAATCTCGTCGCGAAACTCGATGCGGTGGCGAGCGTCGAGTGAGGCGACCGGCTCATCCCAGACTAACAAGTCGGGCTCCCCGATCAGCGCGCGAGCCAGCGCGACCTTCTGGCGTTGGAGAGGCGTGAGGCTGTCGGGATGGCGATCGGCGAGACTATCGATTCTCGCCGCGCCAAGGGCTTCGCCCACGCGCATCCGCCTCTCTCGGCGGCCGATTCCCTGGACTTTCAGGCGGTAGCCCACATTCTCGGCGACCGTCCGATGCGGCCAGAGGGCATCCTCACGGGGCACGTAGCCGATCTTCCTCCCCTGTACGGGCAGCCCGCTCAGGGATCGGCCGTCGAAGCGAATCTCGCCGGAATCGGGTTCTTCGAGGCCAACGATCAAGCGGGCGAGCGCCGTCTTGCCCGCGCCGGAGGGGCCGAGGATGACCATTCGCTCGCCCGGCGCGACGTCGAGACTCGCACCATCGACGGCGCTCACTCCGTCAAATGTCTTCGTGAGGCCATCGAACGTGACGCGAATCATGAGGTCGAGAACCTCGGGTCGGTGATCTTGCGGATGACGCGACGATAACGCTGCCTGGCCCAGGCCGTCCACTCGGCGCGTAGCCACGCGCGGAACCGTGGCTCGGCGATGAGCCGGCCCTCGGCGGCCGTGGCGATCCCGTCCAGTGTCACGCCATCCATCGGTTTCTCGGAGCGGTTCCAGCTCCGGATGAGCCAATCGCGAGCCGAGTCGTCCGGTGCGATCTGTCCGGCCAGGGTCTGGATCAAGGCCGCCCCGTCGGACTTCAATCGCATGCGAGAGATTGACGCCGGCGGCCACGGCGGCGCCTCGGTCATCCAGGCGAGGGCTCGTTCGGAGTCGCTCTCCCGCGAGAGCGCCCTTCGAGCGGCTCGAAGTTCGGACTGGGCGTCCACGAGGGTCGAGCCGAGCAGGTCGGGTAGCAACAGCACGCCCGGCGGAGGGTTCTTCTCGGACTCGACGAACCCTCGACCCTTCAAGAACTCGACGACAACGCGGGCCGCCTTGGCGTGCGACGACGATGCGACGATCCCCAAGCCCTGCGCAGGAATTCCATCGCCGAGCCGTTCCGGATAGGTCTCCAGACCCGGACGTGAGTCAGAAGGATCGAGTCCAAGGGACGCGACGACCGCGCGTCGTGATTCGAGCTCTCGAACCGCACCCGCTGCATCGCGAGTGACCGTCCGCGCGTTGGCGGCCACACGAACCAGTCGAGCGTACTCGGAGGCCCATTCCCGGGGAAAGGTTGAGAAGTGGGCAAGCCGGTTGATGAGCGCGCCATCGCTGTCGTTGCGTGGGTCCACGATCGTCACGCGGTCGGCAAGTCTGGGATCGTCCGGAGCGGTCGCTCCTGTCAGGCCCAGCGCGTCCCGGGCGGCGCTGTTCACAACCAGGCCGATGGACCTTCGATTCGTTGTCAACCACGGCTGTCGGCCGCCATCCGCGACATCCAGGAGTCTCTTCTGAGCGTGCAATCTCCCATACGACGCGGCCGGACCGCCGAGGACCAGGTCAACCCGAGCGGGACGGTACAGGATCCTCGTGGGGTCTTCGGACCCCGCCACCCGAATCCATACCACGTCGATCGGTGTCGGTGCACTCGAAAGCGCACGGCTCACCTCCGAACACGCGGACGCGGACCAGTTCGTGGCGATGACGACGCGGTCGCTGGCGGAGGGCGAGCATCCGAGGACGACAACGAGCGGAAAGATCCAGGTTTGAGACCAGCGGCGACGCGATCGAGTCGTCGTTCCCGCGTTGGGCGGAGGAACGAGAACGACTCGACGGCTCATCGCCGGCCTCGAATCTTGGATCTCACGACGGGAATTCACATCCGCCTCAATTTTTCGGCGATCCGCCCGGGCGAGCGCCAAGCTTGGCCTTGAGGGTCGTTTCCTTGCCGTCGCGCTTGACGACGATGTCCACCTCGTCGCCCGGCTTGTTTCCGGACATGGCGGCCATGTAGCCTTCGATGTCCTTCACGTCCTTGCCGGCGAACTTGATGATCACATCGCCTTCCTTGAGCCCGGCCTTCTCGGCGGGGCTCCCCTCGCTCACCCCGTCCAGCTTCACGCCGCCGCCTTCCGGGGATTCTCCGTAGGAGGGTCGTGAGCCGAGGTACGCGTTGGAACCGCCCCGACCGGCGCCGGATGCGACCGTCGGGGCGCGGCCAAGCTTGGTGAATTTCAGCCGTTCGGGGCGGCGCACCAGGTCGAGCGTCAGGAGTTCACCCACGTCGGCGATCCGGGCCATGCCGTCGAAATTGATCAAGTGGGTATCGTCGCTCGGCCGGTGGTAATCGGGGTGAGTGCCGGTGAAGAAGAAGACGACCGGCATATCCTTCATGTAGAACGACGCATGATCGCTCTGGAAGAACTCGCCCTGGGTTCCGACCACGTTCTTCGCCTTCAAGCCCTGGTCGCGACACAGGAGTTCGACCAACGTGTCCAGTCCCGGGCTCGTCCCCGTGCCGAACACGGTGAGGTCGCTGTTCTTGTTGAGGCGGCCGACCATGTCGAAGTTGATCATGGCGACTGTCTGCTTGAGCGGGAACAGCGGGTGGTTGACGTAATATTGTGAGCCGATCAGCCCGCGCTCCTCGGCCGAGAAGGCCATGAACACCACGCGGCGGGGCAGGGGATCGACCCGCTTCGCGAGACGGCGGGCCATCTCCATCACCATGGACGTGCCCGAGGCGTTGTCGTCGGCCCCGTTGTGAATGCTGCGATTGCCGAAGGCGAGTGACCCTGAGCCGCCGAAGCCAAGGTGGTCGTAGTGCGCTCCCAGGACGATCGTTTCCTCGGCCAGCGGACCCGCGCCTTCAAGGACGCCGATCACATTCTTGACCTTCAATCCCTTATTCTCGACCGAGACCGAGGCATCAATCTGCACCCCGTCCAGCGCCGTGCTGCGAGGCTTGAGATCCGAATCGATCTGGCCTTCCACGTCCTCCAAAGATGGCTGCCCGCCCGCCTTCAGGATCTTGTTGGCGAGGTCACGCGAGATCATCACGAAAGCGAGCTTGTTGTTGGCGAATCCGCCGGCCGCCTGGAAGTCGAGGAGGGCGTCCTTGGTCTCTTTGGCCGTCGCAGCGTCATTGACCAGAAGTACCGCCTTCGCGCCATGTTTGACGGCGTTCGCGACCTTGTGATTGAACGTCGCGTAGGTCGTGTTCTCCTTGCCGCCGAAGAGACTGTCGGCCTTATCGACCTGCGGCTCTCGGCGGATGATGAGGACGGCTTTGTCCTTGACGTCGAGTCCGTCGTAATCGTCGTAGTCGAGCTTGAGCGCCTCGTCTTTGGCCGTGATCCCGTATCCGGCGAAGACCACGGGAACACCTTGAATGTCGGCCGGACCACCCAGAGCGAGTGGGGAGAAGTCCGACTTCAACGCGGCCTTGATGGTCTGGTCCCCGTCCTTCTTGACGTTAACCACGAGCTTGGCGTTTTCGCCCAGCTTCCGCTCACCGGGCAGGTCGAAATATTGAAAATACCCGTCGCCGCCCGGCGGGGGCGTCAGGCCCGCGTCCTTGAACGAGGCCGCGATGTAATCGGCCGCGGCGTCGATGCCTTTGGTCCCGGGACCCCGGCCTTCGCGGTCGTCGTGGGCAAGATACGTGATGTCGGCCCTCAAGCGCGCCTGGGCCGGGCTGACGTAATCCTCGGCAACCAGACTCGCCGCCGAGACGGCCAGGGCGAACGGGGCAGCTAGCGCCGCGAAGCATCTCAAGAAGCGGGATCGGGACGGCAGCATTCTTTGGTTCCTTTGACAAGCGATCCGGGGAGTGCGATTCTCGGGATGGCGACGTCCAATCTGCGCGAGGCGCCGAAATCGTCTCGATTCTCGGCCCGGACGCTTGACTCGTCAAGCGGCACCCGTTGCGGTCGCCCTCTCCGGTCGTTACACTAATTCTTACGGACTTCCCAGGTCGAGAGTCTCCCCGATGACGGATGATGTGATTGCCCGATGGGCCGACCTCCTGGTGGACTATTGCGTCCGGGTGGAGCCGGGCGAAACGATTCTTCTTGGCGCGGAGCTGGAAGCACGCCGTCTGGTCGAGGCGACCTATCGTTCGATTGTCCTGCGCGGCGCCCATCCTCTGGTTCGGTTGGATTTCCCGGAGCTGCACGCGTTCTACCTGGAGAATGCAAGCGAAGCCCAGCTCGGTCACATCACGCCGGTCGACCTCTTTGAAGCGGGAGCTGTGGACGCCGAGATCCGGATCAAGTCGCTGGGGTCGCTGCGAGTGAATCGGGTATTCGATCCTCGACGAGTGGCGATCGTCGATCGAGCCCATGCGTCGATCCGCCACCTGGGGAAGGCGGCCAGCCGGTGGGTGGTCACGCAGTATCCGACTCCGGCCTTCGCGGAGTTTGCCGGAATGGAACTGGAGGGCTACGAGGATTTCGTTTGCCGCTCCATGTTTCTCGATCATGACGACCCCAGCTCGCGCTGGATGGAACTTCGCCATCGGCAGTCGGGGCTGCTGGAATTCATGACGGGCGTGAGCGAGGTGCGGATCGAGGGTGAAGGGACGGACCTGACCCTGTCCACGACTGGACGGACCTGGATCAACTCTGATGGGCGCAGGAACATGCCCTCGGGAGAGATCTTTACCGGACCGATCGAGGACAGCGCGAATGGTCGTATTCATTGCTCCTTTCCCGTGCTTCGGGGAGGCCGCCGGCTCTCGGGGATCGAGCTGGAGCTGGTGGACGGCCTCGTCGTCGAAGCTCGCGCCCAGGAGGGGGATGATTACCTGCGGTCCATGCTGGATATGGACCCCGGCGCGCGACGACTCGGCGAGCTGGGGATTGGCTTGAACTACGGGATCGACCGGTTCACGGGCAGTATCCTTTATGATGAGAAAATCGGCGGGACGGTTCATCTTGCCCTGGGCCAAAGTTACCCGGAAACCGGTGCGACGAACCAGTCGGCGCTGCACTGGGACCTGATCGTGGACCTTCGCGAATCGGGCCGCGTCCTGGCGGATGGGAGTGTGGTGATGGAGAACGGAAAATGGCGGGTCGGATGACGGATAGGTTTGGCCCGAAGTTCTGGCCGCGATAGGATTCGGCGCGAACCAACATCGGCCGGGAACCATCGATTCGACGAGTTCTGGAGACCTGAGATTGCAAGGAATCCCCCTCCAGTTGACACGTCTCTTTCCAGGTTCAATTCCCATATGAATACCTCGTCCCTTCAACGGGAGCACCCCATGCGACGCCTGCTCGTTCTCCTTCTGATTTCACCCGCCCTCGCCTTCGGTCAGGGCTCCGATTCCGCATTGAAAGACCGTGTCGATCAACTGATCGAGAAGCTCGCGGCCAAGGATGAGAAGGCCCGCGATGCCGCCGAAAAAGCGCTCGTCGGCCTCGGGGCAAAGGTGATCCCGCTCCTGCCCGATCCGGCCAAAGTCTCGGGCGATGAGACGAGAAAACGTCTCGACAAAGTTCGCGTCGCCCTGGCTGAGGACATGGAGAAGGCCAGCCTCGTCGCTTCGAAGGTCACGATCCAAGGCAAGAGCATCCGCCTCACCGAAGTGCTCAAACAGCTTCAGGTGCAGACCGGCAACCGCATCACCGACCTCCGCGAGGCCAATGGCGCCGACGTGACGAACCCCGCGATCGATCTGGATCTCAAAGACATGGTCTTTTTCGAGGCGCTCGACCTGATCGCGGCGAAGGCGGAAATCAGCCTCGATTTCAACACGGGCGACGGAACGATCGGGATCATGCCCGGCATGGGTGCCGGCCTTCCGGAGCAGGTCGGCGACGATCCGGTTGATAACAAGGCGATGCTCCTCTATTCCGGCCCCTTCCGGATTCAGTTCAAGCAGTACTCCAGCTCGCGAGACCTCTCGACCGGCCAGACCGGCGCCAATGCCCAGTTCGACGTGGCCTGGGAACCCCGCCTCCGCCCGATGCTCCTGGGCCTGAAGGCCGAGAACGTGACGATCCTGGATGATCTCGGTGAAAAGGTCACGCCGACGGTCGACGCCGAGGCGGGGAATGTGGTTCTCCGACCCGAGAACCCGATCGCAGAAATGAATGTCAACATGACGGCACCACAGCGAAAGGCCCAGGAGATCGCCAGCCTCAAGGTCAAGGCCGAGGTCACGATGCCCGCCGGCATCCGTTCCTTCAAGTTCCCCTCGCTGGCCGAAACAAACGTCACCAAGAAGCAAGGCGACGTCTCCGTCATCCTCGAATCGAGTGAGGTGGACGAGGCCGTATGGAAGGTGCGCGTGATGCTCCAGATGCCCGGAGAGGGCCCGGCCTTCGAGAGTTATCGCCAGGGTCTGTTCAACAACCGGATCTGGCTTCAGAAAGCCGACGGGACCCGTTTCGAGCACAACGGCGGTTTCAACAGCCTCGGGTCCGATGCCGGCAAGCTCGGCTTCGAGTACCTCTTCGTCGATGCCCCCGGTAAACCGTCGGAATACGGGCTCGTGTATGAGACACCGAGTCGCGTCCTGACGATCCCGCTGGAGTTCGAGTTCAAGAAAGTACCCCTGCCGTGACCGAGCGATCATTTCGCTCTGTCAGGGGCAAGGGTCGGAGGCTTTCTCAATAATCGATTCCGCTGGGGTTTCTGAGCACGCGGCTTCCCGGAATGCGCATCGGCCTGTTCTCAATCCCTCCCAGAGACGCCACCAACCGAATTCTTGGCCAGCCCATGACGCTCATGTTGCCGACGCTCGTGGTGATAGGCCAAGCCGAGGAATGTCGCCGCGAGTCCGGCGAGCAAGGTCGTGAGCAGGGCAACAATGATGAGCATCATTGGGGTATCGAGTTGAACGAATTTGACGAAGGTGACCGACGCCGCGTCGCGTGCCGCGAGATTTTGATATCGCGTGCCGACGCCGATCGCCGTCAAACCAAGCCCGACGAGTGCGCCCGCGGTGATGATCGACGCACATAGCGCTCGCATCGTGAAGACTCCATCGATAGGAAGGATCGAATGCCGGCCGAATTTGCCGGAACGTGCCCGATGGGCCGGACCTACATGTTGCAACCGCGCATCATGCCGGCAAACACCAGCAGAATTCCGGCGAGAACCATCACCAGGCTGCTGCAGCCGCATCCCGGATAGGCCCCATAAGGCCCTCGGGGCTGGTACATGCCGCCGCCACCCCCGAATAATCCCCCTGGACCCATACTCATGGCATGCTCCGCGACTTTGAGGATCGGACTCACTTCGGCCACGATGGCCCGCGCTGACCATCCTCTAGCGAAGGCAATGCCAAGCGACGAGATTGCGCGCCCGGAATTTCCTGCCGGACCGAAACCGTGACGCCTCGAAGATTTAGCGATGTCTGCCGCCCGCCCGCGGGCCAGATGCGTCGGATCAGGATCCGTCGGGATAAACATCCTCTCGATAAACGGTCCGGTCCAGGTCGTACTTCTGGAGTTTCTGCGTGACGCTGCGCCGCGACAGGCCGCTGTGACGGGCGCAGCGGGCGACGTTGCCCTTGTACTTGACGAGCAGGCGAGAGAGATACTCGCGCTCGACCCGGCCGACCAGGTCGCCGGCGACATCGGGTAACGGGCGCGCGATGTCGATCAAGGAGGCTCCCCGCCGTCGTCCCGGCCCCGGGGCGATGATGGCCGGGAGCGCATCGCGGTGAATGATCGTGCCATCCGCCATCGCCACGGCGGCCTTGATCGCATTCTCCAGCTCGCGGACGTTGCCGGGCCAGGGATGATCCAGGAGCGCCTGCATCGCCTCGTGGTCGATGTCGGTGACAGGCGGCGTACTCTTGGTGCTGAGCTTGTCGAGGAAATGCGCGGCCAGGAGCGGGATGTCCTCGGTCCGTTCGCGAAGGGGGGGAAGTTCGATCGTGATGACCTTCAAACGGTAGTAGAGATCCGAGCGAAATCGGCCGAGCCTGACCTCGTCTTCCAGCCTCTTATTGCTCGCGGCGATGATCCGGCAATCCACCTTGCGCGTTTCGGTCCCGCCGACTCTCTCGAATGTGCTGGAATTCAGGACCCGGAGAAGCTTGGCCTGCATTGTGGGTGACACATCGCCGACCTCATCGAGGAACAGTGTGCCACCATCGGCCTGCTCGAACTTGCCCTTCTTCCTCTTGTCCGCGCCGGTGAACGCCCCCTTTTCGTGCCCGAAGATTTCGCTCTCCAGCAACGAATCCGTCAGCGCGGCGCAGTTGAATGCGACCCATGGCCCGCGCCTTCGCGAGGCGTCGGCAGCGTGTAACGCCTGGGCGATCAGCTCCTTCCCCGTCCCGGTCTCGCCCTGGATCAAGACCGTCGAACCGAGAGGTCCAACCTGTTCGATCAGGTCAAAGACCTTACGCATCCGGGGACTCTTGGAGACCATGTTGTGGAAGCTGTAATCCTGCCGCATCCGTCTCCGCAGGCTCTCCAACTCGTCAATCAACTGCCGGCGTTCAAGGACCCGGCGGACGAGGAGCCGAAGATGGTCGGGTTCGAACGGCTTGGTCACGAAATCGTCGGCCCCTGCGCGCATGGCATCGAGCGCGATCTGGGTATCGCCAAAGCCCGTCAGCACGATCACTCCCACCGAGATGCCATCCAACCGTACCGTCGTCAGCAGCTCACTGCCGTCGAGGTCCGGCAGGCGAAGGTCGGTGATCAGCAGCGAAAACGGTCGCGACCGGAGCGCGCTCAGGGCCGAGCGGCCGTCCTCAACCGTCTCGACCTGGTATCCGTCCAGACCCAGCAGCACTTTCAGGTGCTCTCGGATCAGAGGCTCGTCGTCGACCACGAGAATTCGTCGCGTCATCGCGGTGTCCCTCCATGTCCCGCCGTCGATTGCATCCGTCATCAACTTCCGAGGTCAGCGACCCAGAATTCGGGGGCGCTCAGCGGACCCGGGCTCGTCGGGAATCGCCGTGGGCTTGGCCTGGATCGTCATCGTGGTCCCCTCGCGAGCGATCACCATCGCGAGATCTTCCCCGATCGGTGCGAACTCAACCGCCATGCGGACCGATCCGGGCGTGAGCACAGGACGTTCGCCTACCTTGAGGATCACGTCTCCCGGTTTCAGCCCCGCGGCATCCGCCGGGCTGCCAGGCACGATCGACGAGATGATCGCACCGTCCGTCGTGCTGTCCTGGCCGTTTTTCTCTGGGAGCCGGCGCTCGGTGGCCACACCGAGGTAGCCGCGTCGCACCCGGCCGAACTCGGCCAGGTCCGAGGCGACACGCTTGGCCCGCAAGGCCGGGACCGCGAAGCCAACCCCCTCGTAGCCGCCGCTGAGTGTCTTGATCGCGACATTGATTCCTACGACCCGGCCCTTCATGTCCACGAGAGGGCCTCCGGAGGATCCGGGATTGATCGCGGCGCTGGTCTGGATCAGATCGTCGTACCCGATCGGGCCGAAGCCCCGTCGCGTTCCGCTGACGATGCCCGCGGAGATCGTGCCCGGTAGCCCGAACGGCTGGCCGATCGAGATGACCCAGTCGGCGAGGTCCAGGGCCTCGGAATCGCCCCACTCCGCCTGCGTCAGGCCACCGGGCTCGACGATCAACAGGGCCAGGTCGCTCCGGGGATCGCGGCGAATTTCCTTGGCGGTCCTCTGGCGGCCATCGGGCAGAATTACCACGATTCTTGGCGCGTCGGGGACGACGTGATCGTTCGTCAGGACGTATCCCCTGGCTGCATCGATGACCACGCCGGAGCCTCCCGAATCGGGGATGCCGTCGCGACCGGGGTAGGGAACCCCTGGCATGGCGAAGCCCGGGACGGGTCGGGCTGCGGCCACTCCGCCCAGACCCCGGACGGTGACCACGGCCGGGAGCACGCCTCGGGCGGCCTTGCGGAAGGATTTCGAGAGCGACTCGGCCTCGGTTTGTGAATTCGCGGGCGAAGCGATTTCGAGCACGAGAATCAGGACCGCGCACAAGCGGGAGGCCATGGCCATCCCTCCTGGATTAAACCCGGGCGTCATCTCGCCTTTGCGTGGCTCCTCGCCACAAACTCAACTTAACCTCCTTACCCCGGCGGTTCAAGGGCGCGGCGGGCGACGAGAATCAGGGCTTTGGCTTGGCGCCGGCTCCCGTGGCGGGCTTGACGGCAGGCGCCTTGGATTTTCCGGGGTCGTGGCGGGGAGGGAGGGGCTCGTCGGTCGGGGCCTTGAGCTGGTTCGGGGCGAAATACGGGAGGACCGTCTTTCGTCGACCGCCGGAGAGGTTGATGCGAATCGGCTCAAGCTTGGACAGCGAGAGGGTCTGGTAAACGGACTGCTCGTCGGGCGTCCCTTCGTGGGAGACGATTTCCAGCTTGGCGACCTTGGTGGGCTGATTCTCGTCGTTGTAGAGCACGTTGACCCGGATGACGTAGGTGCCATCGAACCCGCGGGGGCAGACGTAGACGGCCTCGCGATCCTTGCCCCGACCCTCCTTGACGAGTGCGCCGCCGAAGACCGTTCGAGGGTTGTAGTGGTCGGCCGTCGCGCCAAGGGGTTCGTCGACGCAAAGCTCTAGCAACGAGTCCTTTTCCCAGGTGAGCCGCACGACGAGATCGCGGGCCTCAATGCCCGAGAGGCGTTGGGTTAATTCCTTCGCGTCGTCGTCACGACCCTCCTCCCGCAACTGCTTGGCGAGCAGAGAAAATCGGTTGCGAAGCCCGGTGCGCCAGGTCTCGTCCACGCCGGGCCAACCAAGTGACAGGAGCGTCTCCGACGAATTGAGAAAGCGCTTGATGTCCTTGAGTCGTTCGGCCATCAGGATGCTCATCAAGATCGGCTCGGCGTTCTGCGGAGCGACCTTGACCGCTTGATCGAGGAGGTCGGCCAGACGGACCTTGATCCCGTTCGGAAGCGCGATTTCGTAATACTTATGGAGCAAGAGGGCATCGCAGGCCGCGATCAAGGCGATCCCGCGAGGATCCTTGCTCTTGCTGGCCATGTACGCGTACCAGCCGAAGGTCGTTTTGATGATCGCCGGGTCGCGCTTGTTGATCTCCATGGCCGTCGCGAGCTCCGCGTACATCCAGGGAGCGGCGTGCTTATTATGGTGCTTCAGGTAGGCCGTCCAGGCCTTCTCGATGCCAACCCAGTCCTTTCGTCCGCGAAGTTCGGCGATATCCAGGGCGACCTGGGCCTCGGAGACGTCCGGGAAACTCTTGTAGAACGCGTCGAAGTCGGCCGGAACCTCGAACTTGAATGTGCCAACGCCTGGCGGGGACACGGACTTTGCTGACGCTCCCTTCGTCATCGGAGCGTTCGCGTTGGCACCCTTGGGAACAGCCACGGGACCTGGAACGCTCGAAGCGCTCCGGTCCCGTGGATTCGTGCTCGGTTTGGTCACAGGCTTGGCCGACTTGACCCTGGGGTCAGCGGCCTCGCTCAGTTGCTTTTTTTTTGCTCAAAACCGCCGACAGGGGCCTGCGGGGCCAAGGGCATGGACCGGAATCCACCGCCGCCGCCCATGCCTCCCATGCCGCCGCCCATACCGCCCATGCCACCGCCCATACCACCGCCGCCCATACCGCCCATGCCACCGCCCATACCACCGCCACCCATGCCGCCACCACCACCGCCACCCATGAGGGAGAACGGAATGATCGCGAGGTCGGCAACCGGGTAGACGCGAATTTCGGTCGGCTGGTCCTTGGAGGTCGCGGAGGTGATCGTCAGCAGCCCATCCTTGACGGTGTACGTCAATTCAAGCTGCTTGAGCATCAGCTTCAGGGCCCGTTTCAGGGGCACGCCTTCCAGATTGAGCGTGATCGGCGAGGCCATCGTCTTTTCGGCTTCCGAGAGGCCGACCTGATCGACATAAATCGGGATGCCCGAATCCATGCCGGGACCGGTGGTCGCGTTTCGGATGTACTTGATGACCTCTTCCAGCGGAGTCTCGTTCGCGAACGGCATCGAGACGGGCTGTTCGAGCTTGTTGAGGATCGCCGTGGTCTTCGGGTCACGGGCGTCGAGCGACGTGCTCTCGTAACGCCTGATCCGCTTCTCGGAGATCGTGCGCCAGTGGTCGGCGTCCGGGTACTCGATGGTGATGGTGTCGGGGAAGGGGACCGAGGCCCGGGTCACGTCGTTCATCGTGAGCAGGTAGCGGTACTCCTTCAACTCCTCGTTGGCCAGCTCGCTGGCGAGCGAACCCATGTACTGGCTCAGGGAGATGCCCGCTCGCGGGGCCAGAGCCGACGGGTCGATGGCGCGTGCCTGCTGCGAGAAGGTGTGCGCCTCGGCAAACGGGGCAATCGCCGCCGCGATGTTGCCGGTTCCTCCGTTGAACAAGACGTTGTACTGACCCTGAGCCATCAGGGTGTCGAACCGCACCATCAGGGCGTTGACCGTCTGCTGGTTGGTTTCGAGCTGCTCCAGGATCAGGGCTCGCTGCTGCGCGGCCTGCTGACGACGAAGGGTTTCCGCCTGGACGAGCTGAATTTCCTCTTCCCGGCGGACGGCAGCCTGAAGCTGGGCCGAGAGTTGAGCCGCCAGGGCCCTCTTGGTGGCCTCGGGGATCTGGTCGTCGGCATTGATGGAGGTAAGGCCGAGGCGAAGGATGTTGATCGCGGCCTCGGGGTTGCCTCGATTCAGCTCGGCGCGAGCGGTTTCGATACGCTCCTTGACGGCCGACTCGGCCTCTTGCTGGATGACCCGTTCAAGCTGCCTGGAGCGCTCGATCGTCGCGTTGGCGGGAGGCTGAGTTCCGCCAAGAGGTGCCGGGAGGGCCGGCGTATCGGCGCCCGGGGCCGGCGGCGGGGGGACCAGAGGAGCGGGGGGATTGACCGCTGGATCTTGGCGAACGAGGCGGAGGAGCCTCTGGGCGTCCGTGTTCTTGGGGTCTCGCTTCAGAGCCTCGGCGAAAAACCGGGCGGCGTCGGCCGTTCGACCGGCGGATTTGGCCTGGTTGCCGAGACCGATGAGCTGGGCCGCAAGCGGCGGAGCGGGGGGATCGCCCGCCATCGCCACGGCGCCGGAGAGGAGCAGGCCGCCCAACGTCAGGGGCCCGGCGCCCTTCCACAGTCGCGCGGTTCGGGACATGATTGGGTTCTCCGGGAATGGGAGCGCCAGAACCAGATTCGGTCCGGGCCACTCGGGCGCAGGACGATACTATCGACTCTAACGACCCGCCCACGAGGCGACAAGTCCGCCAAGGTGCGGGGCGTCGGATTGAGGGAATCCGGGCGTTGTCCCACCATTATGGCACATGCCGCGTAACGGGTCGTTTTGACAGGAACGACGGCGTGTCCTAGGGGTACGTCCAGACATGCTCGACCGCCAGAACCCAACGAACCGGAGGGGACCGGGTCATGGCCGCCAATGAGGAGACGCCCCGAGAAGTGCAGAAATTCGATTTTTCCGCATTCCCATCCGACACCCTCTTTTTTGACCGTCGCGAAGGCCGCGAACGCCGCACCGAGGGCGGCCACAGCCCCGCCATCCCCGGTCCCGTCCTCGTACCCGCCGGTTCATTGAAGCAGGTGGAACGAGCCAAGAAGGAACGCCGGAAGCGGATCGATCCGACAACGTTCGAGAAGCAGTACACCGGCGATGAGCTGGAGTTCATGAACGCCATGCAACGCTTCAAGGTGCAGAGCGGAAAGGCATTCCCCAACTATCGGGAAGTTCTGGATGTTGCCGGGTCGCTCGGCTACCGACGACTGGTCTTCGAGGATTTGTCGGGCGAGGAGGGCGAATCGTACGAGAACATGATGGACGTCCCACCCGCAACGGTCTGACCGACTCATGAGCAGGAACGGCCCGGCGCTCTCCGCATCTGGCGGGAGTGCCGGGCCGTTCTCCTTCGATTGAAGGAATGAGTCCGCGCCGACTTATCGCTGGATCGAGGTCGCCGCTGGCCGCTGGCTCAGCAGGCTGGCCCAGGCGTTGACGGCCTGACCGGTGAGCTGGACGGCCCGAGCCAACCGCTCGGAGCGTGAGCTCTCGGTCTCCGAGGGCAAAGCCGGGGCCGCGTTCGGCAGCGGGCCGGCCTCGACCTTGGCGAGCGGTGCCTCGAATGGCGGAGGCGCCAGCCCCTCGGAGGCCCGATTCAACGCGTATGCCAGCCCCGGATACAGGTCCTCGGCCGGTTCATCGGCTCCGGCGACGATTTCCTCGGCGGGCAATGGCAGAGGCGGAGCGACCTCGACCTTCGCAAGCAGAGGCTTCGTCTCGGGGACAGGAATCGGTGCCGCCTGGGAGGCGAACGCCGAGGCCATGCCGCTCACAACCTGCGAGAACACCGCGTCCGGATCGACTGTCGGCTTCACGTCCGTGACGAGTGGGGCTGTCGTGGCGGCCACCGCCTCAACCGGAGGAGGGGCCATCGGGTCCGTCGTGACCAGTGTCACGGGGACTTCGGGCGCCGTCGCTGCCCCGGCGGCCGGGGTCGGAAGGGCCTCGACGATCTCGGGAGCGGGCATGGGGACCGGAACAGGCGTCGTGGCCTCGGCGAGAGCGGATTCGAATTCGCTGGCCAGGATGGCCGCAGCTTCGGCACGACCGGGCAAGATTGGGGAGGTATGGGACTCAACAGGTGCCAGCTCGATCGTCGCAACCGGGAGAATCGTCGTGTTCGGGACAACCGGCGGGATCGCCCCGTCGGTGGCCTTGGGCTCGATCGTCACGGTGGCCGGCCTGGCGAGATCGCCGTCCACGCGTGGCATCGGCCTCGTCGCATCGACCGTTCCGGGGGATGTTGGAAGCGCAACCAGCAGCTTCCCCGCATCGGGAAACGCGGTCGCGGTCCTGGTGTCGAGCCAGGCTCGGCCAGACTTGGCCGTCTTGGTCAGCCCGCCGTTAGGCAGGTCCAGGGCGAGGCTTGCGACCACGCCCATCAAGAACAAACGAAGTGCCATCAGCGGTACTCCGGGAACGTTTGGAGACAGGTTCAGGGGTGGGAAATCCGTCCGTGGAGAGTCGTGGGACACTTACTATTTCCTATCACTCCGGGCCGAAGCCCGTGTTAAACAATATCGGCGACGAAGAACGGGGTCTTTAGGAGGGAAAAGAGCTTTGGGGAATTAACATCAAGATTTTTTGTTAGGTAAACGGTCCGGTGTCGTGAAGGGATTCGCGTTGTCCCGGTCGGGAAAAAACGTAGGATGGCGTCCTCTCGGATGATAGGGCGAGCAGGGAGGGGGCCGGCGATGGGCAAGCGAGTTCTGGTCACAGGTGCGGGCGGATTCATCGGCAGCCATCTCGTCGAGCGTCTCGTTCGCGATGGCCACGAGGTGCGCGTCCTGGTTCGCTATAACGGTCGCGATGATCGCGGGCACCTGGACCGGCTTGATCCGGACATGCAGCGTGCGATCGAGGTCCATCGCGGCGATCTGAAAGATCCGGAGGCCGTCCGGAATGCCGTCGAGGGCCGTGCCTGGGTTTTCCATCTGGGAGCGTTGATCGCGATCCCCTACTCCTACCAGAACCCTCTGGACGTCGTGCAGACCAACGTGACGGGCACCGCTCATGTGCTCGATGCCTGCCGGGGCTCGAGCGCGCTGGAGCGCGTGGTCCTGACGTCCACCTCCGAGGTCTATGGCACGGCGCTTCGGGTCCCGATTGACGAGGACCACCCGCTCCAGGGCCAATCTCCCTACGCGGCCTCGAAGATCGGGTCGGATGCGTTGGGATTGAGCTATCACAAGTCGTTCGACCTTCCCGTCGCGATCCTCCGCCCGTTCAACACGTTCGGCCCGCGCCAATCGGCCCGCGCCATCATTCCCACGATCATCAGCCAGGCGTTGGCGCGGTCGGCCGTCCGGCTCGGAAGCCTGGACCCGCGCCGCGATCTGACCTACGTGGAAGACACGGCCGCCGGTTTCGCGGCGATTGCAAGCTGCGATTCCGCCGTCGGGCGCGTGGTGAACATCGGCCGGGGCAGCGACCTGACGATCGGCGAGCTGGTAGATCGGATCGCGGCTCGACTGGGGAAGCCGATCTCGGTCGAGGTGGACTCGACCCGCGTGCGCCCCGCGAAAAGCGAGGTCGGCCGCCTGCTCGCGGGCACGGCGCTGGCCAGGGCGCTGTTCGGTTGGGAACCGAAGGTCTCCCTGGACGAGGGGCTGGATCGGACAATCGCCTGGGTCCGGGATAACCTGGCGATGTTCCGGGTGGGTGAATACACGACCTGAGCCGCCTGCGCAAACGACAAACTCCACCGCCCCGTTGCCCGGGGGAATCCCGCATGCTACGGTGTCCTGGGTCGCCGCGCCCCAGCTTTACTGGGGCGAGGCGATCGGCCGGCGACGCCTTGGGCGATCGACGCAATCACGCGAGGACTCGGGTCGTGCTCCTTGTCCGTGATGGCTCTCGCCCGGGCGCCGTCGGTTCCTCGCCTCCGCACCGTTGCGACCCTCCGACGATTCGGCCTATAATGCGGTTCCCGCGAGGCCCGACCTGCCCCAGGAACCCGCCATGTCGATGGATTGGACGCCGCTACAGAATCTGATCAACAGTTACGATCGCTTCCTCATTACCAGCCATGTCCGTCCGGACGGCGATGCGCTCGGCTCCGAGGTCGGGATGTACGGCCTCCTCCGCCACTTCGGCAAGGACGTCTGCATCGCTAACGTGAGCCAGACTCCGCCGCGATACGATTATCTCGACCCGGATGGATCGCTCTTCGAGCACTTCGGAACCAAGGTTCAGCCGTCGGATCTCGCCGACCGGCAGGCCCTCGTGATCCTTGACCTGTCCAGTTGGGGCCAGCTCGGCGACATGGCCGCCTTCGTCAGGGAATTCCCGGGTCCTCGACTGGTGATCGACCATCATGTCAGTCAGGACGATCTCGGGGCGATCTACCTGAAGGACACCACGGCGGAGGCCTGCGGCACCCTGGTCCTGCGCGCCGCGAACGCGCTGAAGGTCCCGGTCTCGCCAAAAATGGCGACGGGCTTACTCACGGCCATCGCGATGGACACCGGCTGGTTCCGCCATCCCTCGACAAAATCCGAGACACTCCGCGGCGCGGCCGACCTTGTGGAGTCCGGCGCAGCGATCGACGACATCTACCGCCTCTTGTTCGAGAGGAATACGCTCGGCCGGCTCAAGATGATGGGAGAGACGCTGGCGTCGCTCCAGACCGACCTGGACGGCCGGATCGCGTACGCGACGGTGACGCGCGAGGACTTCGATCGGACCGGAGCCATCCCCCCGGATACGGAAGACCTCGTCGACTTCACGGTCTCCCTCCGAGGTGTTGAGGTCGGCCTGCTGTTCATCGAGCAAAAGCGCGGCGGAATCAAGCTCAGCATCCGGTCGCGCGACGGCTTCGATTGCTCCCAGCTTGCCGCTCAATTCGGCGGTGGCGGACATCGGGCCGCCTCCGGTGCGACCCTTCCCGACCCGCTCTCGGACGCCCTTCCTCGTGTCCTGGCGGCCGTTCGTCACGCGATGCAGAACTGAACGACTCCCTTCAAGGACCGGGGCACGCTTCGGGCCTGGAGGTCAAGTCTTCCCACCTGGAGTACCACCCTCGATGACGCGCCGAGACTTCTATACATACGGGACCATGGTTCTGGGCGGGTTGATGTCGGCCGCCCTGGCGGTGCCGGGTGTCGCCTATCTGCTAGATCCGCTGGGAAAGCGTCGGGGCTCGGCCAGGGTCTATCCACTCGCCAAGCTCTCCGAGCTCGAAGTGGGGATACCTCGCTCGTTCCAGATCGTCGATGAGCGCCAGGACGCCTGGGTGAACTATCCGAAAGAGCCGATCGGCACGGTCTGGCTGGTCAGGCAGGCACCTGGCTCCGCAGATCCCGTGATCGCCTTCCAGGCCGAATGCCCGCACCTGGGTTGCGCCGTGAACCTGGCGCCGGAGAAGAATGCGTTCCGCTGCCCCTGCCATAACAGCTCATTCACCCTGTCGGGTACGCCGGGAAACAAGATTCCGCCGCGGGGGATGGATCGGCTCGACGTCGAGGCCACCGGGCCACCCCAGGACCCGACGATCCGCGTGAAGTTCGAGCGATTCCGGTCCCAGAGTGAGAGGAAGATCCCCCTTGCTTAAGAATCTTGGCACCTGGCTTGACAGTCGCACCGGTTACAAGCATCTCGTTCACGAGGCCCTCGAAGAGCCGATCCCCGGCGGCGCGAGGTGGCGCTACGTCTTCGGTTCGGCGCTGAGCGGCACGTTCATGATCCAGCTCGTCACAGGCGTCCTGCTGATGACCAGCTATAGCCCCTCAAGCTCCACGGCCTGGGGGAGCGTCTGGTACATCACGTACAAGATGGATTGGGGCTGGTTCATCCGAGGGTTGCATCATTTTGGCTCGCAGGCCATGGTCATCCTCCTGCTTCTGCATATGGTCCAGGTCGTCCTGGCCGGGGCCTATCGCGGACCGCGCGAGGTCAACTGGTGGTTCGGGATGCTGCTGCTGTTCGTCACACTCGGTTTCAGCCTCACCGGTTATCTGCTGCCCTGGGATCAGAAGGGCTTCTGGGCCACGAAAGTCGCCACCAAGATCGCGAGCGGCGCGCCCGGGATCGGCCCGGCGATCGAGAAGGTCGTCGTCGGCGGTGATGATTATGGGAATCAAACCCTGACCCGATTCTACGGCCTGCACGTCGGCGTCCTGCCGGCGCTGCTCGTCCTGTTCCTCGTCGGCCACATCGCGCTATTCCGCAAGCACGGAGTGACGGCCCCCGCCAAGGCCCAGGGTTCGGAGAAATTCTGGCCCAAGCAGGTGTTTTACGACACCGTCGCCACCGTCGTGGTCTTCGGTGTGCTCGCATACTTCGCCTGGAAGGAGGGAGCGCCGCTCGACGCTCCGGCCGATCCCGGCAGCTCGAACTACCCCGCGCGACCCGAGTGGTATTTTCTCTCTCTGTTCCAACTCCTCAAGAAGTTCGATGGCCGCTATGAATTCGTCGGCACTCAGGTTGTTCCGGGCGCGATCGTCCTGGTCCTCTTGCTCATGCCGCTCTTCGACAAGCTCCTGCCGCGACGGTTCGCCCACTTCCTGGCCTGCATGTTCGTCTTCTCGCTGGTCGGCGGCGCAGGCTATCTGACGATCGAAGCCTTCCGTGAGGACGCGAGAGACCCGAGTTTCGTCGCCGGCCGGAAGCTCGCCGACGACGCCACCAAGCGCGCACTCATGCTGGCCAAGGACCGGAGAGGGGGCATCCCGCCGACCGGCGCAGGGGATTTGCTGAACCACGATCCGCTCACGCGGGGGATGGCGATCCTCGAGCAGAAGTGCCTCGGATGCCATTCCTATGAGGGGAAGACCCAGGCGGGCCCCGATGCGCCGATGCGAGGGTTCGACCTCGCCCATTTCGCGTCGAACGAGTGGATTCGCGAGTTTCTCGCCGATCCCAGCCATCCGAAGTTCACCGCGCGCGTTCCGACCGCCCCGGGGGCGAAGACGAGCAAGCGGCTTGATGGCATGGTGAAGTGGCAGGAATCTCGCGGGATCGACGACAAGAATGAGCTCGATCAGATCGTGAGCTTCGTCGCCAGGCTCGGCGAGATCCCGGCCGACGTCACGGTCGAGGAGTGGGCTGCGAACCCGAATCTCAAGAATCAGTGGGGTTACAAGATCTTCGTCGAGAACTGCCTGCAGTGCCATACCGCCGGCAACCTCGGGAGTCGCGGGAAGGAAGTCTCCGCCCCCAGTCTCTTCGCTTACGGCTCACCTCAGTGGCTGGCCAAGATGATCAAGAACCCGGAGACCAAGGGATATTACGCGTTCCTCAAGTCGCATGAACGGATGCCGGGATTCGCGGATCAACTGACCCCCAATGATCTGGAAATGGTCATACGACTCCTGAGAGATGATTTCATCGGAATGCCCGAGAAGTTCACGCCGCAAGGGGGGCGGGGTAGGGTCTATACCGCGGATTGAGTCGGGGGCCCGGGCGGTCCGGGTGAGACCCGGGCTTCCGATTTCCCGGGAAGCAAAATGTCGGGGAAAACGCGAGTTTCCCCCTGGTTTTTGCTTGAGATGCGTGAAGACGGTCGCTAGACTTCACGCACCACTCCGACGCGGCACCCGGTGAGAATGGATTCGAAAACCGCCCTCGTTCCGCGACACGCCTTCCGGCAGACGAAACGACTTCAACCCCCGCGACTGCGGCGCAGCCCACTGATCCGGGCTCGCCGTCCCTGCTTCTCCGCCCCTCCTCATCGGATGAGGCGTCGATCGCCCTCGGCCCGAACGATTCGGGCGTTACAAGGCGACTGGCGCGGGGCGGGCCTGACGAACGGATTTCGCTCACGCCTACGCAAGGAAGGGATGCCATGATCAAGGATCGCCCGCTGATCGGGATCAACGCCGATTACTACACCCCGGCCAAGGGCCGTAGCCCGCACTCGATCGTGCATTCGGGCTACTACGAGTGCCTGCTCACCGCCGGCGCCCTGCCCATCATCCTGCCGCCCCTGACCAAGGAGGTCGACCTCGCGCCGATCCTCGATCGGCTCGATGGACTGATCCTCACCGAGGGGGACGACCTCGAACCGAAGAAGATGGGACTCACGCCCCACCCGGCAGTCAAGGCGATCTCCGATCGTCGCGAGACGCACGACCGACTCCTCTGCAGGCTCGTCCAGGAGCGCAAGATGCCGGTCCTGGGAGTCGGCCTGGGGATGCAGGAGTTGAACGTCGTCTATGGCGGCGGGATTTACCTTCACCTGCCGGAAGACTTCCCGAAGGGCTTCCCTCATCGCGACCCGCAGGGAGGCGCCCACCGCCATATCGTCATCATGGAACGCGGTTCCATACTCGAAGACATCTACGGCGACGGCGAGATCTGCGTGAACAGCTACCATCACCAGGGCATCCGCAAGATCGCACCCGGCTTCCGCGCGGGTGCCCTCGCGCCGGACGGACTGGTCGAGGCGATCGAGTGGAAGGGCGAGGACTGGTTCTGCATCGGGGTCCAGTGGCACCCGCAGAATGAAGGGAACATCTCGCTCGACATGCAGCTCATTGAGGCCTTCGTCAATGCCGCCGCCAAGGCGACCCCGATCCGAGGAGAGAAGACCATCAAGCTCGCCAAGGCGGGCTAAGTCCGAGTCGCCGTCTCCACCATCGGGAAAAACGGGGCGATGCCACTGGATAGGATTCCAGGGCATCGCCCCTATCAATTATTGAGCCGAGTTGTCGACAATCACTTCGGCTTCTCTTCGTCCCCAGCTCCTCCTTCGGGAGGTGCCGCGGGTTTCTCGGATGCGCCCTCGGCGGGAGGCGCCTCCGTCGGGGCGGCAGGGGGAGTCGGGGTCGGGGGCTCGCCACCGGGAGGCAGCGTGCCGAACTTCGGCGCCTTCGGGTCGCGGAGCGGGCGAGGGAGGCTCTGGCCCGCCTCTCGAAGGCAGAGGATGAACCCGCCGGCCGTGGCGAAATACATCCGGTCGTTTTCGTGGTTCGTATGGGCGTAACGATAGTCGCGAAGGTCCAGCCCGGCCCGTTCGCGGGTGTCGCGCGGCATCGCCAGGATCTTCCCGGTCGCGCGATCCACGATCGCAAGGTCGTGGTCTTTCGACTCGAAGTACAGCTTCGTCGCTCCGACCGCCAGAATGCGACCCCGACCGGCCTCTCCCGTCCAGATAACCGATCCCGTGGTGCCATCCACGGCGACGACATGGCCCATTGTATTCAGGGAGTACACGACATTCCCCGCCACCAGCGGCTCCTGATCGATCGGCGCCCCGGTCGCCACCGTCCACTTGGTGTCGCCGGTGAAGAGGTCGATCGCATAGAGCGTGCGGTCCATCGAGGGAATGACCAGGGTTCGATTGCCGACGGTGCCCAGAGATCCGATGATCGGGCCGCCAGTCGGGTAGCGGTACAGAATCGTGGGCGGCTCCTCCATCGTGACGTATACGCGCGAATCCTGACTGGCGAACGCCACCACGCGTCCGGCGGGGACGGGTCGTGCCGTCAGGTTCGCGTTGGTCTGCCACGCCGAGGCGAATGTCCCCGCGGAACGCCCGGGCGGCTTGGAGTGGCTTTCATCCCGAGCGTTGAACGACACCAGCTTGCCGCCGGCCAGACCGACCATCACGCGGTGCTCGTTCGCGGCGGTCGCACCCACGGCGGACCCGGGCATTCGTGCCGTCCAGATGAGGCGGCCGGTCCGGCGGTCGAGCGAGATGAGGTCGGGGCCGTTGGCGACGAACACTTGATCCGAGTTGACCGAGACCGGCTGAGCGTCGAGCGTCTCGCGCCCGAGTTTCGCCCCCCAGAGATACTTGCCGGTCTCCGCCTCGTACACGTGCAAATTGGCCAGGTTCGTCTGGATGAAGAACATGTCCTCGGCCAGATTGATCGATTGAACCTGCTCCGAACCGAACCCGAGCGGGACGATCGCGTACCAACCCCGCTCCAATCCGAGTCGAGTCAGGGCGGTGCGGGTTGGTAGCGTGGTACGCGGCAGGGGGACGGTGGATTGCGCGAACGCGGACATTTCCCCGGGGGTAACGGCAACCCCGGCCAGCGTCAGGGCGAGAGCTTGGCGACGGGTCATCGGCCCGATCCTTTCGATTAGTTTCATCCGAGAGGTTGCGATCGCGACGCGAACCGCCACGAAGAGACTTTCACCCTTCATCCTTCCCGACACATCATGTTTCGTCAAGTTGGGGCGGCGGGAGGATCGGGCAAGTCGGCGATTCTGGGGGCGCCCGACAGACATTGCGGGCAAGCGTCCTCGACGCCCGTATACGGCTCCGCGCATCGGGCACACAGGCCGGCGCTGCGGCGAATCGTCGGAAGCGAGGCTCGGAGACTTGCACCCTCGGGCCGATGAGCGAAGCTCTCCGCGATCCGTGCCGCGAGACTCGCGACATCGGGCCGGACGGTCCCCGTTCTCATCCTCTTCATCAAGAGGGCCATCAGCCAGCCCAGTACGTCCTTGTCGATCGGCTGCAAGCTGGCGGAATCGAGCAGAGCGGCGAGCTCATCGCGATACGCGAGAACCGCGACCGGATCATTGGCCGCTCGGGCCGCGTCGAGCCGGGTACGCCGGTCGTCCACCGCCACCCGGCTCGCCGAGGCCAACTCGTCTTCCAGAGATACGGTTTCCGGCGCTTCCGGGAATTCGATCTTCCATTCCGCCAGGCGTTCTCCCGCCCGAGCCAATCCACCGTCACGGATCGCGCGGCGAATGTCCGCGACGGCGACGGCGCAGGGATCGGGCGGTATGGCAGAGGCCGGCGCTCGCTCAAGTGCCTCGGCAATCCGTTCCAGCGTAGGCGCGATCCGAGATTCGAAAAGCACCGCCAGGCGCGATACGGCCGTCGCCAGTGCGGCGAGATCCGGGACCGCGGAATCGTCGGGTTGGTCAGTCATGCCGGTTGTGGAGTGACGCGAGGGGCGACATCAGGAAGTGGACCATTTCAGTATAGACAATGGATCGACTCGCAGACACCCACCGGCCATGCTGAGTACGAAGAGGCCCGGCGCTCCGGGATCTCGGGCGCGCCGGGCCTCAACTCAATCGTCGCAATGTTATCAATTTTCGAGCTGTTTCGCGATCCGGTTCACGGGCATGCCCGCGCGATCTTCGAGCACGGATTCATCGTAATAATACTGCATGATGTAGGCGTCTTCGCCGGTGTCTTCAAAGTGCTCGCGGAGGATCTGTGAGGCGCGGAAGCCCTCGACGCGGAAGAAGAGCTGCGCGGACAGCGCCGTCTCGCGGCAGTTGAGGACGATTCTCGTCCGGCGGTGGCTGGAGAGCTTTCCGACGAGCTTCTGCACCATCTGGTGACCCACGCCCATCCGGCGGTTCTCGGCGGAGACCGCGAAATTCAGGACCTGGAGCTTGCTCTTGTGCAGCTCGTAGATCATGAAGCCCACCACCCGCTCGCCCTGCTCGGCGACCATGCCGATGCAGTTCCGCTGTCGGAGGACGCGGAGGAACTCCTCCTCACACCAGGGATATTCAAAACTCTGATGCTCGATGGCCAGGACCTCGGGCATGTCGCGGCGGATCATCCAGCGGATGTGGACCCGGACCTGGGCCTTCGGCGTCGGGACCGTGCTCATCGAGCCTCCTTCCATGGACTGGCTATTGACGGCGACCCGCGGCTCCGAGCAGACGAGAGGGGCTCGGAGACGGGCGTCTCCCTCGGGATCGGGACAACCGGACCAGCGCAGACCGGCACGGTCGTCGTGGCTGAAACGTCTACTCGGCGTCGGGGGATACGTTGAGGCATCATGGGCCAGTCGGGCCCGTCCCTGGGACTCCGGCTCGCCCCCCGAGGCGCGGCGGATTCTAGCGAACCCACCCTCGCCTGCCAAGGCCGCTTCGCCACTCGGACGTGGCGATCAACACCCTATTCATCGGATCTCCGGCCGCCGTCCGTGAGGATTGTGCGGATTGTTCCGATAGGGAGATCGAGAACCCACAATCCCGCCTGGATTCGATGAGCCCCGACCGGTGCTCGAGCGGGATCGTCAGTGGCTACACGTGGCTCATCCGGCGAGGCGCTCAGCCTCAGAATCGCCCGAATGAGTAGCTCGAATTTGACGGGTCGAAATCCCGGTTGGTCAGGCCGACGTTGACCTTGAGATTCGAGTACGTGTACTCCTCCACGAGTTCCGCCGGACGACCGTTCCGGGGCCAGTCGTAGGCCTCGAACCGGATCGGAAGGTTGAGTTCCAAGTCGACGTAAACTTTGACCATGTGGAACAGGAAGCCCGGCTGCTTCTTGGGATGCACGGACTCGATCATCAGGCAGGTGCGATTGCCGACCTTCGCGTTGTGGTGCATGATGACCAGCGACTCACCGTGGCGAAGCTCCTTGTGCCAGGCATTCAGGATCGTGTCGATCATGTGGCCAAGCCCGGCCTCGGTGATCGGATGCAAATTCCCGTCCATGGCCATAGAGCCGCGCGGGTCCACCTTCAGGGTTCCGGCGAGTAGCTTGCCGATCCCCACGTCGTGGACCAACGCCTTGCCGCCGTAGCCCCCGGCGATATAGATCGCCTCGCGACCGGCGGTAGGCTTCACGAACTTGAAGTAGACGCTGTGCGGCTTCGTTCGCGCCTTCATCTGCATGTGATGGTGCGAGGAAAGCTGACCCTCGATCCGCTCGCGCTTGTAAAATGCGCACGTATAGTCCTGCAGGGATGCATAGGTTTTCTTGCAGGAGGCGATCGCGGCCTTGGCCTCGGCGATCAGGTCCGGCGCAGCTGGCGGCAAAGGCGTCTCGGTGGGTGTCGGCATCCGCGCGGCCTTGGGCGCCGCCGTGTCAATGGATGCGATACGTGTCGGCGCGACCTGGTTTACCGGGAGGGTCGGCTCAGCGATCGTCCTGGGCTTGGCGATCTCCGGCTCGGCGAACTCCTCGGTCGGCGAGACAGGCTCGGGACCGGGATAATCCATCGGAGGAGCGGCCGTGGAATAGAAGTGAACGCCAGAAGATTGGCCGCCCGGGTCGCCCAGCGAGAGCGAGACGGGGAGGAGGGCAATCATTGCCAGCATCACCCAGCGACCGCGACCGGAGAGCCGCCGCGAGAGGCGTCCGGAGTGGTTCATGGGCGTGGCCATTATATTCCTTCCACCGGCCGCGGCCGGGCGGGGAGGGGCAGTCTGTAGCTTGGGTGGACCCCGCTAATTGAGTGTCACGCGGGGGCGTGCGAAGCCCATCATGCAATTGGGAAGCCATCGGTCTCCCGACACCCTTTCACTGCGTTATTTCCCGACCGGGGCCCTCGCGAATCCTCGATCGGAGCGTGGCGGCATGGCCGGGTTTTTCCCGCGATTGTCGAATTTGCCAGAATACGGTGCGCGAAATTACAATCAGTCCCGTCCTCGATTCAGTCCGGGCTTGAGCGCGAACGCGGAGGCGTGACCATGAAGTCGGGTACCAACCTGCGAATCGAGACGATCGTATCAGAGCTCTTCAGCCAGAACGCCTATGTGGTCTGGAGGGAAGGGACGGCGTCGGCCTTGATCGTCGACCCGGGCTTCGATACCGACGCGATCGTGAGCCTTGTGAATCATCACCATCTCGATCCGCTGGCCATCCTCAATACCCACGGTCATGCCGACCACATCGCGGGCAACGCCAGGATGAAACAGGCTTTCCCCGCCGCGCCACTCGTGATCGGGCGAGGCGACGCGCCTTTGCTCACCGATCCGCAGGCCAACCTGAGTGCCCCGTTCGGGATGCCCATCACCAGTCCAGCGGCCGACCGCCTGGTCGATGAGGGCGAGCGCCTGGAACTGGCGGGGTTCTCCTTCCTGGTTCGCGAGATCCCGGGTCACAGCCCCGGCTCGGTGGTGTTCATCGCGGACAACGAGACGCCACCGTTCGTCCTCTCCGGGGATGTCCTGTTCTCCGGTTCCGTCGGGCGCACCGATTTTCCCGGTGGCAGCATGAAGACCCTGTTCCAGGGCATTCGGGACAAGTTATTCCTCCTCCCGGACGCGGCCGTCATCTACTCTGGTCACGGGCCGACGACGACAATCGGTAAAGAGAAACGCGACAATCCGTATGTCGGCCGAGACTCGGACTTCGCCCTCGGGGGTGAAGGCTGATAGCCGCTCCTGCGCCGTCATACCATCCAGGATTTGTGGAGCCGTGCCGCCCGCAAGACGGCGGATACCGCGTCCCGCTCGACGGATTCCACGATCGAAACCCGGGCGTCTCGCGATGATCTACTTGAGGGCGCCGCACCCCCTGCGCAACGGCGACGTGATCTGAAGGGGAAGGAGTTTCGATTCCTCCCGGGGAGTTTTTATTCGAGGCCGATGCAACCCGCGTGCGATCCCGGTGCGGGACGAGCGATCATAGGAACCTCGACCGTTCGTCCTGAGTCGGTAGACGGCAACTGTCCGCCTTGCCGAACCAACGGTAGCGGTTGCGCGCGATCCAGTCGTATACGCCATCGCGGAAAACACGGGGGACGATCACACTGGCGTAACCCAGGTTCCATGGGAAAGGCAAGCGCCTGGCGATCTGGGCCGCCGCGGCCGACTTCGACCAGAGCCGGTCGCCTTCGACCAGGTAGATGCTCTGGACCGAGGCGGGATCGACGCCGAACTTCCGCAACAGGGCCGCGCCGGCCTCGGACTGGTTCGACGCGAACAGGAACCGACCTCGACGATCTCGCTTCATCACGAAGTTGACCGAACGATTGCAGAAGTTGCACACGCCATCGAAGATCAGAATCGCCTTGTCGCTGGGGATATCCATGTCAGGTGTGATTTCGCTCCTCGCGGATCAGCGATTTCTGATCCTCGACCCATGCCGCGATGTTACCCTGAGTGGGAAATCGCGAAAGCATGATCAAGACCAGCACGCCGGCGGCCATCAGGCTGGGGATGTGACCCTCGATCAGGAAGGCGATCACGTTAAAGAATGCGGCCCCTTCCAGCATGGCCAGGCCGATGATCATCTGCGTTTGATAGACACCAAACAGCCCATTTCCGGTCACGTCGGACTTGTCCAGGTCGGCCGGCTTCGTCGTGATGAGGCTCCTGCGCGACGTCGCGACGATTTGCCTCGGGATCACGAACGAGAGGACGATCATCATCGCCGCCATCACCAGTCCGAGGAGCGTGATCATGGCCTGGGGCGGCATGATGTCCCAGGGCGCGGGCGCGAACGCTTTCGGGCTTCGCATGACGAAGGTAACGGTAAGAAACATGCACACGCCAGCAACCAGAGAGCCCGCGATGATCTGGGACGTGCGGACGAGACCGATCGGCTCGACGGGCTGGTCATCGGAAGAGTACGACACGGCGATCTCCAGGGGTGCCCGGCTCAAACCTTGACGGGACGGAGTGGATAGACTCGCACACGAACTTCGCTCGCGTAATGAGCCAGGGGTTCGGCGTCGGGCCGAACGAGACCGTTCGCGGCCAGCAGGGTCTCCTCGCAACGAAGCAGTCTCGCCGGCTGCAATGGATAGGGCGTGTGGTTGACTCGACCCAGCAGCAGGCCGCGTTTCGACTTCGCATAAAGAACGTAGCGCTCGGCCAGGAAGTGCTCGAGCGTGCCGGGCTCCGCGGCGCGTGGCGAGCCTTCCGGACGATACACCAGGTCGCATCCTGCCGGCGTCGCGTCGGACCCGAACCGCTCGGAGCGATAGTGGATCTCGCCGGTCGGTGACCGCCGGAGGTTCATACGGGCATCATGGTACGCCAGGTTCCAGAACGTCCGTGCGATCCGGACCGCGATTCGCTGTGCGGCATCCAGACTGAAGAACCAGACGCCGGGGTCGGTCCCTCGAAAATGAACGTACGTGCGAACGTTCACTTCGTGAAAGTTCGAGAGCCCCCAGACCGGAGGAGCCCAGGTTGGCCGCACGCCGGTCATCGTGAACGGAACGAGGCCGACATACGCGGTCCCGTGATACGTGTCGACCTCCAGTTCCGGCGGCAGTAAAGGCCTCAGCGACTCGATCGGTACGGGCCAGTGCAGGAAGAGGAGGTGTGCCCATCGCTGACGCATCGCCGTCCGCTCCTCCGGTCGGAGCGTCGGTGCGATCCGATCGATGCTTTCCGACGCGATGGTCGTCATGTTTGCTATCCTCATTTCGGCCAATTTACTCGTTCGCATTCTGGCAGACGACATCGAGACTCGCAACAATCAAGGCGGAGGTCCTGCGACGATGAACGTCTGGGCGATTGCTGATTTGCATCTCTCCCTGGCGAGGGACGATCCCCGCGAACGGTTCGGGGCCCGGTGGCGCGATCACGCCGAGACCATCGCTCGGGAGTGGAGGGCCGTCGTTCAACGGGACGATCTCGTCCTGTTGCCCGGCGACATCTCGATGGCGAGGAATCATCGCGAGGTCCAGCCCGATCTCGCCTGGCTCGATCGCCTGCCGGGGCGGAAGGTTCTTTCCGCGGGCAACCATGATGCCTGGTGGAATGGCGCGGCGAAGGTGAGGCCGATGTTGCGAAAATCCCTCCGCGCCGTGGGCGGAGACGCGCTGGATCTCGACGGAGTGATCGTCTGCGGGACCACGGGTGCCGCCTACCTCGCGGACGAGCCCGAGGCCAGGGCTATCGCGGCGATGGATCGGGAGGACGCAAGCCTCAGGCGTGCCCTCGAACAGGCCGTGACGCTACGGGGGACCGGAACAGCGCCTATCTTCGTCCTGTGGCATTATCCCCCGTTCGATGCCCACCGCCGACCCGCCCCCATCGTCGAGCGGATGGAAGCCGCCGGAGTCACGGCGTGCGTTTACGGTCACCTCCATGCCGAGAGCCAGTGGGGTCTGGCCGTGCAGGGAGACGTTTACGGTGTGCGGTACTACTGCGTCGCGGCGGACGCCGTCGGCTTCCGGCCGTTGAAAATCGCATAGGGACGGTCGGCGCTATTTGCCGCCCCGCAGCCATGTCTCGATGACCGGAAAGACCTCGGCCCGTGACTTCAGCCCCACGAGGGAATCGTCATGACCGCAGTCCACGCTACATCCCCCGGCTTGCCCGAAAATCACCAGCGTCTTGTCGGTCGAGCCGACGTGGTCATACAAATACTTCTGAACGATCGGAGGCGCGAACTGGTCTGACGCCCCGCAAGAGATGAAAATGGGGATCGTGATCCGATCGACCAGCTTGGCATAGCTGACCCGCTGGCCGGCGTCGAACAGCTCGCCACGACGGGCCAGGATGGAGTATTGCTGCATCAGGCCGATGCCGGGGATGTCGGTGGCCGGACCGCTCAGGGCCTCGTAAATCTTGGGATCGGCATTGGCGACATTGAAGAACATATTGTGGACGCTGGTTTTCGTCGCGTCCATGAGTTCCGCGCCACCGACCTGACCCAGGAGCTGCTTCTTCCGCGTGCCCGCCATCTCGGCCAGGAACTGCAACGGAAGCTGGCCGTTGGGCATGGTCACCTGGCTGCCAATCGTCGCCAACCGACCGATGCCGGGGTTACCGTATCGGGCGAGGTGGCCGATCGCCACGATCCCACCCATCGAGTGTCCAACCCAGGCGACCTCCGGGGCCCCGGTGTGCGTCCGAACGAACTTGACGGCGGCGGGGACATCGTAGGCGATGTGGTGATCCAGAGACCAGTTCGCGGCCTTGGGATCGACCGTCGCGTAACCGGTTGGCGCGAGCTTGCCGCGAGAGATCCTGCGGAGTGCGCCTCCGAGGATCATCTCGGGAGCTTCGTCCGCCTTCCAGACCCATTTCTGGCTCAGGCCCGATCCCCGGAGATCCACGGCCCAGACATCGTAGCCGCGTGCCGCCAGATATTCGGCGAAACTACAGGACGGATCGAGGTCCCAGAATGTCGCGTTATAAGTCAGCCCATGGCAGAGAATCACGGGCATCGCACCCGCCCTGGGAGCGCTCGTCGGGCGATAGTGGTGGATGACGAGCGTCCACCCATCGGCGGTTTTCAGCGGATGCGATTCACCCCGAGGGGCGGCCGTCGCCTGTGGCTTGACGCCTCGGGGTGGCGGAGCCGGATTGAGCGTGCCTTGAGCCGCATTACGGGCTGCTTTTTTCAGCAGTCTCTCCAGGTCATCCGCCTGTACCGAGGCAACCAGGAGACCCGCCAGTACCAGGGATCCTATCGCAAACGGGGTCCGACCAGGCATGACGATCTCTCCGTGATCGTAGGGCAGGGGACTCGCTCGCCCCCGGTCTTGGGTACGAACAATAGTCGAGATCGACCAGGACGGACAGGCGATTCCTCGGATAATCCCACCGTTCGCGATTGATCAATTCGACCGTCCTGCCCGGACAGAACGCCTCAAGCACCACACGGAAAACGGTCACCGATCTTCCCATTTCTACACCCGTAGGAGGAGAAGCGGCGCGAGAGTTGACACAGTGACACTAGGGATCGAACCCGAAAAAAACGGGGCCGAGAATTTCAAAACAAACGTAGTTGGGCATTTGCGACGTGAGTTGCCGAATCTTGTTGACAGTGGTACGCCAGATGCAAATGATGTGTCTCGTTCCCACGGGTGTAGTGGCGACAGGGTCTCACAACGGAACGGAGCGAGACATGTTGGTTCTAAGCAGGAAGCTCGGCGAGAAGATCGTCATCGGCGACAATATCGTGGTGACGATCGTCAAGATCGACCGGAACCAGATCCGCATCGGTATCGAGGCTCCGGGCGAGGTTCCCGTTTATCGGGAGGAGATCTGCCCCGGCCGTATTCTGCAACCCGGCGATGGTGCCGCGGTGCCAGTTTGAGACTCGGATTTGACGCCGTCGCCCTCATCAGTCCGGCCAGATCGCCCGTAGCGATCGCGCAGCGGCGTGGGCAACGGCATCGGGCGACAATCCAATGAGCGACCGACACCCGGCCAGAGGCTCGGCTGTGATTGGTCCTTCGTAGCCACGTAGGTCAAGTAGCTTCAAAAGCGCCTCCGACTCCACGGTTCCATGTTCACCCGGCAGCCCTCGCACCGAGTCGATCATTGCCGATCGATCGGTCATTGCACCTGCGGGTAAATCGGCGACGTGGACCCAGATGATGTTCTCCACACCCCAGGCGAGAGCGTGCGAGATCGGCTCGTTGGCGGCGTACAGGTGCCAGGAGTCGATCAGAACGCCGACAAGTTGCGTTACCAACCCCGACCGGCGAAGGCTTGCCAGGCTGGTAACGTAAGGGACTCCTTCTCCCGAGCGTGAGGACTCCACGCCAATCACTTCCAGTCCAAGCCGGATTCCGAACTCTGCGAGGACAGGGGCAATCTCCCTCAGTCGATCGAAATGGAATCCATAGACCAGCGCCTGATCTTCACTTGCGGATTCATCTCGGACCTGGATGTCCGACCGCTCCACCGGGCCGCGTGAGTGGAGGCAAGCCCTCCGGTCCTTGAGTGTCCGAACGAAGTCCTTCGGGGCTTCGGGCATGACCCAGGTACCGGTGCGGGTCAGCCCGAGAGTTGCGGCGGCCTCCGCGACACGTTGCAGGGCGTTCAAGTCTCTCCGAAATAGCTCATCGTTGCTGTTTCGCCAATCGATCGGGAAGGGAAACGCACCGCCGCGAAGGCCAAGGTCATCCATCTTGCGCCGCAGCCCGACGAAATCCACCCCCTCCTCGATCCCATCCCGAACCATCACGTCCACCCCGCGAAATCCGGCCTCCGAGGCGAGCCGCAACGTCTCGTCGGCCGAAAGTTTCAGGCCCAGGGCACGCGCATTGAAGCTGGGGAACATCATGGAAGGATTCCGGCGAGGGCGGGATTCGGTGTCGTAGCGTCGAGCGTGACGAACGAGAAGTCCATACCAGTCCGGTGCACGCGAGTGAAACGGAATTCCCATCCGGATCGTGGAATCGCCGTCTCCCGTATTCCTACCCCTTGGCGCAGAGTGTCCGCCAGTCGAGAATCGCCGTGGCTCTAGTGGGTCGAAGTCTTCCCATGCGGACAGGAACGGCATCGCCGTCCGCCGCCAGGTTGGACAGGACGGGACGGCGGGGGGGCGATGGTCGCGACCTGGATCGAGGCGTCGGCGAAGGGCCGGCATGGCGGGGCAGTCCGCGCCGGCATGTGGTCGGTCGTGGTCATTGGCACACATCCCATTGAGTCGGAGCAGGAAGTCTGGCTCGAACTCTCGGCCGATGACGCCGTGATTGGCCCGTTGCCGGCCTACTGGCTGGAAAACAACGGGATCAATTCGTTCTGGCACGTGCCGATCCCGCCCCAGGCCGTCGGGGCTCGGCTGCGCTATCGCTCCGTGGCGCGTAAAGACTCGACCGAGCCGGTCTATAGTCCCAGCCAGGATGTCCTGGTCCGACCCAATCTGCCCGATCCTACCGAGACCGCCGGCGTTGCCATCGAGGGTCTCGTCGGCAACCGGATGATGACCGCTCGCGTCGATAGCCGAGGCGCGACCTACGACGTCTACTTCCCGACCGTGGGATTGCATTCCGACGTAAGGCCGAGTGAGGGCGATCTCCCCCAAAGCCGTTCCCACTTTCGCACCATCGTGGGCGGGTTGGCGGTCGGTCGCCGGCTCGATTGGTTCGTCGAGAGGCTCCCCTGGGAGGTCTTCCAGCGCTATCAAGGAGCAACCAATCTGCTCGTGACCGAGTTGAAATGGCGACACGGACCGATTCGCGTCCTGTCCACCGATTTCATCGCCACCGGGCCGGACCTCCCGCGAACCAAGGGAGGATCCGAATCGCCCGGTCAGTATATCAAGCGGTTTCGCGTCACGAACGAAGGGGCCGAATCGCGTCAGGCATTGTTCGGGGTCTACGTTCAGGCGGAGGTCAACGGCGGGATCGGCGAGCCCGGGTTGTTCTGGCACGATGGCAATCGCAGCTTGCTCGCCACGAATCGAGGCCATGGGCACTCTAACCGGAAGCTCGCCCGCGACGCGACCGTGGAATTCGCCCTGGCGCTGGATGGCCGGGGCGAGACCCAGTGTGAACCGACCGGACCCAATGAGGCGCTCCTCCTCCGACCGATCGAGATTCCCGCCGGGGACTCGGTCACCATCGATCTACTCGTCTCCGGCGCCTTCACCGGCTGGCGAGGGGACCAGGGCACATTCGAGCACTGGCTTCGCCCCGCGCTGGCGTGGTTCCGCGCGGCGAATCTCGATGCGGTCGAGCAGGAAGCCGCCGCGTACTGGGACGATTTCGTCGAGCCTCTGCCCACCTTGAACTATCCTCGCCCGGCCTATGCCGTTAGCCTGCGACGATCGGCCCTGGCCTCGGCCCTCCATGCCGACGCCAAGTGGGGCGCGATCGCCGCCGGATTCGATCGTGGACTGAACGCCTATTGCTGGCCTCGCGACGCGATGTGGGCCGGCGACGCCATCTCCCGCGCGGGTCATGCCGAGATTGGTAAGGGCGTTTACGAATGGCTGTCCCGCGTCCGCGGTCATAGCCGGCCCTTCGCCTACTGGTTCCAGAAATACACCATCGACGGCTGGCCCGAATGGGAGACGCCGGCCGCCGACCAGACCGCGATGATCCCCTGGAGCCTCGAGCGCCATTTTCATCGTACGGGCGATACCGACTTCCTCGCCGCGTCCTGGCCCGTGATCGAGCAAGCCGCGGCCGTCTGCCTGGGAGATTCGGGACACCCCGGCCTTCGACGCCTGGAAGACCTGGACCTGATCAGCTCGGCCTCGATCTGGGACAACCGATTCGGAGCGTTTCTCTACTCCAACGCCTGCGTCGTCGCCGGGCTCCGATCGTCGTCTCGCCTCGCCGAACTGATGAATCAAGACGAGGCGGCCACACGATGGCGAGACGCCGCCGACCGGATGTGGGATGCGGGCGTGCTTCATGGCCTGGTGGACGAGTCGACCGGCCGATTCCTGGAAGCTCGCCGATTATCGACGCGACGAGGACTCTGGGCGGACCATCCCGAGGCCTGGGTGGAGCGCTCTGCCGCCGTCGATATCAGCTTGCTCGGGCCGGTGGTGCCATTCGGGTTGATCTCGGCGGCCGACCCGCGGATGCGGCGATCCGCCGAAGCCATCCTTCGTTACAACGCGGCGGGAGGAGATCCCAACGCCCTGACCTGCTGGTCGGCCGACCCGTCGCGGCCGGACTCCCGCGACGCACCCAGCGAGGCCCATCAGCACGACGCATCGAGCCTGGCGACCCTGTGGATGGCTCGCTACCTGATCGCCCTGGGCCGCGAGACCGGGGAGGGCCGGCACTCCAACCGCGCCCTTGCGATGCTCGATGACGTTCTGGGCCGATTGGGTCCTCTCGGCCTGGCGCTCAAGGGGCAAATCGGCGGCGATGGCCCATCCGAGGCACCTCGCCCGGCGCCCGGCGTCTGGGGCCTTCACGCCATGCTCATCGATACGATGCTCGACCTCGCCGGTTTCGATTACGACGCGGCCGAGGAACGGCTCAACCTCTCGACCGCGTTGCCACCTGCCTGGCCTCAGATCGGCCTGTCGTCCCAGTTCCGCTGTGGCGAGGCGTCTTTCCGTCTGGAACGTCCCGTCGGAGGTGTAACGCACAGGCTCACGCTCGAAACGAACCTGCATCGCCCCACCATCTTCCAGGCGGTTCTCGCCTGTCCCGGTCTCCCCGACCTCGGCCCGTGGCTCGCCCAGCCCGCATCTCCACCCCCTTCGTTCGACCGAGCGACCCGGCGGTTGAGCTGGTCGGTCGAATTGCCCGCGGGGGCATCGAAGAGGGAGTGGACATGGGGCTGACGCGACGACGGCTCAGCTCTTCCGCAACTGGTCGGCCCTGGCAGCGAGCTTGATCACGGCGGTCTGGAACAGCCCGCGAGCGTTGGCCCCGGCGGTGCGATAGGAGTCCGTGAAGCCGTCGGCCTGGGTCCAGGAGACGACTTCCATGAGCTGACGGGTCATCAGGCCGAGCATTTCCTCGATCGTCGGCGCGGCGACCTGAATCGGAGGGCTCTGGGCGATCATCTTGGCGTCGGCGCTGTCGTCCCACGGGGCGGCCGTCGCGGTTGCGCTCTGCTTGGGGGCCGGCATGGCGTCGATTGTGTCGTCCCAGGGAGCTTTGTCCGCCTCGCGTCGGCCGCTGTCGCGAGGATCGTCCTGGGTGTTCACCGCGCCCTTCGGCTTGTGCTCGCCCGCATCCTTCGGCAGCGACGGGTAGGTCTTCCCATCCGCGCCGACGCGGGTGGTGCCGGCCGGAATCTGGTTGGTCTCGATGAGCTGACGGCGAATCTTGGCGACCAGCTCGCGGCCCACGCTCATCTCCTCGGCGAGGTGGCGGTCGGAGCGGTCGTGGTGCAAACGCAGCCTGATCTCAATGGCGCGGCGGCGCTCGGAACGGCTCAGGGGAAGTCCGTGGAACAGGTTCGCGCCCGCGACGTAATCGAGCGCCTCCGAGAACGTTCCATGCTGCACCTCCGCCCGGATCATCTTCTTGCCGAGTGTCACGGCGGCGGCGTGGCGGTGGAACCCGTCGGCGAGCAACAATCGGCCCTCGACCTCGAAGACCGTCACCGGTGGCAGGCGAGTCCAGGCATCGATGTATCGGGTGACCGTGTCCTCATCGAGCCTGTCCCGGAGGTTCAAGGCCGGATCGAGAATGATGTCGTCGAGTTCAATCTCTTGGATCTGCATGGCCGATCCCTTTCGCGTCGTCAGGCGGTGCGCAGCGATCCATCGTTTATTCCTCGGGTGGCCGGTTGCCCGCGGACCCCGTCGCGCTCTACCATCGGCCGGCCGTCGCGACGAATTCGGCCTTTTCTTCGAGAAAGTCTCGTCCGACCTGTTACGAAGTCCCGGATCGTCACGATTCCTAGGACCGGAGCGCCGGACATGCGGGTTCTCGTGACTGGCGCGAGCGGACAGCTCGGCGCGTACCTGATCGACGCCCTCCTGTCGGACGGCCATGAGCCAATCGCCTGGAGCGGTTCGGACGCGGGAAGTCGGTCAGGCATCAGGCTAAGATCGATCGACTTGACCGATCTCGCAGGTGTCCGACAGACGCTCGAACGGGATCAGCCGGATGCAATCGTTCACCTCGCGGCGATCAGTTCGGCGGCTGGGGTCTTGAACGCTCCCGATCTCGCCGAAACCGTCAACGTCGCCGCCACCGCCGTCCTGGCCGACTGGTGCTCGGCACATCATCGCCGCCTCATCTTCAGCTCGACCGACCTCGTTTTTTCCGGCGAGAGATCCTGGAACCGTGAAGGCGACCACGCCGACCCGCGTCTTGCCTACGGCCGCACCAAACGCTCGGCGGAAGATTTTGTCCTCGCCACCCCTCTCGGCCTGGTCGCCCGCTTGCCGCTCATGTATGGCCCGTCTCGGTGCGGACGCACCGGCTTTTTCGACCAGGCGATCCAGGCCTTTCATCGTGGCGAGCCACGGTCGTACTTTGCCGACGAGTTTCGCACGCCTCTCGACTATGATTCGGTCGCGTCGATCCTTGCGAGAGTCCTGAAAATCGAACTGGCCGGGATTCTGCATGTGGCCGGTGCCGAGCGGGTCAGCCGGTTCGACCTGATGCAGACGGTTGCTGAGGCGATGGGGCTTGATCCTTCCCTCGTCCTCGCCAATCGCCGGGCCGACGCGCCCGGCCCGGAGCCGAGACCGGCCGATGTGTCGTTGGACACGGGGAAGCTCTCGGCGCAATTCACGGATCTGATCCGCCCGTCCATCGAGGAGGCGGTGGCGTCGTGGTGCTGACGGGAAGTCGTACACCGTCCGGATCGGTCGTGCCGTGGTCGTGGACGATGCCGCGTCCGGGGGCCGCTGCCTTGCTCGCGATCGGGGCGTCGCTACGGATCGTAGCCTACCTCTCCAATCGTGGCTACTGGATGGCCGAGATGAGCCTCCACGCCAACATCGCCCACGGTCCAATCTTCGCCCTGACGGGTCCCCTCGATCACTTGCAGATCGTGCCTCCGTTATTCCTGGTGATCGAGCGCGCGATCCTCCGGATTCTCGGCGATCATCGTTATGCGCTCCGGCTCGCCCCGCTCCTCGGCGGCCTGGCGTCCCTCGTGTTGATGGACGCGGTGGCGCGACGGCTCTGGCCGGGACGCGCCGCCCTGATGGCGCTTGCACTCTTTGCGCTCTCGGATGAGCAGGTCTACTACAGCACGGAACTCAAGCCCTACGGCACCGATGTCACGGTGGCGCTGGCCATCCTGCTGACCACGCTGGGGGTGAGGTCGCAGGGGCTGACAACCCGGCTCGCGGTGGCTCTCTTGTCGATCGGGGCGATCGCGACCTGGTTCTCGTTCACGGCGATCTTCATGCTTGCGGCCTCCGGCGTAGTGCTGGCGGTTGAGGCCACCGTGGCCCGACGTTGGCGATCGCTGGCGGCGCTCGTTGCCATCGGCTCGACCTGGCTGGCGAGCTTCGCGGGCTCGTGGATCGCGACCCGGACGCAGATTGGCCCGGATCGTAGCCTGTGGACGTTCTGGGATTTCGCCTTCCCGCCCCCGTTCGCCATGGATCCGGCCTGGATACCCCGGCGGCTACTCTTCTTCTTTATCAGCCCGCTCGACTTCGGCGGTCCCTGGCCGGTCGACCCTCGCCTCGCCGCTCTCCCGGCGGTCGCCTGCGGGTTGGCCGGGCTTGTCTGGATCGTTTCCCGAAAGCCAGCATCGGCCGCCCTTCTCTTGCTACCCGGCGCGCTGGTCATCCTGGCGGCGACCCTGCGGGTCTACCCATTTCACGGCCGCCTTGCGATGTTTCTCGTCCCCTCCTTCTACATGCTGATCGCGGCCGGGGCAGACCTGATCTGGAACCGCTCGGGTCGCAGGGCGGTGGGGGTGGTGCTGATAGGTGCTCTCTTCCTGAATTCCACGTTACTCGACCTTCACCATCTCACCTGGGAGAAGCACGATCGATTCGACCTGAACCCCCGTGGTGACCGTCGACCAGTGTGGATGTCTCCCGATATGTTCTTCTCCAGCCCCCGGTATCCGCATCCGGGTGAGACGCTCTCCACGAAGTAGGCTCGGACACTATCTCGACGCGGCGCTTCAAGAGGACGTCGGCCCGCCGATCGCCGCATTTTCAGAGATTGGCCGTGTGACGTGCCGTGCTTGCGTCCATTCCTGTCAATGGGTCCCGCGAAACCAAATCCCCGTTCCGGAGGTATCATTCCCCGAGAGGATTGCGAACCTCGCCATGTTCGAATCGGAGGATTGGACCCATGCGGAAATGGTGCGCATCGGTGGTTGTCGGCGTGCTGTCCGCGCTGCCGACCTTTCCCACGGTCGCGGCGGAACCGCCGACGTACAACAAGGACGTGGCACCGATCCTCCAGCGGCAATGTCAAGATTGTCACCGGCCGGGGCAGGTCGCGCCCTTCTCGCTCTTGACCTTCCATCAGGCTCGCAAACGGGCTGCGGACCTGGTTTCGGTGACGGCGGAGAAACGGATGCCGCCCTGGCACGCCTCGACGATCGAGGGAGGCCCCTTCAAGGATGCTCGGGTACTGTCGGCGGCCGAGATTGCCACGATCGCGGCCTGAGTCGAGGCGGGTACACCGGAGGGAGACGCCGAAGATGCACCTCCCGCGCGAGCCTTTCCGTCCACATGGGCCCTGGGAGAGCCGGATTTGATCCTCAAGCCCTCGGAAGCGTACACCCTGGAAGCGACCGGGCGCGATGAGTTCCGTGTCTTTGTCTTGCCGACCAATTTGACGGAAGGCAAGTGGATCGCGGCAATCGACTTCCATCCGGGAAACCCCAAGGTGGTCCATCACGCTCTGGCGGGAATGGATACAGCGAAACGAGCGAGGAAGCTCGACGAGGCCGATCCCGGACCGGGTTACAAGACGTTCGCCGGGTTCGGTGAGATTGCTCCCGGTATTCCCCTCCTCCCCTCCGGCGGCCTGGGCGGATGGGCGCCAGGAAAGGCTCCCCGGAGGTTGCCCGACCACATCGGGCGATGGATGCCGGCAGGCGCGGACGTCATGCTCCAGGTTCATTATCACAAAAGCGGCAAGGTCGAGACGGACTCCACGTCGATCGGTCTCTACTTCGCGAAGGGGACGATCGACAAGCAACTTCGGGGCGGCGCGGTGACGCCTCCCAGGCCAACCCGCCTATCGAGACCGAGCCTGACCATTTCCCCCGGTGACGCGAACTACAAAGTGGAAGGCACGCTCAACCTGTCGGACGATTATCACCTCACGAGCGTTGTCCCTCATATGCACTGGCTGGGCAAGGACTTTTCTCTCACGGCCGAGCTTCCCGACGGCTCCAGGCGGACGCTGATCAAGATCGACCGATGGGATTTTAACTGGCAGGACACCTACGAATTCGCCTCGCCCATCGCCCTTCCCTCGGGAACGACCGTTCGGATGACGGCTCATTTCGACAACTCAGACGCGAATCCCGCCAACCCGAGCCACCCTCCCGTCGAGGTGCGCTGGGGGGAGCAAACGACCAATGAAATGTGCATCGGGTTCCTCCAGATGACGATGGACGACGAACATCTGAAGGGCAAGCCTCCCGAACGTCTCCCGGTGCCCGTGTTCAGTCGCCCCGGCGCCGGCCGTTAGGTCGCTCGCGTTGGTACGATGTCACGACCCGACGGTTCTCGTCGTCGCGATTCGATTCTTGAAAAGAGGTCGAGTCGCGATCTTGCCTGGTGGCCTGACTCTATTGCACGCTCTCGCTCCGTCGGAGTATCCCAGGAGGATGGCGCAATCGCCATCCGGCCCTGAGGACTGCACCGGCGGAGCCGCACCATGGACGACCTGTCCCGCTTC
>JAQGHR010000095.1 GCA_028291545.1 Planctomycetota bacterium | reverse complement strand
CTGCCCGCCTCCTCAAATCTATACTCTTTAGTAGGCGGGCAGGGACGCCCGCCCCACTACAAAAAAACGGCGGATTCTGCGCAGGCCAACTGCATTGCAGCCGTAAGGCCGAGGCCCGCCTTAGCGTGGAACGCGAGTCTTCGGCCTTTGCGCCGCCTTTTCTTCCACTCGGCGCTCGGCGGGAGGGGCGCTGAGCGTGTTCAAGGTGGCGCGGAGGCGGACGGCGGAGGGGGGGACGCGGAGGGGATTGTCGTCGAAGTCGCGACCGGCCAGGATGTCGCCGACCAGGAGGTTGGGGACGCCGTAATAGAGGTCGTTGGCCTGGTGGCGAATGTGCAAGGAGGACCCCTCGATCGACACGCCGGCGAACAGACCGCGGCTGCGGGAGTAGGAGAGGATTTCGGCCCGGAATTGCAGGTCGGTGTCGGCCTCGGCCTGGCGACCGACCGGCCCGGCCGCGACGCCGATGTCGGCGCCGAGGGTGACCTTGTTGTGGCTCAAGAAGTCGTCCACGCTCCGCTTGGTGCGGAGCACGAGGATCACGTCGGTGGCCTGCGCCCCGATCTGCGCCCCGATGCCGCCGCCGGCCATGCCGAGGAAGACGGGGTTGGTCCAGGCCCCGGCCTCGTCCCGGGCCACGAGCACGCCCCGGCCGATCCGCCCGGTGATGACGAACCCGGCCTTGAGCAGGTCGGGGACGATCACGAGCCCCTGGGCCTGCTTCAGCAGCGAGATCGGCAGCCCCTTCGCCGGGATCTTGGTGATCTCGATCAGCGCCTCGGTCGACTTCTCCACGATCGCCGCTTCCCTCGGGTCGGCCTTCGCCATGCCCTTGGCCCGCATGGCGGGCAGCGCCAGGGCGGCCATCGAAGCGAGCACCGCGCGACGGTTCAGCATGTGGTCGGATGTCATTGAGGTCGTTTCCTTCCGTGATCGCGACCGGACCAATCAAACGAGCCAGTGACCCCGCGTCATCCCGGCGCGGGACCTCCTGAGCGCGGAGTATGCGTTAAATCGCGGAATTTGTCCAAGCGAGTTTGGCGCCCGAAGGCGCCCGGATCTTATTTCGCCCGCGCCGCGAGGCGATAAATCCGCATCCTGGGATCGGGGCTGTTGCGGGGGTAGACGAGCTCGAAGAGTTCGGGGTGGTCGTCGGCCCAGGAGCGTTCGATCGGGAAACGCTCGGTGTCGGCAATGTTGAAGGGGCCGTCGAACGGGTTGGCCTCGGCCACGACGAGGAACTGGATGCGGCGGGCGCGCAGGTTGGCCAGCCAGGCGTTGTAATCGGGATGAATCCGGTCCCAACCGGGCCGGGGACTATCCCAGACGGGCGGGTCGCCCCGGTCGCGGGCCGAGAGGTGGTAGTCGTGCAGCAGCCAGTCGGGATGGGCGTCGATATTCACATAAGACACGTCATTCCGAAGCCCCCCGGCCATCAGGTAATACGGCAGGTTGGTCCCGGCGTAGGCGACGCGCGTCCCCGTCGCGGGAGAGACGCTTTCGAGGGCCATCCAGGCGCGCTGATAATCGGCGAACGGGGGGAAGACGCGACGCGAGACACTTCCATTCGTCCCGTTCAGAGCGGCGACGTATCCCGTCACGACCGCGACGGTCACGCCCGCCGCGATGGCCCGCCCCCGGGCTGTCCCGGTACGAGAGGCGAACGACCAGAGCCACGCGGACATGACGCATCCGGCAACCAGACCGGCGCTGGTCAGCAGATAGTCCGGCCCGCCCGGAGCGTCCCAGATCTTCGGCCAATCCGGCGGATAGAGTGGTAACTGGGCCGGCGCGGCCGCCACGGTGGGGATCTTCTCCGAAAGCTCCCACGGCGCCCTCCGATCGGGCCGGCCGAACGGCCACGACTGCGCGGTGGTCAGATGCACGGCCAGCAAGGCCACCGCAAGCCATCGCAGCCACCGGCCGCGATCGAGCAGACATCCCAGGGGCACGGCGGCCAGGCCAAGCGCCTGGAGCATGAACCGTTGCTGCGTGCGATACGGGATCACCAGCCAGTACGTCGCCACGTTCGCAACCGCCAGCGCCGACACCGCCCAGACCCAGCGATTGCGCACGCTCTTCGGCTTGCCCCACGACCACGCGCCGACCAGCGCGGCGAGCCAGACGAGCATCAGCCGCGGGTCGAACACGGTCAACACCACCGAGATCAGCGACCGCCAATCTTCGACCGGCAGGTAGAACTGACTTCGCACCATCGCCGAGGACGGATACCAGCCCCGGAGCCAGACCCGCCCCAGGGCCTCGACGTGGACGGGGTATAGTGGGTTGCCCGTGAGCAGGAAGCTGCGGCCGAACCAGTAGCCGGCCGTGGCGAGGGGGGCGAGCATCAGGATCGCGATGTGACCGATCCGCGAGGGCCAGGAGATCGGCCGGGTCAGGACGATCAGGGCGGCGAGGGCCAGCAGGGGCGGGATGAACGCGGTCGCCGTCGGCTTCGTCCCCCAGGCCAATCCGGCGGCGAGACCGGCGATGATCAAGGCGGGAATGCCGCCGTGGTCGATCGCGTATCGGAGCCCGAAATACACGGCCGCGAGGTAACCGGCGACGAAGATCATGTCCACGTTGGCCTCGAACGCGAACAGGATCAGAGGCAGGCTGGAGACGAACCAGGCGGTCGCGATCAGGGCCGACGACGCCCCCACGCCCAGCCTTCGGGCGGTGGCGAACGCCGCCATTCCCGCCAGCAACAGGAACGGGGCCTGGCCGAGCCGGGCGAGCCGGTCGCCGCCGTAGAGCGTCATCAGGCCCGAGAACCAGAGGTCGCCGTTGGCCGGAAAGTAGGTCGCGGCGGTCTCGCCGAACGGCGAGGCGATCGGGAAGATCCGGCCCGCCTTCCACCATTTCGCCGCGAAGAACAGGTGATAGATCGGCCCGTCGCTCACGATTTTTGGAGGCAGCAAGAACGACCCCGCACCCAGCATCAGCGACACGACGAGGATCATCCCCAGCGACAGCGTGGCGGGCAAATCAAACGGTTTCTCGGCCGCCTTCGGTGGGTCGTCGGGCACCGGCGGGATGGCCAGAAATGCCGCCGCGACGGCCAATCCCACCGCCGACCACGCGAGGATGCCGACCTGGTTCAGCACGCCGAAGCTACCGAGGATCTGCAACCCCACCGTGATCCACGCCCAGGCCAGAACCGCCCCGGCGAGCGTCCTCGGCCACCCCGTCGGCTGCCGGAAGAGATGCCGCGCCGCCAGATGCCCCGCCGCGCCGAGGATCGTTCCCACCCCGATGATCCAGAACCACCCCACGCCGTCGCCTCCTGGGCCTGATGCGGAATCGAAGAGTTTCACGCAGAGACGGGGAGATCCGCAGAGGACGCAGAGAAGAGGAAGAAGAGGGTCACAAGGAAGCGAACAACCCAGTTTCTCGCATGATTTGCTCTATTTTCTCTCCTCTTCTCCGCGTCCTCCGCGTCCCCTCTGCGTCTCTGCGTGAAACTCTTCGATTTCTTCCCCCAAACCGACCTCCGCTCAACGCATATTCTCAGCCAGACGGCCCGGCGATACAATCGGTCTGCTATGTTTCGATTCCAAGGGAGCCCGTCTCATGCTCGGAGCGACGCTGGGTGTCAAGGACTATCTCGACCGCGTCTGCCGGGAGATCCAGGAGCTGGACCCGGCGCAGGTGGAGAACCTCAGCACCGTGGTCGAGACCGCCTATCATACCGGCCGGTTCGTCTTCATCATCGGCAACGGCGGCTCGGGGGCCAACGCCTCGCACCTGTGCGAAGACCTCGCCAAGTGTACGCTTCGCGACTTCGAGAATCAGAAGCGCCTGCGCGTCTTGAGCCTGACCGACAACACGCCCTGGGTCATGGCCGTCGCCAACGACCTGCACTACGACCGCATCTTCCTCGAACAGCTCAAGAACCTCGCCTCTCCCGGCGACGTCCTGCTCGCCATCTCCGGCTCCGGCAACAGCCCCAACATCCTCAAGGCCGTCGAGTGGGCCAACACCCACGGCATGACCACCGTCGGCATCACCGGCTACGGCGGCGGCGCGCTCAAGCCCCTGGCCCAGCACAACCTCCACGTCGGCGTCGATGACATGGGCATCGTCGAATCCCTCCACCAGGTCGTGTTCCACTGGGTCATCGACGACATCTACCGCCGCATCTCCGGACCGGTCGCGTAGGGCGTCAAATGTTACCCCTGGCTCGCAGGTTGATGGGTGACACGCTTACGAGGGCGTAAGCATGTCACCCAGAACGCGGCCTCGAAGGGAAAGCTGGGTCCTCGTAGGGTGGGTCAGTCCGCCGGAGGCGGCGCAACCCACCAGGAAACGGCGAGGACAACAGACGGTGGGTCGCGCCCTCTCCGGCGGGCGAACCCACCCTACAAATTCGACGGAAACCTTGCATGCCCTACCTCGGCCTCGAAATCGGCGGAACGAAGCTCCAGCTTGGCCTGGGAGGGGGGGACGGCACGATCACGCGTCTGGTGCGTCTCCAGGTCGATCCGCCCAGAGGGGCCGAGGGGATTCGAGCCCAGATCGTCGAGGCGTTTCGAGAGATGAACACAGAGGTCTCGGCCATCGGGATCGGTTTCGGAGGGCCGGTGGACGGGAATCGGGGCGTGGTGACGAAGTCGAACCAGATCGAGGGTTGGGACGGGTTCCCGCTGGTCGATTGGGTAAGATCCACGCTGGGCGTCGAGAATGTGACCCTTCAGAACGATGCCGATACGGCCGCGCTGGGAGAGGCCCGATTCGGGGCGGGGAAGGGGTTATCGCCGGTCCTGTATGTGAATAGCGGAAGCGGGATCGGGGGCGGATTGATTGTCGATGGGACGATTTACCGGGGATCGGGCGTCGGGGCGATCGAGATCGGGCATCTCTGGATCGCCGCTGCGGCCTGCGATGGCAGCCTCGCCGAGCACGGCCGCCTGGAGGATCTCGCCTCGGGCTGGGGCATCGCCCGCGCCGGTCGTGGGATCGTCGCGAACGCGGACAAGGGCTACGAACAGTCGTATCTCACCCACCTCTGCGACGGCGATCCGGCCAAGGTCACGGCCGCGATGGTGGCCCAGGCCGTTCGCAATCGCTGCATCCAGTCGGGATTGGTCCTCGATAAGGCCACGACGGCAATGGGAATCGCCCTGGCCCACGCCGTCACTCTGCTCGCCCCCAGGCTGGTGATTCTCGGCGGAGGCGTCTCTCTCATCGACGAAGACCTCTGGCTCGAGCCGATCCGCAGAGCGCTCGACGAACGGGTTTTTCCGCCCTTCCGCGGGACGTTCGACATCGTGACCGCCGCGCTGGGCGAAGACGTGGTCGTCCACGGGGCGCTGGCGCTGGCACGGGATACCCGGCCTCAATAAACGAGCCGGTAATAGAGCGTCTTGATGGCCTCGGCGAAATACGTCACCAGCCCCTCGTCCGAACGGAACCAGCTCCTTTCGTCGAACTGGGGGTGCCTGGCGGCGGCCATGCGGATGTCGATCCCTTTTCCGCGCAAGACCTTGCGGAAGATCCACCGCGCCCGGGCGGTGTGAAAGGACGTGGTGATCACGGTGACCCGGCGCAGGGGGTGCGCGGCCGAGAATTCGGCCACCTTCATCGCCTCATGCTGCGTGCTCGTGACCTTGCCGGGCATGACGTGGATGGCCGAGCGCGGGACGCCGAGCTGGACCATGTCGGCGATGGCCAGGTTCGTCTCGTTCACGCGTGCATTGGGGTCCTCGGTCGAGGTCCCCAGCAGGACCAGAGGGGCCAGCCCCTTGCGATAAAGCTCCGCCGCCCGAGGGGGACGTTCCGACGGTCCGCCCAGCAGCATGACGATGGCATCCGAGGGCGCGGGGTCGTTCACCCGGAACAGCCCGGCGAAACCCGCCAGCAAAGGCCGGTGGAACGCGACCAGCACCGCCAGCACGCCAAGCACCGTCCCAAATCGGACCAGACGGCGACGCCAACGACGACGCGAAGGGTTCTCCATGGGCGGCAGAATCGGTCCGGGCGCGAGCCGAAACGGGCCGGGGGCGGGGACGCGTTGTCGAATCGCCTCATCGAGAGTTTCCATTTTTTCATTCTCCCGGCCGCGACATCGCCGGGCAAGGCCCCTATTTCTTGAGTCCGTTGTTAGTGCTCCCCTGCCTAAAAATCAGGCATGGTCCGCCTCGAATTCTGCGAGTGGAGTGCCCCCGGGAAGGCCACCTCCCACACCAACTTCTCTTCGAGGTCGGGCGGCTGCTTGCCGGGAAAGGATCTGCGCGATTCTTCGGCGGAGGGCTAGAATTCCCGAGAAGAGCCCCGAGCCCGAATTCGAAGCCAAGGGTCCGAACACAATATTTTCGAAAGACTTGAGGAAAATTGGCGCCGCAACTTACCATCCTTCACCTGATCCGCACGAACGCGCGGGTCGGCGGAAATGGGTGGAATACCGGGGCTAATCTGATGGCCATGGCGGCAGTTTCGGCGTCTTTTCGAGGAACGGCGCTATAATTGCGGTGGCGGGGTTAGATGTCAGGCTCAGCCACGATCTTCATGAGGACTTCTTCGGGTCTCAGGCAAATCCTCAAGGACGGCATGCGAACCCAGGAATAAGGGATCGGGTCTTTTCTCGATGAGGGGATTCCGGGGACGGCCGGGTTGGCGATGACATCCGGGCGGCTTCTCCCCATAATGACGACGAGACGTTCCGATGATCTTCAAGGGCGGCCATCTGTCGAGTCACGAGGAGAACGCGATTCCGGTCGGGATTCTGACGTTGGTGCCCGCTCCGGTTTCGAACGGAGCCCGGGTCCGAAAAAATCCGGTGCCGGCAAACCTTCCGGCCGAATCGAACGTCTAGAATAGTGCAGAGGGGCCGACTTCCGTCCCTCCTGGCCAAGGATAGGTCCTCACCCAAAAAGCTAAGGGGCTCGCCATGACCGCGAAATTGGCTGATACCCAGCTCTGGCAGAGAAACTTGGCCTCGCTGATCCGCTCGGGGTTATTCACCCACGCGGGCCTCGGCGAGAACCACGGTCTCTACACAGTTGTTGGGGTTTACGGCGACGGGACCTTTTCCGCCCCGCTGGCCAAGTACGCCGATGCCCGGCGTGCTTCCGACGCGGCCTTCCTCGCCAATCAGTTGGCCACCTCCGACCCCCTGGTCGGCGCCAATTGATGGACTGACTTTTATCCTTATTGACCGGTGAGCCCTCCTCGTATTTCCATGAACCGCCCGCCGCCGCCCCTTCCCATGGGCGACGGCGGGCGGCTTGTTTTTCGCTCGAATCGCCGCTCCTCCGTGCCGCCGAGATTCGTCGGGGACGGCGCGAATCAAATTGCTATGCGTCCTCCGCATCGAATAAGCTCGCGAGTCTGACGTCCTTTCCAGCCTCAGGCGGAGGATGCGGTGGGCAACCTCGACGCCAACACGTGGATCGAAGCGGAGCAGTATTACACGCGACTGCGTCGCCGCTACTGGCGATGCTTTCTCGGCATGCCCGCGCTCTTCGTCGTCGGAGCATTGATCTCCGTATTCGAGGACAAACTGAATCGCATCGTTCGCGGTGCTCTCCTCTCTGTGTTCGTCGTCGGGTGGTGCGCGGGCTGCGTCGGATGCCTCGTAACTTGGTTCGCGATAGGCCGTTTTCGCTGTCCACTGTGCGGAAAGCGGTTCATCGTAGCGTGGTGGGGTAGCTGGCCATCCGATCGGTGCAAACATTGCGGGCTCGACCTCGGTCCGGCGGCCAGGGGCAGCGCCAAATCGCCCGCTCTGGCGGACCTGGCGGAATAGATCCTCGATCAACGCCTCCAGCCAGACCTAATGAGACGCGGCGGATTCCGTGTGATCCTGGCTCATATCGGGCGGCGGGGAGTGCCAATGGGCCGTGAGGACGAACGAATTGCGGTTGGCGAGGCGCTCGGCCTCGGGGCGACGGGCCTCATTTACGGTTGTGTCGTCGGCGTACTCGCGATTGGCCTGGCTGGGGGCGGCCACGGCTGGAATTCCGCGTCCATCTCGGGCGCAGGCGTCTTGCTGCTGCCCGGCTTCGGCGTGGCGCTGGCAACACCCCGACGGGGCCGCCGCGGCCTCCTGCTGCTGATCGCGGCGGGCATGCTCATGACGGACGCGTTCCTGGTCCTCGCGGCCTGGGGCGAGGGCGTGTCTTACCTGCGAAGAGTCTGGGCCGCGGCCCCCGGAGCCCTGACCCTGTGGGCGGTCCTCTGGAGTGCCTGGCAGTTCGCGGTGCTGGGCGTGCTCGCCCGTGATGGGCGTCGTTAATTTGTAGGGTGAGTTCGTTGTCGCATCGCGACGCGCAACCCACCGTGTTCGGCCGGCACGGAGCCGGTGGGTTGCGCGTCGCGGCGCGACGACGAAGCCACCCTACGAACCAGGTCCATCGGCGGATTCCGCGATCAAACTCCGGGATCGTCGCGATGATCTTCTCGGTGAGCTTGGTTGGGTCGCCACGCCAGATCAAGCGATGCGAGACGTCGGGAGAGGAGTTTCGATTCCTCTCGGGGGATTTTTATTCCCGGGCGACCAGGCCGGCTCGTCGCGAGCGGCCGCCGTCTCCCCAAGCCTCTATTCGACCGGGCGCCAACCGATCTCCCGGGCCGTGCCGGGGTCGATCCGAAGGCGGGAAAGACGCTCGAATTCCAGGCGCATGACGTCGCGATCGGTCACCGTCCCGCGCGGGAACGTGGCGAGGGGGACGCCGTACTTGTCGGAGGCGCCGAAGAGGTGAAGAAGCTCGTGGGCGAACGTGGCCGGGTCGGAGAAAGGCGGGCCGGACAGGCGGCCGGGGAAATCGTCCTCGCGGGCATAGCAGATGGCCAGGCTCACGCCTCGCATGCCGGTGTCGGCCTCGGGCACGACGAACGAGCGGCCGGCCGATCGGGGATGAATCAGCCAGACGAGGGTATCGCACGCCAGGCGCGACTTGACCCGTTCCGCCAGGTCGGCCACGTCGCGAAACCCCATCGCCCCGGCCGCCCGGCTGGCGGCGGCCACCAGGCGGACCTCGGCGTCGGCGTCGAACAACCCCTCGTGGTCGCCCTCGGGGAGGATGGCGATCGCGACGTCTCGTTCCCTCACCGGGTCCTCGGCCACGAAGTAGGTGTCGAGCACATCAAGGTTCACCGCCGCCCCGTGCCGCATGGCCTCGCGCTCGATCCACTCACCGGCGCGGATCAGCGATCCCATCGCCTCGGCGATCTCGCCGTCGGACCAGTCCTTGCCGTGTTGATCCAGGAACAGCGAGCCCAGCGCCACCCGGCCGAGAAGCAGCGGAAACCCGCGTGTTCGCGATTTCTTCCGGATGGGTCCCTCACCTGGCTCGATCCCGAGGAAGCGGCGGAACCGGTCATCCTTACGGTTCGGTTCGCCACGAATTCCGCAAACGGGGACGATCTCGACGCGGCCGTCGGCGGGTGCGGCATCGAGCGGCGGCTCGGGGTGGGGTGCCCGCCGACCTCGGAGGAACGACACGATCTCGCCCATCAGGCCCATGCGGAAGACCCCCCGAGAAACGTGGCGGTCAGGCGAGCGAGGGGAGGGGGGAATCGAAGAGTCTCACGCAGAGGCGGGGAGACGCGGAGGACGCGAATGAAGAATTGTCCCTCATCCCTTCCTCTCCGCGCCTCCCCGCCTCTGCGTGAAACTCTTCCCAATTTCCTGGAGACCCCACTCCGCTGTATGTTAGGGTATCTGAAAGCCCCGCCATCCGCACCGGCCGAGGTGCCCATGCCGCACGAAGATCCCTCCTCCCGCCGCAACTTCCTCCGCCAGGCCGGTGGTGGGTTCGGAGCCGTCGCCCTGGCGTGGATGCTCGGCCAGGAGCGGCCCGCGCTGGCCGACTCGCCCGCGAACCCGATGGCGCCACGCCCGCCGCACTTCCCGGGCAAGGCCAAACGGGTCATTTACCTGTTCATGCACGGCGGCCCGAGCCATCTGGAACTGTTCGATCCCAAGCCGGACTTGCAGAAGCTCGCCGGCAAGCCCCTGCCCGCCAGCTTCGGCGCGGTGGCTACGCGACGGAAGGTCGAGCATAACCCGCTCCTGGCCACGAAACGGACCTTCGCGAAGTACGGTCAGAGCGGCATGGAGATCTCCGACTTCCTGCCGCACACGGCGAACCACGCCGACGACCTCGCCGTGATCCGCTCGTGCTGGGCCGACAGCGTGAATCACCCGCAGGCTGTCTACCAGATGAACACCGGCTCGATCCTGATGGGCAAGCCCAGCCTGGGGAGCTGGGTCGGCTACGGCCTGGGGACCGAGAATCAGGACCTGCCCGCCTTCGTCGTTTTGCCCGACCCCGCCGGCGGCATCAAGGGCGGCCCGCCCGCGTACGGCTCGGGCTTCCTGCCCGCAAGCTATCAGGGCACGCTGGTCCGGGGCGGAGAAAGCCCGATCCTCGACCTGAAACCCCCGAGCGGCATGACCGCCGATCGCCAGCGCAAGACGCTCGACCTCATCGGCACGTTGAACCATCGCCATCTCGAAAGTCGCGGCGAAGACTCCGAGCTATCGGCCCGCATCCAGGCGTATGAGCTCGCCTACCGCATGCAATCCGCCGCCCCCGGGGCCGTGGATATTGCGTCGGAAACGGAAGAAACCAAGACCCTCTACGGCCTGGACGACCGCCGCACGGCCGAGTTCGGGATGCGCTGCCTGCTCGCCCGACGCCTGGCCGAGCGAGGCGTTCGCTTCATCCAGGTCTACTCGGGCGACGTCAACGGCTGGGACGCCCACGACAACGTCGAGACCAACCACGCCACGATGTGCGCCCGCACCGACAAGCCGGTCGCCGGATTGCTCTCGGACCTGAAGCGTCGCGGCCTGCTCGACGACACGCTGGTCCTCTGGGGCGGCGAGTTCGGCCGGATGCCGATGTCCGAGCAAGGCAAGGGCCGTGATCACAACCCGCACGGCTTCTGCGTCTGGATGGCCGGCGCCGGGATCAAGGGCGGCGTCGTCCACGGCGCGACCGACGCCGTCGGCCTGCGGGCGGAAGTCGATCGCGTCCACGTCCACGACCTCCACGCCACGATCCTGCACCTGATGGGCCTGGATCACACGCAATTGACGTTCCCTCGCAATGGTAGAGACGAGCGGCTGACGGATACGTCGGGCGAGGTGGTCAAAGCGGTCCTGGCCTGAGCCGTCGTTCATCCTTGTCGGAGCCTCGCTCATGGAACGACCGAACCATCCCCCCGTTCGCATCCGGGTCCTGTTCCGGTTCCGATGGGTGCTCGTCGCCGTGGCGATTCTGGCCGGAATCTTCTGGTGGGTTTCCGATCAGCCGCGTCGCCGCGTCCGGGCGATCGACGCCACGAAGAGGCTGCAAGGGTTCGTGAACCTGGACGGGGAGGAGACGCCGGAAATCCGGTACACGTCGAAGACGTCGCGATCCAACAAGCTCGTGAAGACGATCGCCCCGCCGAAGACGGGCGTCCTCGATAAGGTGCGGGAGGCGCTCGGACCGGGCTTCTCGCACGAGGTGACGAGGATCAGCCTCGACGGCAAGCGACTCGACGACGGGGATCTTCAGGCCATCGCCGGCCTGAAAGGGTTGAATAGCCTCCTGCTCAACGGCACGACGATTTCCGACGCCGCGCTCGCCCATTTGACGGGCCTGAGCGGGCTAAAGATCCTGGAACTGCGAGAGACGGCGATCGGCGATGCGGGGATGGTGCATGTTGGGCGGCTCGCGAAACTGGAAGAACTTTACCTCTACGGAACGAGCGTCGGCGACACGGGCATGGCGTCGCTGGGGAGCCTGAAAAACCTCACGTTGCTGAGCCTCAATCGCACGGCGGTGGGCGACGACGGATTGAAACATCTGGGCCGGTTGACGAAACTTCAGACGCTGAAACTTGCCCATACGAACGTGACCGACGCGGGGATGATTCATCTGGCCGGGCTGGCAAAGCTCGAAACGCTGGACCTCGCGGGAACGGCCGTGACCGAGGCGGGATTGAGGCAGTTGAGCGGCCTTGCCGAGCTGCGATTGATCTATGTCGATGGTGCCAGCGTCTCCCCCGAGGGCCGGCAGGCACTGAAACTGGCGATGCCGAACGTCGCGATCTTGTATTGAAGGATAAGCCGATGAGGCGATTTCTCCGATTCTTACGGACCGAGCTCTCTCCCGCGAAATTCACTCTGCTCGACGGGCTGGTGATCCTGGCGATTGTGGTGACGCTCGTCTTTCTCTTGTTGCCCGCAGTTCACGTCCATCGCTCGGTCCAGGCCGGGGAGATCGAGACGCACTGGTCGTTCGTCCCGCCGAAACGGCCGGATCTGCCCGTCACGCACGACCCCAAGTGGACACGCAACCCGATTGACGCCTTCGTTCTGGCGAGGCTCGAATCCGAAGGCTTGCACCCGGCGCCCGAGGCCGATCGAACGACGCTGATCCGGCGATTGAGCTTCGATCTGATCGGGCTGCCGCCGACGCCGGAAGACGTGGAGGCGTTCGTCAACGATCACGCATCAAACGCCTATGACAAGCTCGTCGATCGCTTGCTCGCGAGCCCGCATCACGGGGAGCGATGGGCGCAGCACTGGCTGGATCTGGCGAGGTATGCGGATTCGGACGGATTCGAATACGATCAGGCCCGGCCCGATATGTGGCGGTATCGCGACTGGGTCGTCTCGGCCCTTAACGCGGACCTGCCGTACGACCGATTCATCCGCTTGCAGCTCGCGGGCGACGAGGCCGAGACCGACGATCCGCAGGCGTTCATCGCCACGGGGTTCAACCGCCTGTATCCCGACATGGTGGACCAGAACGACCAGGGATTGCGGAGGCAGAACGCGCTGAACGACATCACGGAGACGACCGGCTCGGTCTTCCTCGGGCTGACGATCGGGTGCGCCCGCTGTCACGACCACAAGACCGACCCGATCAAGCAGAAAGACTTCTACGCGCTTCAGGCCTTCTTCACCCCCGCGCAGTTCTGCGACGACGTGGTGATCGCCGGGGCGGCCGAACGTATCGCCAGCGAATCGGCGTCGCGGGCCTGGGATCAGGAGATCGGCCGCGCCCGCGCGGCGATCGTGCGAATCGAGGCCCCGATCCGCGAGACGATCGCGGCAGGGCCGCCGTCGGGGCTCTCCGACGAGGCCGCCCGCGCGTTCTCCAAAGCCGATGGGGATCGGAACACCGAGGACGTGAAACTCGTCTATGAGGCGACCCGCGCCGATCGTCGCATCAAGCCCGACGCCATCGCCAGGGCGCTGACCGCCGACTTGCGGCGCGAGTGGGACGGCTGGAAGACACGGCTCGATTCCCTCACCAAGCTGCCGCCCACCCCCCTGCCCCGGGCTCGCGGGCTCGACGAATCGCCGGGCACGCCGCCCCCCACGTTCCTGCTCCGTCGCGGCGACTTTCAGTCCAGAGGCCCCGAGGTCGCGCCCGCGTTTCCGGGCATGATCGCGAAGGGCCAGTCGCCGATGATCGCGGCGCAACCCACGTCATCCGGCCGACGCTCGGCGCTGGTCGATTGGCTGGTCCGGCCCGACCATCCGCTGACCTCGCGCGTCATGATCAATCGGCTGTGGCAGCATCATTTCGGCCGGGGGATCGTGGCCACGCCCGGCGACTTCGGCGCGATGGGCGAGGAGCCGTCGCACCCGGAGCTTCTCGACTGGCTGGCGACCGAGCTCGTGTCGCGAGGGTGGAGCCTGAAGGCCATGCACCGATTGATCGTCACCAGCGCGACCTATCGCCAATCGTCGCTCATTGATCCGGCCGCGCTCAAGGCCGACCCCGACAATGCCCTGCTCTGGCGGCACGCGAGGTCGCGGCTGGACGGCGAGACGATCCGCGACGCCATGCTCGCCGCCTCGGGCAAGTTGAACCGCGCGAGCGGCGGCCCGTGCGTCTTCCCCGAGCTGCCGAAAGAACTGATGAAGCTCAGCGGCAAGGGCGCGATCTGGCCGGTCTCTTCGCGAGAGGAGGACCGCAATCGTCGAAGTCTTTACGTGTTCCTCCGCCGCAATCTCCGCTATCCCCTGTTCGAGGCGTTCGACAAGCCCGACACCAACGCAAGCTGCCCGAAGCGCGCCGTGACGACGATCGCGCCTCAGTCGCTGTCCCTGCTCAACGGCTCGCTCGCGAACGATTCCGCCCGAGCCCTGGCCGATCGGGTTTCGCGGGAAGCCGGCGGTGATGCGGACAGGCGAATCGATCGGGCGTACCGTCTCGCGCTCGGCCATTCGCCCGACGGCGAGGAGCGGCGCATCGCGGGCGAGTTCTTGCGCGAGGGGACGTTGACGGACCTGTGTCTTGCGTTGATGAATCTGAACGAGTTTGTTTATGTCGACTGAGATCCGCATGGAACAGGCCGGCGCTCTGCCTCCGCCCCAAGCGCGGCCGATACCCGATCGCTTGCGGGGCCTGCGACGGTGCGTGAATCTCGCGTGGATCTCGGTGTCGCTGGCCGGAGGGTTGCTCTGGGGCCAGTACCTCATGAGGGTCCTGCACCCGTACGCGTGGGCGTTTGTGGTGACGGCGATCGTGGCGATCCTTTCCACCTTGGGCGTGCTGTTGCTGGGAAGCTGGCGGGTCCTGGCCGGGCCGAGGCGAGGGGCGGCGGTCGGGCTTTTGATCGCGGGGATGATGCCGGCCGCGTCGGTCGCCGGCCTGATCGTCGCGGGGGCGCAGCAGTATCGTCGCGGGCACATCGCGCCGACCGTCCCGTTCGTCCTGTTCGCGATCGCCGGCTCCTCGCTCGGGGAAATCGAGGCCGCGAATCGCTATCCGAGCCGGATGGAATCGCCCCACCTCGTCATGTTCTATGACGATTGGGTACGCGATCCCAGGGCGGAGCTTGCGGAGATGGAGCGGCACGTCGCGAACCTGGAGCGGATGACCAGGCGACCGCTTCGCGCGAAGATCCACTGGGTCCGTGGTCCGCTCCTGGGCCAGCATCATCTGGCGATCGGGGGGTTGGCGCTGGGCTCGGACGCGACGCCGGTGGCGGCCGTCGATCGCCACGAGCTGGCGCATGCCGTGATCTATCAAGCAATGCCGCCCGGCCTCTCGCCCGCGATGCTCCTGAGCGAGGGATGGGCCGAGGCGCAGAGCCGGGATGCGGCCGCGCTGGCCGAGAGAGCCATCGGCATGCGCGAACTGATCCGCAACCTCGCCACGCAGTCGGAGGCCCAGGTGAAGGAGATCCTCGCCGGCTGGCAGGACGCCGAGGGATTCGGCCAGCTCGCCGGCCGCGCCCGGGTCGTCGGTCCCCGGAGCATGTCGTTCCTCCGCGAGCTGACGTCGCCCTTCTGGTTCCATCGCGACCGGACCATCAATTACGCGATCGGTGGCGCATTCGCCGATCACGTGGTTCGAACCTATGGCGCCGACCGATTCGTCGCCCTCTACCTCGCCTCCCGGCCGGGAGGGTTCGAGGGCGCCTGCCAGGACGTGCTGCGCCAACCTCTCGACAAGGTCGAGTCCGATTTCTGGCACGACCTGGAGCGGCAGACGATGCGAGGCCTGAGGCCGGCTCGGTGACGCGACAAGACATGCGCCGCTGGGGGGGTGACACGGCGGGCCGGTTCGGGTTCATTGGACGGACGACGGACGCGACGCGCCTCGTCGGGTTGCGTTACGGCCGGTTCCTGACATCCTGATCCTCGACCCGCGGGAGAACCTCGTCCATGCTGTCCACCCTCTCCGTGCTGATCGCCTCCTTCGCCCTGTCGGCCCCGGCCGAAGACAACACGCCGCCACCGGGATTCAAGGCGCTGTTCAACGGCAAGGATCTCACGAACTGGAAGGCCAACCCCCACTGGTCGGCCACCAACGGCGTCCTGCTCTTCGACGGCAAGGGCGAGAGCCTGGTCACCGACAAGGACTACGGCGACTTTGAGATGTACGTCGACTGGAAGATCCTGCCCAAGGGCGACTCCGGCATCTACCTCCGCGGCAAGCCCCAGGTCCAGATCTGGGACGACCCCGTCGGCTCGGGCGGCCTCTACAACAACAAGAAAGGCCCCAGCAAACCCCTGGTCGTGGCCGACAAGCCCGTCGGCCAGTGGAACACCTTTCACATCATCATGAAGGGCGACCGCGTGACTGTGGACCTGAACGGCAAGCGCGTCGTCGAGGATACCCCCCTGGAAAACTGGCCCGACTACAAAGACCCCCTCCCCGCCAAGGGCACCATCGAGCTCCAGAACCACGGCAATCCTCTGGAATTCAAGAACGTGTACGTCAAGGAGCTTTGAGTAGATACGTCGAGTCCAGAAGGATTCGATGGGTGGCATGCTTGTGTCTGCATGCCACCCGTTGACGGATTGAACCATGTACGCAGTTTTCGAGAACGGCAGCCACCAGTATCGCGTCAGCAAGGGTGACGTCGTCGATACCCCGGCGAGCACGGCGAGGAACTGGTCTTCGACAAGATCTTGCTCTTTGACAGGGCCGATAGCGCCACGATCGGCACCCGCAGCGTCACCGGTCCGAAGGTCATCGGCCGGATCGTGCCGCAGTTCCACGACAAGAAGATCATCATTCAAAAATTCCGCCGCCGCAAGAACATGCGACGTAAACGCGGACACCGCCAGTACATGACCACGGTGCATATCAAGAGTATCGTCGCGGGCTGAGGCCCGCCGCCACGGCGGTCGCCGGAATCTTTTCACCGTTCTCAGCCACAATTTGTCGTGGTTGGGAACGGTTTTTCTACCTACCAGATAGACCGAACCTTACTCAGACTTCCCAAAAATTTCCCTGTGCTCCGTAATCAAATTACCCAAAGTTCCTTGTGCATCCTACCTAGTCCAATTCCCCACGAAGGTCCTTTAATGCGGCATAATGCGCGTGTAGACTAGACACTGCCTGAATTGAGGTTTGACTCCTGTCGTCGCTCTGACCGAGAAGCGGACCTAGGCAGTGGTGGGGAGCCCGTGATAAGGAGATTCGGAGGCTCTTGGGGTTCAAGAATTCACTAAATTTTTGGTCAGGAATTCTTTCTCTTGGCCGACACTGGATTGAGCACCGCTAGGGCGGGATTGACTGCTCAACACAGCAACAACTTAGGAGAAGCGACCGAATCAAACGATGCGAGAAGTAGGACGGGTCAAGGTTACCGCGATTGCGATGACCTCGACCCGTAATGATCGTTTCATGCGCCTAACGGACCGCGACACTCCGAATGGGGCATTATCAATCTCTCGATTAATCGCAAACCCTACCACGGACTGTGCAATCAGTAGCGAGTTCACGTATATCCCTCAGGAGAAGTACCAAGATGAATGGGGCGTTGCAAGCAGTTGAAAAGATCGTTCTCGGCTTTTTTGCCCTCGTGGTTATTCGCGACCTTGTACGGACTCCACCGTTTTGGCTCGTGTTGTCTCAGGTGGTGGAGCGGATCGAGACACTCGAAATCTTCCGGGTACTCAGAGCCAGTTTCCGACCACTTCCACCACCATCACAAGAATAGCTGACCCATTAGCATTAGGTGGCATGGACGCCTACCTAAGGCTCGGAAAAATGTAAAATGTGATCTCTTATATACAGAGCGGAGCGTCGAAGTCGGGAACGCTCTGTTAGAACCCACTTCTAGGGAAACCCGAGGTCGCCTTCGGTCCGACATCACTTCGAAAACGCCGCCTCGGCGGCCTTGAGGAACGTGGGGTGGACCTTGCCGCCGTCGGGTCCGGGATAGCCGGCGTGCTGGACCATGAAGACGGTGACGATGTGGCGCTGGGGGTCGATGGCCAGGTCGGTCGCGTAGGCGCCGCCGTGGCCGCATCGGCCGGGGACGGCGGGGCCGGATTCGCCGGGAGACTTGCGGGACGTGGAGAAGCCCAGGCCGTAACCGCCTTCACCCTTGCCGCCGTTCAGGAGGGCGCCGGTCTGCGTGGACGTGAGCTCGCGGACGGACGATTCCGACAGCAGGCGCTTCCCCTCGAAGACCCCGCCGCCGAGGATCAGCCGGCCGAAGAGGGCGACGTCGCTCGCGGTTGCGAAGTAGCCCCCGGCCGGGCACGGGCCGCGCTTGCGGTTGGTGAGGGGATACGAGAGCTGGTCGATGTTGATCTCCTGGAGGCCGGTTTTGGCCGCGTCCGGCCTGTAGGATTTCGCCAGCCTGGTCATCTGCTCGTCGCTGGGCCAGAAGGTGGTGTCCTTCATGCCAAGCGGTTGAAAGAGCCGTTTTTCCACGAAGTCTTCGTACGGCATACCGCTGACGACCTCGATGATCCGTCCCGCCGTATTGATGCCCGCGTTCGAGTAATCGTATTTGCTGCCGGGCTCGAACTTCAGCGGCGTGAGCGCGTAGGTGATCGCGGAATGGTCCAGGGGGAACGAGTCGATCTTGTGCTGCACGCGCGACATGAACGGGATGCCGCTGGTGTGGGAGAGGACTTCCCGCACGGTGATCGGATGCGCCGGCTTTTTCAGCACGACGCGGTCGGGCGCTTGTTCGGCGACGACCATCTGGCCGCGAAACTCGGGCAGGTATTTTTCCACCGGGTCGTCGAGCTTCACCTTGCCCTCGTCCACCAGCATCATGAGCGCCGCGGCGGTCATGGGCTTGGACATCGACGCGATCCAGAACAGGCAGTCCGTCTTCATCGGCGTCCTGGCGGCGACATCCGCGTACCCCACCGCGTCCAGGCTCAGCGTCCTGTCCGCCGACGCCACCAGGGTGACGGCCCCGGCCAGCGTGTGGCTGTCGACGAACGGCTGCAATCTGGCCGCGATGTTCGGCTCCTCGGCCCTCGCCGAGATCACGACCAGGACCGGAACGAGCAGCGTGGGGAGGAAGTTCGCGAGGCGTGGAAGCGGCGGCATCGGATGCGTTCTCCAGGAGGGATTCCGTCGGAAGCTGACGGCGGGTCGGGGGCTGACGGTCGGGGCTTACTTCGCGAGGGAGATCTCTTCGATCAAGATATCCTTGTAATTGACGGTGGCGGCGCTCTGCGAGTCCAGCGTGATGTCGCCCGACTTGAACCACATCTCCTGGTCCACGAATTCGGCCACCTTCTTGCCATTCACGAAGGTGGTGATGCGGTTGCCGATCGCGGCAATCTCGACGGTGTACCACGCTCCGGCGGGGATCGAGACGAAGTCCGCCCTCCGATTCCACGCGGGCGCCTGGGTGAATGGGACATCGACGGCCTTGCTGATACTCCCGGCCGGGACCGTCTCGTCCCGGCCACAGAGCCGGATCGCGTAACCGCTCGTCGCGTTATCCTTGCGGAGCGACCGCCGGATCGCGACCCCGCCCGTCGATCCCCCGTTGAACACGCGGACGCGAAGCCGAAAATCCGCGAAGTCGTTGCGGACGGTGCTGAGCCATGCCAGCCCGTTGTCCGCGGTCCCCATCCCGGCCACCGCGCCGTCTTCGACCTTCCACTGGCTGCCGTTGAACAGTTTATCGTCCCAGCCGGAGAGGTCGCGGCCGTTGAAGAGGGGCACGAAGCCCGTGGGCCGCCCGGCGGGGTCGGGGACCTCGGCGATCGCGATCTCCTTGCATCGGATCGGTTGAGCGCCATGCGTGCGGATCGCGATGGCGCCCGACTTCGCCCCCGAATCGTCGAGGAATTCGCCGACCTTCTCGTCGTTCACGTAGGTCGTGATGCGATTGCCGATCGCGTGGATCTCCAGGGTGTACCACTCCCCCTCCGGCACGTTGCGAGGTCGGGCCACGCTCTTCAACTCAAGTTTCCCGTCCTCCCGATCGTTTGCCTTCCGGAAGATCGATCCGACCACCATGGGTTTCGTTTCACTGGTGACGGGGAGCGCCGCGACAATGCAACCGTTGGCGACACCGGGCGTGTTCGACCGTCGGATGATGACCCACGCCGGCCCTTCTCGACCGAGAATTCGCAACCGCAGCCGGAAATCGGCGAAGTCGTCGCGCTCGGTATGCAGGACCGCCGGGAGGTTCTTTTCCACGCCCGTCCCCACCAGCATCCCGTTCTTGGCGACCCACTCGCTGCCGTTCGTCAGGTCATCCTTCCAGCCGGTCAGGTCCGTGCCGTTGAAGAGCGGCGTGAATGTGCCGCCGGGCGCCGTCGCGGTCGTCGTCTCGGCGAGCGGCTCTAACCGCACCTTGATCTCGCGCTTGCCGCCCGTCTCGATGCTCACTTCCTGGCCGAACGTCTTGAATCCGTCCCTCTTCACCTCGATCCCGCGCCTGCCTGGAGGGACGGAGATCTCCAGGGGCGCACCGCCTCCGGGCCATTTCACGGAGACCGCGGCGCCATCGACGAACACCTCGGAATGGTCGGGCACATTCTCGAGCACGATCACGCCGTCCCTGGTCTTCACCTTGACGACGCCCAGCGCCCAGAGCAACACCAGGCCGAAGCACGCCGCGCCCACGATCGTCGACGGCCAGAACCACCACGGACGTCCGGAGCCCCGCCGAGCGGGCACGCCCGCGCGTGAGCGCGTCAACGGCTTCCGTCTCGGCAGATCCCGGAGCGTGGTCACCTCGCTCTCCTGAGGCAGCCCCCGGAAGAATTGCTGGACGAGCTCCTGACCGCCGCTCATCGGAGGGTCGTTGGCCCGGTTCGGGTCCGGGATCGTGGCGAGGGGCGGGGAATCCGAGGCGACCGGGCCGGGGAGCGTGGGGGCCGGGGATTTGAGGTAGTCGGTCAGCGCCGTCGCCAGCTCGCCCATCGTCGCGAACCGATCCGCGACCGTCTTGGCCATCGCCTTCAGGCAGATCGCCTCCAGGCGAGGGTCCAGGTCGGCCCGGTGGGTCCTCGGCGACGCGGGCTCTTGCGACAGGACCATCCACGCGACCGAATAGGCGGGTCCGCTGAAGGGCAACAGCCCGGTGAGAAGCTCGTACAGGATCACGCCAAGGGCGTAGATGTCGCAGCCCGGCCCGATCTCCTCCAGGACGCCGCGAAGCTGCTCCGGGGCCATGTAGGCCAGCGTGCCGAGGACCTGGCCGGACTTGGTCATGCGGATGTCGTTGGGGTCCTCGCGGCGGGCGAGTCCGAAATCGACGATCATGGGCTCTCGGCGCGTGCCCGACGTCTTGATCATGATATTGGCGGGCTTCAGGTCGCGGTGGACGACCCCCTTGGCGTGTGCCTCCTGGATCGCCAGCGCGAGCTTGCCCACCAGCGCCGCGACCTGCCGGGGCGGCATGCCTTCGCCGCGAAGCGACGCGGCGAGGGACTTGCCCTCGATGTATTGCATCGTCAAGTAGAGACGCCCGTCGACCTCGCCGACGTCGTACACCGGGCAGAGGTACGGATGATCGAGCGTGGCGGCGGTGCGGGCCTCGCGGAAGAATCGCTCGCGGGCCTCGGGTCCGTCCGTCGGGCTGAAGTGGGGAATCTTGAGGGCGACCCGGCGGCCGAGCTGCGTGTCCTCGGCCAGATACACCGCACCCATGCCCCCCTGTCCCAGCCTCTTGAGGATCGTGTATCGGCCGAACTGCCTGGGAGGAGCGGTCGCGTCGCTCGGCTTGGCGGGGGCGTTCGCCGAGAGACTCTGCCTCGATGACCGGTGTGGCAGGGAGGATTGGCCGTTCGCGATCATCCCTCCGAGTTCTCGCGCCTGATTCGGGAACCGCCGCAGGTAATCTTCCAGGGAGACGGGATCGCCGACCTGGCGGCGGATCTCGTACTCGGCGAGGATCAGGTCGGCCGAGACCTCGTGCGGAGTACCCAGCTCCGGGAACTGCGCCAGGTACGATTCCAGGCTCATCTCGCGTCCCAGCCCCCACTGCCGTTCCAGGTCGATCTTGACCATTTCCGCCAGCGCCGGCAGCCGCCACGAGCTTCCCGCCGGAATCCGGCTCCACTCGTTCGCGAGCCGTCCTTCCTCCCAATCCTGGTCGAAATGGATCAGGTACGATTCCAGAACCTCCCGGTCCCCATCCGAAAGATCCGCGATCCTGGGCTTGAGTGCGGCCATGGCGAATCCCCGGGATGGCATCCCGCGCGATCTCTCTTGATTCCGGGTCGTCGGCGGTCCCGGACATCGGCGATTCTACACGACTCGAACGACGCTGTCCCAATCAAGAATCTCGCGATCAACGATCCGCACGTGATCCGACCAGAGACAACCCGCACACGAAGACATGCTTACGACTACGAAAGTACGGCAACCGGCCAGGGATCAGGCCGCGATGGATTCGATTTCTCTCTCGTTTTCAGGTATGATGGCGGCTCCCCCGGGCGAAGATGGCGCGATGAAGCGGAGCGGCGGAGCGAGTCTTGGAGAGTCTGGATATTCCTCTATGATCAACCCTCCACGAACGAGTGCGATGCGATATGGCCTCGCACTCGGGGCGGTCGCGTTGGCGACGCTGGTCCGATTCGGGCTCGATCCGCTCGTGAGTGACGGCCTGCCGTTCGTGACCTACTATCTCGCGGTGACGGTCATCGCGCTCGTGCTCGGCGTGGGACCGGCCCTTCTGGCGCTGGGCCTGGGGTCCGCGCTGGCGTTATATTACTTCGTCCCGCCTCGATACACGTTGCTCATCAGCACGAATCGGACGTGGATCGCCCTGGGCTTCTTCTTGCTCGTGGGCGTGGTCAACGCCCTGTTGAGCGAGGCCCTGCGGCAGGCCCGGCGCCTCGCCCTGGATGGCCAGGCCGCCTTGAGGCGTGAGCTGGCCGAACGCGCCACGATGGAGGAGCGGATTCGCGAGGCCGACGCCCGGTTCCGCGCGTTCATGGACAACTCGCCGGCGCTGGGCTATCTCAAGGACGAAGCGGGCCGTTATCTCTGGGGCAATCGCGCCTGGCTTGCCCAGTTAGACCGGCCCGAATCGCAGGTCCTCGGCCTCGATGACTTCGCGCTCTGGCCCGAGGCCACGGCCCGGCAGTTCCGCGACAGCGACCGCCAGGCCCTCGAAGCCGGCCACGCCATCGAGATCGCCGAAGCTGTCGGCGAGCGCCATTTCATCAGCCTCAAGTTCCCCCTGGAATTCGGCGTAGGCCGCTACCTCGGCGGGATGACCCTGGAGGTTTCCGACCGGGTCCACGCCGAGCAGGCCGTGCGGCGCAACGAGGCGCTGCTCCACGCCCTGGCCGACAGCATGCCCCAGATGGTCTGGGCCGCCCGGCCCGACGGCCATCTCGACTACTACAACCGCCGCTGGTTCGAGTACACCGGCTTCACCGAGGCCGAGACCTTCTCGCACGAGGGCTGGAAGCCGATCCTGCACGCCGATGATGTCGCTCGTTGCGACGCGGCATGGTACGGCTCCGTCCGCTCGGGCCAGCCCTACCAGATCGAGTATCGCTTCAAGGACCGCCCCACCGGCGGTTACCGCTGGTTCCTCGGCCGCGCCCTCCCCGTGCGCGACGAGACCGGCGCCATCGTCCGCTGGTACGGCACCAGCACCGACATCGACGATCAGAAACGCGCCGAGCAGGCCGCCGAGGCCGCCAATCTCGCCAAGGACCGCTTCCTCGCCGTCCTCAGCCACGAGCTCCGCACGCCGCTGACCCCGGTCCTGCTGGCGGTCTCCTCCATGCTCGACGACCCCGCCGTCTCGGCCGAGACCCGGCCCATCCTGGAGATGATCCGCCGCAACGTCTCGCTCGAATCCCGCCTGATCGACGACCTGCTCAACCTCACCCGGATCTCTCGCGGCTCCTTCACCATGCAGAACGAGACGGCCGACGGGCACGACCTGCTCCTGCAGGCGTTGGAGATCTGCCGGCCCGATCTCGACGACGCCGGCCTCGTGCTCACGGTGGATCTCGCGGCCCGCCGGCACACCGTCTCGGCCGACTCCGCCCGCCTCCAGCAAGCGTTCTGGAACCTGGTCAAGAACGCCGTCAAGTTCACCCCCCGCGGCGGCTCCATCACGATCCGCTCACGCAACGAGCCCCCGGCTGCTCCCGACGCGCCGCCTCTCCTGATCGTCGAGGTTTCCGACACCGGCGTCGGCATCGACCCGGCCTTCCTGCCCCGGATGTTCGAGGCCTTCGAGCAAGGCGAAGCGTCCCCCTGGACCCGCCGCTACGGCGGCCTCGGCCTCGGCCTCTCGATCACACGCTCGATCGTCGAGGGCCACTCCGGCACCCTCTCCGCCCATAGCCCCGGCCCCGGCCTGGGCGCGACCCTCCGCATCGCCCTCCCCACGATCCCCAACGCCGTTCCACGTCCCGCTCTCGCTCCCGCGCCGCCGGCGGACGGCCATCCCGCCAGTTCCCAGCCCCGAGCCGGCCCGAGCCTGCCCCGAGCCTTGCGCATCCTCGTGGTCGAGGACGACCCGACGACGCTCTCCGTCCTCGCCAGCCTGTTGCGACACAGCCGCCACGCCGTCACGACGGCCAACAGCGTCTCCTCCGCCCTCGCCGCTGTCGACGGCCATCCCGACGCCTTCGACCTGATCATCAGCGACATCGGCTTGCCCGACGGCAACGGCGCCGACCTGATCCGCACCCTCCAGTCCCGCCACCCCTTCCCCGCCATCGCCCTGACCGGCTACGGCATGGACGACGACATCGCCCGCAGCCTCTCCGCCGGCTTCCTCTCCCACCTCACCAAGCCCATCGACTTCCGCGCCCTCGAAACCGTCATCGACCAGGTCGCCTCCTCCCCACCGACGGATTCCGCCCTCCGTTGACGCCCCAGCCGCGTCAGCGCCGGGAGTCTCCTTCGCAAGCACGGCTCCACTTCGCTCGCTATGCTCACTTGCCTGGACTTGGCTCAGGGTCCTGACTGAACTGGGGCGAGGCGGAATCCCAGGTCGGTGATCCGGTCCTCCGGCGCGTTCCTGAACCATTTCGGCGAACGGCAGCCCTGGCCGTCGTCGTCCCAGCGACCGCCCCGGACGACCCGGCCAGAGGCCCCCGACGGGCCAAGCGGGTCGTCGATCGATGTCGGCATACGTTTGTAGTATCCCCCATCGAAGACGTCCCAGCACCACCCCCAGACGAGCCCGTACAGATCGTGGAACTCAAACCCGTTCGTGGCCTTGCCTCTCCAGGGGCACGGAGGGATCGCCGGACAGGAGCGGAACCCTGATGACGATTCGGCCGTGAGTTCGAGCGGTCGCCTGGGACGACCGAGCCGGCCGAACCGTGGCCGCGACTCGGCCTGAGGGCGGGAATCCTCGCGGCGGATCAAAGCCGGACATTCGAGCACTCCCAGCACGCATAGCCCTCGCTCGATTGGGAGTAGCCGCCTTCTCCGAGGCGGATGACCTTGCCGCATTTGCGGCACGTCGTGGGCTCGTAGGCGGGCGGGTTCTCCAGCTTATCGAAGTTATATTCATTCGTGCCGTAATAGACATAAATCTCAGGCTCGAAGGCGGCGCGGCACCTGGCGCAGTCCTGCCAGCGGCCCTCGTGGCCTTCCTCATGGTGCGACGCGCAGAGCGTGTAGCGGCTGTGGTTCCGATGGCAACTGTTGCGAGCGTACGAGAAGATCACGTAGTTCTCTTCGTCGTCGCAGATCCAGTGGTCGCAGCACTCGGTTTTCGTCAGGTTCGTCGTCTTGCCGCAAAGCCCGCAGCGCGGACGGTCGGCCTTTGCCGTCGCGGCCCGCTTCGGGGCCTTCCTGGCTGTCGCCTTCGGAGCCGCCTTCTTCTTGGCCATGAGGGCATCCCCCAATCTCGTGCAATCGACGGAAAGGGTCCGGCGACGAGATCCCGACCCCCGTTCATTTCCCGAGCTTCTTCTCGTCGAGCCTCTGGATCAGGGTCCGCTTGGCGGCGTGGGATCGGCGAAGCTCGACGATCCGCGCCTCGGCCCGCGAGGCGTGGCCCGACCTCTCGGCCAGGTCGCGGAGGTCCACGAGCAACGCGACGGCGCGGTCGTACTCCTTGGGCAGCTTCCTGGCGATCATCGTCTCGACATCCTCCCATGCGCTCTGCTCGCGGCCGGCCAGATCCTCCAGATATCGGGACCTTGCCTCGGCCTGCTCTCGCTCTCGTCGTGTACGCTCTTCGGCCGCGCGCCCGGCCTCCTCCCGCTCCCGCGCTTCGACCAAGGCCTCGCGCCCGGCCAGGATTTCCGCGATCGTTCGGCCCTCGGTTTTCGGGGAGTGCCGCGTCGGCTTCGGGGCGGTCGACTCGCGGAACCTTCTCGAAACCTCGGCACGAATGGCCAGGTCTCCCTCCCCGGCCAGGAATCGCAGGAGGTACGCCTCCTTCTCGGCCTCGGGAAGTCCCTTCACCCAACGGCTCACATCCGACGGCGACGGCTCGGTCGGCGGTTCCCCCGCGCTGCCCGACGCGGCGACCTCGATCAACGTGGGATCGACCCGCAAGAATTCCGCGAGCGCACTCTGTGCCGCCGACAACGACCCGAGTCCCGGCGGAACCGGAGGCTCCCTCCCGTCGTCATCGCACTCGTCCGCATCGCACTCGTCCGCATCGAGCGTCGCGAGCCACCCGATATAGAGGGCCCGCAAGTCCCCGCGCATCAGCTCATCGCGGATCGCGATCAGCGACGGCATCCAGGCCTCCCCCTCGGTCCACTCGTCCCAATCCTCTTCCTCGCGGGACCAGAAGGTCAGGATGACGTGATCCTTCCCGGCCTCGATCGAGAACTGCTCGCCGTCACAATACGCCTTCGCCACCTCGGCATCGAACGCCTTCCGAGGAATGCGGAACATGAGCCTCCGCGTGCCCCAGTTCGCGACATAGACGAACGCGTCGAAATAGCGATCCACCAAGACATCCGGGTCTGCCTTGAGGTTCCCCCAGTGATACGTGTTCGTGAAACTTACCGACGTGATCTCCGCCCGCGTCGAGATCGCCCGCAGTTCCTCCATTTCCTTCTTGGCCAGTGGTCGATCGATCGCGCGGAATTCATAATATTGATACTCGCTCATAGTAAAATCTCGATAGCCGCCACCGCCTGGTGGCCTGACTCTATTGCACGCTCTCGCTCCGTCGGAGTATCCCAGGAGGATGGCGCAATCGCCATCCGGCCCTGAGGACTGCACCGGCGGAGCCGCACCATGGACGACCTGTCCCGCTTCTG
>JAQGHR010000158.1 GCA_028291545.1 Planctomycetota bacterium | reverse complement strand
TGCTGCTTGGCCAGCCACTGCAGGCCGCTCTCGATGGCGCGCTGGGTCTCCGGCGTGATCAGCTCGGCGGCGCCGGCCGGGATCTCGCCGGTCCGACCCTCGGCGAAACCCACGCGGGCCGGCTTGGGCGGACTGGTCGCGGGCTTGTCCTTCGGCGCCTGCGCGGGGGCGGCGGCGACCAGGAGCGCCGCCGCCATGAGGGCCAGGATGGGCGTCTTCATCGGGCTTATTCCCCTCGCGACGACGGCGACAGGCTCTTCTTGTTGATGGACTCGTAGTACCGGCTGATCTGCTTGCTCTTCTTGGGCAGCATCTCGGCGCGGAAGGCGTTCTCCATCTCGTCGCGGAGCATGGCGGGCAGGTTGCCCCAGGTATTCTTGTCGCCCACCATGGCCGAGGCATTCTTCGGCGGCAGGGGCTTCATCGGGCCGGCACCCTGGGCGTTGGGCTGAGATCCGGGTTGGTCCCCCTGCTGATCGCCGGGCTGCTCACCGGGCTTGCCGCCCTTGCGGGGCTTGCCGCCCTTCTGGCCCGACTTCCTGGCCTGGGCGATCAGGGTATCGAGATCCTTGATGATCTCGCCCTGGGTCTTGCGGGTCTCCTCCCCGGTGTCGGTCTCGCCCAGCTTGGTCTCGACCTGGCGCATCTTCTTGACGGCCTGACCCAGCGGGCTGCTATCGTCGGCGTCGCCCTCCTGACCGGGCTGGCCTGGCTGGCCCTGCTGCTGGTCCTGCGAATTCTTCTTCTTCTTGACCCGGCCGGTCAGCTCTTCCAGGTGCTCATCGAGCGGCTTCTGGCCTTCCTTGATCATGTCGGCCGATTTGTCTTCGGGCTGCCGGGGCTTGCCGCCGGGCTTGTCGGCCTTATCGGGCGTCTCGCCGCCGCCGGCCGGCCCGGTGGTCTTGGGGGCTTCCTTGGTCTCGCCGAGCTTCTCCAGGAGGCTATCCAGGGCCTTGTCCTTGGGCTCGGCCTCGGCGGCCGGCTTGGGCTTGTCCTTGGGGGTCTCCTTGGCTTTGTCCTTGTCCTTCGGCGCGTCCTTCTTGGCCTCGTCCTTCCTGGGTTTCGGGGCGGCCTCACCCGCCGGGGCGGGTTTGTTGCCTTCGAGCTTTTCCAGGAGGCGATCGAGCGCATCGTCCTTGGGCGTGTCCTGGGCGGAGGCGTGACCCGCCCAGCCGAGCGAAAGCGAAGCGGCCAGGGCCGCGGCGGCGAATCGAGTCCGGGCCATGGTCATTGCTCCCCGTCGGATTTCTTGGGCTTGGTCAGGTCGCGTGCGATGTCGGCGATGGCGCGCTGATCGTCGGCCAGCGTATCGAGCTCCGCCTGCTGGGCGGGCGTGAGGGTCTTCTTGCGGACCTTGATCTGGTCGATGTCGTCGGTCCGCTCGTTAACTTCCTGCTGCATCATCTTGAGGACCTTGAGCTGCGCGGCCAGCCCGATGCCGTCGCTATTTCCACGCCGCTGCTGCCCGCCTGGCTGTCCTCCCGGCTGCCCGCCTGGTTGCTGTCCGGCTCCCCCCTGGGGCGGGTCGGGCTTGAGGGCGTCGAGGAGCTGATGGATCCGTTTCGAGGCGGTCTTCTCGGCTTTCTGCGTGTCGTCGTCGGTCTTGAGCGATTGCAGGCGCTGGGCCGCGTCGTCCATGCGGGTGCCGGCCTTCTTCAGGGTCAGGGCGAAGGCCGGCGCGGCGTCGAGCCGCTCGGTCAATTCGGCCGCCTCATCCTTCAAGGCTTCCTGCACCCGGCCGAGGGTGCGGACGCCGGATCGCTGGGCGAGCGTCAGCCCCTTGGAGGCGCGGACGGTCTCGTACTCGGCCGTGTCCTCGGCCATCTTGTCCTGCCGTTCGGCGAGGGCCTGGAGGTTATCCTTGATCTTCGAGAGCTGCTCCATGGCGAGCTGCTCCTCGGCGTCCTTCTGGGCCTGTTCGATCTCGTCCTGGGCCTCCTCCAGGTTGGCGAGCGCCTCCTCCTGCATCTTCTCCGCGTCCTCGGCGTCGCCCTCTTCCTGCTCCTGGCCGGCCTGGGCCATCTTGGACTGGGCCTTGGCACCGGCCTGGGCTGCCGCGTCGGCCCGAAGCTTCTGGAGCTTCAGGAGTTGCTTCTTGAGGTCTTCCTGGAGCTGCTTCTGCTCCTTGGAGAGCTTCTGCAACTCGTCTTTCTGGGCCTGGGCGTCGGGGTTCTGCTTGGCCTTGCCCGTCTGCTCGCGATTCTGGGCCTGCTTGTCGCGGAGCTTCTTCATGTCCTCCCCGGCCGCTTTCAGGTCCTTCACCAGGCGGGCGAGCTCGTTCTCGCGGCGGTTCTGGAGGGCGTCCACGAGCTTCTTGACGTCTTGCTGGGCCTGTTTCTGGGCGGTCTGGGCCTGGCCCATCTTGTTCTCTTCGATGCTCTTGGCCGCGTCGTCCATCTTGCCGGAAGTGCCGCGCTTGCGGCTCTGGTCGGCGGCCTCGCGGAGGGCGGCGGCCGACATCGGGTCGGTCGCGTCCAGCTTCTTGGCCATCTCCTCCATCTTGTTTTCCAGGTTGGTGAGATCCTTGGCCGGCTGGGCCTGGCGGGCGGCGACGTTGGCGAGGTCGGCCTTCTGCTGCGGCGTGAGCGCCTCGGCCGGCTTGGCCGTCAGCTCGGGCTTGCTCGCGGCCTCGGCCGCGGCCTTCATCGCGTCCTCGTGCTCTTTCAGCAGCTTCTTGGCGTCCTGAATGATGCCCTTGTAGGTCTCGAACTCGCCCAGGCTGTCGCGCATCCGCTGAAGCTCGTCGGCGATCGCCTTCTGGTTCTGCTCGGCCTGCGCCAGCGCGTCCTTGCCGGGCGAGGGCTGACCGGCGTCCTGCGGTTTCGCACCGGCGTCTTGCGGCTTCGCGGCCGCGTTCTTCGGGCTCTCGCCGGGCCTGGCGTTCTGGGCCTTGGACTGGGGATCGCCCGCTTTCGGCTCCTGGCCGTCCGCCTTGGGCTCGCCGGCCTTGGCGTCACCGGCTTTCTCCTCGCCGGATTTGGGGTCGCCGGATGGGGAGGCGGCGTCCTTCGGGCTCGCGCCCGATTTCGCCTGGCTGGACTTGGGCTCGCCGGACTTGGAGGCCGCGGCCTTCGCGGCGGCGGATTTCTCCTGACTCTTCCCGGACGCCGATTTCTCGTTCGCCCCGGGCTTGGGGTCCTGGCCCTTGGCCTGTTCGCCGGCGTTCGGCTCCTCGCCGGGCCTGGCCTGGCCGTCCGGCTTCTCACCGTCGGGGTTGGGCGAACCGGCCTTCTCGTCGAATTCCTTGGAGGCGCGGGTCAGGCCCTGTTCGGCCGGCCCGAGGTTATTATCGCGGATCGATTCGACGCCGCCCAGCAGGTCTTCCATCTGCTTCTGGGCGTCGGCGTTGTCGATCTTCTGGTTCTTCAGCTCGTCGAGGTGCCCGCGAATCTTCTGTTCCAGGCCGTCGGTCTTGCTGGTGATCCGGCCGGAAAGCTGGCGCTGGATCGTCTCGGCATTCTTGACGTCCTCGCGCTTCGCGGCGTCGAGGTCGTCGGTCTTCGAGAGCGTGCGCAGCGCGTCCCGGACCGGGACGAGCGCCTGCTTCTGCATCTCGTAGGCCCGGTCGATCTCTTCCTTGATGGCGCGGCGCTGTTCTTCAAGCTGGGCGTTCATCTGCTCGGGCGTGACGATGCGAAGGTGCAGCTCGCGGCTCTTGCCCAGGTTCGGGCCGCGGAGATTGTCCAGGTCGCGAGCCTCGGCGTGGAAGGCGATCACGGCGCCGGGGGCGAGCTTGAGGGCGTCGAGCTTCCAGAGATAGGTGACCGTCTGCCGCTTCGAGGGCACCGCCGGCTTCTCCTTCGTCCCCGCACTTGGCGCCCACAGCGGCACCACGACCTCGTGAGACGGCTCGGAGCTGCCGACCGAGGTCGTATACACCAGCCGCACGACCCCGAGTCCGTAGTCGTCGTCGGCCGAGATCTCGATCGGGATATCGGCGTTCGGGGTCACGTCGCGGTCGTTCGCCGGGGCGTCGATGACGACCTTCGGGGCCTCGTCCTTGTCCGACCGCAGGTCGAACCGGACGGCGTCCTTTTCCTGGGAGGAGAACCCCTCGGTATCCTTCAGCACGAAGGTCAGCGGGCCCGACTCGTTCAGCTCGAACCTGGCGGTGAGCTTCGTCTTCGAGGGTGCGACGGCGGCCATCAACGGGGCCTGCCCCTCGCCGCGAACCAGCGAGGCCGAGGCGATCGGCTTGTTGGCGCTCGCTTCCATCTCGACGGTCGTGCCGCGTACCGCCTGGATCTGCGTCTTGCCGGGTGCGAGCCGCTGCGGGGGCAGGGCGGTGTAGGCGGGGAAGGTGAGCCGGACCGTGACGTCGGTGACGACCGGGGGCGGCACGGCCTGGACCTTCCGCACGCCGATCGCGTCGTCGCCCGCGACGATCATGAAGGTGAACGACTTCTCGACCGTTTCCTTGCGCCCGTGGAACGTGTTCTTGTTGTCGGGCCGGAGCGATTCGGTCGCCTTCTCGCCGTCTTCGTAGGTGTACGTGATCTTGGCGGTGCTGGGGGCGCGCTCGCCCCTGGCGACGCCGACTTCCAGGGCGAACGGCTCGCCCCTGGCGATCTTGGCCGGGTACTTGAGGTTCGTGAGGTGGGTCATCTGCGGCCACGGGTTGGATGCGAACGGCAGGAACAGCCGCCTCATCGCGATCTCGCCCAGACGGGGGTCGGTCGCGAACACGGCCAGGCCGAGGGCGACGGCCCCGGTGCCGATCAGCATCGCCTTGCGGGCCGGGCGGGGATCGACGACCTCGCGGAAGTCGATCGCGTCGGTCTCGGCGATCGTCTGCTTGATGGTCGCTTCGCGGAGGGCGCGCGAGCCCAGGATGTCGGAACGGTCGGCCTCGCCCGCCTTGTCCATCTCCAGGAACTGGACCGTGCTGGCCAGCCGGTCGTTGAGGCCGGGCCAGCGGCGCTCGATCTTCATCGCGATGTCCAGGTCGCGAAACCGGACGACCAGCGGCAGGATCACGTACCGCACCGTGAGGTATCCGGCCAGGCCGATGAGGCCGACCAGGAGGGTGACGCGGAGTTCGCGGGCCAGGTGGATCGACCAATCGGCCAGGCCGGCCAGCAGGACGAACACGGCGAGCCCGGCGACGACCAGACTCAGGCCGTGAAGGGCCAATTGGCGACGGACCCGACCCCGCAGGGCGGCGATCCGAGAATGAAGCGGGCTTCGCATCATCAGAGCCCTCCCGACCGGCTGGTTAAGAAAGGAAGCCGGGCGTGTCCTGGAGACCAACGTGAACTATACCATCTGTTTGCGTTTGCGGAATACCCATTCCATGGCGGCGACTGCCAGGAACAACAGCAGGATCGGCCAGGTGTCCCAGATCGGGATCGGCGGGTCGGTATCCAGGGGGACTTTCTGCGGCTCGGGCAGATCGTCCAGGAGCGTGCCGAGCGTCTGGACCGTATAAAATTTGCCCCCGGTGGCGGCGGTCGCCCGCCTCAGCTCGGGCTCATTCATCTGGACCCGCTCCCGTTCCCCGGCCGGAGGATCGACCCGGAAGGTGGTGGTCGGCAGGCCGCCGGTCAGCACCGGAGGGGGGAGCAACTGCACGTCGTATTCCCCTTCGGGCAATTGCGGCAGGACGCCCTCGAAGACGTTCTTGGAGCCCGCCGCGGCCTTGAGCGCGACCTTGCGCGGGCCCTCGCCCTTCTTCTTGACGTCGACGCTGACCCCTCCGCTCGTCGGCGCGATGCCGGGGTTCGGGAATCGGACCTGGATTTGCACGCTCTGGTTCCGCGTGTACCGTTTGCGATCGGTGGTGACCTCCGCCTGCTTCTGCCCAAGCATCTTCGAGCGCGCCAGGAACCGGATGGTCTGGATCCAGAACCGGCCGAACGGGCCGTTGTCGCCCACGCGAAACCGCCATCGCCAGGTGTCGTCCACGGCGTTGAACATGACCTTGCCCGCGCCGTTGAACTGGTAGAGGATGATCGGCAGCGCCTGGCCGTCGGCCGCCTTGGCCGTCGGGTGCGCGGCCAGCACGAACGCGGCGGGCTGCTTCTTGGGGGCGTCCAGATACCAGTTCAGCTCGGGCAGCTTCTCCCAGATGAGACGACTGCTCGTGACGTCGTCGCCGAACCGGAAGATCGGGTGCGAGGCCCCCTCGGTCGTCAGCACCGGCCGGAACGCCGGCACGACCACGCCCCCGCCGACCGGGTTCCGGGCGTCGTTCAGCAGGATCGGCAGCAGCGGCTCCAGGGGCGTCCGCTTGTAGCTGAGCGGGTTGAAGTTCTCGCCCGCGACGAACAGCAGGCCGCCGCCTTTCTGGGTGACGAACTCGACCAGGTTCTTCATCTGCGCCCCGTTCAGGAACCCGGGGTCGGCGTCGCCCAGGATCACCACGTCGTACGAGAACAGCCCATCCGGCCCGTCCTTCAACGTCGGGAACCCGGGCAGGGCGTAGGGGTCCTGCTCGGCGTATTCGACGTCGCTGGAGAGCAGCACGACCTTCAGGTCGATCGTCCGGTCGCGCTCCAGGAAGCTCTTGAGGTAGCGGAATTCGTACCGGGGCTCGCCGTCGATGAGGAGAACCTTGAGCTTCTCCTTGCGGACGTTCACGACCCGCGAGACGAGGTTATTGTCGGTCTGAAGCTCGCGCTCCCGCTGCTCGACCTCGATGATATAGGTGATCTCGCCCGTCTCCCTGGGCCGGTGGACGATCTCGATCTTCTTGGACTGACCGTCCGGCGGGGCGGTCACGGAGATCGTCTCGATGTCCTCCGTCCGGTTGGAGCCGGCGAGCTTCCGCTTCAGCTTGATCGAGACCGGCTGACCGGGGAAGCCGCGGGACAGGAGCTTGGCCTCGAACCGGACGATGTCGTCGACGAAGACGACCTCATCGACGAGCATGTCGGTCAGTTCCAGGTCCCGCGCCGGCTCGGGGTCGCCCAGGCCGACGGCGAAGATCGGGACGCCCTTCTGCTTGGCCAGCTCGGCGGCCTTGGCCAGTGGCTCGCCGTCGGTCGTCTGGCCGTCGGAGAGGATCAGCACGGCCGTCGGCGGCACGCCTCGCAGCTCGGTGAGCACCTGCCGCAGGGCCACGCCGAGCCGGGTCTGGTCGCCCTGGGGTGTGATCCCGTTGATCTGCTCGATCGCCTTCTTGAGGTCTTCGGGGCGATCGACCTCGGCGAGCGAGACCGCGTCGTTGGAGGCGCGGTAGAGCTTCACCTTATGCTGCTGTTCCAGGGCCTTGATGAGCGCCGCGTTATCCTTGAGCAAGATGCCCTGCGCGACGGCCAGGCGGGTGGCCTGGGTCTCGGACTTGCCGGCGGCCCTGGCCAGCGCCCCGGCGGCGGCCTTGGCCTTCGGGTCGGCGTACTGGTCGACCACCGTCGCGCTGGCGGAGTCGTCGGTCATGACGATGAAGTATGGCAGCCCCGTCCGCTCGATCGAGAGCACCGCCTCCGACAGCATGAAGACCGCCAGGAGCACCAGGACGATCCGCATCGTCGCCAGCATCATCTTGTACCACATCGGCGCCGAGCCCTCGCGCCGATACAGCCAGATGATCAGCGCCGCCGAGCCGATCACCACCAGCGCCAGCAGCCATTGCGACCACGGCTGCTCGAACTGGATCCTCGGCGTGATCGCCTCGCCCGCCTGCGCGGGGGCCACACCCAATCGATCGGCCAAACGGCGGAGAAGCCAGTCCATATCTCACTCCAAGGCACAGGCAGTGGTCAGTGGTCAGAAGCAGAAGGTAGTGGTCAGAAGCGGTGGGCTGTGGTCGGGGGGATGGCTCGAAACTGGTTGTCCCGCCGACCGCTGACCACTATCTATGGTGTCCGAACCGCCACGCCAGAAGGGATTCCACGATCAGGAGGATCAGAACCGCCCACAACATCGGCCGATGGAATTCGCCGCGCTGGCCGACGGATGCGGCACTCTTATCGAGCCCTCGCCAGTCGCTGTCGTACAGGAATTTCCAGCCGGGGACCGCCGCTTTCAGGCCGGCCTGGTCGAGCTTCTCCGGGTCGCTCTCGATCGGGTCGGGATTGGCGGCGAAGGCCGTCTTGAACGGCGGGGGAGGGCCGACGTCTACCGAGTAAACGCCCGAGCGGTCGGTCTCTTCGTACAAAAGTTGCGAAACGTCCCCGGCCGCCTTCAATTTGGTGTTGGCGACCGGCCCGGTCCCCGGCCGCTTCACCAGGACGTCGGCCCCGGCGGCCGTGGGCGGGAAGCTCTGCGAGAGCGGCTGGCCGACCCGGACGTTGCGCTCCTCGAATCGGCCCGAGGCCGCGAGCAGGATCATCTGCTCCATCACGGGCGGATAGCTCTGGTGCAGGGGCCAGCTCGTCCAGTCGCGATCGGCCGAGGTGGCGACCTGGATCACTCGCCCGCGATGGCGAGGGGCCTCGATCACCGCCGGGTCGCTGTTCTCGGCGAACGCGATCGCCACCTTCGCGGCCGAGTCCTTGGGCCGGGTCAGCTTGTGGAACCGGAACGTCTTCACGCCCGTGAGGCTCGCCTGCACGCCCGCGCTCTGCCCCGCGAAGTCGGCCACCAGCGGATGCTTGAATCCGAGCGGGTCGAACGTGAAGGCCGCCTCGCTCTTGGCCGGGTCGCCCACGATGGCCCCGATTTTGGCCGGCAAAATCCCCTTGCCGTCGGCGAACAACCAGCGGTTATAGTTGTCCGCCTGGACCCGGTCGCCCCCGAAGACGATCACGCCGCCACCTTGCTTCAGGTACGAATCCAGCGCCCGGACTTCGGCCTCGCTGACCGAGGCGACGTTGCAGAGGACGACCGCATCGAACGGCGCGAGATCCTGGCGGGCGAGCTGCGACTCCGGCACGACCTGCGTCTTGATCGCCGACGGCGGATTCTCCGGGTCGGACGTGGCCGAGGGGGCCGCGTCGGCGTCCGGGCTGAGCGCCTGGACCAGGAAGTCCGATTCCGAGCGGAACACTTCCCGCTTCGGATCGCCGTCCACGATCAGGACGTTGATGGCCTCGCGCACCGAGGCCACCACGCGTCGCGAGTCGTCGATCCGCAGCGCGTCGTCCGGCAGCTTCACGATGACGGGCGTGGTGCCGGGCGACGTGAATTTGAACGGGATCGCGATCGTCTCGACGGCCCCGGCCCCCAGGCTCATCGTCCGCTCGTCGGCGTGCTGGTCGCCCAGGAAGAGCTGGACCGTGAACGTGCCGGACGGGTCGCGGCTGAAGTTCTTGATCGTCGCCTTGGCCACGACGGGGGTATTCATCGTGACGATCGGCGGGTCCAGCGTCAGGTCGATCACCGCCCGGTTCTTGCCCCCGGGGGCCCCGAGATCGATCACCTGCGACTGCGCCTTCTTCGCCTCCAGCTTGGCCAGGATCGTCTTCAGTCCGTCGTCGTTCCCCTTCAGGTTCGGCCGCCTCCAGCTCGCCGTCTGGAGATCGGTCAGGAAGACGACTTCCTTGCGGGGGATGGTCGAGGCTTCGAGCACCTCGTCAATCTTGCGGAACGTCGCCGTCAGGTCGGTCCCGCCGTGCGGCAGGGTGACGGCGTCCAGCTCGGAAAGGACCTGCTCCTTGTTGAACGCCGGCGCCCCGATAATCACCTTGGGCGGGTCGCCCATCACCACAAGGCTAAGTGCGTCGCCTTGCCTGGCGTCCTTGACGAGCCGTCGGGCAATATCCTTGGCCTGATCGAACCTGGGCGTGTCGTTGGGCCGATAGTCCATGCTCATCGAGCCGTCGAGCACGAGCACCCAGTGCCGTCTCTGTCCCCTCAAAATATCGATCACCCCCAGGCTTTCCAGGAGCGGCTTCGCCATCGCCATCGCCACGAGGATGATGATGAGCGTGCGGACCGCCAGCAGCAGCCACTGCTCGACCTTGACCCGCTTCTGGTTCTTCCTCATCGCCGCCATGAGGAACCGCATCGCGGCCCAGCGTTCCTCGCGGAACTTCCTCTTGTTCAGCAGGTGGATGATGATCGGCAGCGACGCGCCCGCCAGCCCCCACAGCAAGAAGGGGTTCGCGAAGACGGCGGCGAAGAGGAGAGGGGGGAGCAAGGGGGTGGACCTTCCTGGTGGCTATGGATTAACGCTTGGGCGAAGCGGTCTGAGTTTCGGTCACAACACGTGGATCGGAGTCGTCCTCGGAGGAAGGAACTACGGGTCGTGCCTGGACGTGTCAGAACTGGACCGACTTCGTAGCAACCTCGGAGGCTACGTCATCGCGGGCCATTACATTTCCTCCAACGAATCTCGCAGGACATCCCGCACCGCGATCACCCCGAACTCGCGATCTTCCCCGCCTCGCGTGAGAACGAGCGGGACGGTCGCCTCCAGGGGATAATCCTGCCGGGACTCATAATGCCCGACGTCGGACGTGACGGCCGGATGGGTATAAACCTCGATCCGGCGCGCGATGAGATTGACGATCCAGTACCGGGGAATCCCGGCCCTGGCATATTGCGGGAGCTTCTCATCGGCATCGTTGGCATACGAGCTGTCGGAGACCTCGACGACGAGTGCGGCGTCGGAGGCGGTTGGCACGCGACGGTCAGGGCGGGGACAGACAATGACCACGAGGTCGGGCTGGGGTTTGTATCCGTCCCTCAATGCCAAAGGATGGGCCGGACGAATCGACCATTCCTCTTCGGGTAGGCGGCCCATGAAGAACCGACAAAGTTTATCCTGCGCATTCGCGTGAGGCTCGTTCTCCGGCATCGGATCGATGATCTTTCCGTCCCACAGGAACGTCTTGGACCCCTCGACGAGGAAACCGCCGGTCAGCAGGGAATCGAATTCGGCCGTCGTCCATCGGTGGGGCCGCCAGGCAGGCTGGGCCTGGGTCTGAGGGGTGGCTTCGATCGTCGCCGTGCTCATAAGTGTCTCCGCTTATCGGACCCGCATGGCCCGGGACGCCAGGTAGCTGGACAACGCCCCGTCCAGGTCCAGATCGGTCCGCAGGGGGACGTAGTCGATATCCACCATCTGGCAGCCTTTTTTCAGCTCGGCGAGGAAATTGCCAAGCTCATCCTGATAGGCTTTCCTGAGCGCATGAGGTTCCGTAAGTATATCCGGCAGCCCTTCCAGTCCCTTGAACAGGGTGGTGCTGCGGAAGGGGAAATCGATCTCGGCGGGATCGAGGATGTGGAAGACGATGACCTCGTGGCGGCGGTGGCGGAAGTGCCGCAATCCGGAAATGATCCGGGCGGGATCGTCGAACAGATCCGACAGGATCACCACGATGCCGCGCTTCTTGAAGCGCTCGGCCAGGTCGTTGAAGATCAGGCCGAGGTCGGACTTCTCACCGGCGGGGGTGACGTCCATCAGGTGGAAGAGTTCTTTCAGATGTGACGGCTGGCCGCTGGGACGGAGGTAGCGATTGACCTTCTCGTCGAAGGTGGCCAGCCCGATGGAATCCTGCTGCTGCAAGACCATGTAGGCCAGGGCGGCGGCGACGTACTGGGCGTATTGGAGCTTGGTGACGTTGCCCTCGGAGGCATACGCCATGCTCTCGGACGTATCCAGGAGCAGGTACGTGAGGAGGTTGGTCTCCTCCTCGTACTGCTTGAGGTAGTACTTGTCGGTCTTGGACCAGACCTTCCAATCGACGTGGCGGATGTCGTCGCCGGGGACGTACTCGCGGTGCTCGGCGAACTCGACCGAGAAGCCGTGGTACGGGCTCTTGTGGAGCCCGGAGACGTAACCTTCGACCACGAGGCGGGCCTGGAGGTCCAGGCCCTGGAGGCTAGCCAAGATTCGCGGATCTAAATAGTTTGGGGAGTTTTCCACCCGGTCCCGCCTCGCTCTCGTCCACGGGGACGACCTTTAGGAGTCGCGCGAGGATGTCGTCGGGCTTGAGCCCCTCGGCCTCGGCGTTGAAATTGGTCACGATCCGGTGCCGCAGCACGGGATAGGCCACCGCGCGGATGTCCTCGGTCGAGACGTAGTACCGCCCGTACAGAACGGCCCGCGCCTTGGCCGCGAGCACCAGGTACTGGCTGGCCCGCGGGCCCGCGCCCCAGCTCACGTAGTCGCGGATGAAGTCGGGCACGTCGGCCTTGCCGCGACGCGTCATGCGGGTGATCCGCACCGCGTACCGCGCGACGTGGTCGGCCACCGGGACCTTGCGGACGATCTCTTGCAGTTCCAGGATATCCGCCCCGGAGAGCACCTTCGTCACGCTCGGCTTCACGACCGAGGTCGTCAGCCGCACGATGTCGAACTCTTCCTGCTCGTCGGGGTAATCGACCATGATGTTGAGCATGAACCGGTCGAGCTGGGCCTCGGGCAGCGGATAGGTGCCTTCCTGCTCGATCGGGTTCTGCGTGGCCAGGACGAAGAACGGGTCGGGCAGGCGGTGCCGCTCGCCGCCGACGGTGACCTGGCGCTCCTGCATGGCCTCCAGCAAGGCGGCCTGGGTCTTCGGCGGGGTGCGGTTGACCTCGTCGGCCAGGACGATATTGGCGAAGATCGGCCCGCGGAGGAACTTGAACTGGCGGATGCCGGTGGCCTTGTCTTCCTGGATGACCTCGGTGCCCGTGATGTCCGAGGGCATGAGGTCGGGGGTGAACTGGACGCGGTTGTAGCTCAGGTTCAGGGCGTCGGCCAGCGTGTGGATCATCAACGTCTTGGCCAGACCCGGCACGCCGACCAGGAGGACGTGGCCTCGGGCGAAGATGGCGGTGAGCAGCTCTTCGAGAACCTGCTGCTGGCCGACGATGACCTTGCCCATCTCGGCTTTGAGCTTGGCGAAGGCGTCCTTGAGCCGCTCCACGGCGACCAGGTCATCGCCTTCAAGGGGTTCCGCCGTCGGGGGGATTTCGTCGCTCACGGGCTCTCCTCGTATTTAAGGCGGGCGAAAGCCCGCCGGGATATCCTCGCGCATCGAACAAGAAGAAATAGTGCGTTGCACCCATTCTACGCTAACGGGGCGGACGGGGGCCGTCTACCACCTTGGGCTCGCCCAGCACCCAGACGCCTCCCTGGGTGGCGACCAGGGCGCCCCTGGACAGGAGCCGGACGGTCAACTGGCTCACACTGGCGGGGAACGAGAAGCGCTGGACCAGGACGCCATCATCGCGACGGCAAACGACCAGGGACAACCCGTCCAGGGGGCCGTCGGTCGATCGCGTCGGGCTGGGATAGGCGGTCACGTAACGCTCGGACAGCGCCAGCGACCAGCCCTCGGGCGGGCCGAGCAGTGCCCGGGTCCAGAGCGGCTCGCCATCGTTCAGGTTCAGCGCGGTCAGGGTCGCGCCGGTGGCGCAATAGAAGCGGTCGCCATCGAGCGCGAACGCGTCGGGCGCGCCGCTCAGGTCTTCCAGGCCCAGCGATCGCGACCAGAGCTGGCGGCCCGTGGCCGGATTGACGCGGATCAGCTCGTTGCCCTCGTACACGACCAGCAGGCGGTTGGAGTCGCCCAGGATGCGCGGGGGGCCGTTGCGGGGGAGCGACGGGGTGGTCACGCTGGAGGTCCAGGACCGCTTCCCGGTCGTGAGGTCCAGCAGGGCGACGGTGCGGGGGTCGATATCGATGCAGACGTGGTCGTCGTCGATCGGCAACGGCGGCCGCGCCCAGGGTTCGGCGGGCTCGTCGGCCTTGTCCTTGGCCGAGCGGGGGAACTCGCGGCGGCGGCCGGTGTCGGTATCGAGCACGACCAGGGTCTCGGGCTCGGCGAGCTGGAGCACCACGCGCTTCAATCCGACCCAGAGGTTCTCGTTGATCCCGCCGTTGGCCGGGGCATAGGCCCAGTCCACGCCCCCGGTCTCGCCATCGAGCGCGATCAGCTCCTGGTCGCCCCGCTGGCAGAAGAGCCGACCGCCGACGACGCGGAAGCCATGGAGACGGCCGATCGGGGGGTCGCGACGGTCGGCCGCCGCGCCCGGAACACCGCCGGCAGGCGAGAAGGGGTTGGCCACCGGGCGGGCGGCGCGGGTCGCATCCGCGGGGTATTGCCACTTGAGCCGCCCGCCGAGGTCGAGCGCCACGACCCGACTGGATGAGGCCACCATCACCCGGTCGCCCAGGTAGCCGACCCACTCGGGCTCGGTGCCCATGTCGTAGTGCCAGGAGGACGCGCCCGAGGCCAGGTCCACCGGCCGGATCGCGTTCTTCTCCACGACGAACACCCGCACGGCGGCCGGGGAGGGGGGGACGCCCTCGGCGGCGAGCGGGCGGACCGGAGAGGACCAGGTGCGATCCCAGACGCGGTTCAAGGGGACGGAAAAGCCCGCCTCGACGCGTTCGACGCCGATCTTGTCGAACGGGGCCTGCGCCAGCTTCTCGGCCACGACCGACCCGACCGTGGGCCCCGGGGGCGGGTCATCGAGGCGCACGTCGTTGAACTTCGCCTGCGCGCGGACCAGGGTGTCGCGTGCCGGC
>JAQGHR010000146.1 GCA_028291545.1 Planctomycetota bacterium | reverse complement strand
CAGAACGTCTCCCCGCACCGCGTGAAGCGTTCGGAATAGAACGGCCCGCCCGAATGTGCTGCGATCCACATCGCGGGGTTCGGGGACTTCCCGACAAACTGATCGGCCTGGCCTGGAAAGTCGTCAGCCGGCTCGGGTTCGAGCTGCCACATCGTCCATTTGGCATCCTCCGCCCACTCGAAGTGTGGGGCCGAAGGAAGCTGGTCTCTGATACTCTCAACGGCGGCGTCCACCGTCTCCTTCAACCTTTCGAGCCTGATGGCGCGACGCGGGCCTTCGCGGCCCTCCGTCGGGCTGACCTCGATCGCTCCGACCCAGCGGTCCAAGCAATGCTCGCCCAGGAGCGTCTCGGTGGTTACGAACGCCGCGTTGAAGGCTGCCTCGTCATCGGCGCTCTCGATGCGGGGCGAGTAGTAGCAGAGGTCGACCAGCCGCTTGTCGCTGACTGAAACCCTGACCAGGAAATCGTCGATCTCGTAAGCCGCGCGGCCATCGACGGTCGCCTTCGTCGATTCCAGGTCTTCGGGAAGCCGCGCGTCGTAGAACTCCTAGCCCGGGATGGATGGGGCGCGTTCGAGAATCTTGGCGATCAAGGGGCGAAGTTCATGGGCCGACTCGGGCGTCAGGACCAGTCGGTGCCCATCGCCACGGACCGCCGGGCCATACTCCCACATGATCTTGGGGTGGATCGGGCGGAGGCAGTCGTCCATCCACTGAGGCAAGTCCCAGCGGGCCTTGCCCTTGAAGTGGGCCCGCAGGTCGTCGACCCTCCCCTCGAACGTCCGCCACCATGCATCGATCCTGGCGACGACGGCCTCACGCTCGGCGGCTTCCTCGGGGTCGTCGTTGAAGTAGATCCAGCGCACGACGACCTCATCTGCGAAGCCCGCATCGGCTTATGTCACCGGCGATTATAGCAAACCGGGCCCGGGCGACCTAGCTCCCCGATCGCTAGGAGGTCACTGACCCTTCCCGTCCGCCTGCAATAACTTGGAGCGCCTTCTCCTCTCCTGGGCCCGAATCCCTATCGAAAACAGAAGCGAGTACGCATCGTCCATCGCGGCGACGCAATCCTTGTAGCCGGCCCGCCAGAGTTCCAGGCGGCTCATGCGGAGTGCCGTGATCGCGTAGAAGAACTCATCCCCGAGTTTGGCAGGCGAGCGTGGAAGCGATCCCGCCGATGGCGTCCATCTCCACTTCGGCAGGAGCTTCTTCAGCTCGTGGATCAGCCGATGGAGTAATTCCGGTGGGACTCTGTCCTCGGGCGGCGGCAGGTACTTCCCGGGCACGAACCGCTGGAGAAATCCGATGGCTCTCGCGCACCGGATGATGAAGACCACCGAATGCATCTCGTCGGTCGAGAGGATCGGCGCAGCTTGACGCGTGGGGACATCGTCTCCGCTGTCGCGGCTACCTGAATCGGCCATCAGGGCGGAACTCCAATCGCCTGGCGCGGGACGCGCGGACCATGCAAAGGTGTCGTCAGGCTTCGCCCCTTGGAGACGCTGTCATCACAATCAAACCGCGAGCACACCGAGTAACCGACCCAGGCGTGGGTTAGCCGGCAAGCACGACGTTGTGGTAGATCTCCTGCACGTCGTCGCAATCGTTGAGCATGCCGAACAGTTTTTCAAACAAGCCCAAATCTTCCCCGCTGAGGGTCTTGCTCACCTGCGGAAGAAACCTGATTTCCTGGATTTCCAGCTCGATGCCGGGGAACGCCTCGAGCACGGCCGTCTTCGCTTTGTAGAACTCGGCGGGAGGGGCGAAGATCGTGACGGTGCCATCCTCGCATTCGATCTCTTTGACGGCGACGTCCGCGGCGAACATCGCCTCAAGCACCTTCTCCTCGTCGTCGGCCTTGAAGGAAAGTACCGCCAGGTGATCGAAGGACATTACGACGGATCCATTGGCAGCCAACTTGGACCCGGTCTTGTAGAAGCAACTGCGGAGATCGGAGATGGTGCGTGTACTGTTGTCGGTCAAGCATTCGACAATGAGTAAGGAGCCGCCGGGACCGAACCCCTCATAACGCGCGGCCTGGAAATCCTCGCCGCCCGTGCCCGCCGCCTTCTGGATCGCCTTTTCGATCACATGGCTCGCGACGTTATCGCGCTTGGCCCTTTCGATGACGCTGCGCAAAGCCGTATTGGTTTCCGGATCGGGCGCGCCATTCTTGGCGGCCATGTACAATTGTCGACCATATTTCGAATAGAGCTTTGATTTCTGAGCGGCGGTTTTGAAGATCGTCTCTTTGCGCTTCTCGAAGATCCGTCCCATTGGAAGTTCTGCCTTTTAATCTTCCCGACGGGGCCAAGCCACAAGTGGTTTCGTCCCATCATTCTAGAGAAAAATCTCCTCGATTGCAATTGAACGGCCGCCAACGAACGGGCCGATCGGCTGGCGGCTTCTTCGGGGGAGGCGAGCGTCCTCGCTGGGGACTGAGGGGTGGTGACGACGCTCCGGGCTTCGGCTACCCTACCCTTCGACCACGACACGACCATGGACCGTACCTTCCCACGAGGAGCTAGCTTTGAAACCCACCCTGGACCGGGGCATTGCGGCGGCGGTGTTCGGGCTGGCGATCGCGTGCGTGCCGGCGATGGGACAAGAGCCCAAGAAGGGGCCGGACGAGGGGCTGAAGGTCGGGTTTCTGCCCGTCGGCAAGATCCTCTTCCTCGGCAACAGCATCACCCTGCATGGACCGGCACCGGACATCGGCTGGACCGGCGACTGGGGCATGGCCGCCAGTGCCCGCGAGAAGGACTACGTCCATCGGCTCCTTGACCGAATTACGAAGGAGGCCGGCGGCGTCCCGAAGACGATGATCCGAAACATCGCCGACCTGGAGCGGAAACAGACCGACTTCAACATCTCCGAGACCTTGAAGGACGAGCTGGCCTTTGAGGCCGATGTCGTCATCCTGGCGATCGGCGAGAACGCCCCTTCGCCAAAGACGGACGAAGCCCGTAAGCGATTCGCAGACACTCTCCGGGAGCTGCTCGCCCAGCTTGCACGCCACGGCCACCCGAAGGTTTTTGTACGCAGCGAGTTCTGGCCGGATGCCGAGAAGGACAGGCTCTTAAAGCAGGCCTGCGATGACGCCGGAGGAGTTTTCGTCGACCTCGGGAAGATCGCAGCCGACCCGAAGAATTCGGCCAGGTCGGAACGTCAGATCGAGCATGCAGGTGTGGCCGGCCATCCCGGTGACAAAGGCATGTCCGCCATCGCCGACGAGCTGTGGGCAGCCATGAAGAAAGCGGGGGAGGCTAAACGATGACGGCGTCATAGGTGCGGGTCCGCTAAGCTTTGTCGTAAGACGCCACGTGCGGTATCACGGGCATCAACAGTGAAACGAGGAAGGGAAGGATATGACGGTTAAACGGATGGACAACGTCCTCATCGTTGTCGACGATCTCGAAGCCGCCAAGGCGTTCTTCATCCAACTGGGCCTCAAGCTCGAGGGCGAGACGACCGTCGAAGGGCCATTGGTCGGGGGCCTGATCGGGCTCAAGGATGTCCGGGCCACCCTCGCGATGATGCGGACACCCGATGGGCAGGGCATCGAGCTGGACAAGTTCCACACGCCCGACGCGATCCGGTTTGGCCCCGTGGACGCGCCGGTGAACACGCTGGGCATCCGTCGCGTCATGTTCGCCGTCGAAGACATCGACGCTGTCGCTGCGCGCATGCTCGCCAACGGGGCCGAGCTCATCGGCGAAATGCAGTACGGGGACACGTACCGGCTCGCCTACATCCGCGGCCCTGAGGGCATCATTGTGGGGCTTGCCGAGCAGCTCGGCTAACGCGCCGACTTGGCGGATAATCGTACACTTCTGAACGTGCGTGTGGTAGATTCTTGGGTGGCTCTCCCTGGTAGCAGAGAGCAGACCAGGCCGGGAACGAAGTCGTGGACGGGCGGCAGCGGAAGATTATCCACGTAGACATGGACGCCTTCTACGCGTCCGTCGAGCAGCGGGACGTCCCCGAGCTTCGGGGCAAGCCGGTCGCCGTCGGCGGCTCACGCGAGCGTGGGGTCGTGGCGGCCGCCAGCTATGAGGCCCGTAAGTTCGGCGTCCGCTCGGCCATGCCTTCGGTCACCGCCCGGCGGAAATGCCCGGAGCTGATCTTCGTGCGGCCGCGGTTCGACGTCTACCGGGCGGTGTCGCACCAGGTCCGGGCGATCTTCGCCGAGTACACGCCGCTCGTCGAGCCGCTCTCGCTCGACGAGGCCTACCTCGACGTCACCGAGAACCGGAAGGCGATGGCCTCGGCCACCGCCATCGCCGAGGAGATCCGGGCGAGGATCTTCGCCGAGACGAGCCTCACCGCATCGGCGGGCGTCTCCTACAACAAGTTCCTGGC
>JAQGHR010000141.1 GCA_028291545.1 Planctomycetota bacterium | reverse complement strand
TCCAGGGTACAACACCCGCCGAACCGATCCCCTCGCTCGGCGTTCGCGCCGATCGAGCAAGGCATGGATGCTGGGGATCGCACGTCTCTCCAGTCGGCACGGCCGCCGAACGAAGACTCAACCATGAAAAACTTCGTCCGCCTCGCGCGATATGCCTGGCCTTATCGGGTCCGGTTCGTCCTGTCGCTGGGCTGCGCGGTGATGGTGGCCGCGTTCTGGTTCACGAACATCGGCGCGGTCTATCCGCTCCTGAAAATCCTGTTCTACAGCGAGAACGCGCAGACCTGGGTCGACGAGCAGATCGAGGTCACCGAGACGGCGATCGCGGCCAGGCAAGCCCGCCTGGAGGCCATCGACGACGTGGAGCGGTGGGAATCTCGGGGGGCCGCCGGCCAGAAGGCCCTGAAAGAGCATTCCGACGCCGCCCGAGAGCGGCTCGCCAAGCTCTCCGCGTCGCTCCTGATTCAGGAGCCCAAGCTCGGCGACCTCAATGTCAAGCCCCTGAACCAGAACAAGGGACCGGCCGCGCTGGCGATCGTGGAGGTGCGCCGCGCGCACTCCATTGCCGTCGCGCAGGTCGAGGAACTGGGCAAGACCAAGGCCCAGTTCGTCCGAGCGGCCGACCCCGCGGAACTGGACCAGCGCCGCGCCGGTCTGGCCCGCGATCAGGCCAAGGACAAGACCTGGCTCGGCCGCTATCAATGGCTCCAGCCCAAGATACGCCGTTATTTGCCCGACGACGGTTTCCGCACGCTCCTGGTGTTAATCACGCTCGTCATGAGCGGCGTCGTGATCAAGGGATTGTTCCAGTTCGGTCAGGAAGTTCTCGTCGCCGACATCACCCAGCTCAGTCTGTTCGATATCCGCAACCTCTTCTTCCGCCGAACGATGGCGCTGGACCTCGCCTCGTTCTCGGATCAGGGCTCGGCTGAGCTGATGTCACGGTTCACGAATGACATGGACTCGGTCTCCCAGGGCTTCAACACGGTCCTGAGCAAGGTCATCCGCGAGCCGTTGCGCATCCTCACCTGCCTCGGCGGCGCGCTCTGGCTGAACTGGCGGCTCACCTGTCTGGCGCTCGTGCTGGTGCCGGTCTCCGCGTTCTGCACGATGCGCGCGGGCAAGATCATGAAGCGCGCGGTGAGGCGGTCGCTGGAGAGCATGTCGAACATCTACAAGATCCTCCAGGAGAGCTTCCAGGGGATCAAGGTCGTCAAGGCGTTCACCATGGAACGCTACGAACGACGACGGTTCTTCCTCGAAACCAAGAGCCTGTACAAGAAGAGCGTGAAGGTCGCGAAGATCGACTCCCTGTCCGACCCGGTGCTCGAAGTCCTCGCGCTCACGACGGTCGTCATCGCGCTCCTGGCGGGTTCGTACCTGGTCCTGCGAAAGACCATGTTCCTGAACCTCGGCCTCTTCAAGTTGCAACTCGCCTCGAAGCCGATGGAGATCGAGGACTTACTGACCCTGTACGCCATGCTCGCCGGCATCTCCGACCCCATCCGCAAGCTGGCCAACGTCCATTCCAAGGTCCAGCGCGCCGCGGCGGCCTCGGACCGGATCTGTAACCTGATGGACCGGACGCCGGAGGTCAAGGACAGGCCCTCGGCTCCCCGCCTGCCTCGTCACAAGATGCGCATCGATTTCGAAGACGTCGGCTTCTCGTACAACAGCCGTGAGCCGGTCTTGCGCGGCCTGGACTTGACCGTCCATCACGGCGAGACCCTGGCGCTGGTCGGGCCCAACGGCTGCGGCAAGAGCACGTTGATGAACCTGCTCCCCCGGTTCTGGGACGTGCAATCCGGCGCGATCCGGATCGACGGCCACGACCTGCGCGACATCCAGATCCGCAGCCTTCGCAGCCAGATCGGCTACGTGACCCAGGAGACGGTCCTGTTCGAGGGGACGCTCGCCGACAATATCGCCTATGGGACTCGCCACGTAACCCGCGAGCAGGTCGTCGAGGCCGCCAGAAAGTCGTATGCCCACTCGTTCATTTCGGCGATGCCAGAGGGTTACGACACGCCGGTCGGCGAGCGCGGGATGTCGCTCTCCGGCGGGCAGAGGCAGCGGATCGCCCTGGCCAGGGCCATGCTCCGCGACCCGGCCATCCTGATCCTCGACGAGGCCACCAGCGCCGTCGATATTCAGGACGAAGTCCTGATTCGCAAGGCCATCGAGGAGTTCTCCCGAGGCCGGACCACGTTCCTCATCACCCACAGCCTCGGCTCGCTCCAGTTCGCCGACCGGATCGTGCTGATGAATGCCGGCCGGGTCGAGGCCGTCGGCACCGACTCCGAGTTGCGACGAACGTCGGCGCTCTACCGCAGCCTGCACGAGATCCACTTCCAGAGGGAAAGCGCGTGATGGCCCCGAAGACCCGGCGCCGAATCCGCATCGCGTTGGGCCTGGGCGTCTGCCTGGCTCTCGCGATGGCAAGCTCGGCCTACTCGGGCGGCCGCTCGCCGCGATCCCGGAGGCTGATGCCGGGCACCATCGCCAGGCTGGAAATGGTGCCGGAGTTCAGCGATCGCCCCTCGACGTACGTCAGTGCCTCTCCGAAGATGGAGGGTGGCATGGTCGCGCAGGGGGTGTGCGGCGCCCTCGTCCGCGTCGAGGCCGACTTCGGTTGGCCCGAGCCCGAGCGTCTCCTCGTCTGCGAAACCGACATGTACGGCAGTTATCCAGCCATCTACACCGATGGCTCGTACGACCGCCGCGATGTCAGGGTGACGATGCTGGACGGGAAGGACGCCGGTAAGAGCGGATGGGTCGTCCGGTACGTCGTTGTCCCGTCGTCGCGAACGTCCCCCGGCCTCACGCCTCCACCCCGAACTCCTTCAGCCGCGATCGCAGATCGTCCAGCCCCTGAAACAAGACGGCGTTGAACCCGAGGGCCTGGGCCGGCTCGATATTCAGGGAGCGGTCGTCGATAAAGACTGCCTTCTCTCGGCGGCAGCCCGCGATACCCAGGGCGTTGATGTAAATGTCTTCGTCGGGCTTCACCTGGCCGAGATAGCACGAGGTAAAAAACGCCCGGAAGATCGAGTTGAGCTCGAACGTGCGGACCCGGTATTCGTGGAGTTCGCGAGACTCATTGTTGAGCGTGAAGAGCCGGTATTTCCCGCTCGCAGCCAGGGTCCGCAACCAGTCAAGCGTATTGCCCAGGGGTCGCGACTGCGCGAACATGAAGGCTTTGAACTCGTCGGGTGAGAAGCCGCGCTCGCGGTGGAAGACGGTCTTCCTGATATAGCGATCGATCCCGAGGCGGCCCGTCTCGAAGCCGGTCTTGAGCATCTCGTGCCGGGTCTGGAACTCCGCGTAGTCCAGCCCGAAGGTCTCGGCCGCGAGTTTCCGCGCGCCGGTGTCCCACCCGTTCGTCAGCAACACGCCCCCCACGTCGAAAAACAGCGTCGGCGCGTCGATCATCTCGGTGACTCCGGTGGCGGTTCAGAGTGCGCGGAACGATCAAGCAGCATACGAGGAAAATCGCGCCGATCAAGGACCCATTACCGAGCCGCGGCACGCTCTCCTGGTCACGGCTCCAGATACTCCTCCGCCTCCAGGCCGCGGAGATAGGCGAGCGCCTCGTCCACCGTCGGCACGGAGACGCCCGTCTCCCGGCCGGACTCGTCCAGGTCGCGGAGGAGCACAAGGTCCTCGAAAAAATCCGAGGCTTCGATGGCCGCCTTGATCTTGGGATTGAGCGGGCGATCGGGGCGGACGAGCAGGTCCATGTGATGCTCGATCAGCCAGTAGGTTCGGGGCGTGAGGGTTCCTCCGAGCGATTCCAGCCCCGATCCAACGTGATCCTTCGGATCGATCGCCTTGCCGACATCGTGCAGGAGCGCGGCCAGAAGGAACTCCTCATCGTATGGGCGATCCCGACGGGCTCGCTGGAAGACCTGGAGGCTGTGGTACAGCGCGTCGCCTTCCGGGTGCCATCGCGGGTTCTGCTTGACCGCCGCGAGCGGCTCCAGCCTCATCTTGTAGATTGCGAACCTGTCGAGATGGTCGGACATACGCCGGGTCTCGGGTGGATCCTCCTCGGGGACATCGTCGTCCGACGTCCCCTCCTGAGCGCGGGCCAGATGCAAGACCTGTTCGCGAATCTCGGCGTCGCTCGGGAGATCGCCGGGTCGAACCGTGTGGCCAAGCACCGCCGCCGCCTTGCGTTTGGCGGCATAATACTCGGCCTCGCTGGCGTCGCGGAGCCCGAGCGAGCCAGCCTCCGGCATGAGCGCGGGTAACATCCTCCGGGCAGCCTCGAGCGCGATCTGGCGACGGAGCCGGTCGTTGCCCTGAGGGACCCGATGGCGTTTCTTGAACTTGTCGTGCATGGCACAAGACAGGCTGGGGCGGTAAGGGTCTCTACAAAAACCGTAGGGCGAGCCAGGTCGCGCCTGTCGTTCCGGAGTGGATCATCATCGAAGGCGGCTCCTGGCCATGATAGTCATCCTCAGGTGACGCCGATAGCCCAGCACCGGTGGCCCGTGCAATCACGCTTTGCAATCATGCTTGCACGAATGCGGCTGCGATCAAGGCGAGCGGGGTTTGGATTGTAACCTACCGTGCGTGTGTGTCACCGTTGCATGCACAACCTTTACAATACTTCGAGGGCAGAGTTATAGTTGGAAAACTTGGAGACGATGAACTGGAGCGGGCTTGGGAGTCCATATGTCGATGCCGATTTCTTCCTCAGAACGCGCGGCCCAAGTCCGCTCGGGGTCCCCTACTACCACCGGATCCCTGCCCAGAAGTTCGAGTGTTCTGATTCCCAGCTACAATCGTCCGGCCCGACTGCTCGGGTGCCTCACGGGATTGGCGAACCAGGAGCTGGCGCCCGATGAAGTGATCGTCGTCTGGCAGGGCGACGACACGGCCACCCGCGACGCCGCCGAGACGATGATTGATGCCGTTCCTTACCGCCTTCGGATCTTGCACAGCCCGGAGAAAGGCGTCGTCCCCGCCGAGAATCTGGCACTCGACGCCTCGATCGGCGAACTCATCCTGCTGATCGACGACGACGCCGTCCCACCGACGGATTGGTTTCGCCGCCACCTGAGCTTCTACGCGGACGCAACCGTCGGCGCCGTCGGCGGCCCGGCCGATAATTTCCTCGACAACGGCAAACCGTTCCCCCGCCGCGATCGGGAACCCACGGGGCGACTGACCTGGTGGGGCAAACCGGTGGGGAACATGTACGACCACGACCCATCGTGGCGAACGCGGCCTCCGCGCGACGTTCATCACCTCGTCGGCTATAACATGAGCCTGCGCCGCTCCGCGTTCGACCGATTCGAGTCCGCGCTCCGACCCTACTGGAGCATGTTCGAGATGGACGCATGTCTCCAGGTGGCCTCGCGGGGCTATCGCGTGCTCTTCGACTACGGCAACGTGGTCGAACACCATCCGACGAACACCATCTACAAGGCGGGCCGCGAGGGTGACCTGACGGTCAAGGTCGTCAATGTTTTTTATAATCAATCGTTCATTCTGAGCCGCTGGACAGAGCCGAGGCTCCGTTTCTGGCGATTCCTCTACATGCTCGTCGGCGGCACACGGGAGAAGCCCGGCTTCTTCTTCCTGCCTTTCGCGATCCTGCGGCACGGACATCCGATCAGAGAGCTTCGCCTCTTCGGCCGCACCACGTCGGCGACCATCGAAGGCTGGCGCGACGGTGCGGTCGCCCGCCAGAAGTTCCGCGGCTCGGGGTCCACAACCGGCACGACTGCCGGTATCGGCAATTCCGAGAACCCCGCGTCGAAGGCACAGGCAGGCCACTGGGCGGTGCCACCCGGAGCTCGGCATCCCGAGGCGCGATAGACAAGATCCCTATCCCGGGCTACCTTCGGTCGTCACCACCTCGGTGATCGTCAACATCGCTCCGCCGGCGACGAATTCCCGGAATTGCTCCGGCTCGCCCGCCTGATCGATCGCACGGACGGCATCAACCACCACGGCCACCTTCCGCCCCCTCGCCAGCAGGCCGAGCACTGCGGCGCGGACGCAATAATCGGTCGCCACGCCGTAGACGACGAACGTCGGATTTCCCCGCCCGTAACGCCTCACCAGGCTATCGGCATCCGGCCGAGAGAAGACGTCGTATCGCGTCTTCTCCACGGTCAGATGCGGCGGGATCTCCCCTTCCTCCTCGAACGCCCGTCCCGGCGGCAGGACCGTGCCCCCCTCCCAGGCGGTCTCGGCGATTCGCTCCTGCCCGGGCGTCCCGATGAGACAATGCGGCGGGAACGGCTCGGGATCAATCTCATCGAGCGTATGCGCGCAGGCCGTCGCCAGCACCGGAATGCCTCGCCGTTTCGCAAACGCCGTCAACCTCGCCAGGTTCGCCCGGATTGCACCCGAACCGGGGACGAAGAGAGCGCCCGACGGCTCGAGGAAGTCGCGCTGGGTGTCGATGTCGACGAAGATGAGCGGGGTGTCGAGCATGGCGCGCAGGTCTCACGATAAGGTTGTACGCGAATCCCTCGATCAAGCGATCAATCCTTCTTCAGTTCGATCTCGCCCGCGAACTTCCATCCGGGTGCGAAGTCCCGCTTCACGTTCGGGTTGGAGAGCAGCACTCGCACCATCTCAATCGGCATCCCGCCGGCCTGGAGGATGCGGTCGTGGAACTGGCGATCGGTCATCTTGCCGGACTCGACCAGGTCTTTGTGGAGGGCGCGAATCTGCAAGCCGCCGAGCATGTAGGCGGCCTGATACAGCGGGGAATAGTTGCCGTTGAACGAGCGGCGGACTTCGCCCGTCGCGCTGAATCGCTCGTGGCCGACCTTGTCGACGAGGAAGTCAATCGCCTCTTGAGGCGACATCTTGCCCAGGTGGAACTTGAGCGAGAACACGATCCGCGCGCAGCGGTGCATCCGCCAGAACAGCATGCCCACGCGGTCCTCGGGCGTCTTGGGGAAGCCCTTGTCCCACAGCAGCATCTCCCAGTAAAGCGCCCATCCCTCGGTCCAGAACGGCGTGTGGAACGGTTCCCGATGCTTGTTGTAGCGCTCGCCGATGAAGTACTGCAAGTGGTGCCCCGGGATCAATTCATGATGCACCGTGGCCCGCGAGAAATGGACGTTGTTCGCCCGCAGACTCATCAATTTATCATCCAATGACATCGTGTCCGTCGGGAACGACACGATGATCCGATCCCCCCCGAGGAAGAACGGGTTCACCTTCTGCCTCTCGGGAGACATCATGTCCAGCGGCCAGTCGGTCTTGGCCAGCTCAGGGATGGTCACGAGCTCGTTCTTCTCGAGAAAGTCGATCGCCTCCTTCGCCAGTTCCAGCACGAGCCCGGGCTGCTCGCCGGGCTTCTTATGCAGCGTCTTGACCTTCTCCAGCGCCTTCTTCCAATTGTCGCCGAAGCCCATCTCGTTCGACGCCTTGATCATCTCCTTCTCGCACCAGGCAAACTCCCTCTCGCCGATGGCGAGCAGTTCCTCGGGCGAGTACGGAATCATCTCGGCGCGAAGGTCCTCCAGCAGCCCTTCCCGGCCGATCGGATCGCCCTGGATCTCGTCGCCGCCCTTGCGTCCCGCCAGGCTTTCTCGCAAATAGGTCGCATAGGAACCGAGGTCGCCATCGAGCTTGCGGAACGGCTCTCGCATCCACCACGAGAACATCGGGTCATAGCCGTCGTAATGCCGGAACCACTGCGCCAGCGAAGATTTCAGATTCTCCACGGCCGTCGCCGCATGCTCGGCGACATGGCGAGGAACCGCCTCCCCATCCTTCTTCGATTCCGCCGCCTTGCGCGCCTCGGCGACCTGAGTCTTGACCTTCGCCAGCGTCTCCGCCGCGAGCTCGGGATCGACCGGTTCGTGCCTCTGGCGAGCTTCCACGATGGCCGTGACGACCTCTCCGAACGGGATCAGTTCCGCGACCCCTTTGGCCTGCCGCTCCTCGCGATCGAGCCTCGCAAGGTCCGACTTCAACTCGCCGTCGAGCAGCAGGTAATCCACCTTTCCCTCGATACTCAACGCGTCGAAATCGCTCTCTTCCAGGCGTTTCCGCCATGCCCTGGCAAATTGCCTCAGACGATCCCGTCTGGCCGGCGAAAGATGGACCGGGTATTTCCTCCCCACCGCGAATCGATCGGCCGAGAATCGCTCGACCGCCGTGGCCAACTCGCTCCCCGGCTTCTTGAGGAGGGACTCGATCGGGCCGACCGCAGGATCGTCCCCCGCGAGCGTGATCGTCGGAAGGACGGCGAGAAGCGCGGCGAGCAAGCGGCGTATCACGGTGTCGACTCTTCGTTGGAGTTCAGGATGCAACAACCCTCACGCGAGGAGGCCCCATTCTCGTTCCCTCGGTCCTTCGTGGGAATGCCGTTCTCCACAACCTGCGTCGGTATTTCCCCGAAGGTCGTGGGGTTAACGCCTGGAATCCGCTGTGACGGGCGGGGCGGCGAACGCCGTAACCCATTTCCGTCGTACTCAAGTCGAGATCCGGCACGGTGGGCCTATGGGGCTGGGCGAGGCGTCCCCCGAAACCCGCACCCGTGCCGACTCGCGACCTGATGATGATCGGAAATCCTCGTTTCGGAAGGCGGAGAATCCGATCGTTTTCCAGGTCCAGGGTCATCATCGGGACTCATTGGTTTCAAATGATTTTTCTCGAACATATTTGAAGTATATTATTTGTTGATGATTAGAAAGGCCTAGATCGCATGCTCGTTGTCTCGACCGGCCGACGACAGCCTAAAAAACGGAGTGCCGTCTTATTTTATCCTCCGCAAAGACAACGCTCTCCAGTAAAGCAAGAAATGAAGCCTATATTATCCTAAAAACATAGCATCCGTGATGCATGACCTTATTGCTAGGTTACCTGATATCGGGTAAAATCAGAATCGACTTATGGGCCGATGGGTGCGTACGGGCCCTGTCGATTCGACACCATGGAGGTGCCCATGCGATGCGGTATGTTGGGACGGATCCCAATCGTTCTTGTGGTCGCGATGAGTTCAACCGTCGCGCGTGCGGACTTCATCTTGGAGTCAGCGTCGCTGGGGAATACCGGACAATCCAGCGGTACGTCGGCTGTCGGCAACCAGTTCCTCGGGTCGCGTTTCCAGGTCTTGCAGGATACCGTTGTCGACCTCGTTGGCGGGCACATTGGCGGCAGGGGTTCCCTCTTCGCGGCGATCGTTCCGCTCGCCGGTCCAGGGGCCAACCTCCCGACGGCCGGTCCCAGCGAGATCGAGACGGTCGCTCTGGCCTCCACGACCTTCTCTCCGAACGCCACCAGCACCAACGTCGAGCTCACGCTTTCCGTCTCGCTGAAACCGGGGTATTACAGCCTGGTCTTCGGCAGCGGAAAGTTCGGTGCGTCCGGATCCGGTTTCATGCCTCTCGATAATACGGAACTCGGCAAGCCATCCTACTTTTTCTCAAGGGCCAATCTGGACCCACTCATCCCTCCCCAGTGGCTCGACGGTGGGTTCGACCACGCTCGTTTCGTGGTCATCGGCCACTCGACATTTCGTCCCGTGCCGGAACCGACGAGTCTTCTGCTGGTTGGCATCGGTGGTCTCGGCCTCGTGGGCTATGCACGCCGCCATCATCGAGGAGTGCGGGACGGCCGAGATTCGATGCGTACCCGGCCCGGCTCCGCCGCGGGTGGGAGTTAGCCTCGCCTCCGACTGGCGAACACCTGGCCGATATCATCCTCCGTCATCGGGCCAAACCGGACCTCCGTATCAAATCCCGCTCGATCGAGGATCTCCGGCAGATCGGCTCCGATCTCGGTGAAGACGGGGTATCCCTGGTCGCCGCCGGGGTGGAAGATCGGGGCCGCGAGAGGAATGGGCTCTCCCGCCGATCCGATCTTCATGCGCGGATACGTCCTCGGTACCCCAGGAACGAGCGGCACGGTGAAGAGGTGCCATCCTCCGGGGACCAGGACGCGGCGGATCTCCGACAGCGCGGCGTCCAGATCGGGCACGTGCTCCAGGGTCTCGGAGGTCAGGACGAGGTCGAATGACTGATCGGCGTAGGTCAGGCGCGTCAGGTCCTCGTGACGGACGCCCGAGACGATCTCGCCCGGCTTGGCCCCTGCGAAGAAATCCGAGAACGCCAGGCCGGGCAGGGGGGTGAGCGCCTCGTGCAGACCCTCGATGAGATTGATCTCCGCCACGGGGATCGAGCTTACTTCCTGGCGCCGACTCCAGTCGCGAAGCGACCTCGGTCTGGAACCCTCCACGGGGAAGGTCTCCATGACGACCTTCGCGAGACGCCTGGCCCGCAGCTTCGCGCCACAGAAGGCACAATCCAGGGTTTCCTTCCTGATAAGGGCCTCCGCGACGCGAGGTGAGAGTCCCCACATCTCCACCAGCTTGCCTGGGATCGCCCGAGGTCTGCGTAGCATCGGCCCGAATCGTCCGCAGCAGGCGCAGCGCTCCAACCGGCCGTGAAGGACGGCGCCGGCGAATTCCCCGGCCGTCCAGGCCAGGCGGTGCCCACCGTTCCAGATCGGCAGGAGCAGGCGTTTCAGGGGCATGGGCACCGTCACGGCGGAAACTCCCGAAGAGACACAACCCTCAGTCCACCTTGACCCATCTAGATCCAGCGGATACCATATTCCCGGTGGCGGGCCGTGGGGATTTTCCGCGCAAAGGCTTGCCGTTTCAAGGGGATAGGACGGCAACCATGGCCTACAGCACCACGATCACCAGGCACAAGACCCGCGAAGTCGCGGTGGGTGACAAGGTTGTCGGCGGCTCGAATCCGATCTGGATTCAGTCGATGACGACCACGAACACGTTCGAGGCCGAGCCAACCCTGGCTCAGATCAAGGCGCTCGAAGAGGCCGGCTGCGAGATCGTCCGCGTGACGGTCCCCAAGAAAGAGGATGTCGCCGCCTGCGTCGCATTCCGCGATCGGATCAACATCCCCCTGATCGCCGATATTCACAACGACTATCGCATGGCCCTAGCCTGCCTCGACGCCGTCACGCCCTCGGGCAAGCGGGCCGTTGACAAGATCCGCATCAACCCCGGCAACATCAACCAGGGGAAGCCCGAGCGGTTCAAGGAGGTCATTCGTAAAGCCAAGGACAAGGGCGTACCGATGCGGATCGGCGTCAACTCCGGCTCACTCGAGAAAGACCTGATCGACAAGTACGGCTTCCCTTGCCCCGAGGCGATGGTCGAATCGGCCCTCCGCGCCATCGAAACCTGCGAGTCGTTCGGCTATCACGACCTGATTATCAGCCTCAAGGCCAGCCATGTGCCGACGGCAGTCGAGTGCTACGCGCTTTACGCGACGAAGGCCGATTATCCGACGCACGTCGGCATCACCGAGGCCGGCTCCCGCGAGTACGGAACGTTGAAGAGCGCCGCCGGGATCGGGGCCATCGTTCTGCGCGGCATTGGCGACACGATCCGCGTTTCGCTGCTCGGCGACCCCGTCCCCGAAATCGCCGCCGGGTTCGACATCCTCCGCGCCTGCGACCGCCGCGTGAACAAGCCCGAGGTGGTCGCCTGCCCCACCTGCGGACGGCTGGATATCGACCTGGAACGGATCGTCGCCGAGGTTGAGACCCTGATGTCCAAGCGTAAAGAGCCGCTTCGCATCAGCATCCTCGGCTGCCTGGTCAACGGTTTCGGCGAGGCCAGGGAAGCCGACATCGGCATCGCCGCCGGCGCGGGCAAGGGCGTGATCTTCAAGAAGGGCATCCCCATCCGCCACGTCCTGGAAGCCGACATGGTCCAGGCCCTCCTCGAAGAAGTCGAGCGGTTCGACGAGGACACGCCGGCGTTGAAGAGCTTCCTCGAGAAGGAAGAAAAGAAGGCGAAGGCGCTGCTGACCGTGCTGAACTGAAACGGCAAGTCGGGTGAAACCCGCCATCTTCCCTACGAGAAGATGGCGGGTTTCACCCGACTCACCGCATGTCCTTCTGGCGGTTACTTCCGCAGGGAGATGCGGTACGAGACGTTCGGATGGCCCGCCGGGATGCCCGGCACGTTCAGGACGACGGCATCACCGTCGCGGCGGAGGTCGAAGGCCCGGCCAGTGGCGGGGTCGAGCGGGATCGGCGCGACGTTGACCGCGTCGAGCGATTTCGGCAACGTCCCGTTCGAGGCCGCGGCCTGGAGTCGCAGGGCCTCGATCACGCGGAGGATGGCCACCCGGCGATCCAGTCGGACCTGGGCCGATTCGGCGTTGACCAGGGCCGGGGCGAACGCGGCGAAGAGCGTCGGGATCGGCCCCTTCACGCTCTTGTTCTTGGCATCGACGGCGGCGTAGAGCGGGACCGCGTCGGGATAGGGCAGGTACGAGGGCGCGAAGCTCCGGTCGCGGATCTCTCGGTACTGTCCTCCGATGTACAGCATGATCACGTGGGCATCCGAGAGGCCCTCGATCGAGACGCCATGCGCCTTCGCGAACGCCCTGGCCTCGGGCAGGGTTTCGGACTGAAACTTCGCGAAGTCGCGATCGACGTTCGAGGACGGCTTGACCGGCACGGCCGGCGCGACGTGCGGGGCGTTTGGCGATTGCATCGCCTCGGTGGGAATGTCCATCAGCTTCGCCAGCCCGTTCCATCGGCCGTGCAGGCGGGCCAGGCGGGAGGTCCATTCCGCGTCGGTCCGTGGCGCGTCGAGATCGTTGATCTCAGGAAGTAGCCCCTCCATCATCGTCTGCTCCGTCTCCATCTGCTTGCGAATGCCGATCAGGGGGCGGGGCAGGGCGGTGAGCGCCCAGTACAGGTTCGGGGCGTCGGGCTGGGTGATCAACTCTTCGAGACGGTTCAGGAACTGGGTCGCGCCGGCGATGCCGACCAAACTGTTGATCAGGAACGGCCCTTCCGCCAAGTGGCGGGACATGCTCAGCCCGGTCTCGATGGTGCGAATTGCCTCATCGTACTTCTTCTCGGCGATCTCCACCCGGGCTTTGATCGCCAGAAGCCGTGTCCAGGCACGCAATTCCTGCGCATCGGGCAGGAGGATTTCGATCGCGTGTTCCTTCTCCTCCGGCAGTGTGTAATTCCAGTTCGCGGTCTGCCGACGCGCCCCGTATTCCATCTGCTTGAGCTTGCCGGGAAACTGGTTCACGAACTTCCTCGCCTCGGCGACCGGAAACTCCCCGATCGGGCTATCGAGCCACTTGGAGGAATTGGCGTTGATCTGCTGGGTCGCCTCATCCTTCGTCTCACAGGACAATCGCAAGTAGATCGGCACGGCATCGCCGGGCGTTCGCTCGGACTCCAGCGGCAGCAACCGATATCGCAACACCGGGTCCGGGGCCGATCTCGGGGTCAGCGTCAGCTCGATGGTCTTGGTCTCGGCCGGCTTCGCCTGGCCGATCGCCGAGCTCGCCAGGCCGGCGACAGCGAGGAAACTCGCCGCGATGGGAAGGTGCTTGCGAAAAGTCACGGGCATTCTCCGTTGGAAAGACTCGGTGCGTACAACGAACGATCGCGTCCGAAACGCTCGGACACGCGGTGGACTCGATTCCGTAGGGCCGGTCGATGAAGGTTCCCTATTTGTCCCGATGAGGCCATCCCCAAGTAGGTCCGACTTCAGTCGGTCCCTCAACCCTTTTGCATTTCCGAGTTGAGGGACCGACTGAAGTCGGACCTACTGGCGGGACTGCTGTCCGGAAAAAATCGAAAACGATCACGAACCGGCCCTACGAGGAACGCTCTCGTGATCAAAACTCGACGGAACCCTCTCCCCGTCGAGCACCCATCGGAGATAGCGGCGGTTTGCGATCCGGCGATCCTCCTTGCCCGGGTGAGGCAAGAACCGGCAGCATTCGGCCCTCGGCGAGCGCCAGGAATCGCTGCGACAGTGCCAGGTAGCTGTTCGCCGCGGGCGGCAAGGCGGGGGTGGCGACCAGCTCGACCTCGTCACGTGACGGGACGACGTCGCGCACCTGCTCCGCGATCACCCGCTCAAGTTTCAGGCGGCGACCATGTTCCGAGACGAGCAAGCCGCCCAGGCCAATTGCGAGCATCGCGAGACCGACGGCCGAGATCGCGACAAGCCTCCCACGCATCTCCGAACCGGCCGAGGCCCGCCCCGCGAGAAACAGCATCCGGTCTCGGTCGAGAGACGCCGGCGCAGGCCGCCACGAACCGAGGCGGGCCTCCAGGGCATTCAGATCGTTTTCGGAGCGATCCATGACGGTTCGATCCTTTCTTGCAAGCGTTGCAGACCCGCCTGATAGCGTCGATGGACGGTAGCGATCGAGCAGCCCTGCGATTTCGCGACCTCGTCAAAGGTCAGGCCGCCCCAGATCCGGGCCACGATCACGGCCCGGGTTTCGGGGTCGAGTTCCGACAGCAACTGGACCGCCTCCTGAGCGTCGATCCGGTCGTCCGTCTTCGTGAACCAGGTTTCCGTGAGCGACACGCTTCGCTCCCGCTTCCTCCGCCGCCAGAACGACCGCGACGCCGAGATCGCCTGATTCCTCACGACCCGATACAGCCACGCCTCCGGCCGCTCCGGCTCGTTCCTCTCCCCGGCCAGCTTCACGAACGCCTCCTGCACGACGTCCTCGGGAGCCTCGCACCACGACCGGGCATACAACCCGAGCGCCGCCGCGTGCTCGTCGAACAGTCGTCCCAGGCGTTCGGGCTCGATTCTCGCCATCTCGCGCCCCGGCTCGGGATTGGTTCGTTGCCTCTACCTGGATGACGCCACGGGAGGGAGGATTTTTCACGGGGAAACGGTTTTTTGGGATCGACGACTCTGTCGGGGGAGGCGCCCGACAATGACGTTACCTCACCGGAAAAGATTGGGGAGCAGGAGTTCAGGCTTGGTACCTGTAGCGGCGGGCGTCCCTGCCCGTCTACAAGACATTATCATTTATAGGCGGGACGGGACGCCCGCCGCTACGGTAAAGCGTACCGCTCCTTCCACGCGAAATCCGTGCTACTCGAAGAACCGCGTCACTGCGACGCGGAACCCGGGCAGGTACGGCTCGCCGACGAGTTCATGCCGCTCATTGAACGTCTCGGGCGGATGGCCGGGTTGATGAACGCTCACGGTGCGAAGGTCGGGGTCGGCGACCCAGACAACGACGCCGTGGCGGAGGTACAGGGCGATCATGTCCACGATGTCCTGATGAGTATCCGAGGGAGAGAGAATCTCCACGGCAACCACGGGAGGGCCATTGTACATGGTCTCACCAGGAACGCGCTTTGCCACCACTTCGGCTGAGGCATACGCGGCATCGATTCCGACAAGAGTTGCCTTCGTGCCATCGAGGTGGAACCCGACCTCGCCGCAGGAGATCTTGCCTCGCGGCTCAGGTCGTGTCGCGAGCCAGAGCTTGAGCTCAAAGACGAAGTTCGCCTCCACTTCGCTGTGGTCAGCGTTTCGTGTCGTCATCCCGAACTCCTTGATCTCACCCTCGATCAATTCACGGTGGACCCCGTCGTCCGGTAGAGCGAGGAACTCCTCGACTGTCATCTCGGTCTTGGGCGATGTCCCAGTGCTCACGGTTCAGCCTCCTCGAATCTCTCGGCCTCACGCCCTCAGCCCGATCGACACGAACTTCGTCTCGTAATACGCATCCAACCCCTCAATGCCAAGCTCGCGGCCCATCCCCGATTCCTTCATGCCGCCGAACGGGCATTGCGGAGTGGCGGGAACCGGGTCGTTGATGCCGATGATGCCGGCTTCCAGGCCCTCGGCCATGCGGGTGGCGATGGTCAGGTCGTTCGTGAAAACGTAGGCGGCCAGGCCGTAGGGCGTGGCGTTGGCGGCGGAGAGGATCTCTTCCAGCTTGGAGAAATCGAGGATCGGCATCACCGGGGCGAACGGCTCCTCGGTCATGATCTTCATGGAACCGTTGACCTCGCGGATGACCGTGGGCTCGTAGAAGTAGCCGCGATCGAACCGGGTGGACTTCGCACCGCCGGTCAGGATCTTCGCGCCATGAGACTTCGCGTCTTCGATCAATCGCGTGGTCTTGTCCAGGGCCTTGGACTCGAACATCGGGCCGACCTGAACGCCTTCCTCCAGGCCATTGCCCAGCTTGAGCTTCCTGGCAAGATCGACGGCGATCTCGGTGAACTCCTTGGAGATCGCCTCATGCACGTAAAATCGCGAAGGCGCGATGCAGACCTGCCCGTTGTTGCGGAACTTGCCGATCACGGCGGCCTGGGCGACTTGCGCAACGTCGGCGTCGGGGAAGACGATCAGAGGGGCATGGCCGCCGAGTTCCAGGCTCAGACGCTTCACGCCGTCGGCCGAACGGCGGATAAGTTCCTTGCCCACGGCGGTCGATCCGGTGAATGAGATCTTGCGGACCTCGGCGCGGGCGAAATAGGCGTCGGCGATCGACTTCGCATCGCCCATCACGACATTCGCCACGCCGGGGGGCAGGCCGGCGTCGATCAGGCATTCGAACATGAGCAGGAAGCAGAGCGGCGTCTGATCGGCGGGACGGCTCACGACGGTGCATCCGGCGGCGAGGGCCGGGGCGATCTTGCGGCTCGGCAGGGTGACCGGGAAATTCCAGGGCGTGATCGTGCCGACGACCCCCACGGGATGCTTGATCGCATGATGACGTTTCATCATGTTGGCGGGCGGGATGATCCGGCCGTAGGCACGTTTGCCTTCTTCGGCGAACCACTCGAAGGTGTCGGCGGCGTGCAGGGTCTCGCCCTTGGCCTCGGCCAGCGGCTTGCCTTGCTCCATCGTCAGGGCGCGGGCGATCGTATCGGCCCGTTCCCGCATCAATTCGGCGGTGCGCTTGAGAATCTTGGCGCGATCATAGGCGGATGTGGCCTTCCACGCGGGGAAGGCCTTCGCGGCGGCGTCGATGGCGGCCTCGGCGTCCGCGCGGCCGCCGAATGCGACCTCGGCGATCGTCGTCTCGTCGGCCGGATTGATCACGGCGAGCGTGCCGCCGCCAATCGCGTCCCGCCACTGGCCATCGATGTACATCTGCCGGGGAAATTCCGTCGCCGTCGCCATGATTCTGTCCTTTTTCGGTCGCTTCGTGAGCCCCTGAAACCCTCGTCCGATCCCGACGCCAGGGCGTGTCTTACGATACACGTCCCCCCTCCGGACGACAACCGGGGACGCTCCTGATAGGCCTCGCCCCGGGCATTCTCGACAGAACCGTCTCAAGCCACGCATGTGGAAAAGCCGATATCCTCCACAGCGGACGTTCCATACCGAGCGATCGATCAACCAGACGAGATCGCCGGAGGCTCACGGCGCACTGGGTGGGACATGAACGAACCGATCGGCGACCCCCGCCCTGATAATGGCGGGCGTTGTAACATTATAGCGGCCCTTATCATCGGATCTCTCGCCCTGGTCGTTCCGACCTCGGCCGACGCCGGTGCGATCCGCAACCATACGCTCCATGCAAAATCCAGCCATGTCGTCTCGGCCTCAAGCGCCGACCCGTGGGGGAGCTACTGGCAAAATGCGCTGAAGCATCACTCGCTTCACGTCTCCGGCCCGAAAGCCCTTTCCATCCTTGCACTTGCGCCCGACGGCTCGTTGCCGATGTCGCCATTCGCCGCCTACCTGCTCTGGCGTCGCGGCCTGAGCACCGAGCGTTTTGACTCCTTCCACCCCGAAATCGCCAAGATATTGCGTAAGATCAAGATCACGCAGATCCCCCCGATCGTGAATCCTCCCACGACGCCCAGCCAGCCCGGCCAGGTGATCCCACCTGGGACGGTTGTTCCCATCCAGCCGCCCGACTTCACGCCCTTAACACCGACCCAGGAGCTCATCCCTCCCCAGGTGCCCGAGCCCGCGAGTGGTCTGATGGCCGTGATGATGGTCGGAGGAGCGGTCGCGGCGCGGCGCTGGGTCAAGCGGAACGGTTAATGGAATGCGGATCGGTTCGAGAGTCGAAACCTCCAAGCCGCTCGAATCGACTTTGCCGCCTTCGCCGCCAGACCCCTTCCCACGATCTGATAAGATGAATGAAGATCCTCGGACCGAACGCCCGGGTCGGCGGTCGTGTCCGAGGTTCGGTCTTGCGCACGATTCTGGAATTTGCGACCGCCGAGGACGCCACGAGCCAAGCGAGAGGGAAGGGCGGAGATTATGGGCCACGACGCGAGCTATTACTTGACCACGGCGATCGACTACCCCAATAGCCGCCCGCATATCGGCACCGCGTTCGAGAAGATCGGCGCGGATTGCCAGGCCCGGTTCCGCCGGATGGAGGGCCTCTCCGTCCATTTCCTGATGGGTAACGACGAGAACACCATCAAGGTCTCCCAGCGCGCCGAGGAACTCGGCGTCGCCCCGAAGGCCTACGTCGACGATATGGCCCGGCAGTTCCAGGAGGTCTGGAAGGCACTCGAGATCTCGAACGATGACTTCATCCAGACCAGCGAAGAGCGTCACCACATCGGCTGCCGCAAGTTCATCCAGGCGGTCTACGACGCGGGGGACATCTACAAGAAGGCCTACACCGGCCTGTACTGCAACGGCTGCGAATCGTTCAAGACCGAGAAAGAGCTGACCCCCGAGGGCCGCTGTCCGAACCACCCGAACACGCCCTTGAAGGTCGTCGAGGAAGAGAACTATTTCTTCCGGCTCTCCGCGTTCGCCGATCGCCTGTTGACACACTATGCCGAGAACCCCGAGTTCATCCAACCGGAAAGTCGTCGCAACGAGATCGTCAACCTCGTCGAATCCGGCCTTCAAGATGTCTCGATCTCACGACGAGGCTTCACCTGGGGCATCCCCGTCCCGTTCGACGAGCAACAGACGATCTACGTCTGGTTCGACGCCCTGTTGAACTACATCACCGCCATCGGCTACGGCACGGACGAGGCCCGATTTGCCTCGACCTGGCCGGCCGACGTCCATGTCATCGGCAAGGACATCACCCGGTTCCATTGCGCCTTGTGGCCGGCGATGCTGATGTCGGCGGGATTGCCGTTGCCGAAACGGGTGTTCGCGCACGGGTTCGTCTATCGCAAGGACGAGTCCACGGGCGAGGTCATGAAGGAGAGCAAGAGCCGGCCGGGCGGCGTGATCGAGCCGATGGACCTGATCACCAAGTTCTCGGCCGAGGCATTCCGCTATTACTTCCTCGCGCAATGCCCATTCGGGGGGGACGGCGAGTTCTCCTTCGAGCGGTTCGCCGACAGCTACAACTCGGCCCTCGCCAACAATCTCGGGAATCTCTACAGCCGCACGCTCTCGATGTGCGTCAAGTACTTCGAAGGCTCCCTGCCCGGCGCGGCGTCCGTCGATACCACTTCCTGGCGTGCAGGATTGGATCTCCCCGGGCTCGTCGACGATTTGCGCGGACTGGTCGGCTCGTTCCAGTTCAATGTTGCGCTACAACGGATCTGGCTCGAAGTCCTGGATGCCGTTAACCGTTACGTCCAGACGACCGAACCGTTCAAGCTCATCAAGACCGATCCGGACGCTTGCCGGGCCGTCCTGATCAATCTGGCGGAAGCCCTGCGGGTCGTGGCGATCCTGATCAAGCCGTTCCTGCCGAGTACTGCCGAGACGTTCTATCGGGCCTTCAACTACGACGAGGTCCAATCGTGGGCGGCCGTTTCCTTCCGGGACGCCGCCTCGCCGGCCCTGCCGGACGATTTGCGAGTCACCGCGCCCCTGGTCAACGGCAAGCCGGTGCCGCTCTTCCCGAAGATCGAGGCCGTCTCGGGCTGACTGAATTACGATGCTTGAATTTTATCACCTTGCAGATCTGGCATGCGGGACAGGCATTCGGCACGGAACCTGCTTTATGTCTCGCCATGACCTGATCCGGCCCTGGCCGGCGGTTCGATCGAATTCCGGGTGACGTTTGTCAGACGACCCGGCTCACCCTCTCCATGAAGGACCCTGGTGATGATCGCCGAAACCGAACTGGCTGTAACTCTCTCGTCCGACCTGTTTCGTCACTTGCGATCCGAGGCCCGCCGGCTCCATGTGCCGCTGGAATGGCTGGTCGCGTCGATGGTGGTCGACACCATCGACGAGGCGGGTGTGACGCTGGAACATAAGGCTCTGGCCGCCTCGGCCTGAGACGTACGCCTCACCGTCGATCGATGGAATCGGCCGCTGCCGTTCTGCGGAGTCGGGGACCGGGCTCGATCGTGGGCCAGATGGTGAAAGCGTCGGCGGAAACGTATTCGCGCTCAACCCAGAGCCGGAACCGAGCGGGATCGTGGCGGAGGCCGCGATCGCGGAGCCACCGAGCATATTCGTCGATCGGCGTGTGCAGCTTCTCCGGCCCAAAGAGCGGGAAATGGCCATAAGCGAGCGTGAACTCCCCGATCGCCGCCTCGGGCGGATCGCCACGGACGACCATTCGATATAGTGCGCTCATCAAACCGGTGCGATCCGAGCCCCACTTGCAATGGATCAGGAGGGGGTAGCGGCATCGCTCCAGGATTCGAATCTGGAGCATCAGTTCCCGGCGTGTCGGCCTGCGTGACGCGCTCACGGGAAGGTCGTAAAATTCGACGCCCAGTCGGTCCGTGACCTCGGATTCACGGCCGTAGAATGCGTCGGCCTCGGAACCGCCTCGCAGGTTCACGACCGAGCCCAGGCCGTAGGTGCGAATCGTCCGTTCCAGCCCGGCCTCGGGTTGCGCCGAACGGTACGCCTTGCCGCGATCGACGACGCCGAAGTTGCCGAAGAACAGGGGGCGGTGAAACGTGACGAGAATCGCAATCAGCGCAATCATGAGCGCGGCGATTCGTAACCGGCGACGAGTAGCCAGACGTGCGAGAATCACAGCCAAGTTCCCCGGTGGGGCGGGCGTCCCTGCCCGCCTACAACAAGTGTGGATTTGAGTAGGCCGGCAGGGACGCCAGCCCCACCAGGGAGGCCGATTTCAGTCGCCCAGCGTCTTCACGCGGACGGCCGCTTCGAGCGATATCGACAATTTCCCAGGGCCGCACCACTCTAATGCCCACCCGAACCCGGTCAATCCCAGCCCCGCCTTGATCGGACGTCACCTGCCTGCGAAAATCGCCCCGTGCTTCTCCCCCGACCCCCTGGGTATCACGTCCCTCCGCCGAAATGAACGACCACGACGACCCCACGATACGCCGCATCCGATCCTTGCCCATCTGGCGAGGGCCGGTCGTCATGGCTGCGCTGGCCGGCGGAATCACGAACCGAAATTTCCGGGTCCGGGATGACAATGGGTCGTTCGTTGCCCGAATCGCCGAAGAATTGCTCATTCTGGGCGTCGACCGTCGTAACGAGCACCTTTGCCACCTCGCCGCCCACGCCCTGAAGGTCGCGCCCGAGATCGTTTTCGCCGAAAACGGCGTCATGGTCACACGATACATCGAGGGGCGCACCCTTGATCCGGCCGGTATGCGCGAGCCGGGAGTTGCGACCCGGCTTGCGCAATCGCTTCGAAGGCTCCACGAGGGCTGGGATTGTCTGAGCGGAGAGATGCTGTATTTCTCTCCATTTCAGGCGAATCGGACCTACGTCGAAACCTCCCGACGGATCGGCGCGGCGTTGCCCGACGATATTGACATCATGCTTGAGCAGACGCGCAAGCTCTCGCGCACTCTTACCCCATTTCTTCCCACGCTCTGTCACAATGACATGCTTCCGGCCAACATCCTGGATGACGGCGATCGGATCTGGATCGTCGACTGGGAATACGCCGGGATCGGTCATCCGCTGTTCGACCTCGCCGGGATATCGGTAAATTGTGCCTTCTCCGTGGAACAGGAAGTCGAGTTCCTGACCGCCTACCGCGGCGACTTTCGCACCCGCGATCTCTACGAACTTCACGTCTTGCAGGTCGCCAGCCTGCTCCGAGAGGCCCTCTGGTCGGTCGTCCAGACGGTGGCCTCGGATCTCGACTTCGATTATCGCGCCTACGCCGACCGCAATTTCGGCTACTTCCGCGAGGCCCTCCGACGGCTTGAGCCGATGGGGCGTTGAGCGTCTTGGCGACGCTTGGTCGATCGAATGCTCACCACAACGTGAACACACCGTCGCATCGGCCGAAAATCTCCATCTACTGGTGAGGAGATTGGGACCGTGCGGACTAGACGCGAACGAATCATCGTATTACACTTGTCGTAGGCGATCCGGGTCGTTGCAGATCTCCTTGGTCGATGCGCGCCATTCGCGTCCACCGCGTTGAAGAGGTCAGATCGATGCGAGCTCAGATCTGGGCGGCGTTGCTGGTCGCGATCATCACAATCCTTGCGAGCTCTTCCTCCCAGGCCGGGATGCCGGCCTACACGCTGGCGGATGTTCCGAGGGTGAGGACGTTGTCGGACCTGGCGAGGATGAGGCTGGACGTCATCTCGTTCTTTCTGCTGGCGCTGCTGGTCCTCGCTGCAATCATCCAGGCCATCTGGAACGGATTGAAAAAGGACTTCTCTCGGCTTCCACGACTTTCCTACGCTCGATCCCTCGGCCTGGTCGCGCTCTGGGGGCTTCTGTTCTTGCTGGTGTTGACGATGATCTCGGGCGCCCGCGAGCTGATGACTCCGGGGGCATGGGAAAAAGTCGGCGCGACCTATCGGCTTGCTCCCGATCCGCCGCCGATCGAGACGGAGATCTCCGCGCGGTTCGAGGCCATCCAGCGATTGCAAGTGGCCCTGTGGAACGGCCGGTCGGCGGGGATGTATCCCGCACGGGAATCGCTTGATGGCTCCCTCTGGATCGTGCCGCAACACGCTTTGGCGCAGTATATCTACCTTGGCGGTGCAAACTACCCGGATGACGAGGAACACCACGCAGCCGCTCCTCTTCCGCCGGCCCTCCTGGCCGTTGAGCCGGACGTGGTCGGTCGTGACCGGCTGGCCTTGTTCCGTAGCGGGCGAATCGGCTGGATTTCGGGCGAGGAAATCGAACGGCTTTCCAGGCCGGGGGAGCACTGATGCAACCCGAAACAGCCACGCGCGTGGAATGCCTCCTTCGCCGATTTGGGATCGGTCTCGGCCTCCTCGGCGCCATTGCGATCCTCCTCGCCATGACAGGGGCGAGCGCGGAGTTGCAGATGCTTGGCGGGTTGGCCTTCGGCTGGTGGAGCTATGTCGCGAGGATGGCGCCGAGGGTCACCGTCTCAATGACCGGCATGGCGACGGCGGGCGTCTGCCTCGGACTGTTCACGGCGGGACTGCACGGATTCTTGCGATGGCTCCATCGCGAAACCCGCGGCGGCGACTCGCGATGGAAGCCACGCTGGACGCTCTCCATCGTGGGCGTCATTGTCGTGATGTTCGCCTCGGGTATCGCGACGGTGGGCGTGGCGCATCAGGCGGGATGGCTACTGTCCTCGACGCGAATGCTCGTCGTGAATCGTCCCAACCTCGGTGGTGAGTACAGCGGCGGGGACGTCAAGAACAACCTCAAACTCATCGCACTGGCTGTTCATAATTACGAAGGTGCGAACGGAGCATTACCAGGTGATGGTCTTAAGGAAGGGTGGACTACACATAGTTGGCTGACGGTGATCATGCCATTTGGTCACTACGGCATGGCGAGCGTTGACTATGGGTACGCCTGGAACGATGCTCGCAACACCGCTCTGTTCAAGAGTGTGATCCCTGACTATCTCAACCCTCGAATCAACGTATTGCGGGACCCCGACGGCTATGCGCTGAGCCACATCTCGGGAAATATCCATATTTTCGGACGTGGCCGTTCGCTCCGGTTCGACGAAATCGGCGACCTCTCGCAGACTATGATGGCCGGCGAGGTCGCCTCCGGCTTCAAGCCCTGGGGCGACCCGAAAAACCTGCGCGATCCTTCTCGCCCGTTCGACGGCTCGCCCCAGGCCTTCGGGTCTCCCTCCGGGGGCGGGGCAACCGTTCTGATGATGGACGGCTCGGTGAAGTTCGTCAGCGACCGGGCCGACCCGAAGGTGTTGCGGGCGTTGAGTGGGGCGATCGATCGGCCCGGCACTCGACGATCGAACCAGGGGAGTCCGGGGCCATGAGATTGTCACGCGTACGACTCAGGGTCAGTTGGCTGATGATCGTGATCGCGATTGTCGCCATCGTTCTCGGGGGACTCTGCCGGGGCCTTCGCCTCCGAGACCGACGCAGCTACTACTCCCGAGAAGTGGCCCGCCACCGCAACGCGGCGGATTGGTATCAGCGCGCGATACACGCCCATCCTGCCTTCCTCATCGAGCTGGAGAAGGGCGGCTATGCCGGGGACCCGCTGCGAGATTTCCCGACGCCGGACGACCATCGCCCTCGCCGGGATCAGCATCTGGCCCTGGAACGGAAATATCGACGGGCCGCCGCTACTCCCTGGGTGCCGATCGAACCAGACCCGCCGTTGCTCGAATCGTCGGCCTTCTTCGCCCTACCGCCGAGTCCCTGAGAGTATCGAAGGGCGAGCCGACGGACCGGACGCGCCACGGATTAAATATCGATATCTTTCGCCGTGTACGCCTCGGCCATGATGAACTTGAACCGCGCCTCGGGCTCCTTGCCCATGAGGTCGGAAACGGTGGACTCGGTGTAGGGGCGGTCGTCGTCGGGGACGACGACGCGGAGGAGGCGGCGGCGGGCGGGGTCGAGGGTGGTCTCGAACAGGAGCTTGGCGGGCATCTCGCCGAGGCCCTTGAAGCGGGTGATGTTGGGCTTGGCGTTCTTGGGGAGCTTGGCCAGGATGCGGTCGCGCTGGGCGTCGTCGGCGGCCCACTGAGTCTCCTGGCCGTGAGTCACCTTGTACAGCGGCGGGCAGGCGAGGTAGATGCGGCCTTCGGCGAAAAGCGATGGCATGTGACGATAAAAGAATGTGAGCAGAAGCGTTGCGATGTGGTGGCCGTCGCTGTCGGCGTCGGTCAGGAGGATGACCTTGCCGTAGCGGAGCCGGGCGGGATCGTACTGGTCGTCCATGCCGCAGCCCAGGGCGGAGACGAGATCGGTAAGCTCCTTGTTGTCGAGCACCTTCGCCTTGCCGGCCTGCTCGGCGTTCAGGACCTTGCCGCGGAGGGGCAAGATCGCCTGGATGTCGCGGTCGCGGCCCTGCTTGGCGGAGCCGCCGGCCGAGTCGCCCTCGACGATGAACAGTTCGGATTCCTCGGGGTTTGACGTGTCACAATCGTGGAGTTTGCCGGGCAGCGTGAGCCGGTTCGAGATGGCCGTCTTGCGACGGACCTGGCTCGCGGCGGCGCGGCTGGCTTCGCGGGCACGGGCCGCCTGGATCACGCGATTGGCGATGGCATCGCCAATGGTCTTGTTCTTGAGCAGGAACCCTTCCAGGGCGGGCCGCACGGCCGACACGACGAGCGAGCGAATCTCGGGATTGTTCAGCCGGTCCTTGGTCTGGCCCTGGAACTGCGGCTCGTGAACGCAGATGGAAAGGACGGCGGTCAGCCCTTCGCGGATGTCCTCGTCCTTGATCTCCATGCCCTTCTTGATGAGTTCATGCGTGTTCATGAACGTGCGCACGGCCTCGCCGATGGCCTTGCGCAGGCCTTGCTCGTGCGTGCCGCCGTCGCGCGTCGGGATCGTGTTAACGTACGAGCGAATCTCCTCGTCGGTGGCTTCCGTCCACGACAGTGCGACGGCGACCCGGAGGTTGTCCTCGTCTCTCTCCAGGACGAACGGGATCGCGGCGACACGCTGGTCGTTCCGCGAGGTGTTGATGGCGGTGAGGAAGTCGGCCACCCCACCGTCGTGGCGGAACTCGGTGTTGGTCTTATTTTTCTGGTCGACAAATTGGATGACGAGACCCTTATTGAGGTACGTCTTCACATCCAGGCGCTCGGCGATCAACGAGGCGTCGTAGCTCTGATCGCGGAAGATCTCGTTGTCGGGCGTGAACGTGACCGTGGTGCCAGTGCCCCGAGACGGCTCCCCCTTCGTGACCGGGCCCAGCGGCTTGCCTCGGCGGAACGACTGCATATACGTTGTGCCGTCTCGACGGACCTCGGCCACGAGGCTTTTCGAGAGCGCGTTGACGACGCTCGCGCCGACGCCGTGCAGGCCGCCCGCCACCTTGTACGCGTCGTTGTCGAACTTGCCTCCCGCATGGAGCGTGGTGAAGATGACTTCCAGCGCGCTCAGGCCGGTCTTGGCATGCTTATCGACGGGGATACCACGGCCGTTGTCGGAAATGGACATGGTTCGGCCGTCGGACCCGAGTGTGACGACGATCCGCGTGGCATGGCCATTCATGACCTCGTCGATGGAGTTATCGACGATTTCCCAGAGCAGGTGATGGAAGCCCGCCTTGTCCACACCGCCGATGTACATGCCGGGACGCCGCCGGACGGCCTCCAGGCCCTCCAGCACGGTAATCGATTCGGCGTTATACGATCCGGAAGCCATGCGATTTGTCCTGTCCTTCTTATGGATTCCTACCACCGTCAGGCTTCGCCGCGAGCATCGCCCGCAGGCGTTCGACCTCGGCCGCGAGTTCGTCACCTCGCTGCCGTTCGGCATCGGCCTTCTGCCGCTCGGCGTCGGCCTTCTGCCGCTCGGCGTCGGCCTTCTGCTGTTCGGCCTTGAAGGCTCGAACGGCTCTGCGTCTCGCCGCGCGGGCCGCGCGTTTCAACAGGGCAAATCGCTCGCGTTCTCGTTCGTAAAGTCGAGACGACTCCTCACCGGTCCGCAAGTACCGTCGCGTTTCCATGTCGACCAGGCGGAGGATTTCCCCTTCGGGATAGATCATCAGCCCGAGCTGTTCGCTGACCAGCCCTCCCTCATCGTCCAGCTCGATCTCGGCGTAGGAACCCTCGCGCAATCGAAACCCGCGCAGCCGTCGGTCACGGAGGTAGAGGCCGACGGGATCGAACAGGATGTATTCCGGGATGCCGAGCCGCTCGTAAAGGTCGCGCTTGGCGCGGAGATCGTCGCGGAACGTTCGTCCTGATGCAATCTCGAAGACCACGGCCGGCAGGGCCTTCTCCTCCCAGGCCAGCCAGGAGGCTCGCGCGTGATTCGGCACGCCAAAGACAACCATGCAATCGGGCGAGCGGACCGCGGAGGGATTGCCCTCCTCGTAGTAGAACATCATGTCCGCCGCCACGTAGACGTCTCGCGCCCGATAGCGCTCGCGGAGCATGGAAAACAGGGTCGTCATCGCGACCAGATGCCAGTCGCTCTCGCCCATTTCCTCTCCGTCGGAGTCCGGGTAGTCGATGCCGTCGCGGACTTGATCGGGCGGGGGCAAGTCGTCGAAATCGGTGACGTCTGAGGGATAGGAGATGGACATGCTCGCAACTCCGATAGCTTATTGCTCCACCTGATCCACCGGCGGAACGGGGCTGGCTTCGTCGTGGACGATCGCGTCGAGCGAGCCGCGCTGGAGGATCGCGTAGCCTCGGCCGCCGCGCTGGGTCACAGGATACTTCGTGGCGCGGACGATCTGCGTCGAACCTCGGCTGGTACGGACGGTCAGGCCTTCGCGCTTGCGGTCGGCCAGGGCGAAGCCGATCACGAGATCCTTGGCATCCAGCCTCACGGCCGTGACGCCACGCGCGGCGCCCGAGACGACGTTCGCCTCGGACACCGGGAAGATCAACACGCGGGCCGACCGGGTCGCAAGGCAGACATTCTCGGTTCCGTCGCTGGCCTCAACGCCCACCACGCGGTCGTCCTTGATCATCGGATCGAGCCGGACCACCGATCGGCCCTTCTTCGTCGAGACTATTGCCAGATGCGCGAGCGCGAACCGAAGGACCTTGCCACCGGCCGTCAGGGCCAGGGCGTAGGGCGGAGGAGGCAACGACGACGGGACATGACCGTTGGTGCCGTTCGCTTCGCCGTTGGTGCCCAGATCCTCCAGCAGGACCGCCTGCAACGGTTGCGCCGGCGGAGGTGCGTGCGAGACATCCGGCAAACAGCGCGGGTCGTGGCACACCACGCCCACCAGATGCTCGTTGTCGTCGAACGCAAACTGCTTCTGGACCGGCTCGCCATGTCCCGTGGTGAGCGGAATATCGTTCACGCGTAGGGTGTAGGCGACGCCTCGATCGGTGAAGAGCGTGATCGTCTGCCGCGCCCGCGCCCGATAGACCCAGCCCACCGTATCCTCGTCGCGGACGCGGATCGAGGGAATATCGCCGAACGACTTCTGCCGCTTGATCCAGCCATCGCGAGTGACGATGACCCACGCGTCCTCGTCGATGATGTAATCTTCCTCGCGGAACTCGGTCGTCGGCAACGGCCCTTCCAGCAGCTTCGTGCGACGTGGGTCACCGTACGCGCGGCCGATCTCCTTCAGCTCCTTGCGGACGATCTTCCACCGTGCCGGCTCGTCGTCCAGCAGCTCCTGAATCTCGGCCGCGCGGGCACGCTTGGCCTCCAGCTCCTTGAGAATGTCGGAGATCTCCAGCTTGCCCAGGCGGTAGAGCTTGGTCTCCAGGATGGCGTCGGCCTGCTCGTACGAAAGCTCGAACCGGATCATCAATTTCGGCGATGCGTCCGGCTTGCCGTTCGAGTCCCGAATGATGCGGATGGCTTCGTCCAGATTATTGAAGACGATCGCGAAGCCTTCGAGGATGTGGATGCGTCGCAGCAGTCCTTCAAGTTCGTGCTGCAATCGCTTCGTCACGATTTCCAGGCGGAAATCGAGGAAGTGCAGCAGCATGCTCTTGAGGTCGAGTCGATCGGGGACGGCGACCGCCGCCCCGGCGGAAGGCAGGAGACAGGTCATGTTGACGTTGAAATTTGTCTGCAACGGCGTGTTCTTGAAGAGATACGCCAGCGCCGCGTCGGCGTTCTGCCCCGGTCGCAGTTCGAGCGCGATCCGCACGTCGTCGGTGCTCAAGTCCTTGACGTTGGTGAGTTGCGGGACCTTCCCCTCGCCGATCAAAGCCCCGATCCGTTCGACGAGCGCGTCTTTCTCGATGCCGTACGGGATCGACGTGATATTGATCTGATTGGGTTTCTCGGGGTCCGGCTCGTACGTCCCCCGAAGCTTGATGGAACCCTGCCCCGTCGCGTAAATCTGCTTGATCTCCGCGGGCGTGTTCAGGATCACGCCTCCGGTCGGGAAATCCGGCCCGAGGATCTCCTCGACGATTTTTTCGAGCGTCGCGTCCCGGTTCGGCGACTTAAGCAAGACATCCAGCGCCCGGCACACCTCGCCCAGGTTATGCGGCGGGATATTCGTGGCCATGCCCACGGCGATACCCGCCGCCCCGTTGACGAGCAGGTTCGGGAACTGCGCGGGCAGCACTTCGGGCTCTTCGGTCGTCGAGGCGTAATTCGGCCTCAGGTGGACTGTCCGGTCGCGAAGCTCCGTCAACAGTTCCTGCGCGATCGGCGTGAGCCGGCATTCCGTATAGCGCATGGCGGCCGGCGGGTCGCCGTCGAGCGAGCCGAAATTACCGTACCCTTCCACGAGCGGATAGCGAAGGCTGAACGGCTGGGCCATCCTGACGAGCGCATCATAAATCGACTGATCGCCGTGCGGGTGATAGCTCTTCATCACCTCGCCCACGACCGCCGCGCTCTTCATGTACCTTCCGTCGGCCGTGACCTTCAGGTCCGACCACATCGCGTACAAGATCCGTCTCTGCACGGGTTTCAGACCATCTCTCACATCCGGCAGCGCGCGCGATGTGATGACGCTGAGCGCATAATTGAGATACCTCTCCCTGGTCGCCTGCGCCAGCGAGACGTCCTCCACCACGACCTTCGGTCGCGGATTCAACCCCCCATCCTGCCTACCCTTCCGTTTCGCCATCGCTCCGTCGCACCCCTCTTCTCGGCGCCGCGATTTCGATGCTGCGCCGCATGAGGTAGCCATTTTACCCGGAAGGGGCAAGAGCAAGCAATGGGCATAGTGTACAAAATAATAGACAAACGGAGGCTTTGCACGGCATTTCGATCTCGCACGGCTTTTATGGGTTTTTGTACGGGACTTGTGCCGTCACGGTGGTAGGCTACGGGCGCGCCGCATTTCGCCCAGCGCCTGCGCGTGGCGAAACTGGAAGGCGATCACGCTGGCCCTGACCGTTGCCGCCGTCATGGCAACGATCGCCACGACGACCATCATCCGCCGCACGGTGAAGCGGAATCGCGGCATCGCAACGCCTTCTTCCAATCCAGGCCGGTTACGCGAATGTCACCGACGAGGTTGTCGGGGATTGTCGGGCAGGACCAGGGACAACCGGGCAACTGCGAAAGCGGGACAGATTCGGTGCCGAAAAGCCTTGCCCGGCCATTCGCGGACACGGGCGAAGCCGCGGCGAAGGGTGCCCGCCGCCGGGTGGACCCCAGACCGGGGCGGAGTCCCTGAAGAGCAATCGGCGCCCGCCGAGGGGATCTCCCAAGCCGCCGGAGGCCGAGAGCGGCAAGTCATCCCCGCGGTGAGGATCTGCTGAACGACCGTGTCTCGCATACCAGGCCGCGGAGTCGAACCACGCGCGTTGAGGATCTTACCCTCGACCGAGCACCGGCTACCTGATGAACTGAGTATCGAGCGCGGCGACCGCGCCGGTCAAGCAGTTCTCTCCGATTCGGGCAGGACGGCGAGCGACGGGCGGCCCGATCGCATCTCGTGCCGACCACTCGATGAAGTTCTCGGCACAAGCCCCTGTCTATCGCCGCCCAGAAACAAGGGACGGGGCTCACCCTTCGGCAGGCCCCTTCCCGTTCTGTCACGGCGTTATTTCTTCTCCGCATCGTGCCCGTGCCCGTTCGGGGCGTTGGCGTAATGGGCCTTGAGCAGGTCCTCGCCGAAGTCGCCGTCGAAGTCGCGCCAGACGGAGTGGACGTGGTTGGCTTCGTTCTGGGTGTTGTCGTATTCGACGAGGAACGTGGGGCCCTGGAGGCGGTAGTAGTGGGGCTGGCCACGGTCCAGGCCGCCGGCCCAGGCGAATCCGACCTTATCAACGCCGCCGGCCTTGAGGATCTTGGCGAGATCCTGGGCGGAAATCTCGGGGCGGAGACGCTCGGAGTAAGAGGCGATCAGGTGGGTGAGCAGGGCCTTCTGCTCGGCATTCATGTCGGCCGCGAGGAGGCCGGCGGGCTCAAGGGGATTGGCCTTGCGAACGACGAAGGAAATGATGTCCTTGGGGGCCTCGGAGGCGACCAGGGCCTTCTTCTTCTGGTCGTCGCTCAAGGACTTCACGAGCTTACGGGCCAGTTCTTCCTCGTCGCCCAGGACGCGGAGCCCCTTGCGGGGACCCTGGCGGACCTCGGCGGGATTCGTGCCCATGAAGATGGGGCCGCCGGCGATGCCCTTCTCGCCCACGACGGTGAAGTTGAGCGAGAGATGATGCCCCTCAACCCGCCAGCCCCAGGGGGACTTGGAGTCGGAGGGGTCGCCGAAGATGCTATAGAAATACTGCTCGGGATCGCGGACCGGGGTGCCGACCTTGCCCTTCTCCATCTCGCGGAGGATCTCTTCGAGGCTCATGATCGTCTGCGCCTTGAGGAACCCTCGCTGGCTCATCCCCGTGGACAGCAGGCCGGTCGCGAGCGCCTTCTGCGCCCCGTCCATGTTCTTCCACGAGAGGCCCTGGCGAACCTTGGGGATGAAGTGCCAGTCATACCGCTGATCGTTCTTGAACGCGAACCCCGCCTTTTTCTGCTGCTCGGGCGTGAGGGACGTCCAGAGGTTTGTCGCCGCCTGCGCCATCTCCCTGGCGGCCCTGGCGGTGGCGTTTTGATGGTGGTGACCGTCGGGACCATCGTGGGCCGACGCGAGCGGAGTCCACGACGACATCGCCGCGACGCAGAGGGCGGCCGATAGGGTTGGGAATCTCGGAAGGCGCATCGCGGTAGGCTCCTGGGTGGCGTTCGGCCCCGGCGTAGGGGTGGTTTGCGTGGTCGGGTGGGGAATGGACAGCTTCTCGCGATTGAGGCCGAATCGCAAGGGGCCATCGGGCTGGCATGACCCGATAAGTAAAATGGATGCGCTGACCGAGGACTGAGCCTCCAGCACCACTCCACGCCCATTCCCGTCTGTCCAAGCTTGGACGCCTTGCATTACCGGTCGCTCCGGACAACGATGAAGCTGCCATCGAAGTGACTCGCGAGGAGGCCGGTGTTTCCCCATGGATGTCCACGCCGACGCGATTCCGGGGGAACCTCCCTCGCCACCCAGGCGAAGGCGATCGTACTCCGGCACGTGGATGCGGAGGATTTTTTATTGTTCCATCGTCCTTGCGCTCCTGGCGTGGCTCTGGAAGCCGTCCCAGACAGCTAGGTGGATGCAGTGCTATGGCGACTTCAAGCAGATTGCGCTGGCTCTCCAGAACTATGAAGCCACCTATGGGTCACTCCCTCCCGCGTATTTGACCGATTCAAAGGGAAGACCGACGCTGAGTTGGCGGGTGCTCATTCTTCCCTTCATGGGGCAGGATTCGCTCTATCGATCCTTCAATCTGTCCGAGCCCTGGGATAGTCCGACGAACATCAAACTGCTGGGCGAAATGCCGGGCGTACTCGGCTGCCCGAATCGCAGTTGGGATATCAAGTCAGGTCGAACGAAATGCGTGGCAATCACCGGCCCGGGGACCATGTTTCCCGGAGCGACATCCGCCAAGTTCGCCGATGTCGCGGATGGGCTAGACGAGACGATCATGCTCGCCGAGGTCGAGAACCTGAGCGTCCCCTGGACCGCGCCGGTGGACCTGAACATCCGAACGATGAGCTTGCGTCCCAACGATCCGAAGACGCCCGGGATTTCCAGCCCGCACTCCAGTCCTCACTCCAGTGGCCCGGCCGTGTGTTCGGGCGCCGGGCAGGTTGCTTTCGTACCGCGATGGATCTCGCCCGAGGAAATGAAGGCGTTGATGACCATCGCCGGCCACGAGTCGCCATATGCGTGGTCGTCGCTTCGTTGGTAAACGCGACGGAACGGCTCCCGTCCTGGGCGGGCTGACCTACCCAACAAGAGGCTCGTGCATCAGGCGGACGAGACGCCGAACCGCCCCAACCCACGTCGAAGGCAGTCCAGGCTTTGAACGGCGGTTTCCTCGGCGCCGGGGGTGTAATCGAAGACCTCGACGGAGACCCAGCGGGTGTAGCCGGAGGTGACCAGGGACCCCAGAATCGGGCCGAAATCGACCTCGCCCATGCCGGGACCGCGCAGGTTGGGGTCCTGGACGTGAACGTGGCCGGCCTCGGGGGCGTATCTGGCGAAGAGCTCGGGCACGGACCCGCCGGGGTCGGAGCTTTGGGCCTTGACGTCGAGATGGAGCTTGAAATGCTCCTGGTCGATCCGGCGGATCAGGTCGTTCGCCTGGGCGATGGAGGTGAGGAAGTTGGTCTCGGAGGGAGCGAGGGGTTCCAGGCAGAGATCGACCCCGCAGGCGCTGATCGCGGGCATCGCGGCCGAGAAGACGTCGTTGGCCCAGTCCATCGCCTGGTGATAGTTCACGCCGGGCAACAAATCGCGCTGCTTGGGAGAGCCGAACACCATCACGGAGCCGCCGAGCGCCTGCGTGGCCTCGGCCAGAGAGACGAGGTAATGGGCCGTGGCGCGGCGGGTCGCGGGATCGGGCGAGGTCAGATAGAGTCCCTCAGTCTTGGCGAGCAGCCAGTGCAGGCCGATGGTTTCCAGGCCGCTGTCCTCGACGATGGATCGCAATTCCCGGAGTCGCCACGCGGGCAGATCGGTGATCCTGGGCGCGAGCGTGAACGGGGCGATCTCCAGGCCGTCGTAGCCGATCTCCTTGACGGTCCGGCAGACCCGGCCGAAGTCCCAGCCCTCGAAAAGCTCGTTGCAGATGCCCAGTTTGATCATCGTGGGAGCCCCTTTGGTTGGATCAAATCATCCCCGCGTTTTGCGCCGTCGCTTCAATGGCCGTGCGGAGCGTGACATACACGATCCCCGCGTCGATCCCGATCGCGGCCACGGCCATCAGCCAGACGATGGGCCGCAGCGGTCGCATGAAGGTGCTCACGAAAAAACCCACGCCGCCGATCGCTGCCAGGACGGCCACGGTGCCGGGGAAATCGCGATGGCAGTACACCGCCATCGCCCAGACGAGCCCCGCCCATCCTCGGAAGAATCTCGCCTGATCCAGGCCGCCGGGAAGCATCGAGTCCCAGACCATGGGGACGAGCCTCGCCGTCAGTTGATAGCCGAGCACCAGCCCCAGTCCCAGCACGATCGGGGCCGTCGAGAACTTCGATTTGCGCACCCTCGGTGTCCGGCGCATCTGCCGCATCAGGCGATCCAGAGCACGGGCGGAGGAGGGGTTCATGGGAGTTCAATAGGGAAGGATGCGTTTCCAGGACGATCGGTCACGGATGGGCCAGAGTTGCGGCCAGGAGGGTGTTCTCCAGCAGCATCGCGATGGTCATCCGGCCCACGCCGCCGGGCACGGGGGTAATCCAGGACGCAACCTCGCGGGCTTCATTGAACAGGACATCGCCGCAGAGCTTGCCGTTGGCCTTGCGGTGGATGCCGACGTCGATGACGATCGCGCCGGGCTTGATCCAGTCGGCGCGGACGAGCTCGGGCTGGCCCATCGCGGCAATGAGCAGGTCGGCCTCGCGAGCGACGGACATCACGTCACGGGTGCCGGTGTGGGCGATCGTTACCGTGGCGTCGCCGCCGGGGCCTTTTTGCAGGAGCAACAGGGCCATCGGCTTGCCCACGATGTTGGATCGACCGAGGATGACGGCTCGCAGACCCTTCGTGGCGATCCCGGTCGAGGTGAGCATCGCCCTGACGCCCAGGGGCGTGCAGGGGACGAACCGGGGACGGCCGATGGCGAGCAGGCCGGCGTTTTCCGGGTGGAAGCCGTCCACGTCCTTGAGCGGGTTGACGCGCTCAATCACCTTTTGCTCGTCGATCTGCTTTGGCAGCGGAAGCTGGACCAGGATGCCATGGACGGCGGCGTCCGCGTTGAGTTGATCCACCAGGTCAAGCAACGCGGATTCCGGGACGTCGGCCGGGAGCCGATGCAGCGATCCGCGCATTCCGGCGGTCTCGGTGGCCGTTCGCTTGCCGCGCACGTAGACTTCGCTCGCCGGGTTCTCGCCCACGAGGACGACCGAGAGTCCGGGAACGATGCCGGTTCGGGCGGTGAAGTCCGCGACTTTCCGGGCGACCTCGACCTGGATCGTCTCGGACAGGGCCTTTCCATCCAGGATGCGGGCGGACACGGCGAAGCTCCGATGGTCGATACGGGTCCCGCGAACTATCATAACGGACGGGGTGTCGATCTGGCATCGTCGAGTTTTCAGGGAGGACGCGGATGGCGGTGCTGGTTGAGGAGGAGGACGCCCCGCCCCGAGTGGTCGTCGGGCAGCCGATCGTGCGTCAAGTGGTCATGCTGGCCTTGCCGGTGCTGGTGGAGCAGACGCTGGCGTATTTCCTCGGCGTGTCGGACACGGTGCTGACCGGGCGCTATCTGACGGACTCGGACCTGGCGGCGGTCACGGTCGGCACCTACCTGATGTGGTTCCTGGCCAGCCTCATGATGATCGTCTCGGCCGGCGCGACGGCGCTGATCGCCAGGCGGGTGGGCGAAGGGAATTTCCCGGCCGCGACGCGGGTCTGCCAGCAGGCGATCGGCCTGGCCTGGATCGTCGGGATGGCCCTGGCGGTGGGCGGGTGGTTCGCCGCGCCGGCGATCGTCCATGCGATGAACCTGCGGGGCGCGGCCGAGGTCGAGGCGACCGCATTCCTGCGTATCATTCTGCTGGTGACGCCCTTGCTCGCCTCCGAGATCGTCGGCGTGGCGGCACTTCGTGGCGCGGGCGACACGAGGACGGGCATGTACGTGATGCTCGTCATCAACCTCGTCAACGCCGGCCTCAGTTGGGCGCTCGTGACCGGGTTTGCGGGGCTGCCGAGGTGCGGGCTGCGCGGCGTCGCGACCGGCACGGCGATCGGCGAAGGGCTGGGGGGCGTGATCCTCCTGATCCTGCTGGCTCGGGGCCGATCGGGCCTTCATCTCGACTGGCGCGGCCTGTTGCCGCGGTCGGACGACGTGCGACGGATCTTCCGCATCAGCCTCCCGGCGGCGGGCGAGAGCCTCACCAACGGGATTTGCCAGCTCTGGTTCCTCGGCCTGATCAACCGCCTCGGGGAAACGGCGACGGCGGCCCACGGCGTGGCCATCCGTTGCGAGGCGATCGCCTTCCTGACGGTTCAGGCCTTCGCCGTCGCCGCCGGCACCTTGACCGGCCAGTACCTTGGCGCGAACCGCCCCGACCTCGCCGCCAAGGCCGCACGCACCGCCTGGTGGCTGGGCGTGCTCGTGATCAGCTCGTTGGGGCTGATCATCTACATCCGCGCCGACTGGATGTTCTCGCTCTTCCTGGGGAATCGGCCGTCTTCGGTCGCCGCGATGGGGGTTCCGGTCCTGCGGATCGTGGCGTTCGCCCTGCCGGCGCTGGCGACGATCAACGTCCTGACCGGCTCCCTCCGCGGCGCGGGCGACACGCGATGGCCCTGGCTGATCGTGATCTTCGGCTACTTCGCGGTCCGCATCCCGCTCACCTACCTTTTCACCCTGCCGACGTCCGCCGGCGGCCTGGGCTATGGCCTCTCCGGGGCATGGCTGGCGATGCTGATCGACCTGTTCGTGCGGGGATCGCTGGTGGCGGGGAGATTCGTGCAGGGGGGATGGAAGGAAATCCGGGTGTGAGGCGATTCCGGAGTTTTCGGCCCGTCCCTGCGCCGTCCGGGGCAATTGTCGTGTATTCTACTCGCGGTTCAGAGCCGATGTTGGTCGAAGGACGTATCCATGAAGATCGTGATCCCGGGCGGTTCCGGGCAGGTCGGCACTCTCCTCGCTCGCCATTTTCAGCGCCACGGGCATGAGATCGTCGTTCTAAGCCGCAAGCCGGAACGCGCCCTGTGGCGGGTGGTGCAGTGGGATGCCGAGACGCTGGGGCCGTGGGCGGGAGAGCTGGACGGGGCCGACGTGGTCATCAATCTGGCCGGAAGAAGCGTGAACTGCCGTTACAATAAAGAAAATCGGCGCCAGATGCTGGAGTCGCGGGTCAACTCAACCCGCGTTGTGGGCAAGGCGATCGGCCGATGCGTCATACCCCCTCGTGTGTGGCTTCAAGCGGGGACGGCGACGATTTACGCGCACCGATTCGACGCGGCGAATGACGAGGCCACCGGCATCATCGGCGGCCAGGAGCGCAAGGCGCCCGCCAGTTGGCGGTATAGCGTCAAGGTCGCGCTGGCCTGGGAGCGAGCCCTGGACGAGGCGATGGTCCCCATGACGCGTAAGGTCATCATGCGATCGGCCATGGTCATGAGCCCCGACCCGGATGGCGTCTTCGACACGTTGCTGGGACTGGTGAAACGAGGACTTGGCGGCCAGTCCGGCAAGGGGCGGCAGTATGTCTCCTGGATTCATGATCGGGACTTCATCAACGCCGTGAACTTCCTGATCGACCGCGACGATCTGGACGGACCGGTCAACCTCACATCTCCCTACCCGGTGCCGAACGCCTTGTTCATGCGCGAGCTGCGCGAGGCCTGGGGCACGAGGATCGGGCTTCCCGCGACGAAATGGATGCTGGAGATCGGGGCACTCTTCCTGAAGACCGAGACCGAACTGGTCCTCAAGAGCCGCCGCGTGGTCCCCGGCCGGCTGCTCCAGGCGGGGTTCAAGTTCGAATATCCGACCTGGCCCGAAGCCGTCCGCGACCTCTGCCAGAGGTGGCGAGCGGCCCACGCGGGCACGAACGGCCACAAATGAGGAGGCGGCCGAAAAACTCGGCTCTTCGGTGGTCCATCGCCGGCCAGGGACTCGCCTGGGTGGTGATCTACGTCTTCTGGTTGATCACGCTCCGGGCCTATCATCCGACCTGGAGCGTTGCGGCCTGGGCGACGCTGCTGTTGGTGCTCTTCTACGCGGCAGCGGTGACGCTGGCTTTGTATCCCCTCGCCCGCTTGCGTTCGCGGCGCGGGCCGGCCATCTCACTCGCCGCGCTTCTGGCCGTCGAGGCGGCGCTCACCCTGGCCATCGTCCCCGCGATCCAGATCGTCTACGACCTGCTCTGGCATCCCGACCCGCGACGGTTCGGATTCTGGACCAACGTCTGGACCGACTTCGCGGGCATGAACGTGCACGTCTTGATTGCTGCGGGAATCGCGTGGCTCCTCAGACGACGTAGGTTCGCCCCGGCTCCAGCGGTTCGATAACGCTGCGGGCACGGTCGAAGTCGTCCGTGTAATGGGTCAGTCGCATCTTGCGGCGCAGGGCTTCGGGCAGCGCGGCCAGCTTCTCGTAGGGCGTGTGCGGGCCGAGATTCGTCTCGTGGATGATCAGGTCGGCCTCGGAGAGCCAGGCGATCAGGCCGGGGTCGTACGCGGTGTCGGCACTGACCCCGAGGCAGCGGTCCCCGGCGCGGATTTTCATGGCAAAGGTAGGGACCTGGTGAATCGTGCGACGGCATTCGATGCGGAATGGCCCGAACCCGTTTGTTGTCGTATCCGACAAGGTACGGACATCGAACAGATCGGTCAGTTTGGCCGTGATCGTGGGCGGGGCGCTCTCGGAGGTATACCGGAGAGACTCCTCGGCGATGGCGAAGTAGTGAGTGAAGAGCGTTTCTCGCACGAGGTCGTGGGTCAGCACGACGGCGGGACGATTCAAGGCAAAATAGGAATAGAAGCCGAAGCCCTCCAGCCCCGAGACGTGGTCGCCATGCATGTGGGTGAGCAAGACCGCCGAGACGATGTCGATGTCCAGCCGCTCTCCACAGGCCTCGCCCGCTTCCCGGAGGATCTTGCGGATCGGGTGGGGACAGTCGAGCAGGAGCCAGGTCCCGCCCGACTCGATCGCCAGGCATGAGGAATACCACCGCGCCGAGAACGCATCTCCCACGCCGAGGCAGACGAAACGGAGGCCCGTTGAGGACATGGACATGGCCGAGGCCCCGATCCCTGATTTTACTTTGCCGGCCCGAACGCCTCGCGCGCCTCGCGGCGGTCGCGGGTGATCTTGAGGACGCGATCGAGGTTCGTCGTCCGAAGGACGTCGCGCACCGCGGAGCCGATCTCGCACAAGCGCAACAGCCCGCCGGTCGCGTCGGCTCGTCGCTGGAGCACGACGAGACGGCCGATCATCGCGCTGGAGATCATCGTGACGTTGGCGAAGTCCAGGATCAACCGAACCGGGCCACTCGGCGGTAGTGCGGCCATGATCTGGTCGCCGACCTCGCGGACGATGCGGTCGTCCATGATCTGGCGATCGTAGATCCGGATGACCGGAACCCCGTCCTCGTCTTCCAGGGCGATCCTCGTGGGAGCGGCCATGAGCGTGGGTCTCGGTCAGGTGTCGTGGGTCATTTGCCTTCGGTCGTCTTCCGTCTCCGCAGCGGCGCGTGAGCCGAACCCGACGCACCGGGACGAGGCGTCGCGGGAAGCGGGGAAGGCCCGTCGGCGGTCTCGCGTGGCTGACCGGCCCGAGCAATCGCGGACGGCTTGTCGGTCGCGAACGAGAAGAGCGGATCGAGGTTGCTCACGCGGAAGACCTCGCGAATATTCGGATCGACGTTGCAGAAGATCAACCTGGCCCCCGACTTCCTCATGGCCAGGAACAACCCCAGCGAGGCCGAGCCGGCAAAGGTCACGCCAATCAAGTCGACGACCAGCTCCGACTTGCCCGTTCGCTTCCGATATTCCTCGAACTCCGCGCGCAACGTCCCGATCGGTGCCGGGTCGAGGCGCAAACAGTCCCAGAACTCGGCGGTCAGCACGCCGCCTTCCTCGCGGACTTGCACCGAAGGCTTGAGCATCGGGGATCGACCTGACGATCGAGGTGGTGATAGCCGGGCCAAATCGTGACCGTTCGGCCTAGTGTATCTTATCAGATCGCTACGTTGGTGAACAGGCGTGGCCGAGACGATCCGGAGCCCTCGGCCGTCCATACCTTGCTCCGACAAAACGCAGTAAAGTCAGGGTTGCCACTGTGCCTGTGAGGGTGACCATGAATCCTGCCTGGGATGAGTACAGACGACGTCGGCGTGCGTTTCACATGGCGCTCCTCTGGGCACTACTCTGGATACTTCCCGGATCGTTAATCCGGCGCTTCCTCGTCATCAATGGAGTCCATGATCGCTTGGCTTTCTACTTGGGTGTCGGCTTGCCGATGGTCGGTTGGATCGCTGTCTTCCATATTCGGCGGATGTTGTGGCGGTGCCCGCGCTGCGGACGACCCTTCCACGCCAGTTGGTTATACGGCAATCCGTTCAGTAGTCATTGCGTCCACTGCGGCCTCCCACTGTGGACGCCGGGACCGGAGGGGGGACAGGGGTCATCACTGAATATTGACGACCTTTGAGGTGTGATGGGGGATCAGGATAGATCGCCCGCCATCGGGGTTCTGGGAAAGCGAACCAACGACCGCTGGGAGGGGATCAAGTCGTTTCCAAGCTCCCCCACGCCGCAGATCCGCTATGCCCGGCAGGTCGATATCGATTTTCCGGGACTGCGCCGAGCCGGGTGTATGATATAAATTGGGCAGATCGACCTCGTTGATGGAGCCGCGCCGTGCTTCCACTCCTCCTCGGAAGGGATGCTGTTAATATGCTACGTCGCGCATTGAATTCTCTGAGCGTATGGTCCGTCTTGATCCTGGCCGCCGCGCCCGCGACGGCGCAGGTCGCGACAATCGACAATCTCTTCCCCGAGGCGGCACACGACTTCGGCACGGTCGCCCGGGGCGCGAAGCTCCGCTACACCTTCTGGCTCGTGAACACCACGAATGCGGACATCCAGATCCTTTCCTGGCGACCGAAGTGCGGCTGCACCGAGGTCAAGGTCGGAGCCCAGCTCGTCCCGCCCGGCACCCGCACGCCGATCGAGGCCACGCTCGACACGACGCGGTTCCAGGGTCGGAAGGACTCGGGACTGACCCTCGTGCTCAACGGGTCGTCCTACGCCGAGAAGGATCTGAACCTCTCCTGCTTCATCCGGGGTGACATCCTGCTCAACCCGGGCGTGGCGAGTTTCGGAGTCGTCCCCCGCGGTCAGGCCCCGTCGGTCGTGATGAATCTGAGCTACCTCGGCGGCGATCCCAATTGGCGGATCACCGCCGCGAATACGATCAGCAAGAACCTCTCCGCGAAGGTCGATGGACCGTTCCAGAACCCCGGCGGCGGCCTTCAGTACCAGATCACCGCCGCCTTGAACTCCTCGGCCCCCACCGGCTACTTCAAGGATGAGATCACGCTGATCACGAGCGATCGTTCCAGCCCCACGATCCCGATCTCCGTCGTCGCCAACATCGAGGCCGCCGTGGTGGTCTCGCCCGGTAACCTCGTGTTCGGCCGTGTGAAGGCCGGGTCGACCGTGACCAAGAACGTCCTGGTCCGCTCGTCGCAGTCGTTCAAGATCGTCGACGCGACGTCCGCCAAGGGGGAGATATCCGCTCAGAAGGGGGAAGATCTCGACAAGAAAGTCCACCCCCTGACCATCACCTTCAAGGCCCCCATGCGGCCCGGCGCCTACAACGCCGAGATGCAGATCACGACCAACCTGAAAGACGAGCCCCCGGCCAAGTTTACCGCCTACGCGACCATCGTCCCGTAGGGTCGTCGGGTGCAACCGGCGCCCGGGTGCCTTCCATCCCCCATGGCTTGTTTGGAAATGCGACGAGGCCCCTTCGCGCATCATGGCGAAGGGGCCTCGTCAGGGATGGATGGGTCAGAGAGGACGTCCTAAGGACGCGTACGTCCCGTCGGGGCTGATCCGCTCAGGATCGACTCACATGCACGGGGCGGACGGATCCGGACGTGACCACCCGGACTCAACGGCGGGGGCAGTTGCCGGTCGCACAGGCCGGAGCGGCCGGGTAGTAGTGGGCGTTGTAGGCGGCCGGAGCGGCGGCCACGCGGGGCGCCGGGGCATAGACGGGCGCCGGGGCATAGACGGGTGCCGGGGCACGAGCCGGGGCGTAAGCGGGCGCGGCGCAACGGCCGGACTGGCAGGTCGTGGCCGGTGCGTAAGCGTAAGTCGCCTTATGGTGACGACCGCCAAAGAGGCCCGAGGTTGCGGTCATGGCGGTGAGAAGGACGATGGAATGCATCAGCGAGATCCCTTGTTCAAAAAGTTGTTGATCTGAAGGTGAATGCGGAGAGGCTCCGCATCGGGTGCCCCGTCGAGGCGCGATCGCGATCGCATCCCCGATGGGGGTTCTTGGCGTGGCTGTTTCGTTCCGGCCGGCCTCGTCGCCAGGCCCTGACGAATCCCCGTCCATCCCAGACGCAGGTTGCCGCTCGGCGACACCCAACCCAACCCCAAGGGCTCGGCCGCTGCCACCAAGACGGCCGGATTGTAGGGGGTCTATCGGACCGCGCCAACCACTCCCCGCCCGACGGATGAGGAAATCTGGGAAGATCTTGCGGTTTGTCCGAATGAATTAATGATGGCTTTCGACCGTTCCATTCGTCATAACTAGAGTGTTCATAGGAGATATCGATCTCAGACGTAGTCCTAAGTGTTACGGGGGAGGGTTTCTGAAAAAACTTCGGGTTTTTCGTTTGCAAATCCCAAATCGTCGGTTTGCGACCGGCGCCAATCAACGCGCCAAGGGGGCTGTTCGGCATTTTTCGAGATCGTGTGCGGGAGCCGAGGACCCGGCGAGGCCGCCGCGATGAAGATCGCTGGCGTTGACAAGGGGAACGGGGGTGGCATAAGCTCTGCCACCGTGAGGTCCGGGCCTGCGGATCGGGCCAGACGGACGATCGCCCCGGTCCGACCTGGGGTCTGCGATGGCCGTGACATCTCCCCGACGCCTCGTCATGCCCTCGTCCACGACAGGACGGCGGGCCCTGGCGGTCGCCGACGCGAACTGGTTTACCACCGAAAACCTGTTCCGCGAGCTGGACCACGACGGCACGGCGACGCTGCTGCTCAAGTGTTCCGACTACTACAACGCGTGGCAGCGTGGCGATCGGCCTTTTTCCTGGGGTCGTGCCCTGACGCGTCGCGCCCCGAATCTGTGGCAGCGTGAGATGGTCCTGCCCTCCGGCTGGATGAAGCGGTTCCCGAGTTTGGGGATGCGGCCAATCCGCCGCTCGATCGACCGATGGCGTGAGTCCTGCGCGCCGGAGGGCTCGCTGACGCTGGTCATGACCTATCCGTACTACCTCTACCTGCGCGATCAGGTCCGGCCCGACCGGACGGTCTATTTCAATATCGACGACTATTCGCAGTACTGGCCCCGCTGCGCCGATCGCGTGAACGCGCTGGAGCTTCAAGCGGTGCGGGAGTCGGAACTGACGGTCTGCGTCTCCCGCGCCCGTGCCGATCAGCTCCGCGCCGCCGTGCCCGAAGCCGCCGGCAGAATCCGCCACCTTCCCCACGGCGCGCCGTCCTCCTCGCTCGGTCCCGGCCCCCATCTCGTTCCCGCGCCACCTCCCGACGATCTGGCCTGCCTGCCCGGACCCCGGCTCGGCTACGTCGGTTCGTTGGAGGATCGCATCGACTGGGACTTGCTCACGACGCTGGCCGATTCCCTGCCCAACGCCTCGATCGTGCTGATCGGCAAGCTCGGCACCACGCCTGCCGGAGCGTGGCAAACCGCCCGCGCCCGATGCCTGGACCGGCCGAACGTGTACTGGCTCAACTGGAGGCCGCAGGACGCCATCGGGCGCTACAACGCGGCGTTCGACGTCTGCTTGATCCCCTACCGGGTCGACCATCCATTCAATCAGGTCTCCTGTCCGACGAAGATCATGGACTACATGGCCAGCGGCCGCCCGATCGTCTCCACGGCGGTGCCGGAATGTCAGTTGTACGACGCCCTCTTCGATGTCGCCGCCGACACCGACACCTTCGTCGCGATGACCCGCTCCCTGATCGCTGCCGGGCCCGATGCCGACGCCGAGCGCTCGGAGAAGCGTTTCGCCTGGGCCTGCGACAATTCCTGCCGTCGCGTCGTCGAGCGATTCGTGAGCTGGCTGCCGGATTGACGCGTCGATCGTCCGTGTGGCCGGGGATGATGTACTCCGAAAACCCGGCCTTCGCGGCCTGATCGAACGCCGGGCCTTCGGAGCACCTCAGACCTAGCCACACACACAGGTGCAGCGCAGCCCCAGCCACATAAAAACTCTCCGATGCCGGAATCCATCGGCGCACCCGGGAGCGACCGCAACCCCGTGGCACTTGGCTCGCGGGGGCGTTAAAGTCAGTCTCCTACGGTTCCTCGCCAATCCTTCCGATGTCACCGGGAGACCTCCTCCGATGAGTTTCGGCCTGCGCTTCCGGCTCTCGTTGATGATGTTCTTGCAGTACTTTGTCTGGGGCCTCTGGCTCGTGAATCTCGGCCAGTTCATGACCAAGAGCGGGTTCAAGCTCTCGACCGACGAACAGGGGTGGATTTTCACCGTCTACGGCTTCGGCGCGATCATCGGGCCGTTCCTCCTCGGCCAGATCGCCGACCGCTACCTCGCGACCGAGAAGGTCCTGGCCATCGCGCATTTCCTGGGGGGTTTGCTGCTGATCACCTCGGCGTACGCGACGAATTTCCTGGCAATCTTCGGGCTGTTATTCCTCTATTGCAACCTCTACATGCCCACGATGGGCCTTTCCAATTCGATCACATTCCGCAGCATCGGCGAGGACAACCAGACGGCTTTCCCCGGCATCCGCCTGTGGGGCACGATCGGCTGGATCGTGGCGGGATTGATGTTCTCCGCGTACCTCGACTACACCAAGCTCGGCTTCTTCAAGTCGCTCTTCGAACTGGTCGGCCTCAAGAGCGCGTTCGTCGGGTTCCTCTCCTGGTGGACGGTCAACGTCGTGCCGAGCCTGCAATCCCTGTTCAAGATCTCCTGGATCGGCGAGCCGAAATTCCGCGACGCCCTGCGGATCGCCGGGGCCGTCTCGATCCTGTATTCCCTCTACTGCCTGACCTTGCCCCATACGCCGCCGACCCCGGCCAAGGCCACGGACCCGATCGATAAGAAATCGGCCGTGCTCGAAAGCCTGGAATTGCTCCGATTCCCGTCGTTCGCGGTCCTCGTTGTGGTCACCGGCCTGATCGGGATCATGCTGGCGTTCTACTTCGCATGCGAGACGTTCTTCCTGGAGGCGATCGGGATTCCGCCCAGCGAGATCGGGGCTTACATGACGATCGGCCAGATCGCCGAGATCGTGGTGATGATCTTCGTGCCAATGGCCGTCAAGACGCTGGGCGTCAAGAAGACGATGCTCATCGGCGCGGCCGCCTGGGCCCTGCGGTTCGGGCTCTCGGCGTACGGTCAACCGGTGTGGCTGATGGTCTTGACGATCGCCTTGCACGGATTCGCCTTCGGATTCTTCTTCGTCGTGGCCCAGATGTACGTCGATCGCGCAGCCAGCCCGGACATCAAGGCCACGGCGCAAAATCTCCTGATCTTCATCGTCTACGGTGTGGGGACCATCCTCGGCAGCGTGCTGACCGGCCGGGTGCGAGGGATGTTCTCGACCCCTTCCGCGGCCGACCCGACGAAGCTGACCGAGGACTGGCACCTGATCTGGCTAGGCCCGTTCGTGCTCACCCTGGTCTGCATGCTCATCTTCGCGCTCCTGTTCCGCGAGGAAGAGATCCGCAAGCCGGCCGAGGTCGCCGAACTGGTCGCCTGACGTAACCATCGGGGTCGGGAGTTTGGCTCCTCCCGACCCCGATTCCCATCGATCCGAGGACTGCGGCCATACGCTCGCCAGAAAGCCCGATCGGGAGCCTGGCTGGTCACGATGATGTGATTGCGGTTCAGCACCACAACGCACCGTGAGCGGTAGCGATCGCGGCAGAGGGGGACCCGGTTCCTCACAGGGAATCGGGTTGCAGGTCCAAGATCGACGCCGGAGGGACGGAAAACGGACACGGCCGGATCGCGTCGGGAGACACGGCATGGATCGCCGGGCTAAAATGGCATCGGGAGGACGTCCCGATGCGACTGGTCGGTTCCGTTTGCCTGGCTCTATTCCTGGCCGCGCAGGTCTCGGCGCAGCTCGATGGGGAACTGTCCGGCTACATCGCTCAGAGGCGAAAGGTCATGGACGACCCCGCGCTGCCGATCGCCGAGCGCGAGACCGTGGCCCTGGAGGTGGCGGCGACCCTGGATCGGGCCGCCTGGGCGGCGTCGGCACCGCCGGCGAGGCGGGCGGCGTGGTCGGAAGCACGCGACGTGCTGGATGGGTTCTCGTCGCGGGAGAAGGGGCACCCGAGGACAAGCCTGTTCGCGTTCCAGGCGTCGGTCTACCTTTGGGCCGAGGGCCAGAGCTGGGCGAGACTCGCCGAGCGCGACCCGTCCGATCTCGCCGCGCACGCCCGAGCGGCCTCGGCCTTCGAGGGCACCGTCGCGCGAATCCGGCCCCTGGTCCAGGCGATGGAGTCCTCGGATGAGCCCCTGGCGCAAAACCTCCGATTTCGGTTCGCCCGCGCCCTCGCCGATCTCGCCAGCCTCGACCCCGAACGGCCCGAAGCCACGGCCATGCGCGAGGAGGCGCTGGCCGTCTTGCGAGCCAGACCCTTCAATGAAGTCAGCTTGAAAGGGCATGCCTCGCTGCTGTCCGCCGAACTGCTCGCAAGGTCGGGACAGTTCGCGCAAGCCAAAGTGGCCCTGTCGTCCGCGGACCGGTCCAATCCGGCCCCTCCGATTCGCGAACGCCTGGCCGCACTCGTGCCGATCGGGATCGGGCTCAAGGAATTCGCGGCGGTGGAAAACGAAGTGGACAGGGCCCCGATCGACGCAGCCGAGAAGAATCTCCTGCGCCTTCGGCTCGCCCTGGGAGAGCGTGCTTCGCTCCCAGCGGGCGAGAAGCGAACGAAGATCGAGGCGGAGGCCTTTCGTCGGGTGGTGGATCTCCAATCAACACACCCGACCGAATTCCGCCTGGCCCTGCTGGATCTGGCTCGGTCCGTCGACGAGCCGTCGGCGTCGCGAGGACCGGACGCCTGGTCACTCCTTGCCGAGGGGGCCTCGCTCCTGGGTCAGCCGGATCGAGCCGCGCGACTCGACGTGATCGCCGCCTCAAAGGCCGAAGGTCGGGGGGACAGGGCAACCGCGCGAACCCTTCGCTTTCGGGCGGGTGCCGTCCTGTTTCAGGCCGGACGATTCGCGAGGTCCGACGCGATCCTATCGCAAGTCGTGGATGACCCCGGCGCCGGTCCGCTCCGCCCCCGCGCCGGGATGCTCCGTGCCCTGGCGAGAGGTCGCCTGTTGGCGGCGAACGCGGGCGGATCGACCCGTGAGAGTTACTTGACGGCTCTTGTGGACCAGATTCGGCGCTTCCCCGACGATCCCGCCACCGGCGAGGCGCGGTGGCTCCTGGGTCGCGCCCGGCTGGAGTCCGGCGAGCGGGCCGAGGCCGAGGCCATGTGGAATTCGGTGCCGAGGTCGCATGCCCGGTGGATCGACGCGAGGCTCGCCCTGGCCGGTCTGCGACGAACCGACCTGGAGATTCGTCGATTGGTGGACGACGCGACGGCGCTGGCCGCGTCCCGCGATGCCGCCCGCTCGGCTCTGGCCAGCGTCGCCTCCCAGTCCCGAGATGACTCCGAACGCGCGGATGTCATTCTGGAGGAGATCCGGCTCGAACTGGTGCCGGGCGTGGGAGATGTGAAGCGGGCCCTGGACGAGGTCGAACGCCTCCGCCGTCTTCCCCTTCGGCTCGATCAGCGCGGGCTGGCGGACCGATTGCGTGTCGTCGCGCTGGCGGCTTGCGAGCGGTTCCTCGATGCCGAACAGGCCGCCCAAACTGTGATGGCCTCGACCGACGAATTGCTCGCGCTCGCCCGCGATCTCGACCGGGCCGCGGCGAGTGCGGGCACGGGACGGGCCACGCACCGGATCAGCGGCGTCGAGCGGATTGTGGCCGATCGCCTTGCGGGCGCTCGTGACCTCGCCCCCGCCATCGAGGCCGAGATTCGCTTGCGGAGAGCGAGAGGCCGCATGCTGGCAGGGGACTTCGTCGGCGCGCGTGGGATCGTCTCGGGCTGGAACGAGCCCGACGTCTTGCTGGGAGGCGATCTCGACGTCCTGGCCGAACTGGCGGACCTCTTCACCCAGATCGGCGACTTCCCCCGCGCGATCCCCGGCTATCGCCGGATCGCCCAACGTGCTCCGGCCGGCTCCCCCCGCTGGTTCGCCGCTCGCCTTGGACACGCACAGGCGCTCGAAGCCGCGAAAGAGCCGGCGGCCGCCCAGAAGATCGTCGAGGGGAGCGCCTTGCTTTACCCCTACCTGGGCGGCCCGGCCATGAAAGAGCGATTTGAAGGCTTGCGGCGAAAACTGGAGAGGCCGCTTCCGTAGAGATGACCTCGCGTCGCGCCGATGCACCGGGGTGTGCCCTGACGGAATCGCCCGCTCAGTTGCGGTCAATCCAATCGATCGCACTATCCCACTGAGGCGGCGAGGTCGTGCGACGGGGGCCGCCGACCACGTTCGCTCGCGAGGGATACACAATCGACGAGGCGGCGGGAAAGTTGGGCGTCGAGAACCCGGTTCCCAGTTCGGGACGGAACGAGCCGTCATAACCACGCTGATAGAGTAGGACCGGGGCCGACGACGTTCGGAATGAGGATAGGGGGCCGTACATGGCAGCCGTCGAGTCACCGTAAGTCCCGAGAGGGGAATAGCCTCCGCCCGTCTCGAAGTTGCCCCGGATATTCAGGTACGGCTCGGGATAGAACTGACCGAGCATCGGCGACGCGGCAAGGCCCGTAGCCCTTGGAACCGCGACCGGGGCCGAGGTCGTCACGACCCGAGTGCGCCTGGCTCTCGGCCATCCGGCCTGAACCTCGAGCGCGAGGAAGGAAACGAGTCCGGCGACTCCGATCCCGACGCCCAGGAGACGTCGGACAGTTCGTCGCGATTCGACACGCATGGTGACCTCGCAAGTTGCGGGGAATCCCCGGGATCGCGAACGCTCGTCCGCGACGGAGGAGAACTTGAGGGAATTGTACCCTTTTTTTGAGGGTCCTCGGAAAAATCCTCATGGCCCCGCGTCGGGCCAGTTCTGCGTGTCGGTATGTTCAATGCGGGGGAGAGCACTCGCACGTCGTCGTCGAGAGCCGGAACTGGGGAAGCATCAAAAAAAATCAGGCCAGGCGGAGTGTCGGCAAGAGCCTATGCGACTCCTCCACGATCCGGGCCACGCCGTCACCCAGCGGTGAGGCGAGCAATTCGAGGAGCTTACGCTCGAGTTCTCGCTCCCGGCCGCTCGCGTAGGAGCGGGTCGCGAATTGCGGCGCAACCAGGCGGGGGTCGGCCACCGGCGGCCGGACGACCTCGGGTTCTTGTACGGCAGTCATCGCCGCAATCTCGTCCAGGTCCCACTCGGCGTTACCGAGAAGCGCGTCGATCGACACGTCCAGCGCGCAGGCGATTCGCCGAAGCGTCCCGGCACGCGGAGTTTCCGTTTTCCCTCGTTCAATCTGATATAGAGCCGTCCGCGAGATCTCGGCGCGGAGCGCCAGCTCGTCGGGTCCCCACCCCTTGGCGTATCGACAATCGCGGATACGCTTTGCCAACGACATGATCAATGCCCTCCAGTCATCGAGGGTGTGCGGTTGCAACCATGGAAAGGTTACGAAATGGATCAAATCACGTCAACAAAAAAAGACCCAAATTGTATCTTGCGAACCGATTAGGGTCATGAATCGACAATTGTTTCAACGTAGGTTGGATGTCCCGGCAGCCTCGTCACCGGTCGGAACGACAGCGTCGAGTCGGACCGCCCGAGGGGGCTGTAACACATCTCGTTTCTTGATGCCGCCCTTGCTCCCTCAGGTCAGGACTTGCTCTCCAGTTCCTTCATGATGCCCGGCAGCAGCGCCGGGTCCTTCTTCTGGAGCAGGTGGTCGATCCTCGCGGCCGGAAATTCCAGCTTCGTCAGGATTTCGGCCACGCGCTTCCAGAGGCGGTCCCTGGCCTTGCCTTCCGCCAGGAACAGGTCGGTCGTCAACTCCGAGAGCCGTTGCGCCTGGATCGCGTCGTAGTTGTTGAAATACCGCTTGATGATCTTCTGTTGATAGGGCGAATAATCGGCCATCTTTGACCTCCATGCCGGGCTCAATCCGCCTCGGGTTTGCGACGAAGCTTCTTGACGTCCGAGCGACGGGACTTGGATTCGACACGGCGTTCCTGCGAGCCCTTCGTGGGCTTGGTCGCGCGCCGGACCTTGGGGGGCTGGCTGGCTTTCAGGATCATCTGGCGGAGCTTGTCCAGGCAATCGTCAATATTGCGGGCCTGGTCGCGCGTCTTTTGCGACGTGACCAGCAGTTCGCCTTCGTTCGTGAGCTTGCCTGCGATGGCTCGCAACAATCGCTCTCGGACGGCCACCGGCAGGCTGGGGCTCGTGGCCGGAGTCCATCGCAACGTGGCCTTCGACGACACTTTATTCACGTTCTGTCCGCCCGGCCCGCCCGA
>JAQGHR010000113.1 GCA_028291545.1 Planctomycetota bacterium | reverse complement strand
TTCATATTAATATTATTTTAATTGAATACAGACGGTTTCCAGTGGGGCGGGCGTCCCTGCCCGACTACAAATCCATAAATCCTTTTGTAGGCGGGCAGGGACGCCCGCCCCACTGGAAACCGTCTGTATTCAATTAAAATAATATTACTTTGAACATTTAATCCGCCTTGACCGATAGGAAGCTCCCATGCCCAACGCCCGCTACAAGGTCCGCGTGACCAAGGATTCGCTCGTCTTCTCCTCGGGCCATTTCATCACCTTTAACGGCGACCACTGCGAGCGCATCCACGGCCACAATTACCGCGTCGCCGTCGAGGTCGAGGGGCCTCTCGACGCCAACTCGTATGTGTTCGACTTCATCGCTCTCCGCGACCAGGCCCAGGCCCTCGTCAACGAGCTCGACCATCGCATGCTGCTCCCGACCCGAAGCCCGCTCATCCTCCTGGAAGACGACGGACCCAACATCCTGGCCCGCTACCGCGATCGCCGCTGGAGCTTCCCCCGCGAGGAGTGCGTCCTCCTGCCCGTCCCCAACACCACCGCCGAACTGCTGGCCGACTACCTCGCCGCCCGCCTCCGCGCCGCCTGGACGGACCTCGGCTTGACTCTGCCCGCCCTCATGCGCGTCGAGGTCGAGGAGAGCTTCGGCCAGAGCGGCCAGGTTGAGTGGCATCGCGACGAGGTGTGACGGGATAGGGACGGACCTCCGTTTGAGGCGCGCGATTTGCCGGGGAATCCCGGCCGTGCCCAGCTCAACACGGAGGCATCTTCTCATGCAAGTGACCGCCCCCACCTTTGAATCGGCCGCCTCCACCGCCACAGACGGCGGCGAGCCCCGGCCCGTCCTCGACGACCTGGCTTATCTTTGCACGGTCATGGTCAACGTCTTCTTCGTCGGGGGCCCCGGCGATCGCAACTGGGTGCTGGTCGACGCCGGCATGCCCGGATCGGCGCACCGGATTGCCCACGCCGCCGAGAATCGCTTCGGGGCCGGTTCCCGACCCTCGGCTATCATCCTGACTCACGGCCATTTCGACCACGTCGGCGGCCTGCCAACCCTGGCCGACTCGTGGGACGTCCCGATCTATGCGCACCGGATGGAATTGCCTTATCTGACCGGCCGCTCGCCGTATCCCCCTCCCGACCCGACCGTCGGCGGCGGACTGCTGGCTTACCTGTCATGGCTCTACCCGCAAGGACCGTTCGACTTCGGCGATCGGGTCCGCCCTCTGCCCGAGGACGGCACCGTCCCCAACTTGCCCGGCTGGCGCTGGGTCGCCACCCCCGGCCATTCGCCCGGCCACGTCTCGTTCTTCCGCGAGGCCGACCGCACCCTCATCGCCGGCGACGCGTTCGTCACCACCAAGCAAGAATCCGCCCTCTCGGTCCTCACCCAGCACGAAGAGATCCACGGCCCCCCGAAGTACTTCACCCCGGATTGGGAATCGGCCGCCCGCTCCGTCCGCGACCTTGCCGATTTGCATCCCGAAATCGCAGCCACCGGCCACGGCATCCCGCTTCGGGGAGAGCCGATGCGCGCGGGATTGGACGCTCTGGCCCGGGAGTTCAAGACCCGGGCCGTTCCCGCGCACGGACGCTACGTCGGTCACCCGGCCATTGCCGACGACGGCGGAATCGTCTACGTCCCGCCCGACGTCCCCCACGAGATGCCCGTTTTGCTCGGCCTGGCCGCCGGAATCCTCGCCGGGGCGGCGATCACGAGGTCTCGCCGTTGATCAAGAGCGTCGCCCACCCGGAGACCGGGCTGCCGGGCCGAAGGCCGCCCGGCAACCCGATTTGCGTCCCGGCTCCACCCTCTCGAAACTCTTTCCGCCCGGGTAAGGTATAGGGGAGGATCGTTCCGATCGTCCCGACCGGACCACGTCGGTCCAAGACATCGCCGAGGAAGGGGAATCTCATGCGACGCAGGATCGCTTTGGGCCTGGTTGGCTGCCTGGGAATGGTCCACTCCGCCAGGGGGGAGGCGCCGACGTATTCGAAGGACGTCGCGCCGATCTTGCAGAAGAACTGCCAGGAATGCCACCGCCCGGGGCAGGTCGCGCCGTTCTCGCTGCTGACCTACGCCCAGGCGAAGAAGCGGGCGACGGACCTGGCGCACGTCACGTCCGAGAAGATCATGCCGCCCTGGCCAGCCTCGACGAAGGTCGGCGGGCCGTTCCGTGACCAGCGGGTGCTGTCCGATGCCGAGGTCGCCACGCTGACCGCCTGGGCCGAGGCCGGCGCGCCGGAGGGGAACCCGAAGGACGCGCCCGAGCCTCGCAAGTTCAGCTCGACCTGGACGCTCGGCGAGCCGGACCTGGTCCTGACCGTGCCCGAGCCCTACCAGATTTTCGCCTCCGGCGACGACGAGTTCCGCGTCTTCGTCCTGAAGACGAATTTCCCCACCGACCGCTGGATCCGCGCCGTGGACTTCAAGCCGGGCAACCGCAAGGTCGTCCACCACATCCTCGCCGGCATCGATACGTCCGGCCGCGCCCGCCAGCTCGACGCCAAGGACAAGGAGCCCGGCTACCCCGCGGTCGGAGGCTTCGGCGACGGCGTCCCGCTCCGCGGATTCCTGCCGATCTGGACGCCCGGCAGCCGGCCGAGATATGCCCCCGAGGGCTCCGGCTACGTGCTCCCGGCCGGCGGCGACGTGCTGATCCAGGTCCACTATCACCGCTCCGGCAAGGTCGAGAAGGACGCCACCTCGGTCGGCCTGTACCTCTCCAGCGAGCCCCTGCCCAAGCAGGTCCGCACCGGCTTCGTGTTCCCGAACGTGGCGCCCGAGGAGATGACCAAGATCTTGGCCAAGGTCCAGGCCGCGCAGGCCGAGGGCCATCGTCCCGAGCTGAACGAGCTGCTCGAAGGCCTGCTCACGATCCCTGCCGGCGACGAGAGCTACGAGATCAAGGCCAGCAGCAACACCGGCTTCATGAGCCGCCCCCTCTCGCGAGACATCTTGCTCACCTCCGTCATGCCCCACATGCACTGGCTCGGCAAGGACTTCTCCTTCACGGCCGTCCTGCCCGACGACAAGCACACCCGCGTCCCCCTGATTGAGATCAAGCACTGGAACTTCAACTGGCAGGGCACCTACGCTTTCGTCGAGCCGATCAAGCTGCCCAAGGGCACCTATTTCGAGATGCTCGCCCACTTCGATAACTCCGACAAGAACCCCTCCAACCAGAACAAGCCCCCCAAGGACGTCTCGTGGGGCGAGCAGACCACCAACGAGATGTGCATCGGCGTCTTCGAATTCGTCGTCGCCGACGGCGCCGACGCCCCCGCCCCCGCCAAGCCCAAGACGGATCGGAAGGACGCGGCTCAACGGGAATGAGCATGGGCGAGCCGCAGTGATGAGGATTTTCGGGTACCACTGGTCGAATACGACCAGTGCTTTCGTCTTGAACCGAAGCACCGGTCGAATACGACCAGTGGTACCCTAGCATGGCCATCCGTGCCACCGGCCCGTCCAAGGCCGCGTATGTCAGAACGACCCCATTGGCGGCCTTTCATCACAAACTCTGGCAGTATATTCAGCCCCAATTTGTAAAAGACGTTTCTGCGCAAGCCCTTAATGCCTGCGGAGCATCGACGATGCAGACTCCTCTGGAAGAGCTAATCGAACTGATCGCCGATCGCCCGAACGGAGCGTTCCTCTTGATCGGGTCGGGCGTGTCGATCGCATCGACACAGAACGCTCTGTTGGCATCGTGGAGAGGCTTGCTGAGTCATGGCGTGTCTTACTGCGTAAGCCAATTGGGGTTGGACGTGGGATGGGAGACACGCCGCAAGCAATCACTTGAGGCCTTCGAGTATATTCAGGTAGCCACGGATATCGCTGAGAGACTCCGCGCCCCGAATTCCGGTCGCTTCGCTGAATGGTTGGAAAAAACCATCGGAACGCTGACCGTAAAAGATCCGAGACTGATCGATGCCCTCAAGCGATGGGGCCTCAACATCTCGACAACGAATTACGACTGGCTGATTGAATCGAGGACGGGCTTCACACCGATTACTTGGCAAGATCAATCGCGATTTACGCAATTCGCGAGCAGCGCCTCTCGTGACGTTCTGCACCTGCATGGAGACTACCGCCACCCAGATTCTGTGGTCTTCGACGCTCGGTCTTATTATGAAGTAGGGAGATTCGATGCTGTTCAGCAGTTGATGCAGGCGTTGTGCCTTGTTCGATCACCCGTTTTCATTGGATGTGGGCCTTCCGGCCTGGACGATCCAAACATTGGATCACTGGTGCGGTGGTGTAGGGAGAAGCTCGATGGGATGGTCCGCCCCGGTTACTTGATCGCGGTTAAGGCGGACGTTGAGGAGTGGCAGAGAATACTCGGCTCGTCACAGATCCGAGTGATCTCCTGTGGTAGCACGCATGCTGATCTGCCGGGATTCCTCGAAGAGATTGCCATTAAGATTGGACAGCGCCGCGCGGCGCCGCGACCCGCAGCGGATTCCCTATCGGCAGCGCAGCCCGGCTTTGACGAATCAGTCAAGGCTCTTCTATCGGCAGGGTCGTCACGTGGTCTGGCCGAGACAGTGCGAGAACTGATGAAACTTGCAAAGGCGCATTGCCAAGCGGGGGGGAGGCGAAGCGCGTGGAGGGCGGTATCGGGTAGATTGGAACGGGACGGCGAGGCGCTACCGATCGAGGAGCGCGTACAGTTCACGCTGGAACTGGCCGAGATGCTGTTAAGCGACGACAGGGAAGAGGAAGCGTTTCATGCCCTACTTCGCATCGCCGAAGCGGTTGCATCCCAAGAAATCTCACCGACTTTGAGGGAGAGTTATTGGAGTTTTCGGGCGAGATGCCTGAAGTCGATGGGATTCTATTCGGATGCCCGTGAGATCCTCGACCGCGCGATCGAATCGTCGGAAGCTCCTGAGACTCGTGCCAGGCTTAGGGCCGAACGTGCTGAGATCCTGTTCCTACAAACGGACGAATCGATTCCGGAAGCTAACGATCTGGAGGTCGGGATCTCCGATGAGATGGGCCCGAACACTCTGCTCTTGGAATCAGTGACGCCTGAGGTTCGTCACGCGCTTATCGATCTTCGGGTGATGGCGATGAGAGGAATCATTGCGGCCTCCCTGAAGAAATTGAGCCAGACGATCGGCGATCGGACGGCCGCGAATCATATTGCGGACGTCGTTGCACTGGCCATGTTGCGATCGGAGATTCTTCATCTTGAAGAGCGCCACGACGAGGCTCGCGAACAGTTCGACCAAGCCATCCGCCCCAGGCTCGCGAGCCTGGGCTCGCTCTCTCGTTTCGCGGTGCGGCAGAACTACGTTGATTTGAGATCGCAGCTCCAGAACGCCGATTTCGCTGACTCCGTCGACGACTTCTACCATCTGCAAGACCTTCGGAAAATTATCGGGCACCGACCTTCAAGACAGTAGCGAAGTAGCTCATGGCCTTGACGCCGCCCGAATGGGAAACCATAAGGAGGCGATGGCTTCGTTTTGGCGAGAGGCTTTGAGAACCTATCGCCAAGGGTGCTGGATCGTGCATCGTGAGGCATTGGGTCGCCTCGGACGTGGCTGGCTGAGTATCGGAGAACCAATCGACGCAGCCTTCTGCGCGGTACTGTCGGAGGATGAGAAGCTCGCCGAGAGCGTGGCCGAGGATGTTCTATCGCGACGCCAACCGGAAACCGTTCGAAGTGTCGTTGACCGATTAATCTCCATCGCCAACCTCCGCGATCATTTTTGCGTAGCCTGCACGATCGTTTCGAAATTGAGCGACGCCATCCCCGATGATCAAGTCGAGCGAGTGGTGGGATGGCTTCTCGACCGTTGCGGACTTGAAGGCAGCCCCAACGGCGCGCGCGGGCCTCTCTATAGGGCGTGGCAGACTTTGGAGCACCTCGCTCCCCGAGTTACGATGGCTTTGGCTCGGCGATCGCTCGAAATTGCGACGCGACACCCAGCCTGGCGAGAATCCCAAAGTGGTCGGATCTCAATTCCCCGAGAGAAAATCGTCGAGACCGTAAACTTGCTCGTGCCAGCGTTGCCAGTCACGGACATGGACGACTTGGCTCGGCAGACTCTCCCGCTTGCGATTGAGCGAAGGCAAGATCACGATTACGGAGAAGTTCTCAATCTGCTATCGCACATTTCGTATCGTGGCGGCGACGGGGTGAAGTCTTTCATCGGCTCTCGGTTGTTTGCGAGTGGGCGTGCCCTCGACTACCTCTTGATTCAGTTTGCACCTACCTACGGCAAAGCGGTGCTGGAGGGAGAAAGCCTCGGCGAATTGTCGTCGAAGGTGGCTCGAAACGTCCGACTTCAGGTACAGCGTAGGCCGGTCGGTCAATCCTTCGACGAAGTCAACGGCGCTATTATGAGGAGCAACCAAGAGGAAGGCGGGCAGTCCATTCAGGTGACTTTCGTAAACTTGGCCGATTGGCATGCCATGGTCCGCCATCGACGAAGGTTGGACGTTCCGGCCTTGCGAGCGATGGTAGACTCGGCGATCGAGATGTTAGCCGACCCGAAAAATGAACTGAGCAACCGCGCCGGATTAATCCAGGGTCTGATGAAGCTGTGTGACGTCTTTGACGAGGTGATGACCGCGACGGTTATCATGGCGCTTGAGCCAATCGCCCGCGGCGAAATTCATGACCCGAATCGCCATGAGAATCACCCTCTCGGGAGTTTTCAATGGAACACGACGACCCCCGACACTTTGAGGGGAGCGGCGATTTTCGGTCTTGCCCGTGTGGCGGCTCGCGAGCCCGATCGTTATCGCGTCCGGGTGGAAGAGCAGATCGAGGAGGCAATGGGCAGTGCATCAGTAGAGATCCGCAGAGGCGCAATCACGGCCTTTCGCGACTTTCCGTGCCGTTCCGAAAATCTCCTTCTTTGGGCGCTCTTGGCGACCCGCGACCCCGATTCTGCGGCTGCTACATCCGCGTTTGCTGCGATCGGAGGAAAGGAGAATCTGACTCTTAACCGGAACCACTGGCGGCTCTTTCTCGCATCGATTCAGATGGCGAGTCTCTCGAAGCATGTCGATCTACGACGTCACGCGTCTGCCGCTCTGGCGCGACTGTGGGAGAGTGCCCCAAGCGGGTCTATTCGGGATGATGTGATGAGATTACTACAAGTCTTCTCAGAAGATGATTGTGCATCCGTAAGAGTTGCGTCTCGCCGCAATGCCGAAGGAGGGGAAAGGGGTCAAAGGAGGGGAAAGCAGGAAATGGGGTCGTTCTGACATACGCGATTGAGCAGGAAATGGGGTCGGAGCAGGAAATGGGGTCGTTCTGACATACGCGATTGGGAAATGGGGTCGTTCTGCTTTTTGCTAAAGCCGAACGACCCCTTTGTGCCCCCCCGACCCCATTGTGTGCCCCCGAGCTCGAACGGGTCCCGGGTTGCCGACCGCTCCAAATCTCGCCGCTTTCCCTTGGACACAGGGATGCGGCCGGTGTCCAATGTGTACTCATTTAGGACCTTGCGAGGTCCAGATGCCGACGTCCACACTCATCGGGGAATTCCCGGTTTACTCATGTTCAAGAAAATCCCATGAAAGAACGCCACTGGATCGGTTTGATCCTGTTGACACTCGTCATTCTGCCACCGGTGCCGTTGCTGGGGGCTCAGAAAGAGGCCCAGGACAAGGCGGACGTGAAGCGGCCGGCTGCGGATGTGCCCGGCATGGATATCTTCGGTCGGACGAAGGTCTGGCAAATCCACCTGGAATTGACCGCGAAGGACTTCGACAGGATGCAGCCGGCCGGCGGCATGCGCTCCCCCCGCGATCCCGGCGGATTTGGTCCGAAGAGTCCCGATGACAAGCAGGCCGAGAAGCCGACCGACATGCACAAGGGCAGCGGATTCGGCCTTGAGTTCCCCTGGGTCCACGCCGATCTGTCGGCGGAGGGCAAGACGTACAAGGACGTGGGCCTGCGGTACAAGGGCAACGCCAGTTACGGGACCACGTCCCGCGGACTCAAGCGCAACTTTCGCGTCGACCTGGATCATTATGAAGACGAGCTGCGGTTTCACGGCCTGAAGTCGATCGTGCTCAACGCCGGCGGCCTGGATCCCTCCCGCGGTCGGGAGGCGTTCTCCTATGCCGTGTTCCGGGCGGTCGGCGTCCCGGCGCCGCGAACCGCCTTCGCCGAGGTCACGGTCACCATCCCCGGCAAGTATGACGAGGAATTTGCCGGCCTCTATACCGTCGTCGAGCATGTCGACAAGACCTTCCTCAAAGATCGCTTCAACAATAGCAAGGGCCTCCTCATGAAGCCCGAAGGGCTGCGCGACTTTCAGTACCTCGGCGAGGATTGGACGCATTACGAGCCCCGGTATCGCCCCAAGCACGATCCGACCGACAAGGAGAAGCGCCGGGTCATCGAATTCGCCAAACTGGTCGACAGGGGTGGCGACGAGGAATTCCGGGACCAGATCGCCTCCTACCTGGACGTGGAGCAATTCCTGCGATTCATCGCCGCGAACGCCTACCTGGCCACGATCGACAACTTTTTCACGGGGGGGCACAATTACTATCTCTACCTCAATCCCCAAACCAACAAGTTTGTCTTCATCCCCTGGGACATGGACGTGTCGCTGGCCGGGGTTCCCTTCGTCGGCACTGCGGACCAGCGGATGGACCTGAGCCTGACGCACCCCCACCCCGGGCCGCACAAGCTCATCGACCGGCTGCTGGCGATGCACGACGTCAACGAGAGCTACCAGAAGCTTCTGAAAGTGCTTGCCGGGACCGCGTTCTCCAAGGAACGCCTGCTTGCGGAGGTTGATGCCATCGAGAGCGTCACCGGGGGACGCCTGGCCCGCGAGAAGAAGGCCACGGAAGCCCGCAAGGAAGGGGCCGGAGGTCCTGGATTCGGTTTTGCGATGGGGAGCGGCATGTTCGGGCAGGGGCCTTCCCTGCGAACCTTCGTCGAGAATCGGACCGCTTCGGTCGCCGCCCAGCTAGCCGGCGAGAGGAAGGGCTATGTCCCCGCCGGCGGGTTCGGTGCTCCCGGCGGCGGCCCCGGCGAAGGCTCAGACGTTTTCGGGGCGAGCTCCGTTGTTTTCCACGACAAGGTCCAGGATGAGCTCAAGCTCAGCGACGACCAGAAGACAAAACTGGGGAAATGGCTGGAGATCACGAGCATCCAGACCAAGGAATCCTTCCAGAAGGCCCAGGATTTCGAGCCCGCCGAGCGCGGCAAGAGCATGCATGAAATTCAACGGAAGGCCAACGATCAGCTCGATACTTTCCTGAAGAATACCTTGAAGGACGACCAGCGCCACCGGCTTCGCGAACTGACACTCCAGCGCGAGGGGCCGTTCGCCGTCATGCAGCCGGACGTGGCCGGAGAACTCAAGATCATGGATGAGCAGCGGCAGCAGCTCATGACGGTCATCCAAGAATTGCAGAGAACGGTTGAACCCCTGATGAAAGAGGCCCAATCCGGCGGTAACTCGCAGGAGATTGGGCCTAAGCTCATGAAGATCCGCCAAGAGCATGAGGGCAAGATCGAGGCGATTCTGAGCGACGCGCAGAAAAAGCAGTGGAAGCAGATGCTCGGCAAACCGTTCGCGCTGGGCGATTGACCGTACTCGGCAGGAATTGGGCGGAATAGGGGTAGGCGTCATTCAAGTAGAGAAATGGGGTCGTTCTGACATGCGCGGCCTTGGACGCCAGTAGAGAAATGGGGTCATTCTGACATGCGCGGCCTTGGACGCCAGGTCTGCGAGCCTCCTCCACCCTCGAAAAAGAGGAAAGGGGTCGGAGGTGCTCTGTAGAAAACCCATAGTCGCACGATCATTACATTATGCGTGATGGCTCGCACATAGGAGATCCGGTGTCAGTGCATCTTTACCGCAATGAAAAGATGCACTGACACCGGATTTCCTTGGCCCCGGATTTTCTTGCATAAAGGGGTCGTTGGCACAAAGGGGTCGTTCTGCTTTTTGCTAAAGCAGAACGACCCCTTTGTGCCCCTTTGTGCCTGGTGAATTTTCTTGGCATTCCACTGAATTTTCTTGGCATTCCACTCCTGAGCTTGTTAGCATACGCCTTCCGGTTCGGCCTGGTCCCGACCGTGAGATTTGACCGGCAAAGGCAAGAGTGGTGTGTCAGCAGTCGGCTCCCAGGTTGTTCACAACGGGGAACGGATGCCTCCTCAAGAAACCGACCTTGAGCGGAGGACACATGTGTAGAGGGTTCGTTAACCCGTCCACTTCGAGCCGGTAGTCCGCGACCCACGGGTCGAAGGGCCGTACGACGTTCGAATCACGCCTAGCACGGTGTCGTGGCTGTATGTGGGTACGTCTAGTCCTCGTTCCGCGAGCGACGGGCGGAATCCCACGCGCGCTGTTGAGTGGGGCATGGAGGTCGGCCTTTGGGCCAGTTCGCAGACCGTGTGTGCACGGGACGAGGACTGGTGCCCCGCGACAGCCGCATAAGGAGGATCGCTCGCGCGCTGGACGCGCCGCCCTCGATGTCAATGGGGCCCTCGGTGCCCCGCGACAGTTGAGTAAGGAGGCTTGCTCGCGCGCTGGACGCGCTACCCTCGATCACAAAGGAGCCCTTCTTCATCAGGAAGGGCCGGACCTCCTCCTCGATTCCATTGATTGAGTGATGCTGCAGTGAGAAAGCAACGAGTCGTCGTCAGCGTGCTGGTCGCCTTGGCCTGCGGGCTTGCCGGGGGGTACCGGTTGCTCTAGGCCGAACTCGTGGGGCCGTTCTTGATGTTCGTGCCGAACACCCCTCCGGGTGGTAAGCCGATCCCCTGGCACAAACTGCCCGCCCCCTCCGCCCAACCCGCCGGTCCTCGTGCCCCTGCTGCCGGAGGAGAAGATCGGGGAGTTCATGATCTCGGACACCTTCCTGTCGGATCCCCCGGGCTACGCCTGTATCCAATGCCACATTCCCGAGGCGGGCGACACGGGACCCGACTCGAAGGTCAACGAGTTCGCGGGGACGATGCCAGGGGTCCGCAAGGACCGGTGGAGCAATCGCAAGCCCCAGACTTACCGCTATGCCGCGTTCAGCCCCTATGGCCCCTACTTTGACGCCGGCCTCGGGGTCTGGATCGGCGGCACGTTCTGGGATGGTCACACGGTGGACCTCGTGGGCCAGGCCTAGCAACCCCCCATCAATCCGGTCGAGATGGCCAACATCCCGACAAACGGGGTCTATCCGCCCACCTTCGGAGGGTACTCGGCACTCCTCGCCGAGAAGCTCCAAAAGAGGCCCTACACCAAGAAGCTTCTGGAGGTGTATAGCCCGAACGTGTTCGACGTGCTGACGCCGCAACAGATCTACGTCGATGTGTTTGCCCATGGGGTCGCGGTGTTCCACTTCTGACCCCTTTTCCTGACCCCTTTTCCTTTTCCCTCGCAACTCTCACTCACGGCTCGCCCCGCTCGGGGTTGAAAAGGACCCGGCATCGTTGTTACGGACTTAAAATAGCAGGGTTTTGTCAGAGCCTGTTATCCTGATGGACAACGCGGCCCGCGGTGACCGTTAGGACGTCATCACTCGTTCAACTAACGATGAGGCATGCCGTTCTCCCCCTGGACTGAAACGGGGCGGCTTGCGCCGTCCCGCGGAGCAACGCCGGGGATGCCCCACACCGATCATCGGCCCCGCGGGCCGCCCCGAGTCGTCCTCGACCCGTGCGGCCCATCAAGCTGCACGACCAAGGTTTTTTTCGGATCGAGTTCTAAACATAGGAGCTATTTTGATGAAACGGACCAAGCTTCTGATGGGCGTCCTCGGTGTCACGGCCCTGTCGCTGGGCCTGATCGGCGTCGGTCTGGGGGGCCACCACGACAACCTGAGCCGCGAGGCCCGTATCGGGCTGAGCATCGCGCCGGTGACGCTCAACCTGCGGGGGAAGAACCGCGAGCTCGTCGGCCTGGGCAGCTATATCGTCAACGCACAGGGGGGGTGCAACGACTGTCACAACAATGGGACGCAGTACCTTCCCGGTGGAAACCCCTTCCTCGGTCAGCCGAAGCAGATCAACACGGCCGGCTACCTGCAGGGCGGCGCCGTGGTGTTCGGTGTGATCGCGCCCCCCATCGTTCCGGAGCTGGGCACGACCCCCCCGCTGCCGGCGGGTCGGACCTATCGGCAGTTCGTCCAAGAGATGCGCCACGGGATCAACCCCGATGACGGGCACATCCTGCAGGTCATGCCCTGGCCCGATTTCCAGGACATGACCGAGCAGGACATGCGCGCCATTTACGAGTACCTGTCGGCCCTGCCGGCGATCCCGCCCGCTCCCTGACCTCGGCCGGCGGTATTCACCGACGGAGGGATGACGAGCGTGAGGCCGGGACATGGGTCGACTCTCGTAACCCGGCCTCCAAGAGGCCCTCCTCGGGTGGGTGAGCGCAACGAGGGGGAATAGTGTCAGTTCATCTTGTTCACGCGATTAATGAGAACTGTTCTAAAAATATCATTATTTTTGCGAGATCTGCATGCGGACAACGATCGTCGACGCGGTTGTGTCCGGTCCGGAGGTGGCTTGGATGTCGAGGATTCTTGCTCCTCAGGCGGCTTCGGCGATCTCTTGGTAGGTCAGGAAACGGGGTCGTTCTGGCATACGGGGAAAGAAATGGGGTCGTTCTGCTTTTTGCTAAAGCCGAACGACCCCATTGTGCCCCCTATGAAGTGGGCATCTTGGTCCCCGGGTGGAAATCAAGGAACCTTCAGCCCACACCATGCCCAGGGTCGAGCCTGAGAAGATCATTCCCACACCGGAAAGAAATCCGGTGTCATTTCCTATTTTCCTCAGTGGTATGCTGCATTGACATGAGATTTGGTGTGAAATGAGGAATTGACACAGAGCTTCTCCCTCTGGATTTCCCCCCCAACTGACACCGGGTTTCCCGGACTGTCACGGATCCATGACGGCCATCAGGGCCGGGAGCTTCCCAATGTTTCGCAGCATCGTCGGGTCGGTCCGCCTCAAGGCCGCGCTTCGTCGGGCAAGAAGAGCATGCGCTGCGATTCGGACGGACCGGTTGGAGCAGCTTGAATCGCGTGCTTTGCTGTCGGTGACCTTCCGGTTCGATTACCGCTACGACAAGTCGGGCTACTTCCGGGACCCGGCCCGTCGTGCGGTGCTGGAATTGGCCGGGCATCTGGTGGCAGACCGGATCGACTCGCACCTGGAGGCCATCCGCCCGACAGCCCGACGGTCGTGGACCACCAAGATTCGCAACCCGGAGGCGAATCGGTCCGTGATCTTGAAAAACCCGAAAATCGCTGCGGATGAGATCATCGTTTACCCCGGGGCGACGAAGAAGGAGCAGGGTGAGGATCAACTCGAGCTCGAGAAGGCCAAGGTTGGCGTCGCGTTGACGGTCCCGGACGTCATCCAGACGGTGAAGGGGACGTCGGCCTGGAAGCGGAGTCTGATGACTCGTGGCCTGGTCGCGCCGGGTGATGATATCGCGCCTCGCATCGTCAGCATCGTGTTCACCAGGGGATACGCGTTCAACTTCAGCCCCACGACCGAGGGGCTAAATGGGTCGAATCGCGACTTCTTGACGACCGCAGTGCATGAGCTTGGCCACGCGCTCGGGTTTGGAATCTCGGACGCTTTTAACCGGCTCAGGACTACGGCCCGCCCTTTTTCAGGAGGTCCTACTTCGTGGGGCCGCACGCGGAGTCGGCGTATTTCAACACGCCGGTTCCGGTGTCGCTGGAAGGCGGGCAGGCGCACTGAGGCGACGACATCCTGAGCGATTACGGAATCGAGCCCGCGCTGGGCTCGGCCGTCCGCAGGAACGACCGTCACCTGTTCAGCGAGCTCGACCATCTGGCGCTTCTGGACATCGGCTACGTCGCGCGGCGTGAGGATCAGCCCGGAGGCGCGAACGACACGATCGCAACGTCCCAGCATGTGGTTACCCATCAGCCGAAGAACGACAATGGTAGCGTCTCTCTCAGGCGTGCGATCGACCGTCCTCGGGACGTGGACGTCTACCGCGTGCACGCCTCGGCGGGAGATCTCCTGCAGATCTACGACCAGTTCCGTTCGGGAACGACGTTCGATCCGACGATTCGCGTTTATGACCTGGCGGGGAATGTGCTCGGTTCGCACATCGGGTCGATCGCACCACCTCATGCGACGAGTCTGACGCAATTGCTTCGGCTGAACATTCGATGGGACGACTATTACTACGTCGCGGTCTCGGCCCCGGGCAACACGACGTACGACCCGTTTCGTACCGAGAGCGGGACCGCGTCGGCGGGGTCCGAGTACGCGATTTCCATCAGTCTTCGCAAACCATCCGCGCCGCTCGGATGAGCCCCCGAGTTGCTGCGGGTCCTGAGCGGGGTGGGCGTCCCGCTCAGGACCCTTCGTTCGTCTCGTTGGCGAGGCTGGCGTCCGTAGAGTAGGTCTTGAGCACCTTCACGTTGAACAGGGGGAGGCAAATCAGGAGAAGACCGCAGACGAATCCCCAAGAGCGGCCCCAAAGACTCCACGCAAGGAGTGACAGGATCGGGGCGGCGAGAAGAGATATGAGTCCGATGTACAATCCCCAGGGCGTCTCGGTCGGCGGCCGGAGGATCGGGTCACCGTCACGCTTGGGGATGAAGTCCAACTCGGACTCCAGGAAGGGAAACCACCGCTCCGCCATGTGATCGCGGCCGAAATAGTCGCCGTGGTCGTAGTCGAAGCCCTGCTGCAACAGGCGGTCGTGTGCTGTCGTGAATCCGAGTGCCCCGGATGGCCCGGTGCCCCGCACATACCCCCGAACTCGCTTGACCCAGGGGTCGCGGACGCCGAACTCGTTACGTACGGCTTGAACCTGGCCTCGCTCGATGATGAGGTCCCAGGGGAAGTCTCTCGGGAGGATCGAGCCGCAGAGGATCACCTTGTTGAATCGGATGGACTCGTACCTCAGCAGCGCGTAACCCAGGATATACGTCCCGTAACTATGAGCGACCACCGACAAGGACTGTCCCGCCGCGAGGCCCACCTGATCGTCGTGGATCTCGATATCGAATTGATTGCGAAACCAGGTGATCCGGGCTTCGCGAGTGGAAGGAAGCAGGAACTGGGGGATGCGGAACTTCCCGAAGTAGAACCTGTTGAGCCGACAGCGCCATCCCTTGGCTTGCACCAGATCCGACAGTTCCCTCTGCCACGGCGCGTCCGTATTGATGCCATGGAGTGTGCAGATAACCCTGGGCTGGGTGTAACCCAGCTCGATCCGACGCAGGCCGCGACGGAAGGATTCCGGGTCGGGTTTCCCGCCCGACACCTTGGCTTGCTCGATGCAGAGACCCACGGTGGCGAGGACGTTGTCACACTCGGCCTCGGGAATGCCCCTCGCGAGGAAGGTTTCCCTGGCCGCCACGACATCGTCCGGTGAGAAGCGGAAATTGCCGTGGTACGTCTCGACCTCATCGCGGACGAAGGCCCATTGATCCTGTGTCATTTCGCGAGGACCTCGCGGTAGACTTGAACGAGTTCGCCTTCGCCTCGGACGAATTCACCGTCCGAACCGCTGTGGAGTTTCGACGGTATCTCGCCGGGAGCGTCGAAGAATCCCTCCATCGCCAGAGTCCGGTCGGGAGCCCGAACTCCGAACGAGCGTTTGAGTAGCCCCTCGTTCACCATGGTGTTCAACGCGACGGAGAGTTCAAAAACGTCGACATCGGGGTCCGAGCCAAGAATCCTGCACGGCTCGATGTGTCGAGTCCAACGATTGGCCGCCCGCCACGCCTCCAGCACGTCGAACGCGTTCGTCAGGCGCGGATGCCTGTGCCGCAAATCGGCGAAGTTGATCGATGACATTTCATGTCGCCCTGGCTATGGCCTGATCCCTGACGTGAAGAGTGCTCATCCCGTACGAGCCGACGCGGGTCAGCCGCTTTCCGAGGGCGTTGCTCCTGGCTTGAGAAACCGGCCCCTTCGGGGCAAACACGAGCAAGCCGTTCCTCCCCGATCTCCAATCCCACATTCCGGACAGCCTCTTAAATCTGTCACGCCTAACATCGTGACGAGGCGTGCCGACGATCGCGCAATCCTGCGACGGTTCGTGCAATCCGCTGCTCGCCCGACGCTGGACCTATCCGAAGGCGACGCCGGTCGTCGCACGCTCGGAATTCCAGAACTCTGTTTGCCCGATTTTTTTTGCGACCCCTCTGCACTTCCGCGATAGTCTAGGGGCGGGCTGGAACCCGGTCATCATCCGCACGGTTCCCGAGGATGCCAATCCGAAAGCGTTCTCCCAGCCGCTGACTCAGGGCGGATCGCTGCTGTCCGTCTGGGGGTATTCGCCGCGGGAGGGCTGGTCCCGCTTCGATGCCGAGGAGCGTGCGGGAGACGCTGTCACGCCGCCGTCCCCCCGGACCTGGAGCAAGGCAACGGGACGCCGAAGGCGATGACCGCGGTGTCGGCGGGGCGAGCGTACTGGGTCCGGATGCGTGATTCCGTCCCCGCCGGAGGCGTCGAGTCCCGCTACGGAGGACGGCCCGAGGAGGTTCCGCCGCCAATGAAGGCGGGCTGGAATTTCGTCGGCTTCGCTCTCGACCAACCGGTGAGCGCCGATCAGGTCTTCCGAGGCCACGCCGCACACGTGGCGTCGATCATGCGACACACCCTCACGCCCGCCGGACTCAACGCCTGGGAGCCCGGCTCCGCCTGGCCGACGCTGGAGCCCGGGCGGGGTGTCTGGGTTCGTCTGAAGCAGGACGTGACCCTTCGACCTCGATTGGAGCTGGTCCTTGCGCCCGACACCTCCGTGCGCCCGCCCGACGCGGTCGATTCGAAGCAGGCGACCCCGAAGGATCTCGACCTGAACCGGAACGGGACGATTGATGATGCGTTCACCCAGGACACCGTCTTCCTGGATGGCCTGGCCTCCTCGGGCGGCTTCCTGGTGCGAAACGCGGGGGACGGCGCGATGGCCTACCGGATTATCCCGGACGGGTCCTGGAAGAGTGCCGGATTGCCCGATTGCTCGTACCCGCCGGTCGTGGCCGACGGTAAAGGATCGCTGACGAGCGGAAATTGGGTGGCGTTCGATCCACAGAAAGTCCCCTGGATCTCCGTGAATTCGGGGGAAGGCGTCTCGCCTTCCTCCAACGTCGCGACCGGCGAGACGCGACGTGACCGGCCCGTGACCCTGAGCCCCCTTCGCTCGGGCCTGGGGCCGGACTTCTATCTCGGGCGCTTTCGGGTCCGCTCGACGGGCGCTGATCGCACGCTCTACGCGGTCCTGGAAGTGCCCAGGCTTTCGGGCGACTACGAAAGGGAGGCGATCATCTCCGCCGTGAACGGCCACCCGCGCGACGTGGGTCGCATCGGGCTTCGCGTCTGCGTCGATGAGGCCAGCGCGGGACCGCTCCGGGGCGTGCTCGACGCTGAGGGGTCGCTGGTATTCCCGACCGACGTACCGCTCGTCGGCGGCTTCATCGACCCGGTCCATCGGCGGTTTGTCCTGTCCGGCAGCATCACCTTTCCGGGCCGGACCACGGTCGCCCCGCAAGCCGGGGAACCTCCGAGCCACAATCCGTTCCCGGTGCGGCTGATCCGGGACGTCTGCTTCCTCGGGACGGAGACGCAACCGGGGGCGATTCGCGGCGAGTACCGGGAGGTCATTCGCGGCCCGTTGTCGTCCCCGGTCGTGCAGAGCGGGACATCCGACCCGAAACGCCGGACCGGCGATCCCCTCAAGCCCACCAAGAAGGTCGACTCGTTCGGGACGCTCGCCGGCCATGTGATCGGCGACTTCGGGGCCGAGAAGCGATCGCCGCTCGCCGAGGCCACCGTCGTCCTCACCGGCGCGCATCTCCAGAAGGTGACCAAAACCGACGGTCAAGGTGCCTACCGGTTCGAGTCCCTGACGCCCGGCGTCTACCACGTCGCTGCCCTCGCGCCGGGTTACGATCCCCCCGCCGACGCAACAGCCCGAGGGCAAAGACTCGTCGAAATCAAAGGCGGTGAGGACGTGCATGACGCGGACGACCTGGGCGGCGATCCCCGCGTCCTGACCCTCAGGCGTCGCTACACCGAGCCGGGGAAGGATCATATTTTGGCCGTGATCGACGATCCGATGGCGCCGGCGACAGTGCGGCTGATCAACATCGCGGAGCCCAAGTACTCCAGCGTCCTCTGGTTCGTGAAATCGGATACCTCCTCAGAACTCACGCAGGGCGAGAGCCGGACCTTGAACCTGACGCGACCGGGCCTCCTCCCCGTCGAACTCTGGCTGCAACAGCCCGACGGGGCGGACGATGGGAAATACCGCAAGGTGCGCGAGACCCTGGTCATCGGCCCGCTCGGCCAGCGCGGCCCGAAGGATAAGGCCTGGGAATTGGTCGCGGCCGAATCGATCAACCGTCAGATGCGCGAGGTCAGGGTCGGACCCCTGGTGGGCGCGGTGCCGATGACCGACGAAACCGCGCCGCGAGCCGGCGACGCCCGTCATATGCTCCGGGGCAGTAGCGCCGGCGCGGCGATGTCGGGCGTGGCCGAGGGAACCGTACGAGGCCGAGGGATTCGATTAGAGGTCGGGCCCGTGTCCGCCTTCGGGCCGGAGGTGAACCCATGAAGTGCCCCAACCTGGCTGCCGCCTCATCCTGGATCATCGTCGCCCTGATCGCCGGTCGAGGTGCCGCGATCGGCGCGGAGGGTGACCTCGCGTCGGCGCGTGCGGAGATCGAGCTGGCGAGGACGTACAAGTACAAGGACTACAAGAATCAGAGTTCGTTCTTCTTCCACGCCACCGGGACGACCGGGGACGTCAAGGCCGCCGCGTCCTATGACGACCTCATCGCCCAGTTCCAGAAGCGTCTGGAGGCCGACAAACCCGGGAAGCGGACGCCTCAGGAGCTCTATCGCTCGGCCATCAACACCCTGACCAGACGGGTCGCCTCGGGCGAATCGGGAGAGGCCGCTGAATGGCTTCGCGACGGGCTCGCCGAATACATTGAGGGGGAGACGCTGGTCGGGAATCAGAGCCCCATCGACGCGTTGCGGTCGCAGTTCCCTCGCATCAACAAGGAGGGCAAGGCGACGGAATCGCTCGAGCCGGCCGACCTTGTCAACAAGGCCGACGCCCGGTTTCGCGATGCCCTCGACGCGCTGAGGGTTTTGCACGTCCGCCCGGACCTCTTCCGGGATGGAGACGAGGGCAACCCGGGCCGCGATAATCCGTTCGGCTTCGTCAAGAACGGACGGGGCGAGGAGGTGCTCAACGAGCTGAAAATCACCCTGAACGCCGTCGAGCGCAAGGTCCGGGCCGGGGTGACTCGCGGCAAGCTCCTCTTCAACGAATCGGGGAAGGGCAAGGCCGAAGACCTCAACGACAACCGGACCAAGGCCAAGAACGCCCTGAAAGCGTCCGGGCAGGAGGGATACCTCTGGCTCGCCACGGCGGCGCTCCATGGCAGTCCGACGGCCCTGTCGCGGAACGGCTCGGGCGAGATCCGGAGCCAAATCGGGACCGCCGAGCGGGTCTTCCAGATGATTCGCCGCGGCGAGAATCCGGACGGGTACGTCAAGGATTTCGTGCCGTCGAAGCCGGTCAAGGATCTCTACGCCGACGCGGTGTCGGCGGTGGTCGAGGCGAATACCGACGAGAATACGGCCAGGAACGCCACGCGGGAGTACGACAACAGCCTCCAGGCGCTTCGTAGCGAGCTGACCGCCCAGCGCGGGGAATTCCGCAAGCCGTTGCAGCGGCTCTCCGGGCTCAGGATCGAGGACAACGGCAGCGTGCTCGGCTCCGACGGAAACCCCCTGCCCTTCATCATCGCGACCGCCGAGGGACGCGGCCAGTTCATGCAGCATCTGCGCACGACGATCCGGGGCAACCTTCGCGAGCTCTTCGAGGAGATGACCCGGAACGGACTCCTGCCCGGGGAGCCGGGCGACCTGAGCGCCTTGCCGGTGCTCCCGGCGGGTGCCCTCAAGCCGAGCGGCGACATCGGCGTCCGGTTGCTGGAGCTGCGCGCGGCCAACCTCGCGATGATGACCCAGCTCAGGACGCTCAAGGACTACCCCGATCGGGTTCGCATCGAGGAAGAGCGCGTCGGCAGCATCGCCCAGGTGATCACCGAGACCTCGGGTCAGATCGGCGCCAAGCAGTTTGCCATGGGGTTGGCCAACGCCGTGACCTTCAGCCTGAACGTCCCATTCACGGGCACGCCCTACGCCACCACCAGCGTCAACCCTGGCAGCATCTTCTCCGGCTTCAAACAGCGGGAGATCACCGAGCTTCAGGGCAGCATGCAGGTCACGATGGAGCGAACCAACAGCGCGGCCGTGATCAAGAACCTGTTGATGGAGCAGGCCCGCGCCTTCCTGGAAGTCCAGCAGGCCCAGAATCGCGTCGTGCAATCACAGGCGATCCTGGAGAACATGCTGACCGAGACCGAGCGGTTGCTGGAGGACTGGGCCTCGACCAAGCAGGGGGCCGCCGAGGTCTACTTACGCTACCCGACCTTCCGCATCGAGCGCGATCAGGCGATCCACCGCGCCGAGCAGAGCTTCCAGCGTGCGCGCGAGGCCGCCTACTTCGCCGCCAAGGCCCTTCAATACGAGTGGGCCGGCGAGGAATTTTCCAACCCGATCGGCAACCGCGGCAGCGGAATCGACGTCCCGCTGAAGCCCGGATACGAGCCGTTCGCCCGGACCGAGTCCCTGTTCGGGGCGAAAGACACCCTGGAATTGCGGGATTTCCTGAAAGCCCTGTACGACTGGCACGATAAGATGTCCACGAACAGCTTGCGCGGGAACCCGCGCGCCAACCAGGCCGCGTTTGCTCAGCCGATCTCGCTTCGCCAGAACCTCCTGGGTTACCACGACGAGCTGAAAAACGACGGCCAGGATATCGACTCGGTCCGGCGCAAGAATCTGGAACTCTTCCGGAACTGGCTGCGTGCCCATACCGAACGCGATAAAGATGGGGTCGCGCACCTGCGATTCGAATTCGCGACCGAGATCGACTCGCGCCGGATGTTCGCCTGGGACGAGTACAATCAGAAGATCCTGAGGATCGGGGTCGGGTTCCGCGGCGGCGACCTGGGAGTCGTGCGCCCGATGGCCCAGATCGCTCAGGGCGGGACCGCGTCGTTGCGGCGATACCCCCCGTCCCCCCCGCCGGGGATCAATGAACGCGTGAGCCTGAGCGGCCTCGGCACCAAGGAACTCGGCGACGTCTTGACCCGGCAGGCCGAGCAACGCACCTACGTGAAGGTGCTGGCGCTGCTGAACCCCGGCGCGAAGGATTTCGAATTCGATCAAAAAGGCATCATGCAAGCCGGCCTGCAAGAGTTGAGCGTCGCGGCGGATCGGTGGACCTTTCATCTCAATATGTCGGACCCCGCGAACAAGTCGTTTCCGCTCGATCAGGTCAGCGACATCCTGTTCGTGATCGAGTACACGTTTAACCACCCATCGACGTTGGTCGGCGAGTCCTTGCGTGTCGAGGGCGCGCGACTTGACCCACTCACGAGGCGATGATGAGTCCCGATCGTGCTGGGAGAGATCGCCGTCCCATGGCGACCATCAAAATGGTCCTCAGAGGATCTCACCTTACCCCTGGCTCGCGGGTTCTTGGGTGGCATGCTTACGTACCTGTCACGCGACGTCATGTTATACCCCCGACGCGACGTCATGTTATACCCCTAACCGCGACACGAAGTTATACCCCCGAGGTAACGGTATGGATAAAATTTTTGGATATTCTCTTTCGAGATACC
>JAQGHR010000112.1 GCA_028291545.1 Planctomycetota bacterium | reverse complement strand
GGTATCTCGAAAGAGAATATCCAAAAATTTTATCCATACCGTTACCTCGGGGGTATAACTTCGTGTCGCGGTTAGGGGTATAACATGACGTCGCGTCGGGGGTATAACATGACGTCGCGTGACAGGTGCGGGCGCTCGCACCTCCGCTCTGTTGCATACGATTGAGAGGGTAGCTTTCTGTGGATGGGCAGCCTCGGAAGGATGCATGGGGGACGAGCGGGTCGACTGGTGAGCTTGCAGTCGATCGTTCGCCCGATTACGGCTCTGCCCAGCAATTCGCGTCCGCCCGGTTATTGCCTCGTCCTGCCGGGCGATTCCCGCTACCCTGTCGGTGGCACCGGCGTGACCGACTTGGAGTGAGGGCAGGCACCATGAGGCTGCGATTCCGGCTCACGTCGCGGCGGGTGATGGTCATGGTGGCGGTCGTGGGGACCGGGCTGGGCCTCGGCCTCTGGGGCATGCGGATGACCCGATGGGCGAGAGACTGCCGGACGCGTGCGGTTTGGTACGCCTCGCTGGGCCGCTACCTGATGGCCGAGGCCGACGAATATCGAATCGCGATCGAGGGAGGGAAGAGCGTGCACCCGGATGCGAAGAACTTCCCCAGGTATGTGGCGCGAGAGCGGGCGAGGGGCCTGCGCCTCCTACGCCTGGCCGTCAAGTATGAGCATGCCGCCCGGCACCCCTGGCTCCCCGTCGCGCCCGACCCGGAGTGAGGGGCGGGCCGGGGTCCGCTGCGGCGCGAGGTTGGACTCGACTGCCTCTCGCGGCCCCCGGCCGCACCTCGTGAGGGGCAACGATCTGGGCCACGCCCGCCCCCCGAGCAACGCTGCCAGCGCGATCACGAACCCGGCGGGCACCGCCGCCCACCACGACCACGCTCGTCGCTGCCGCCGCTGCGAGAGTACGGCCCCCGCGAGCAGGACGACCAGGCACGCGAGATACCCCCACGCGGCCCACTCGGTCAGGGCCTTCGGGAAATCCTGGAGTACGGCCCCCAGGAACGCCCCGACCGGCAGGACGGCCGGGCGGTACACCATCGCGGCTGGGTCGTTCGGTGGGGTGGAGCGCTCGCGCCGGAGGACCGAGTTCAGCGCGGCGAAAACCGGGAGGGCGACCGCCGCGGCGACCAGCACGCTCAGCACGTAGCCGGGCCAGGCGTACTTGCCCCCGGTCCGCCACCTGCCATCAGCATCCCCCTCTTTGCGTAAGGCCGAAGCTCAGCGGATCGCCCGTCGATGCCTTTTCATCGCACCACGCGCCACTCCGTTGGTCAAACGAAAACACCCGGCTGCTTGAACTACCGGGCAGCGACCCATAAACGTCGGGCATAGCGGAATGACCGGGCAGAGCCGTCCGGTTTCCATCGTTTTATCCACGGGCATCCCCGGCGGACGCCGACTCGCGGTGCCCCGACCGCGGACCCTCGGCACAACCTGGAGGCCCGCAACGGCCGTGTCAGCTTCGGCGTCATCCGATCGTTGTCGGTTCACGACCGGCCGTAGGATGTGGTGGCGATGGGCCGCTTGGCATCGGGATGCCCTACCCACGCTCTGAATAATACGATGCGCACTCTTCGTCAACTGCACTTTCCGCAATTTTATTACGCGAGAGATCGCAATTTTCCCGGGGAATTCCAGGGTTCGGTGTGTTTCTGCGACCCCGCCGGGTCCCCTGTAAATGGCATTGATGGAAAGCCGGATCTGATTTCCCGGCTTTTTTGAGGGTCGGCCGTAATAAAATTGCGGAAGGAGCAGATCGTCGGGAGCGGAGGAATGGTCGTACCATTGCCGTTCTTGAAAGGCCCGAAGACGATGCCGAGATAGAGCCACCCGAGGATCGCGACGCCTACCCAGGTCATCCGCGTTTCCCCACGACCGGCGATGGCCCCCAGGATGGCCGCCGACATCAGGGCCACCGTGAACATAAATAGGCCGCTTGCCCAGAGAGGCATCGCGTTCAAGAGTGAGGTTAGTCCTAATGCGATGAAGAACGCGACTGCCAGGAGGCCAGCAAGCGCGAAGCGGACGCGGTCCATGGCTGTTGTTCCTGGATGATGTGCCCAACCGTAGTCAATGGCCTCTAACTGACCGCCTTGCTTCGTTGCCTATCGTGACGGCTTCGCCTCATCTTCAGACTTCCCCACATACTTGTAAGGCGCCCCATCGTCTTCACAGCGCGAGCCACCAGCTATGACGAGGTGCCTTACGCGGGCGATCCGTATCCTTCCAGTCACCCGGGCCACCTGGCGACGGTGGCTACGCTCTCCGGCCTCTCGCCGACGCCGGTCGAGCGTTGTCGGGTCCTCGAGCTCGGCTGCGCGCGGGGCGGTAACCTGATCCCGATGGCCGTCGGCCTGCCGGGGAGCCGCTTCTTCGGGATCGATTCATCCCCGGGCCAGGTCGCCGCGGCCCGTTCCGTCATCGATGACCTGGGTCTGGAGAATATCGCCGTCGAGGTGCGGAGCATCCTTGATGTCGATCCGGAGTTCGGGACGTTCGACTACATCATCTGCCATGGGACCTATTCGTGGGTCGCCGACGATGTCCGGGACAAGATCCTGGAGATCTGCGCGCGGAACCTCGCCCCGTGAGGCGTCGCCTACGTCAGCTACAACACCTATCCGGGCTGGCGGGCCAGCGGCCTGGTCCGCGACCTGATGTGTTACCGCGCGAGGCGTTTCGATCGGCCCGAGGATCGCGCCGCGCAGGCACGTGGGCTCCTCGACTTCATGGCACGCTCCGCCTCCCCGATCGATCGGATCAACGGCGCGCTCCTCGGGGAAGAAGCCGAGTACATCCGCCAGCGGCCCGACTCCTACCTGCTCCACGACCATCTCGAAGAAGTCAATGATCCGGTCTACTTTCATGAATTCATGGGGCGTGCCGCCGCGAAAGGGCTCCGGTTCGTCTCGGAGGTGCAGAGCAGCGTCCTTGCGCTGGAGGGCCTCCCGCCGCCGGTGGCGGACGGCCTGCGCCGGCTCGCCGCGGACGACGTTGAGCTCGAACAGTTCCTGGATTTCTTGATCAACCGGAGGTTCCGCCTGAGCGTGCTCTGTCACGCCGACCTGACCCCGAGGCGGGCCGCGCATCCGGAGGACCTGGCCCAGCTCGACGTGGCCGCCGCGAAGGCCGATCCCCCGCTGCCGGTCCCCATGCGGAATGAGGGGCTGCTCCGGGGGGCGTTGGCGCACCTGGCGGGTGTATGGCCCCTGGGGATTCCCTGGGTATCGCTGCCGCGATCGGCGCGGGCGCGGATCGAGCCAGCGTCCCGCGTCGACGCCGCGAGCCAGTCCCGCGACGAGCAGGATCTGGCGGCGGACCTCATCCGCCGTTACAACCTGAAGCTCGTCGAGTTCCGGACCTACAGGCCGCCGTACGTCCTGGAGATCAGCGATAAGCCGCTCGCGAGCTCGCTGGCGCGCCATCAGGCCTCGGTCAGGAACACCGTCACGAACCTGCGCCACGAGGCCGGGCAACTGAACGACTTCAGCCGGATTGTCTTGCGACATCTCGACGGCACAAACGATCGATCCGCCATTTTGAGGGCTTTAGATCAGTCACGAAACGAAGGTCGACTCGTAATTCCTTCGCCCCCGGTCTCGCCCGGCGACGGTGCCCCGGGCGACCACCGCGACGAGCTGCTGGAACGGCTCTACGGCCCGATGCTGGACGGATGCCTCGAGAGGCTGTCTCGCTTCGCCCTGTTGATGAATTAGTCGAACCGGCTGCCATTCCCCATCATGCGAGGAAGTGGGGGGACGGTCGGCACGTCATCTCAGCCGCCAGCTTGGGGATGAGTCGGATTCTCCGAACTGGAAGTTGGATTTCTCTCCACAACTTGGCTAGGGCAGACCATGAGCACGGCAGGAAACGGCCACACGCATCGGCCGTCCCAGGCGATCGTCTGCCGGATTAGCCGCGCCGCGATCCCGGGCTTGGTCTCGAAGGCGACCGCCTCGGGGATGTGGACCTTGGCGCGGGTGTCGCGGCACGCCCGGGTCTGCTCGCCCCGGGTCTCGGGCAAGTAGAGAGCCCGTGATCCAGGAGCGCCGCGCCGGGTGTTACCCGACCAGGAAGACCCCGACCAGGCGGTTGTCTTCCTTGCCGAGCCGGCCGTTGGTCCGGGTGAGCGGACGTCGCGGGCGCCGACCCGCATCAGGAGCAATAACGGCTCATAATTTATTTGTGATGCGTCGGTGGGCCGGCTGCCGGGACGGGGGCGAAGTCGATCCCTGTCGCTGCCGCGAGCCCCCGGGCATGGTTATATCGAGTCATTTCGCTGCCGCTTGCGAGGCGAGCTTCCGGGGCGCGCGGAGTTCGAGTCGGTGGCCGATGCCCGGGCCAAGGGTTCGCGGTATCGCCGCGAGTACAACACGGTCCGGCCGCACAGCTCGCCGGGCTACGCGACGCCCCGGGAATCCAGTGCGGCATGCGACAGGAAGGGGGAGTAAAAATCCTCGCGGCAAGCTGCGAGGCATTTAGTAAGAACAAAAGTAAGTAACGAAGCAGGCTTCGGGGAATTACACCCGAAAGAGATTCAAAATACAATTTCATACAATGCAGACGATATGCTTATAAGTGTTGTGATGTTCTCCCATCAGAGGTGGACCAAAAAAAGGGATGCATCGCAAAAAATCTTCTTGAAACCGACGGCGACTTTTGTTAGCTCTTGAAACCGACGTCCACTGTTGTGAGCATTTGAACTCGAAAGTGAATCTTGTTGTGATGCATGCGTTTGTTCGATCGAACCGGTCTCTTCCACGTCCGGCTTGGTGCGACAAGGCCGGGATGCTGACGGCATCCCCAGACCTCGATCGGCTCGGCCACAAACTGTCACCTTACTCACGTCTGAATGTGGCACAGAAGAACCTGTGGCACGGAAGGACCGCGCCGCGGACGCCCCACACCGACCCCACAGATGGTATCGACGGATCTTTTCTCAACCAGGAGGTTTCACATGTCAGCTCTCACTTTCGTGTCTAACAGTTTCGGGTGGAAGTTGGGTCGTGGCGGCCGCCGCCGCAAGTGGACGCCCGCGCGGAAGTCGCCCAGGTCCCGGTTCGTGATCGAGGCGCTGGAAACGCGTAGTCTGCTCTCCGCAAACGTCCTTCAGACCAACCTGGTGTCCGACCTGCCGGGCGTCGCCCAAGTCCAGGACCCCAACCTGGTCAACCCGTGGGGCATCTCAGAAAGCAGCACCAGCCCCTTCTGGATCTCGGACAACAACGCCGGCGTGTCCACGCTCTACCAGGTCCCTGGCGCCAACAACACGCCGGTCTCGATCAACCCGCTGGTAGTGAGCATCCCGACGCCAGGCGCTCCGTTTGGCGCCACCGGGACTCCCACCGGGACCGTGTTCAACATCGACGGGGGCGCGACAGGGGGATTCAAGGTCAGTGGGGTTGACACGAAGGGGAACCCGATATCGGCCTCCGCGGTCTTCCTGTTCGACACCGAGGACGGTACCTTGATCGGTTGGAACCCCACCGTCAATCCCAAGGGTTTTGACCCGGCGAAAGCCGGCACCTACGCCATCATCGCCGTGGACAACTCCGGCAATAACTTCACGCAGCCCAATCCCGCCAAGCAAACCGGGGCGGTCTACAAGGGCCTGACCACCGCCAGCAGCGCCACGCCCGGCACCCCGATCTTTGCGTCCGATCCCAACACGACGACGGTGCTCTACGCCGCCAACTTCCGCTCTGGCAAGGTCGAGGTCTACGACACCAACTTCAAGTCCGTCAAGCTGAAGGGGGGGGCGTTCGCCGACCCGAATCTCCCCAAGGGCTTCGCCCCGTTCAATGTGCAGGTCCTGGGCGGCAAGGTCTATGTCACCTACGCCAAGCAGGACGCCAGCAAGCACGACGACGTGGGCGGCCAGGGCAACGGCTTCATCGACGTGTTCAACCTGAACGGAACGCCGGGCCTTCCCGGCGGGAAGCAGCGCCTGGTTTCGCGCGGCCCGCTCGACTCGCCGTGGGGGTTGGCGCTGGCGCCGTCGAGCTTCGGGGCGATCAGCGGTGACCTGCTGGTGGGCAACTTCAAGAGCGGCTTCATCGACGTCTTCAACCCCACGACCGGCAAGTCCTTGGGCACTCTGAACGACCCCAACGGCAATCCCATCCACATCGACGGGCTGTGGACGCTAAAGGTCGGCAACGGCGGCATGGGAGGCGACGCCAACACGGTGTACTTCACCGCTGGCCTCGACCAAGAGACGCACGGCCTGTTCGGCTCGCTGACGCCGGTGGCGCCGAACACCGGAGGCACGGACGTCCTCACGTATCACAACGACACTTCCCGGACCGGGGCCAACCTGAACGAGACGACGCTGACGCCGCAGAACGTCAACGCGTCGAGCTTCGGGAAGCTCTTCCACTACGCGGTCGACGGCTACGTCTATGCCCAGCCCTTGGAGGTCAGCCAGGTGAGCATGGGCGACGGCAAGGTCCACAACGTCCTGATCGTGGCCACCGAGAACGACAGCGTCTACGCCCTCGACGCCACCGACCCAACCGCCGGCCCGCGGCACAACGGCGTGCTCTGGCAGGACATCTTCATTGACCCGGCGAACGGCATCACGCCCATCCCCTTCCAGGACGTCGAGACCACCGACATCGTTCCGGTCTACGGCATCACCGGCACGCCCGTCATCGACCGGTCCACGAATACGATCTACGTCGTCACCAGGGTGAAGGAGGAGCCGCTCGGCGGCGGCGGGCCGCACTACGTCACGAAATTCCACGCCCTGAATCTCATCAACGGACAGGAGAAGAACGGGGGCCCGGTCACAGTTGGCGACACGACGCTCAATGCCAACGGCAGCTTCACCAACAACACCCAGATCTCTGTCCCCGGCACCGGAGCCGGGTCAAACAACGGGGTGATCGAGTTCAACGCGCTGCGGGAGAACAACCGGCCCGGCCTGGTGCTCGACACCAAGGTGCCGGGACATCCCAACGGCGTCGTCTTCGCGGGCTTCGGGTCGCAGGCCGATCTCGATAATTACCACGGCTGGCTCGTCGGCTTCGATGCGAAGACGCTGAAGATCGTCACCGTCTTCAACACCAACCCGAATGGCGGCTTCGGGGCGATTTGGCAGGCAGGAGCGGCACCGTCGGTCGCGTCCAACGGCGACCTGATCTTTGCGACCGGCAACGGCACGTTCGACGCCTTCACCACGACGACCCCGCCCGGCCCGGCCGCGCAGGGCGAGGCCGGCTTCGGCCTCGGTTACGCCGGGATCGGCAACAGCGTGGGCGTCACCTTCGGTGCCGCCATCCCGAGCACCGGCGTCAGCTCGACGGGCCTGTTCTTCAACGGCGTCTACCCCACCGACAAGCCGGTCGCGCCTGACGTCTTCCAGCGGCTGGCCGGAACCGGCATCGACTTCACGTCGGGGTCCGAGGACCCCAACGGACCGCACACCTTCCAGGCGACCCTGTCGTATAGCGGCACCACGCTCACCGAGACGATCACCGACCAGACCACCGGCGCCAGCTTCAACCGCGCCTACCCGAACGTGGACCTCCCCACCAGCGTCGGCGGCGGCACCGCCTTCGTCGGCTTCGGCGGCGGAACCGACGGCCGGCACGCGAACCATGTGATCACGAGCTGGACCTACTCCAGCGGCGGCACGACCCTCATCAACCACGCCGGCGGCTTCGCCAGCCACGGCGACCTGACGGCCACCGGGATCACGACCTTTAACGGCCCCGAGGCCGTCCTGACGAACTTGGCCATCGGCAACGGGGGGGGCCAGCAGTCGGGCAACCTCTTCGCCAATGCGCGCGTTAACATCCAGGACTTCTCGACGACGTTCACCTTCCAGATGCAGCCGGACCCGACCTCGCCGCTGGGCGACGGCCTGAGCTTCATCATCCAGAACGACACCGGCCACCGGCCCGGCCCCGACCACGGTTTGTCGATCCTCCGGGTCAGCCCGACCCCCGGGACGATGACCGTTGTCGACTCGTTCACCCCGTTCGACTTCAAGAACCGGGACAACCTCGACCTGGACACGGGCTCGGGCTCCGTGACGCTGCTGCCCGACTTCCCGGGTACGGCGCACCCGCACCTGGCGGTTTCGGTCGACAAGTCGGGGAGGCTCTACCTGATCGATCAGGACAACATGGGCGGCTTCAACCCCGGCGGACCGGACCGCGTCCTCCAGGAGTTCATTGCCAACCCCAACGGCCTCATCTATAGCTCGGCGGCCTACTTCAATGGCAAGGTCTACATTCAGGGCGTGGGCGACGTGATCAAGGCCTTCGCGCTTGTGCTCGACCCGGCGACGAACACGATGCTGCTGAACGAGACCCCTGTCAGCCAGGGCACGACGGTCTCCGGCTTCCCCGGGGAGGTGCAGAGCGTCTCGGCCAACGGCACGAGCAATGGGATCGTCTGGTCCCCGCAGGTGGATGCCTTCGGCTCGAGCGGCCCGGCGACCCTCTTCGCCTACAACGCGAACAACCTGACGACGCCGCTGTACACCAGCGACCAGGCCGGGCCGCGCGACACGGCTGGCGGTGGGATCAAGTTTATCACGCCGACGATCGCCAACGGGATGGTCTACCTCGGAACGCAATTCGAGGTTGACGTCTACGGACTCCTCGCACGGTCGACCGTCGCCGCCCTCCCGGCTCCGGTGACGAGTCTGCCCCCCGTCATCGAACCGATCACAACCGGGCAGGTGACGAGTCTGCCCCCCGTCATCGAACCGATCACAACCGGGCAGGGGAACGGCCAGGGCACACATCTCGTCGATCAGGCGCTGGCCGAACTGCGACTTGTCCGAGCCCCCGTTGCGGGCGCGGATCCGGGAGGGCCTGCTGAAGGCCTAGCAACTGCACACGCTGGCCCGCGACATCGATTACGGGCGACGGGGGCGGATGCTGGCCCGCGACGTCTACGGACCACTGCGCAACGGCGGACAACCGGGCAGGGGAACGGACAGGGCACACATCTCGTCGATCAGGCGCTGGCCGAACTGCGACCTGTCCGAGCCGCCGCGCGGGCGCGGATCCGGAAGGGCCTGCTGAAGGCCTAGCAACTGCACGCGCTGGCCCGCGACGTCTCCTGACCACAGCGCAAAGGCGGTCAAGTTTTCGAGCCGTAGTCTCGGGGAATGGAAGCGTCCGACTCCAACCTCCAGAATTGGCGTGAGTGGCGACGGTTGTGGGCGGTGCGCCTGAAGCAGCAAGGGCTTCCCGTAGTCGGGTACGGGAAGCCCAGCACGAACTGGTCGTCTGCCTGCACCAGGACGTCGTGCTCCCGCGCGGCTGGGATAGCAAGTTCGTGCGGGAATTCCGCCTGGCTGAACGGATCAAGGGCCGCGTCGGCGTCGCCGGTGTCTATGGCGTCGGCGACGCCAGCGAAGCGGCGGGACGGCTTTCCGCCGGACGCACCGGCTGGATCAGCGACCAATGAAATGCCCGTGTGAAGTGGAATGTGGCGAGGCTAGGACCGCGCGGCTTCCTGCGACCCCTTCCCTTCGCTCAGTGCTCTCGCGCCGCGCGGGTCTCGCCCGACTCGCCTCCGCCCTCGACGGCGGTCCGCACCCAGGCTCGCCCTGCTGTTCCTCGGCGCCGTCCTCGCCCGCGGCCGCAGGACCGTCACCAATCGGATCCGCTCCGCCGGGCTGAGCGACCAGTTCCGGTCTTGCTACACCGCTGTCGCGGCGGCCGGGACGAAGGCCAACACCATCGCCGCGTTCCTCGCGCTGACGGCAGGGCGATTGCGCCATAATGGGTAATTTGGCATGGATAGGACATGCGATTCGCTGAGATTGCCGGTCTCGAAGGCCGACGCGCGAATCCTGGCGCCCACGGGGCTGCTCGTCATGTCCGAA